>JACWER010000009.1 GCA_014653385.1 Pelagibacterales bacterium SAG-MED50 | reverse complement strand
TTTCAAGGGAAGATTGCGTTATATCTATTGGTGGAGGAATTACGGGTGATGTAAGTGGTTTTGCAGCTAGTCTCTTTAAAAGAGGTTTAAAATTTATCAACATTCCAACCACTTTATTATCTCAGGTTGACTCATCTATAGGAGGAAAAACAGGGGTAAACACTAAATATGGAAAAAATTTAATAGGAAGTTTTTATCAACCAGACTTAGTTATATCTGATGTTCAATTTTTAAAAACATTACCAAAAAGAGAATTAATATGTGGTTATGGTGAAATTTTAAAGCATTCTTTAATTGCTAATAAAAGTTTTTATAAATTTTTAGACAAAAATAGTGATAAAATTTTAAAACTTTCATCTCCTTTTATTGAAAAAGCTATATACGAAAGCTGTAAAATAAAAAAAAATGTTGTTGAAAAAGATGAAAAAGAAAAAGGACTAAGAAAAATTCTAAATTTTGGTCATACATTCGCACATGCTTATGAAGCTTCTCTGGGTTATTCAAGAAAACTTAATCATGGTGAAGCAGTAATTCTAGGTATGAAAAGCGCTTTAAATTTTAGTTTAAAAAACAGTTTGATTCAAAAAAGTGACTATAAATCAATCATAAGTCATATTTCTAAAGCAAATTTACCATCCAAAATAAATAAATTTTTTAAAATTGGAGATTTAAATAAAATTTTGTCTTTTATGGTTAAAGATAAAAAAAATAATTCGGATAAGATTAATTTAGTTTTGTTAAAAAAAATTGGATATCCAATAATAAATGGAGAATATAAAAAAAATATTTTAGCTGAATTTCTAAAAAATGAATTAAGAAATTAAAATTTGTATTGAATGTATATAATTTTTTAATTCATAATCTAATATTTTGTAAATTTTTTTGTTACTCTCTATTCTACTTAAATTCTTTAGCTCACCTGAACTCAAAATAATTTTTAAATGATATCTACCTTCCTGATTACCAGCATGATTTTTGTGAAGAAAAGATTTATCCTCTATTTCAATACTTTCAATATCAATTTGATCAGTAAGTTTTTTTTTTACAATTGCAATTAACTCATTTATATCCATAAACTAAGTCTATTATACATCATGAAAAATATTTGCGACTGGAATAATTGTAACGAAATTGGTGAATATAAAGCGCCAGTTGAAAAAGATAATAGCAAAAAATATAGAATGCTTTGTCTAGAGCATGTAAAAGAGTTTAATAAAAACTGGAATTATTTTTCAGGAATGAATGATGACCAAGTTTTGAATTTTTTAAAATCAGATATGATTTGGCACAAACCGACACAAAGCTTCAGCTCTTCAGATAATTTCTTTAAAGTTCTTTGGAACAACACTTTAAGGGATGAATTGGATAAAGATAAAATTAACGGCGAATACAATCATATGCGTCAATTTAAGTTTAATCATAAAGATATCAAAGCCTTTGGAATATTGGGAGTTTCCGTAGGATTGAAGTGGGAAAAAGTTCAAGATAAGTTCAAATTACTTGTCAAAAAATATCACCCCGATATAAATGCTGGGAATAAAAAATATGAAGAAAAACTTAAATTAATTACATTAGCTTATACACAGCTAAAAAATACTTATAGAGAAAAAATTGACGCCAAATCTTAACATTCAACCTGATATAAAAATTTCATTAAAACAAACTTTTGGAATCGATTCAGATATGGAAGTGGAAGCATTTTCAAAAAAAACTGAATATGTTCCTGAAATAGATAAAAGTTACAAATTTGATAGAGACACTACGATGGCAATAATTTCTGGTTTTGCCTATAACAAAAGAGTTTTGGTTCAAGGATATCATGGTACTGGAAAATCGACACATATAGAACAAATTGCAGCTAGATTGAACTGGCCGTGTATTCGAGTAAATTTAGATAGTCACGTTAGTAGAATAGACTTGATAGGAAAAGATGCAATTGTTCTTAAAGATGGAAAACAGGTTACTCAATTTAATGAAGGTATTTTACCTTGGTCTATACAAAATCCAGTGGCACTTGTTTTTGATGAGTATGATGCTGGTAGACCAGATGTAATGTTTGTAATTCAAAGAGTTTTAGAAGCTGAAGGTAACTTTACACTTCTTGATAAAAATAAAGTTATTAAACAAAATAAATTTTTTAGATTATTTGCAACATCAAATACTGTGGGACTTGGTGATACAACAGGTCTTTATCATGGGACACAACAAATAAATCAAGGTCAGATGGATAGATGGAATATAGTAACCACACTTAACTATCTTGGTCTTGAAAGGGAATTAGATATAGTTTTGGCAAAAAATAAAAATCTTAATAATGCAAAAGGTAAAGAAAAAGTTGCCAATATGATCAAAGTAGCTTCTTTAACAAGAAAAGGTTTTATAGCAGGTGATATTTCAACAGTTATGAGCCCAAGAACAGTAATGCATTGGGCGGAAAACTCAGAAATTTTTAAAGATACAGGATATGCTTTTAGAGTAACTTTTCTTAATAAATGTGATGAAATTGAAAAAAATACTATCGCAGAATATTATCAAAGATGTTTTGGTGAAGAACTTCCAGAGTCATTGATGAATATTCAAATTTAAATGAGTGATAAAATTGCTAACTTAAAAGAAAAATTTAGACTAGCATTAATTTCAACAGCAAAAGTAATTTCAGATGATTTTGATTTAATAAATAAATCATCAGAGAATGATAAAAAAAAAGATTTAAACTCAATTGAAATTGATAATCTAACAAAGCCAAGTGATTTTATTAAATTACGTGCTGAAACAGACTCTTCTGCTTTAAAAAAAAAATTTTCTAATGAAACTATTTATAGAAAAAATCTTCCTTCTAATAATTCTTCAAGATCTCTATATAATATAGCTGAAAAAATTAGATACGAAGCATTAGGCGGTAAAATGCTTAAAGGGATAGAAAAAAATTTTCAAGAAAATTATTCACATATAATTAATACTAAAAGGAAAGATCAGTTAAAAACAAAAGAAGACGTACCTGTAACAGAGGCGTTTGAACTGTATATGCTTAAAAATTTTCATCAAATAAAGCTAAATCCTTTAACATCAAAAATGTTAAATTTTTGGGAAAAAGACTTTGAACAATCCATAGAAAAACACAAAAGATTTTTACAAGAAAACTTAGAAAACCAAGACAACTATGGATCAAGATTTTCTCAAATTTTAGAGGAAATGGATATTTTTCAAAGCGAAGAAGACGATGAAAAAACAGAAGAGAATCAAGATCAAGGACAGGATAATCCATCAAACGATGAACAAAACAAAGATAATGAAGACAATAAAGATGAAAATAATGACCAGGAAACACAGGCTAGTTTAGATGCTGATTATAATGTTGATGAATTTAATCTTGATGAACAGCTTTCAGATACTGAGTCAGATGAACAAAGTTCAGAGCAAATCGTTCAAAAAAATCTTGATAATATTAATTTAGATTACAAAATTTTTACAACACAATACGATGAAATAACAAAGGCTGAGAAATTAGAAAATGCAGACGAAGCTGCAAAACTTCGGAGAACATTAGATCAACAACTAGTTGGATTTCAAGATGTAATAACTAAGCTTGCAAATAAACTACAAAGACAGTTGCTCGCAAAACAAAATAGAGCATGGGATTTTGATTTAGAAGAAGGATTGCTTGATAGTTCAAAACTACCCAGAATTATTATGGACCCGTATAATTCATTATCATTTAAAAAAGAAAAAGATTTAGATTTTAAAGATACAATTGTTACTTTGTTAATCGATAATTCTGGTTCAATGAGAGGAAGGCCTATAACAATAGCTGCGATATGTGCAGATATATTGTCTAGAACATTAGAGAGATGTTCAGTTAAGGTTGAAATTCTAGGTTTCACAACAAAAAATTGGAAAGGTGGAAAAAGTAGAGAACTTTGGAATAAAAATTCAAAACCGAAAACTCCTGGAAGATTAAATGATTTAAGACATATAATTTATAAAGGAGCTGACACTCACTGGAGACAAGCTAAAAATAATTTAGGGCTAATGCTAAAAGAAGGTTTGTTAAAAGAAAATATTGATGGTGAAGCTATTTCTTGGGCCTACAACAGAATAAAGAAAAGAAAAGAGGAAAGAAAGATTATGATGGTAATTTCAGATGGAGCACCAGTAGATGACTCAACACTTTCAGTTAATTCAGGAGATTTTTTAGAAAAACATCTAAAAAAGATGGTTAAATTTATAGAAAATAAAACTGAAATTGAAGTTTTAGCAATTGGTATTGGTCATGATGTTTCAAGATATTACAACAAAGCAATTAAAATCACTGATGTAAATGAATTGGGAGATGTTATGATTTCACAATTAAGTTCATTATTTGAAACTAAAAAAAAATTTCACTAAATATTAAATAGATCTTTATTACTCCATTTAATAATCACCTCTGCACCACTTCTTGTTTTTGAGTTCCTGCAATCAATTGAAGCAAAATTTTTTTCTAAAAGTGTTTTCCCAATAAACAAACCAAGTCCTAAACCTGTTTTAGATTTATCAATAGGATCTGTTGTTCTTAAATATGGTTCTCCAATTTTTGATAAGACGTCTTTTGGATAACCGTTTCCATCATCTTCGATACTAATTTCTGTTATTTCACTATCACTTTTCAAATTTATATAAATTACCTCTTTAGAAAATTTATTAGCATTTCCAATAAAATTTCTTAATCCGTAAACAATTTCTATAGATTTTGTTATTTTTTTTACATTTGAAAATTGATCATAATTAAAGATAAATTTTTTTGCGCTAATTTCTTTAAATGAAGAAATAATTTCACTTAAATAATCTTTCATTGAAAGATCTTTATCAATAAAATTATCTTCCTCTACTGGGTTTAATGTTAGTCTTCTTAAAATTTCATTGCATCTTTCAACCTGGCTAGATAATAATTCTATATCTTTTTTGACATCTTCTTGCTCTTTAAATTGTTTTTCAAGATCATGAGCAATAATTTTAATAGTGGATAAAGGTGTTCCAAGAGAATGGGCTGCTGCTGCAGCTTGACCCCCCAAAGATAAAAGTTCATGTTCAGTAGCCATAACCTCTTCCATTTTTGCCATTGCTTCACGCCTTAATCTAGACTGTGCTCCAAATGACATCGCTAAATAATTTAAAAAAATTAAAGCAATTATTAAAGCGATAGGAATTGAATAAAAATAATATAGACTTACATGAAAATGATCACTAATTGGAGAAGGTAAATCTAATGAATAAAATGTAAGTATAAAAATTATAATTATTGTTAAAAATACTAGTAAAAAATTAGTTTTAAAACTTAAATTTGATGATGAAAAAACGCTTGGAATTAATAAAAAAATAACAAATGGATTGGTAACACCTCCTGACAAATAAAGCAAAATACCAAGCTGCAATATATCTATGACTAAAAAAATAAAAGCTGATCTATCTGATAATTGTGTTTTTTTATATATAAAAAATAAAAATAAATTACTTAAAATACCAAAAACTATAACTAGATTACAAATAATAAAATCAAAGTTGAAATTTAAAATAAAATAGACAAAGTTGACTGATATTAATTGCCCAATAATACCAACCCATCTCAAGCTTATATAGGTTGACTTTTTAAAGAAATGATACTTTGAAGTTTCAAAGAACTTCATTATTAGATATCAAGATTTTGTACATTAATTGCATTAGAAATTATAAAATCTTTTCTTAACGCAACATCATTTCCCATTAAAGTATGTATTAAACTTTGATCCCTTTTAAGATCTTTTGAATACTGTACTTGTAATAGATTTCTTGTTTCAGGGTCAAGTGTTGTGCTCCACAACTCTTCTGGATTCATCTCACCTAATCCTTTGAACCTTTGTATATTCATTTTTGATTTTTCTAGATCTAACTCTTTTATAAACTCTTTCGATCCTCTTTTTAATTTTTTTAACTCTTTATTATTATTAACAATATAATCTTCTAATTCTATTTCATCTTTAATATAAATTCCTTTTGAACCTTTATTTATTTTAAACAATGGGGGTTGAGCTAAATACACATGTCCATTTTCAATTAATTTATTGAACGGCTTGTTATTAAAAAAAGTTAATAAAAGAGCTCTAATATGAGATCCATCTACATCAGCATCTGTCATAATAATAATTTTTCCATATCTAAGATCTTTTAAATCTATTTCTTGTACTTTTGGATCTAATCCCAAGGCATTGATTAAAGTAACTATTTCGTTAGATGAAATCATTTTTGATAAAGCTTTAGTTCTTTGTTGTTCAGAACTGTCGCCATTACCATTCTTTTTAATGGCTATATCTTCAACATATGTATTTAAAATTTTACCTCTTAAAGGTAAAACAGCTTGATTAGCCCTATTTCTTCCTTGTTTGGCAGATCCACCCGCTGAATCACCCTCTACAATAAACAATTCTGTACCATCTTGTTTTCCTATTTGACAATCTGCTAGTTTGCCTGGAAGCCCACTTAATTCTAAAGCACCTTTTCTTCTTACATTTTCTCGAGCTTTTCTAGCTACATCTCTTGCCATTGCGGCTTGTATAACTTTTGCTAAAATTATTTTAGCAACTGAAGGGTTTTGATCAAACCAAATAGATAATTTTTCATTTACAACTGTTTCGACAATCATTCTGACTTCTGAAGAAACTAGTTTATCTTTTGTTTGAGATGAAAATTTGGGATCTGGAATTTTTGTAGATAATACACAAGTAAGTCCTTCTTTGATATCATCTCCAGAAATTGCTAATTTATTTTTCTTAAGAAGATTATGTTCGTTTGCGTATTTATTAACCACTCTTGTTAATGCACTTCTGAAACCTAATAAATGTGTCCCACCATCTTTTTGATAAATATTATTAGTATAAGCAAAAATATCCTCTGCATAGCTTGCATTCCACTTTAATGAACATTCAAGTTCAATGCTATCCTTTTTTCCCTCTATATAAATCGGCTTTTTAAATAAATCATTTCCATTTTTATTTTGTAATTTTTCTCTTTTTTCATCTAAAAAATCTACAAACTCGAGAACACCTCCATCAAACTTAAACACAGATACTTTTTCTTTTTTTAAGCTTCCGTCTGTAAAGATTATTTTTATACCTTTGTTTAAAAAAGCTAATTCTCTCATTCTCTTGATAAGAATATTTGAACTAAACTTTGTAGAAGAAAAAATTTCTTTTGAAGGTAAAAATGTTATTTGTGTTCCTGTTTCTTTAGATTTACCTAAAACTTTTAGAGGTGCTTTTGCTTCTCCATTTTTAAATTCTATAAAATGTTTCTTGCCATCTCTATTTATTTCTACTTGTAATGACTCAGATAGTGCATTTACAACAGAAACACCAACTCCATGAAGTCCACCAGAAACTTTGTAAGAGTCATGATCAAATTTACCACCAGCATGAAGTTGTGTCATAATAACTTCTGCAGCTGATTTTTTTTCTCCTTTGTGCATATCAACTGGAATACCTCTACCATCATCATTTACTGTGATAGTGCCATCAGAATTAATTCTCACATTAATATTTTTACAATGACCTGCTAAAGCTTCATCTATTGAGTTATCAACAACTTCATAAACCATATGATGTAAGCCAGTTCCATCATCGGTGTCTCCAATGTACATTCCTGGTCTTTTTCTGACTGCCTCAAGGCCTTTTAAAACTTTAATGGAGTCTGCCTGATATGTGTTTTTATTTGTCATTTTTTAATTTTTTGGAAAAAAAAATTATAACATTTTTTTTAAAAAATGCTGATTTATCTTTATTAAATTAACTAAAAATGGGTTGATTTAGACAACAAATAGAGGCTTATTTGATGATGGAGAGAATGAGACTTGAGCCCATGGATGTATTACTCCTATACTCGTTTACCATGCACGAGACTCAAAATGCTAAGCTGCTTCCTCTAATCAAATGTCACAAATTAGTCATTCAGTCAATTTTTTTTCATTACAAAATACAATTTATGAAAAAATTTTTCTAGTTCAGCTCTTTAAATTTTTTTAGATTTATCTTTTAATCAAAGATCGTATTTGTTTGCTCAAACTACTAGCTTCTTTGACAAAAATTTTATAATTTTGTTTATTAAAATTGTCCGAAAATCTTACTTTTTTTGGAATATAAATTTTTTTATAAGATAAAAATTTATACTTTAATTTTATATATTTACTAAATCTATGAATAGAGCCTTCATCAAGCATTTCTTGATAATCAACGAACTCGACTCTTGAAGAAATTTTTTTTTCTTTAATCCAAAAGTTATAAAAATTTTTATGGTATTGTTTTATTTTTTCTACTTCTTTTGTGCTAGAAATATTATAATTAAATAATTTATTAATCTCAAAAAAATCCATCGGATTTCTTTCAAGACTTTTTATCCAGAGATCAAGGTCTTTATATAAAATAAAAATTACACTATTATTGAGGGTTTTTTTATCAAGATCTGGTTTTGGATTATGCTTATAATGATCTAAATTTTTAAATACTGTACCTTTTTTTATATTGACGAAAAAATTTCTTTCCAAGTATTGATGAAAAAAATTTGTAAAACTTCTTTGAGGTCCATAAATCAAGACATTATTATTTTTCTTAAATATTGATACAAGTTTTGATATTGCTCTGTTTTTAAACTGATAATATTGTATCATAATAGTTATTTCCATAATCATATTTCATAAACTGATAACTTTCAAAAAAATAAAGCTATATAAAAAATATTGATAAGATAATAATCCTTTTTGTTTTTTATGGCGGAGAGAATGGGATTCGAACCCATGAAAAGATTGCTCCTTTACACGCTTTCCAAGCGTGCGCCTTCAACCACTCGGCCACCTCTCCAATTATTTTTCTTTAGAAATTTTGAGAACACCAATAAATGCCTCCTGAGGAATTTCTACTCTTCCAAATTGTTTTGATCGAGCCTTACCTTTTTTTTGTTTTTCTAGAAGCTTTCTTTTTCTATCTGTAGCTCCTCCTCCATGAATTTTAGTTAAAACATCTTTTTTGAAACCTTTAATTGTTTCTCTGGCTATTATTTTTCCACCGATTGCAGCTTGAACTGGTATCATAAAATTATGTCTTGGAATTAAATCTTTTAATTTTTCACATACTTCTCTTCCTGTTCTTTGAGCAAAATCTTTATGAATCATCATTGCTAGTGCATCTACAGGTTCTGTATTTACTAAAATTCCAAGTTTTACTAAGTCACCTTCTCTATGTTCAATGATTTCATAATCAAAACTAGCATATCCGCTAGTCATCGATTTTAAACGATCGTTAAAATCGAATACCACTTCATTTAGAGGTAATTCATAATTTACAACAGCTCTATTTCCTGAATAACTTAAATTGGTTTGTACACCTCTTTTATCCTGACACATTTTTATTATCGAACCTAAGTATTCATCTGGAGTAATTATGGTTGCTCTTATCCATGGTTCTTCAATTAATTTGATTAACGTTGAATCTGGTAAACTTGAAGGGTTATGAAGATCAACAATATCTCCACTATTCATATGAACCTTATACACTACTCCTGGAGTGGTAGTTAATAAGTTTACATCAAATTCTCTTTCTAATCTTTCTGTAACAATTTCTAAATGAAGCAATCCTAAAAACCCACATCTGAAACCTAGTCCCAATGCTGAAGAAGACTCAGGCTCAAATGAAAAACTTGCATCGTTCAATTGTAGTTTAGCTAAGCCATCTTTTAATTTTTGATACTCAGAACTATCTACTGGAAATAGACCACAAAAAACTACAGGTTTACTGGGTTTGAAACCAGGTAGCGCTTCATTTAATGGTTTAGCAGCATCACATATTGTGTCACCAACTTTTGTTTCAGATAAAACTTTTATACCAGTTGTTATGAAGCCTATTTCTCCAGCATTTAATTCATTGATATCTGTCGCTTTTGGGGTAAATACACCAACTTTTTCAACAATATATTCTTGATTAGTCGACATCATTTTAATTTTCATATTTTTAGAAATTTTACCATCAATAACTCTGACTAAAATAACAACTCCTAAATATGTGTCGTACCAGCTATCAACTAACAAGCATTTTAAATCACCTAAACTTTCACCTTTAGGTCCTGGTAAGGTAGTAATAATTTGCTCTAAAATATCATCTATACCTTCACCTGTCTTTCCAGAGCAAGGAATTGCACCCTCAGTATCGATACCTATCACATCTTCTATTTGTTTTTTTGTTCTATCTAAATCTGATGCTGGAAGATCTACTTTGTTTAAAACTGGTACAATCTCATGATTAATATCTAAAGCTTGATAAACATTTGCTAGAGTTTGTGCTTCTACTCCTTGAGTGCTATCAACAATTAAAATTGATCCCTCACAAGCATAAAGAGATCTACTTACCTCATAACTAAAATCTACATGACCTGGTGTATCAATAATATTTAAAATATATTCTTTACCATCTTTTGCTTTATAATTAAGTTTTACCGTTTGAGCCTTAATAGTAATTCCTCTTTCACGCTCAATATCCATTGAATCTAAAACTTGAGCTTTCATTTCTCTTTCTGTTAGCCCACCACAATTATGAATAATTCTATCTGCTATTGTTGATTTACCGTGATCAATATGAGCAATAATCGCAAAATTTCTAATATTATCAATATTACTCATTTGCTTTATGAACGTATCTTAGCACCAGTTTTATTTTCAACTGTTTTAATTATTAAATTATTAATGTTTTCTAAATCATTATCATTCAATGTTTTTTCAGATGATTGTATGGTTACACTAATTGCTATAGACTTTTGATTTTCTGGAATATTTTCACCTTCATAGACATCAAATACTTTAATATTACTGATTAGTTTTTGATCTACACTTGAAACAGCATTAATTAAATCTTGAGCTTTAATTTCTTTATTAACTATAAAAGCAAAGTCTCTCTCAGATTTTTGATAATCAGATACTTGAAATTTAGTCTTTTGATCTTTCAATGTTTTTTTAGGTAGTTTCAAATTGTCTACAAAAATTTCAAAGCCCATTAGAGACTCTGTTTTAATATCAATCTTTTTTAAAATATTTGGATGAATTTCACCAAAATAAGCTGCTATTTGATCTTTACCTCTATTTAGAAATAATCTTCCTGACTTACCTGGATGATAATAGTTTGGTGTTTCACTATCTATAAAAAATCTATCTGAATTGTATCCTGCCTCAACTAGAGTTTGAACTACATCCCTTTTAACATCAAATACATCAACATTTCTCTCTTTTTCAATCCACGATAATCTTGATTTTTTACCTGCTGACAAACCACAAACTACTGTGTTTTGTTCACCTGGATTTGAACTAGTAAAAATTGGGCCTATTTCAAATATTGATAAATCTTTAAAGCCTCTATCCAAATTTTTATTCATATACATAATCAAATTTGAAAATATTGAGTTTCTCAACACTCCTAAATCTGAACTTATTGGGTTTACAATTTTAATTTCTTTATTCTTATCTTTAAAATGATCATTATAATTTGAGTCAGTAAATGACCAAGTTATTGCTTCTAAATATCCTTTTGAAGCAATTGCTCTTTGTAAAAAGTGAAATAACTTTTGTGACTTAGTTAAAGTAGATTTAGTTCTTTCTTTAATAGGATCTATAATTTTTATTTTATCATAACCAGTTATTCTCACTAACTCTTCGACAATATCTATTTCCTGTGAAATATCTGGTCTCCAGGTTGGAGCTGATAATTTAAAATAATTTTTTTCCTTTTTGATTTTGAAACCAAGGTCTTCAAGAATTTTTAAAATCTCCTTTGTAGAAATTTTAAAACCTGTTATTTTTTCAAATAAATTAGTATCAAATTTGATAGTTTTAATTTTGCATATTTCAATTCTTTGAATGTCAATTTTACTAATTTCTCCACCACAAATCTCTTTAATTAATAGTGCTGCTTTATTTAATCCATCTTCAATAGATAATGGATCAATACCTCTTTCAAACCTAAACTTTGCATCTGTATCTAAATTTAATTTTTTTGATGTACTTCTAATTGATCTTGGTTCAAAATACGCTGACTCTAATAATATGTTTTTAGTATCAAATTCTGTACCAGATCTTGTTCCTCCAATAATTCCACCTAATCCTAATACACCTTTGCTGTCACTAATTACACACATCCCATCATCTAATTTATAATTCTTGTTATCTAGAGCTGTGAATTCTTCTCCAGATTTTGAATTTCTGACTACAATACCTTTTTCAATTTTATCAGCATCATAAGCGTGCAATGGTCGATTAATATCAAGCATTACATAATTAGTAATATCAACTATTGCTGAAATTGGCTTTTGCCCAATTGAAACTAGTTTATCTTTTAACCATTTGGGACTTTCTGTATTTTTTACATTAGTAATTAAACAGCTGCCAAAAGAACTACATGCTTGATTTTTTTCTTTATTAATTTTTACTTTTAAAGATTGATTATTGTTTGATTTAATTTTTTTTTCTTTTAAATCTTTTAATTTTCCAAAACCGGAAGCAGCAAGGTCTCTCGCTATCCCTCTCATACCAAGACAATCTGGTCTATTAGGAGTAATTGATAGATCTATAAGATTAGAATTTAATTTTGAAAAATAGCTTTTTCCAATACTCTTTCCATATTTTTTTGAAGATAATTCAGTTATTCCATCACTTTCATCAGATAAATTTAATTCAGACTCTGAACAGAGCATTCCATAAGAAGTAACATCTCTAATTTTAGCTACTACAAGTTTTACTTTACTTTTAGGAACAATGGCTCCAGGGGGAGCATATACTGTAATCAACCCTTCTCTTGCATTTGGTGCTCCACATACAACTTTTTTTATTTCTTTTTCTCCCACATCAACATCACAAACTTTAAGTCGATCTGCGTTTGGATGTTTTTCTGTTTTTAAAATTTTCGCTACTTTAAATAAATCAAGTCCAGCTGATAAATTTTCTACGCCCTCAACCTCAATTCCAACATTTGTTAATTGTTCTAAGAGCTTATCCTCTTTAAATTTTGTATCTAAGTGATCTTTTATCCAATCAAATGTGATTTTCATCGACTTAAACCTCTATAATTTGATGGCACATCTAATGGATCGAAACCAAAATGATTTAACCATCTATAATCACAATCAAAGAAAGCTCTTAAATCATTAATACCATATTTAAGCATTGCCAATCGATCAATCCCAATACCAAATGCATATCCTTGATATTTTGAAGGATCAACTTTCACATTTTTCAAAACGTTAGGGTGGACCATTCCACACCCTAAGATTTCAAGCCATTGATCACCATCTCCAATAACAATTTTTCCATCTTTGATTTCATAACCAATATCTACTTCTGCTGATGGCTCCGTAAATGGAAAGTGACTTGGTCTAAATCTCATTTTAATTTTTTCAACTTCAAAAAACTCTTTAATAAAATAATTTAAACAACCCTTTAAGTGTCCCATATTTATATTTTTATCTATATGTAAACCCTCTACTTGATGAAACATAGGTGCATGTGTTTGGTCGCTATCAGACCTGTAAGTTCTTCCAGGCGCAATAATCTTAAATGGAGGCTTATCTTTTAACATTGTCCTAATTTGAACTGGAGATGTATGAGTTCTTAATAAAATCTCTTTATTCTCATCAAGATAAAATGTGTCATGCATGTCTCTTGCTGGATGATTGTCAGGGGTATTTAAGGCTGTAAAATTATTATATTCATTTTCAATATCTGGACCTTCTTCAACACTAAATCCAATTTCAGAAAAGATTGATGAAATTTCATCTATAGTTTGAGAAACAGGATGAATTTTACCTCTAACAAATGATCTTTCGGGAAGAGTTACGTCAATTTTTTCTTTTTCTAATTTTTCATTTATTTTTTTTGATTCAATTTCATTAATTTTATTGGTTATTAAATTTTGTAACTCGTCCTTAATTTGATTTAGATCTGATGCAAATTTTTTTCTATCTGTCTCTGGTATTGATCCAATATTTTTGAATTGAGAAGAAATCAGACCATTTTTTCCAAACAGCTCTGTTTTAATTTGATTAATTTCTTCTAAACTTAAATTGTTATTTAGTTTAGCAGAATAGTCATTTTGAATATTTTTTAAGTCTGGCATATTGATAGATTATTTCCTTAAGAAATAAAAACAATAGAGAAGATTAATTTAAAGCGGATTGAGCTTTTTGTACAATTGTTTTAAATGCTTCTGGGCTATCGTAAGCAATTTCAGCAAGAATTTTTCTATCTATTGTAATACCACATTTACCAAGACCATTGATAAATTTTGAATATGTTAATCCTTCAGCTCTAACACCAGCATTAATTCTTTGTATCCATAAAGATTTGAAATCTCTTTTTTTATTTCTTCTATCTCTGTAAGCATACTGCATCGCTTTTTCCATTGCTTGCTTAGCTACTCTGATAGTGTTTTTTCTTCTGCCCCATTGACCTTTGACAGCTTTTAAAACTTTTTTATGTTTTGCTTTGCTAGTTACGCCTCTTTTTACTCTTGCCATTATTAACCTCTTAAACTGTAAGGCATGTATGATTTAACAATTTTGCCATCTTGTTTTGACATAGTTGTTGTGCCTCTTAATTTTCTAATTTGAGAATTCGTTCTTTTAATCATACCATGTCTTTTACCAGCCTGGGCCGTCATTACTTTACCTGTTGCAGATATCTTAAATCTTTTTTTAGCTGAGCTTTTTGTTTTTAATTTTGGCATAATTCTGCGGTGTTATACAAAGATTGATATAAATTTACAACCTATATTAAGGCCTATAAAGGCTGAATTACCATGATCATTTGCTTGCCATCAAACTTAGGGTGTAATTCTACCTTACCAATATCCTTCATGTCTTCTTTGATCTTATCCATTAATTCTTTTCCTAAGTGAGAGTGTTGTAGTTCACGGCCTTTAAATCTGACAGTAAATTTTACTTTATCCCCCTTGGCTATAAATTTTTTTGCATTTTTAACCTTAAAATCATAATCATGTGTTTCTGTAACAGGTCTCATTTTAATTTCTTTTAATAAAACAATTTTTTGTTTTTTTTTTGCTATATTTGCTTTCTTTTGGGCATCATATTTAAACTTACCCATATCCATAATTTTACAAACAGGTGGGTTTGCATTAGCTGCTATCTCTATTAAATCTAATCCTTGATTTTTTGCCATTGAGATTGCCTCATTAGTATTCATCACACCAAGATTTTCACCATCACTTGCTATAACCTGAACATCAGGAGAAGAAATTCTATTGTTAGATCTAGGACCCCTGTCTTTTGTTCTTCTTTGAAAGTAATTTTGTTTAAAATCTGCCACTTAGTTTGAGGATGCTTTGTTCAAAGCAGAGAAAGTTTTTAAGAATAAATTTAAATCCATATTTTCTTGTTTGTTCGAGTCCAATCTTCTAATCGTTACAGAGTTAGAGTCAACTTCTTTTTTACCACAAATTAATAAAAGAGGTATTTTTGCTAATGAATGATCTCTTATTTTATAATTTAAATTATGTTTTTTTAAATCAACGTTTGAACTAATGCCCGCTTGTTTTATTTTTTTTGACACTTCGATAGCATAATCGTCAAATTCTTCAGATATTGGTATCACAACAGTTTGTAATGGGGAAATCCAAAAAGGAAATTTGCCAGCATAATTTTCTATAAGAATTCCTATGAATCTTTCTAAAGAACCAAATAAAGCTCGATGAAGCATAACGGGTACTTTTTTAGTTCCATCTTTATCAACATAAGAAGCATCTAATCTTCCTGGTAAATTCAAATCAACTTGCAAAGTTCCACACTGCCAATCTCTACCAATTGCATCCCTTAATACAAATTCAATTTTTGGACCATAAAATGCACCTTCACCCTTATTAATACTATATTCTAACTTAGATGCTTTGACTGCTTCAAGTAAAGAAGCTTCTGCTTTATCCCAAACTTCATCATCACCAACTCTTACTTCTGGTCTATCTGCATATTTAAGAATTACATTTTCAAAACCTAAATCCTTATAAATATCCAAAATTAAATTAGTTACCTCTAAACATTCACTTGTAATTTGATCCTCAGAACAAAATATGTGAGCATCATCTTGCGTAAATGCTCTCACTCTTAATAGACCGTGCAAAGCTCCTGATGGTTCATAACGATGCACTTTTCCAAATTCTGTTATACGTAAAGGAAGATCTCTATAACTTTTTAAACCTTGATTAAATACCTGGATATGTCCAGGACAATTCATGGGTTTAATTGCAAATACTTTTTCGTCTGGAGTTTCTGATGTATACATATTTTCACCATATTTTTCCCAATGACCAGACTTTTCCCACAATTGTCTATCTAATATCTCTGGCGTATTTACTTCTTTATATCCTGCAGCATCCTGTCTGCCTCTCATATAATTAATTAACTTTTGAAATAAAGCCCATCCTCTTTCGTGCCAAAATACTGATCCTGGACTTTCTTCTCTAAAATGAAATAAATCCATTTCTTTTCCAAGTTTTCGATGATCTCTTTTTTCAGCTTCTTCAATTCTTTTTAAATATTCGTCTAAATCTTTTTGGGTTGCCCAACTTGTTCCATATATTCTTTGCAACATTTCATTATTAGAGTTACCTCTCCAATAAGCACCTGAAACTTTAGTAAGTTTAAAAAATTTTCCAATTTTACCTGTTGAAGAAAGATGTGGTCCTCTGCATAAGTCGTGCCATTCACCATGGAAGTAAATAGATACATCTTCGTTTTCTGGGATTGCTTCAATTAATTCTGCTTTATAAGTTTCTCCTTTTTCTTTAAAATGTGAAATAGCTTTTTTTCTTTCCCATACTTCTCTTTTTGTGATTTCATTTCTATCCACAATTTCTTTCATCTTATTTTCAATTTTTTCTAAATCATCTTCGGTAAAAGATTCTTTTCTTGCAAAATCATAGTAAAAACCATTTTCAATAACTGGCCCAATGGTAACTTGTGTTCCTGGAAATAACTCTTGTACAGCCATTGCTAATATATGCGCTGTATCGTGCCTTATAGTTTCTAAACCCTCAGGATTTTTTGATGTAAAAATCTTTATAGAACAATCTTTTTCTATTAAAAAATCTAAATCTTTTAAATCACCATCAACACTGATGACCATAGCTTGTTTAGCAAGTGACTTACTAATTTTTTCAGCCACATCTAGACCTGTAACTTTGTCTGGAAATTTTAAATTATTTCCATCAGGTAATGTAATTATAGGCATTAATTTAATATTTTTTTATACTCTGAATAAGTAGAAAAGCACATTTTTTCAACATTAAATTTTTGAATTATGTTTTTTCTTCCTTCTTTACCTATCGATTGTAATGATGCTTCATCCATAGAAAGCACCTTTAAAATTTTTTTGCTCAATGATTTTGCATTGTTAGAATCGAATAAAAAACCAGTTTTTTCATCAACTACAGTCTCATTAGACCCTCCAATATTGCTTGCAATTATTGGTCTTTCCATTGATTGAGCTTCTACAGCAACTCTTCCAAAAGCCTCTGGTTCAATTGAAGCTGATACCACTATATCCGAAACTTTGTAAGCTAAAGCCATATCCTTACAATGATCAATAAATTTTACCTGATTAATCAATCTATGCTGCTCTGTAAGTCTAATAAGTTTTTTCTTATAAAGCTCTCTACCTTGTTCGCTTCCAAGTATTACTGCATAAAAAGCCTCGTATCCAAGTTCTGTATTTACCAAATTAACTGCCTCTATAAAAACCTCTTGTCCTTTCCATCCTGTTAGTCTTCCAGGTAAAAGAATTATCTTTTTATCTTTTTCTATTTGCCATTCTTTTAATAGTTTTTTTTCATCACTTTCTAGTTTGGTAGTGGGATCGAAATAATCAACGTTGATACCTCTAAAAATAACTAAAAGTTTTTTTTTAGCATCAAAATATTTTGTATAATTTTCTTTAATGTGAGAAAAAATAAAATTAGATCCTGCTATAATTAAATCTGATCTAACCATTACAGAATTATAAAATCTTTTAATTTTACTATTAAAATTATAAGTACCATGAAAAGTAGTAACAAATTTTCTACCTGTAACTTTAGCTGCTAACAAACATGACCAGGCAGGAGCTCTACTTCTAGCGTGCACAATTGAAATATTATTAATCAGTATCACACCAATTAAAGCTAAAAAATTTATAAATATAATTAATGGATTTTTACTATGAACTGGAAGTTTTATTATTTTTACTTTTTTTTTATCAATAAATTTGAGAAGTTCTCCTCCGCTAGTTACAATATAAGATCCACATTCGTTTTCTGGTAAATAATGAGCAATGTCATAACAACCTGTTTCTGCTCCTCCATAGCCTAATTTGGGTATGACTTGTAAAACTTTTAAATTAGATGACATTTGATATTATTATATAATATTAGACTAAACATATAAACGATTATGACTCATTTCAAATATCACAACATCTCAAAAAGTAAGAAAATAAGATTTATTTGCAATGTTTATAAAGGTGCTCCTTTTATTGTTTTTTTACATGGCTTTATGTCTGATTTAGAGGGAAAAAAACCAAATACTTTTTTAAAATTTGCCAAAAAAAATAAACTAAGTTTTTTAGCACTTGAATATTCTGGACACGGAAAATCGTCAGGAAAATTTATAAATGGTAATATTACAAAATGGAGTAATGAAACATCAACTTTTATTAAAAAGTTTATTAAGAAGAAAGAATTTATTATTATTGGTTCAAGCATGGGAGCATGGTTAGCCCTTAAACAATTTCAAGAATTTAAAAGTCAAATAAAAGGATTTTTGGGTATTGGTTCTGCACCAGAGTTTTTAGAAAATTTGATGTGGAAAAAATTTACAAAAAAAATGAAGTCTGAAACTATTCAAAAAGGAATTTTACAATTAAAACATAGCAATTATGAATATCCAATTACTCTTCAATTAATTAAAGATGGCAGAAAAAATAAGGTTTTAAACAAAAAGATAAATTCTAAAATAAGTGTTACTATGGTCCATGGTCAAAAAGATGAGGTAGTACCGGTTTCTAATTCAAGAAAAGTTTTAAAAATATTCCAAAAAGCGAAAAAAAAATTAGTTATTGTTAAAAATGGTGATCACAGTTTATCCAGTCAAAAATATCTTAAAATAATACTAAAAGAACTTAAATTGATTATTTAACTAACTTCTTTAATAACTGATTTAAGACTAATTGGATTGCTTAACTTATCCAACATTTCTTTTGGACAAACCTGAACAAAATTCTTTAACTCTTCGTCATAATTTTTAATCAACAATTTTGATAAATTAGATCCAGTTTCTTTAAAATGCTCTTTTATTAAATCTTTAAGATATGTTTTCCAATAATCTGTTTCTACATTTTGCCATACAACAGATTCATTGTTTACTTTTTTTTCAAATTCTCTTGATTTGTCATAAATAAATGCCATCCCCCCTGTCATACCAGCTGCAAAATTATCACCTACATCACCTAAAATTACCACTGTTCCTCCTGTCATGTATTCACAACCATTAGAGTCACATCCTTCAATTACTGTAGTTGCTCCAGAATTTCTAACAGCAAATCTTTCTCCCGCCTGTCCAGCTGCAAATAGTTTTCCTGAAGTTGCTCCATATAAAACTGTATTTCCTATAATGGTATTTTCATTTGAAATTAAATTACTTTCATCAGACAATTTGATTGAAATTGTAGCACCTGATAACCCTTTGCCTACATAATCATTAGCATCTCCTTTTAGAACAAGTTTTAAGCCTTTTGCAGAAAAAGCACCAAATGACTGTCCCGCTGATCCTCTGAAATTTAATACTAAAAAGTTTTCATTAAGTTTTTCATATCCATATTTTTTATAAAGATGATGAGATATTCTTGTTCCAACAGCTCTATTAGTATTTTTGATAACGTACTCTTTCTCAATCTTTTGGGAATTATCCAAAGTTTTTTCAATCTCTGGCCAAATTTCTTGATCAAGCGTATCTGGTACATGATTTATTTCCTGATTTTCACAATATCTTTTATTGTTACCATTATCTGCCTGTACAAAAAGTGGGTTCAAATCTAAATCATCAAGATTTGGAGATGCTTTATTAACCTGCATTAAAAGGTCTGTCCTTCCAATTATATCATTCAATGATTTAAAACCTATTTTTGCTAAAATTTCTCTTACTTCAGATGCAATAAAAGTAAATAAGTTAACTACTTTATCTGGCGTGCCTGTGAATTTTTCTCTAAGTTTATCATCTTGAGTACAGACACCAACTGGACATGTATTTGAATGACATTGTCTAACCATGATACAACCCATCGCAACCAACGCGGTAGTTGCCACTCCATACTCTTCAGCTCCCATCATTGCTGCAATAACAACATCTCTTCCTGTTTTAATACCACCGTCAGTTCTTAGGGTAACTTTGTGTCTTAGATTATTTAAAGTTAAAACCTGATTAGCTTCTGTTAAACCCATTTCCCAGGGGATCCCCACGTACTTAACACTAGTTTGTGGTGTTGCACCAGTACCACCATTGTGTCCTGAAATTAATATGATATCTGCTTTTGCTTTAGCGACACCAGCGGCGATTGTTCCAACACCTGATGAAGCAACAAGCTTAACTCCAATTCTTGCTTTGGGGTTTATTTGTTTTAAATCATAAATAAGTTGTGCAAGATCTTCTATAGAATAAATATCATGATGTGGTGGAGGAGATATTAAAGTAACACCAGGCGTCGAGTGTCTCAGTTTTGCAATTTCATCTGTAACTTTAAAACCTGGTAACTGTCCACCTTCTCCTGGTTTTGCTCCTTGAGCTATTTTAATTTCAATTTCATTACAATTGTTTAAGTAGTTAACTGTAACGCCAAATCTTGCTGATGCTATTTGTTTTACTCTAGAGTTTGTGCTATCTCCATTATCTAGAATTTTAAACCTACTCTCATCTTCTCCACCTTCACCACTACAAGAGGCACCTTTAATTCTGTTCATTCCAGTAGCAAGTGTTTCGTGAGCTTCTTTTGAGAGTGCTCCATGTGACATGCTTCCACTTCCAAATCTTTTAAGTATATTTTGAATTGGTTCGACTTCAGAGATTTCTATCGGTCCATTCAATTTTTTTGACCTAAAATCAATTAAATCCCTCAAATTTATTGGTGGTAAATTATATATTCCTTCGGCATATCTTTTATATGCTTCATAAGAGTTAGATCCTACGGCACTTTGTAATAAGTGAATTAATTTTCCTTGATATTGGTGTGTTTCTCCATTTTTACGATATCTATATATTCCACCTATTGGCAAGATTGTTTCTGAACCTTCAAAGGCTTCTTTATGAATAGATCTAATTTTTTTTTCTATTCCAGTTAGTCCAATTCCAGATATTTTAGATACAACGCCAGGGAAATAGTCAGCAACAATTGTTCTGCTTAAACCAACAGTTTCAAAATTACATCCACCTCTATATGAGCTCAAAACAGAAATTCCCATTTTAGACATGATCTTTAAAAGTCCAGCATTCACTGATTTAATATATCTCTCCACACATTCATCAAAACTAAATTTTCCAAAAAGTTTTTTTTCGTGTCTTTGGTACAAACTATCAAAAGCAAGATACGGGTTTACTGTAGTTGCTCCTACACCAATTAAAGTGGCAAATGAGTGAGTATCTAAAGCTTCTCCAGACTGGACATTAATTGAGACATATCCTCTTAATTTTTTTTCTATTAAGAAAGAGTTGATTGCACCTACACACAAAAGCATAGGTATTGGAAGATTGTTCTCCGATAATTCCTTATCACTTAAAATTAATTGAGTGACACCTTGTCTTACAGCAATTTCCGCATCTTTTTGAATTTTTTTTATTGCATCAAATAAACTTTGATCTTTTAAAAAAGTACAATCTATAACTAATGAATTTTTGCCAAAAAAATTAATAAATTTATCAAATTGTGAATTTGACAAAATTGGACTATTTAAAACATAAATATTTTGCTTAGTTAAATTATCAAAGTCGAGAATATTACCCAAATTTCCAAACCTTGTTTTTAAACTCATAACTTTATTTTCTCTCAATGAATCAATGGGAGGATTTGTTACTTGGCTAAAATTTTGTCTAAAGAAATGATAAAGAGGTCTGTATTTATCTGACAATACTGCAAGAGGGGTATCATCACCCATTGAACCTATTGCCTCTTTTGCATCTTCAGCCATTGGGTGCAAAATCAGTTCCAGGTCTTCTAAGCTCATTCCAAATGTAAATTGCCTTCTTCTTAAGTCATCTCCTGAAAATGTATGTTTCTCACCAGAAATAGTAAATTTTTCATCTAAATTAATAATTTGAGAATTAAAGTGTTTATATTCCTTAGCTAAATAATCTTTAATTTTACTGTTAGTAAATACTTTTCCTTTTTCAATTCTAACACCAATTATTTCTCCAGGACCCAATCTTCCCTTTGTTAAAATTTTTTTCTCATTAAGTTCGATCATACCTGTTTCAGAACCTGCAAATAATAAATTATCTTTAGTGATTGCATATCTCAATGGTCTCAATCCATTTCTATCATTCGCAGCAATTACCCATTCATTATCTGTTCCAGCAATAGCTGCAGGCCCATCCCAAGGTTCCATGGTACTGTTTAAAAAATTAAACAATTGTTGATGATCTTTAGACAAAGTTTTATTCTTTTTTGACCAAGCATCAGGTACTAACATTAATTTTGCTAAAGGTGCTGGCTGACCTGAAATATTCAATAATTCAAAAACATTATCTAACGCAGCTGAATCTGATGTACCTTGTTGAATTACTGGTTTTAAATTATTTATGTTATCAAATAGTGGGCTATTCATTTCTTGTTCATGAACCTTCATCCAATTTTTATTACCACGATATGTATTAATTTCTCCATTATGAGCAATTGCTCTAAAAGGTTGAGCTAAATTCCAACTTGGTGCTGTATTAGTAGAAAACCTTTGGTGAAAAATTGCATATCTTGAAATAAATCTCTTGTCTTTTAAATCTAAGAAAAAATCTGATATAGCTTCTGCTAAAAACATTCCCTTATAAATAATTGACTTAGAACTAAAAGAACAAATATAAAAATTATTTAAAGAAATTTGAAAAGCTTTATTTTCTATTATTCTTCTCGTTTCATAAATTTTTCTCTCAAGATCTTTATTCAATAATTCTGGGTTATTAGATTTAAAAAGTACTTGAATAATTTCAGGCATTGTTTGAAATGCTTTTTCACCTAATACTTTTGGATTAACTGGAACTTGTCTCCAACCATAAATACTAAAATCGTTTTTTGTTAATTCACTCTCAACTATTGTTTTGCAGCTTTCTTGTGCCGTATAATCATTTCTTGGTAAGAAAATCATTCCAACGCATATTTCTGAATTATCGTATGTGTGACCTGTGACTTCTACTTTTTCTATAAAAAAATCTTTTGGTACTTCTACATGAATGCCTGCTCCATCTCCTGTTTTTCCATCAGCATCAACAGCTCCTCTGTGCCAAACTGCTTTTAAAGCCTCAATTCCATACTCAACAATTTTACGAGATTTCTTTCCTTCAGTAGAGGCAATTAAACCAACGCCGCAAGCATCGTGTTCCATCTCTTCAGAATAAACATGGTTTTTCTTTAATATTTCAAAATTTTTTTTATAATTTTTCATTAAGCTACTTTTGACTGTTTTAATTGCTTATTTTCCAAGTGGTTTTTTATTGAAATGGCCGCATCCCTTCCATCTTTGATTGCCCAGACAACTAAAGAAGCGCCTCTAATTATGTCACCTGCAGCAAAAACCCCACTCAAATTTGTTTCCATTGTATCAAAATCAGTTTTTATAGTTCCCCATTTTGTTACTTGTAGTTCGTTTGATTCAAATAAAGTTGGCAAATCTTCAGGATCAAAACCTAGAGCTTTTATAACCATATCAGCTTTGACCTCAAAACTTGAGTCTTGTTGTACCTCAGGTTTTCTTCTTCCACTTTCATCAGGATCACCTAATTTAATTTGGTCTACAATCAATTTTTCAACTTTGTTAATGCCTTTAAACTCTTTAGGATTTGATAACCAAACAAACTCAACACCTTCCTCTTCAGCGTTAGCCACCTCTCTCGCTGATCCAGGCATATTCTCTTTATCTCTTCTATATAAACATTTAACTGATTTTGCTTTTTGTCTTATTGATGTTCTTACACAGTCCATTGCTGTATCACCACCACCAATTACAACAATATCTTTCCCTTCTGCGTTTAAAACTCCTTTATCAAATAATTCTACTTTATCGCCTAACCCCTTTTTATTTGATGCAGTTAAAAAATCCATTGCAGGAAAGATATTATTCAAATCATTACCTGGGATCTCCACCTCTCGAGCTTTGTAAACTCCTGTTGCAATTAAAATTGCATCATGTTTTTTTCTTAATTGTTCCAGGCTCGCATCTTTACCCACTTCAAAATTTTGAATAAATTCAATTCCTCCGTCTTTTAAAAGTTTGGTTCTTCTCTCAACAACTTCTTTTTCAAGTTTAAAATTTGGTATTCCATAAATTAATAATCCACCAGCTCTATCATATCTGTCATAAACAGTGATTTTATATCCACTTTTTCTCAATTCCTCAGCTGCAGCTAGACCAGCTGGACCAGCACCAATTATTCCAATACTTTCATTTTTTTCTTTAGAAACATTTATAGGTTTTACCCAACCTTGTTCCCAAGCATTATCAGTAATGTATTTTTCCATTGAACCGATGGTTACTGTTCCATGACCAGATTGTTCAATAACACAATTTCCTTCACACAATCTATCTTGTGGACATATTCTTCCACAGACTTCTGGCATATTATTTGTACTTTGAGATAATTCGTAAGCCTCCTTTAGCCTTCCTTCTGCAGTCAGCTTTAACCAATCAGGAATATTATTGCTTAATGGACAATGAACCTGACAAAAAGGAACACCACACTGAGAACACCTACTGGATTGCTCTTTTGCTTTTTCACTAATAAATTCGTCATAAATTTCATTAAAATCTTTTTTTCTGACATCTATCTCCCTTTTAGGTGGAGTTTGTTGACCTATTTTTACAAATTTAAGCATTTTATTAGTCATAATTTTTATAAGTTATAGCAAAATATACATTGTTTTTATTAAATAAAGGTTAAAATAGGTCAGTATTTATGACCTTAAAATTTTATATATTGTTTAATTATGAGGCATTTATGATATTTGCATACCTCTTATGCTTAAATCGAATTGTTTTAAATGAATAATTTTTAAGTTACGTAGATGAAATGTTTCAAAACATAATAGAAGTTATAATACTGTCGGCTATCCAAGGTATTTCAGAATTTTTACCTATAAGCTCTTCAGCACATCTAATATTAGTATCAAGTTTATATGAATTTAAGTCTAGTTCTTTATTAATAGATATTAGTCTTCACTTAGGGTCTTTGTGTGCAATAGTTTATTTTTTTAGAAATGAATTGTTAGATGTTAAAAATAACAAAAGGCTTTTAAGCTTAATCATTATTGGATCAATTCCTATCATTATTGTAGGATATATTTTATATTCAACGGGTCTAATCTACAGTTTAAGAAATGTAAAGATAATTGCTTGGACAACTTTAATATTTGGAATCCTTCTTTATGTGGCTGATAAGAGTCGCTTTGATAAAAAGATTTCTGCAAACTTAAATTTTCAAACAATTATTTTTATAAGTTTTTTTCAGGTACTATCACTTATACCGGGTGTAAGCAGAGCGGGTATCACAATAACTGCAGCACGAATTTTAAAATTTAATAGAGTAGACTCAAGCAAGATATCGTTTCTGCTATCTATACCAGCACTTAGTGGGGCAAGCTTCCTTGGTTTAAAAGATTTATTAGAACAACCAATTGAATTTAACTACTTAGCTATAATTGCTATTGGTACTTCTTTTATTTTTTCTTTTGTAACAGTTAAATTTTTTTTGAATTATATTAATAAATTTTCTATGAATGCATTTGTAATTTATAGAATTATCATAGCTTTAATCTTATTCTTTATGATTTATATTTAGCTCTATTAATCTCAGGAGCAAGTTGAGAAAAAATAACAGCTATTAATATTAAAATACATCCTATTATATTATCAATTTCAAGTATTTGATCTAAGATTATCCAAGCTGCAATTACTGCAAAAACTCCTTCAAGAGAATATATAATTGCTGCTGGAGCTTCTTCTATATTTTTTTGTGCAAACATTTGAAGAGTAAATGCAATACCACCAGATAAAACACCAGCATAAATTATAGATGAACTTTCTAAAAGAATATTTGAAAATACAACTTCTTCAAAAGTATATGCTGAAATAATTGATAGTGTGGCTACAAATAATGCTTGTAACGAAGCATAAAACATTGGGATATCAAATATTTTCATGAATTTACCTGCAAAAATTATATGAAAGGCCCAAAATAATGAGCATAAAATTACTAATGCATCACCTTTCATAATTTCTGCATCAGAAAAATTGCTCAAAAGATAAACGCCATAGACACAAAGCCCTATTGAAGGCCAAACACTCCAATGAACTTTTTGAGAATATATAAAAAATAATAATAATGGGACCAGAGGTACATAAAAAACAGTAAAAAATGCAGCATTTGCAACATTTGTGTACTGAAGGGAAGCTTGCTGTAATGATGTTCCCAAAAATAAAGAAAAGCCCATGAACACAAGATATTTAATAAATCTTTTTCTATCTAAATTAATTTGACTAATAATTTTTTTTTTTTCGAATATTAATGCAAATGGCAATATAGCTATAAATCCAACAAGAAAACGTGCAGCATTAAAAGTTAAAGGACCAATATTGTCCATTCCTGTATCTTGAGCAATAAATGCTGTTCCCCAAATAAATGTTGTAATTAAAGCACAAACTATTGATAAAGATTTTGTCATACTTGATTTATTAATTTAAGATATTTTAATATAGATTATTGATTTTACAGATACTTTCAAAATCTTCCATATTAATATAACAACCAGACATTTTTCTTTTTCCCTTAAAGGAGCCTCGTCCATGTAAAATTCTCCAATTGTTAAAAATCAACAGTTCCCCTGGTTTTAAAATATGTTTCCATTGAAATTCGGATTTATTAGCTAAGTTATCAAACTTTTTAATTGCATCATAAAATTTAATCATTAATTCATTTTCAATTCTAAATTCAGCTCGATCATAATTATTGAAACTTACTTGAAGCAATTCTTTTTTAGAGTTTAATCTAAAAACTGGTCTACTTGCTTCTAGTATTACACCATCACCAACATATCTTCCTGGAACTTCAATATTTGATAGAATATCAAATATTTCTTTTTCTTTTTTTAACGTTTCTGCAATATTAAAGCCATCAACCATAATAGACTCTCCGCCTGTTGCATTGTAATCACAACACAGCAATAGCTGAAGGCCAGGTGCATCTTTACTATAAGTAGAGTCTGTGTGCGGTCTAAGCTCTTCTTGGGTATAAGCACTATCAGCCATATTCTCATTTGATTCAAATTCCCACAATCCTCCAAAAATAGACTTTCTTACATACCCAATCTTATTTGCAATTGTTTCAACTGATTTTAAGTTAGTTTCACAGTTGGTTAATACACAAAAACCATATTCGTATAAATTTTTTAAAAAAGATTTAAACCCATCTTTAGATAATACATCGTTATAATTTAAATAAACTTGATCATTTATATCTTGATTTTTCCATGAAATAATTTTTTGGTTTTTGTTATTTGTTTTTATTAAATTATTTTGCAAAAATTCAGTTGAATATTTAATAACATTCTTAGAATCTGACCAAAGAATATTAATATGGTCACCATTTTCACTTACAGATGCTTCTTTAATAAATAATTTCGGGTCCAAGTTAGCAGTATATGTTTTTCTTTGATGGCTTCTTTGGTCCCAATTTTCATCATCTTTTGCATGATCTCTTAACCAAATGTTCGGAAAATTATCATTAAGCTTATTTTTAAATTTTACATATAAACTGTCTGGTAAAATTTTAATGTTTTCTATCATTTTTTAAACTTAATTTATTTTTTTGAAAAGTTATATTGCTAATTTATACGCAAAATTACTGCCTAGATTTTCTTTTAAATCATTATTAAATCTTGCAGCTTCTGCTCCATCAATAATTCTATGGTCGTAAGATAAAGATATTGGCAGCATTATTCTTGTTTGAAAATTTCCATCAATAAAAATTTGTTTTTTTTGAGATTTACCTACTCCTAAAATCGCAACTTCAGGAAAATTTATAATTGGTGTAAAAAAAGACCCACCTATTCCTCCTAAACTAGTGATGGTCATTGATCCACCAAATAATTCTTTTTTATCAATTTTAAAATTTCTACAAAGTTCACTTACTTCTTTTAATTCTTTACTAAGTAGTGAAATTTTTTTGTTATTAGCATTTCTGATTTTAGGAACCATTAAACCATTAGGGGTGTCGACAGCAATTCCAATATGAAAATATTTTTTCAATGTCATTTTTCCACTTTCAATTTCATCAATAGAAGAATTAAAACTTGGGAATTTTTTTAAAGAGGCTACTAATGCTTTAATTATAAATGCCAAAGGAGTGATCTTAATTTTTTCTCCAGTATATATATCAGTTAAAGAACTCCTAAAGTTCTCTATTTCTGTTATATCTGCTTCATCGTGATTTGTGACATGTGGTATAGTTGTCCAAGAATTCGTTAAATAAACTGAAGATAATTTTTTTACTCTTGGAATATCTTTAGTTTCAATTTCTCCAAAATCAGAATGTTTAAATTCATTTTTAATTTTATTTGTCTTATCTTCTTTTATTTCATTAATACTTTTTGGTTTAGATGAAACAAATTTTTTAATATCTTCTTCAATAACTCTTCCATCTTTTTCACTTCCAGCCACTTTAGTGATGTCTACTCCGAGTTCTCTTGCAAATTTTCTAGCTTTTGGACTTGCATATGAAATTTCTTTAGATAAAGTTTTAACTTGATTAATCGTTGTTTGTTCTATTTCTGGCTTTATTACTTTAATCTTTTTTAATTCTGTTTCGATGTTTGGCTTTTCCTCATCACTTTTGTTGTTTTGTGCTTTACCCTCTAAAATTAATATTAAATCACCTTCCGAAACTTTATCTCCTACTTTTATTTTTAAAGATTTAATTTTACCTTCAAAGGTAGATGGAATCTCTACGCTAGATTTATCACTTTCAATTGTTATCAAAGGGTCGTTTTTTTCAAGGGTTTGACCTTGAGAAACCAGAACTTCAATTACCTCAACATCTTTAAAATCTCCAATATTTGGCACTTTAATTTCTGTTTCTGACATTATAATTTAGTAGGCATTGGTTTTTCACCATCAATATTATATTTTTTTATTGCTTCTTTTGCATATTTTGAGGCTATTAACTGCTCTTTTGCTAAAACACTCAAACTATAAGCAACCAAATGTTCTTTATCTACTTCAAAGAACTTTCTTAATTTTTTTCTAGTATCACTTCTGCCAAAACCATCTGTTCCTAAAGAGTAAAAACTTTTGTTAGTATATGGTCTAATTTGATCTGAATTCATTCTCATATAATCTGATGCAGCCATTATTGGGCCTTCAGTTTTTCCCAAACATTTTTCGACAAATGAAATTTTTTGTTCTTTATCTGGGTTTAAAAGATTATATCTTTCAACTTCCATTCCATTTTTTCTTAACTCGTTAAAACTGGTTACACTCCAAATTTCACTATCAATTTGATATTCATTTTGAAGAACTTCTGCTGCAGCAATCATTTCTCGAAGGATAGTACCCGATCCTAAGAGCTGAATTTTTGTCGTCTTAAACTTACTAAATTCTTTAATCTTATACATACCTTTAAGAATACCCTCTTCACAGTTTTTGTCTTTTGGCATTTCAGGATGAGAATAGTTTTCATTCATTGTGGTAATATAGTAAAAAACATTTTCTTTCTTTTCATGCATTCTTCTTAAACCTTCTCTAAAAATTACAGCTAATTCATAATGAAAAGTTGGATCATAAGTTACGCAATTGGGTATTGTCGAGGCTATTAAATGACTATGTCCATCTTGGTGCTGAAGCCCTTCTCCAGCTAAAGTAGTTCTTCCAGCAGTAGCTCCAATTAAAAATCCTCTTGCTTGACTATCGCCACCAGCCCACGCTAGATCTCCAATTCTTTGAAATCCAAACATAGAATAAAAAATATAGATCGGTATCATTTCTATGTCATGGTTTGTGTATGATGTTGCTGCTGCAATCCAAGATGACATAGCTCCAGCTTCATTAATTCCTTCTTCTAACACCTGCCCACTTTTATCTTCACGATAAGAACTTAACTGTGCGGCATCTTCTGGCTCATATTTTTGACCTTCGTGCGCATAGATACCTATTTTTTTAAAAAAACCTTCCATACCAAATGTTCTTGCTTCATCAGGAATGATAGGAACTAATCTTGGTGAAATATTTTTATCTCTAATTAAATTAGTAAACATCCTAACTAATGCCATTGTTGTGGACATCTCTTTTTCACCAGTAGAAACTTTCATGAAATCAAAAATATCTTTTGATGGTGCCTTAATTGGTTTTGCATAAGTTGTTCTTTCAGGCAAATAACCACCTAAATTCAATCTTCTTTCTTTTAAATATTTAATTTCTGGTGATTTTTCATCAGGTTTAAAATATTCAATATTTTTAACTTGCTGATCAGTTAAAGGAACATCAAAACGATCTCTGTAGTATAGCAAGTCGTCTACATCTAATTTTTTCGTTTGGTGAGTTGTGTTAACACTTTCACCCGATTTACCCATTCCATATCCCTTGATAGTCTTAGCTATAATAACTGTAGGGCTTCCTTGGTTTTTTGATGCTTTATCATAAGCTGCGTACACCTTGTGCGGATCATGACCACCTCTGTTTAACCTCCAGATATCTTTATCTGATAAACTTGATACTAAATCTTGTGTTTCAGGATATTTTCCAAAAAAATTTGCTCTTACATAAGTTCCATCTCTAGCTTTCATTGCTTGATATTCACCATCAACTGTTTCGTTCATTATTTTAACTAAATGTCCTGTTTTATCATTTGCTATCAACGAATCCCAATATGAGCCCCAAATTACTTTTATTACATTCCAACCAGCTCCCCGAAAGCTACCTTCTAATTCTTGAATAATTTTACCATTTCCTCTCACAGGACCGTCAAGTCTTTGAAGATTGCAATTGACTACAAATATTAAATTATCTAATTTTTCTCTAGCAGCTAAACCTATAGCACCCATAGATTCTGGTTCATCCATTTCTCCATCACCTAAAAAGGCCCACACTTTTCGACCTTCATCTTTTATCAGACCTCTATTTATTAGATATTTCATGTATCTTGCCTGATAAATTGCAAGCATAGGACCTAAACCCATAGAGACTGTTGGAAATTGCCAAAACTTTGGCATCAACCATGGGTGTGGGTATGAAGAAAGTCCACCTGGATTTACTTCTTGTCTAAAACTGTCTAATTGTTTTTCATTTAACCTTCCTTCTAAAAAGGCTCTTGCATACATACCTGGCGCACTATGACCTTGAAAATAAACTAGATCTCCACCAAATTTATTATTTTTAGCTCTCCAAAAATGATTCATTCCTACATCGTATAACGTAGCAGCTGATGCAAATGTTCCTATATGTCCACCTAGTTCAGGGAATTTTTTGTTTGCCCTTACAACCATTGCGGCCGCATTCCACCTAATAAAAGATCTTATTCTTCTTTCAATATTTTGGTCTCCATTTGATTTTACTTCTGCCTCAGGTGGAATTGTGTTTATATAAGGTGTATTTTGCGTATAGGGAATATTTGCTCCCTCACGATATGCTTTATTAATTAGTTCTTTAATCAAAAAGTGAGCTCTTTGATTTCCATCTTTTGATATAACTGCCGATAAAGACTCCAACCAATCTTGTGTTTCTAAAGGGTCGATGTCATTACTATTAGTTACTTGAATAATTGTTTGTTCTTTCTTTTGGATTGGTTGAGAAGCTACTGTCTCTTCTTTTTTTTCTACCATAGCTGCTTCGGCTTGCTTAATAATGCTTTCAGTATCTTTTGGAATTGGAGTATCTTTTTTATTTTCACCTGACAAAATAACACTTAATATAATGTCTCCCTTTGAAACTTTATCACCAACTTTAACTTGGACGGTTTCGATCTTACCAGTGACTGTTGAAGGAATTTCAACACTTGATTTATCACTCTCAATTGTAATTACAGGATCGTTTATATTTAATTGATCACCTTGTTTTGCAAGAACCTCTATAACTTCAACTTCTTCAAAATCTCCAATATCTGGGACAAGTAATTTTTCACTCATTATTTTAAATCGGTTTATATACCTAAAAAAAAGTATATTTAATGTTAATTTAGCACATTAATAAGGTTTTTTATGCAAACCTGTATTTTATTTGAACAAAAATTGTTAATAAAATTCAAAAATACAGTAACTTTATTACGTTTTTAAAATTAAATTAATAATGAGGACCGCTGGCCAAATTGGATAAGGCGCTCGGCTACGAACCGGGAGATTCCAGATTCGAGTTCTGGGCGGTCCACCAAAAAGGAATCTGAAATGTTAGATTGGCTATTAAAAGCATCACTACAGAGATCGGTCATATATTTTTTTATGATTGTATTAATAATTTTATTAATCTTAACTTTTGTATTATAAAAAATTATGAGCAATGAGTTTGAGCAAATAAGTATTAAGCCAGGATTTATGAAGCACAATGGTGGTGTTTTATTTAGAACTATATCAGAGACAGAATATGAATTTAAATCTACGATTAATGAAAATCATCTAAATGCAGCAAGTATAACTCATGGTGGTTATTTATCAGCATTGATAGATGCTGGGGCAGGAACTGCAGCTCACAGAGCTTCTGGCAATGCTCCCTGTGTTACAATTTCTTTAGACTTAAAATTTATTGGTGTATCTAAAGTTGGTGATGAAATAACTGGATATACAAAAATACTAAAAAAAACAAATACACTTGTATTTTTATTTTGTGAATTGAGATGTAATGATAAAATTATTACTTCTGCCTCCGGTGTTTGGAAAATTTTAAAAGTTAAACCTTCAAATTTAGGTCCTGGCGGTTAATTATTTTCTTCTATAATTTAAGTAACCAAAAATTATTAAGAATAATATTGCGATAGGATAAACAACTATTTTGCTAGGTCTATCCGAATTTTCTATCTTAAATTCACTTATGTAATCACCCATTTCAAAACCACTTTTTTTAGCTACTCCATTCCATTTTAAATTATCAACAATAATTTTATCTTTTTCTTTTATTATACTAATTCCATAATCTTCTAAGTTATACTCCTCTTCAAAAGTATTTTTATCAATTACAAATAACTTATATCTTTCACCATAGGGACTAGGTCTAGTGATTTTAAAACGTACTTCTTTTTTTGGATCTAATACAAGTGAATTAATATTATCAATATCTAGATAATTATATTTTGGATAAAATTTATTAAGAACAAACTCTGGAGATAACAAAGAAATAGATATTATCAAAAAAATAATTATTTCATGCCATTTTAATTTATTAATAAACCAACCTTGTGTTGCTGAAGTAAATACTAATATTCCTGCTAAAGAAGTTGTTATCACAACTAATGCATGCCAAATATTTTCTATTCCAATTAAAAGTAGCTCATGATTAAATAAAAAAACAATAGGTAGTATACCTGTTCTTAAACTGTACCAAAAAGCTTGTAAACCTGTTTTAAGCGGGTCGCCTCCAGAAATAGCTGCTGCTGCATAAGAAGCTAGTCCAACGGGTGGTGTGACATCTGCCATTAATCCAAAATAAAAAACAAATAAATGAACTGCTATTAATGGAAAAACAAATCCTGACGCATTACCAACATCTACTAAAACTGTTGCCATCAATGAAGCAACAACCACATAATTTGCAGTTGTTGGCAATCCCATTCCTAGCAATAAACACAATATAATTGTTAAAAATAATAATATTGTAACATTATCCTTAGCAATTGACTCGATAACAATAATTAAGTTTGTACTTAATCCTGTTGACCCAACTGCTCCAACTATTATTCCAGCTGTTGCTATAGCTATTCCAACTCCAACCATATTTAAGGCACCTTTTTCAAAACCAACAATAGTCTGGTTAAACCATATTTTAAGAGCGTCTTTAGAAAAAGAATTTTTGATTAATAAATTTATTAGATTTACTAAAATCAAAGAAACTGTTGCGTAAAAAATAGAATATGAAGCAGTGAACCTTAAATAAACTAACATATAAATTAAAACAAAGATTGGGATTAAAAAATGAAGTCCTGACAAAAATGTTTTTTTTAAATTTGGTACATCTGCATCATCCATCCCTTTTAAATTTAATTTTAAAGCTTCAAGATGAGATATGTAAAAAAGAGCAATGTAAGAAATTATTGCTGGTAAAAATGCATGTTTTACAACTTCAAAGTAAGTAACACCTATAAAACTTGCCATAACAAAAGCCGCAGCACCCATAACTGGTGGCATTATCTGACCATTAACAGAAGAGGAAACCTCTATTGCTCCTGCTTTTTCTTTTGAAAATCCAGTTTTTTTCATGATTGGAATTGTGAACGTTCCAGTAGTAACTGTGTTTGCGATTGAAGACCCTGATATTAAGCCTGTCATTCCAGAACCAAGAATTGCTGCTTTTGCTGGTCCTCCTCTCATTTTACCAACCATTGCAAAAGCTAAGTCTAAGAAATATTTCCCACCACCTGCTGTTTCAAGAAGAGCACCAAATAGTACAAATAAAAAAATAAAATCTACAGAAACTCCTATTGGAATTCCAAATATAGCCTCCTGATCCAACCATTGAAAACCAACCAATCTATTAAGTGAAAGTCCACCATGAGAAATTATTTCTGGTGCATATCTTCCAAAATATGAAAACAATAAGAAACAAATAGCAATAATTACTAATGGTAGACCTATTGCTCTTCTTGTGGCTTCAAGCAAAATTAGAATACCAAGACTTCCTATAATTAACTCAACAGGTAATTTAAAACTATCTCCTATTAAAATACTTAATAGAACACCTCCACGATCTACTAATTGATCATAAAAAAAATATATATAAAAGCACGAAAAAGCTCCAATTAAACTAATCAAAATGTCAAATGCAGAAATTTTTTTTCCTTTTGAAATTGGATAAATTAAAAATGCCAAAGTTAATGCAAAACCTAGATGAATTGCTCTTGCTGGCAATCCTTTAAACATTCCAAAATTAAAAATAAATGGAAATGGAGATGCATACCAAAGTTGAAACAATGACCAAATAATCGCAATTGATGCAACAATCTTTAAATGTAGACCTGTAAGGTTTTTTGTAGGAGACAAATCCTCATTAATTTTATCTTTTACTTTTTCACTAAAGATTTGACTCATAATAAAGATGATACCTCATTATAAAAAAAAGGCCCGATTAAAAATCAGGCCTTTTAATTTAGTTAAGATTTTGGATTACATCAATCCAGCTTCTTTATAATATTTAATTGCACCTGGATGTAGTGGAGCAGACAGACCATCTTTAATCATGTTTTTCTTTTCCAAAAATCCAAAAGCAGGATGTTGTTTTTTAAAATCATCAAAATTTTCAAAAACAGCTTTTACTACTTGATATACTAAGTCATCAGAAACATATGCACTTGTTACTACAGTAGCTTTTACACCAAAAGTAGTCGCATCTTTTTTTCTGTTTTGTATAAGTACCTTTAGGAATTACAGCTTGCGCATAATAATCAGCACCATCTATTAAACCTTGTACTTCTGGACCAGTTAAATTAATCGGTGAAGCTTTAGCTGCACAAGTTGCTGCTTGCTCCATGGCTCCATTAGGAAATCCAACTGAATATCCAAAAGCGTCAATTTTACCATCACACAAAGCTTTTACTTGCTCTGAAGAAGTAAGTTCAGTTGTAGATTTAAAATAACTATTATCTACACCCATTGCTTTCATAAGCTCTTCCATAGTGCCTCTTTGACCTGAACCAGGGTTACCAATATTAACTACTTTTCCTTTTAAGCCAGCAAAATCTTTGATTTTTGCTTTTTTTCTAGCCCAAATTTGAAAAGGTTCGTTGTGAACTGAAAAGACAGCTCTTAATCCGCTAAATTGTTTTCCTTCCCACTTACTAGTTCCATTAACTGCATGATACTGCCAGTCAGACTGAGCAACACCAAATTGGAATTCATCAGCTGCAATTTGACCAATATTATAGTTTGATCCACCAGTTGATGGTGCTGTACATCTATATGCTTTAGCAGAACCTTTTTTTCTTCCGTGTTCAGCACTAATTGCTGATTTGTGTAACATTTTACAAATAGCGTTACCTGTTTGGAAATAAACTCCAGTCGGTCCACCAGTTCCTATCGTAAAGAACTCTGCTGATTTCGCAACACCAGTTAATGATAAAGATGCGGCTAATATCAGTAAAGCACTTGATAGAGTTGTAATTATTTTTTTCATTTTCTCTCCCCCTATATCGTTATTTTTATAGAACAATTTTAACAAAAATTAGACGGGTATGTATAGTGTGATTTTATATTGATTCTGACCATCTTTTTAACTTATCAACACCCTCCACAACCTTAGGAGCAAATTTTGCAATATGATCATTATCAATTTTTTGGTTATCTTCAATTTTATTCATAAACTCTTGGCCATCAAAATCAGTAAAGCTTAATCTTGCTAACATTTGAGTTTGAGCAAAGCCAAAATCACTACCTGGCAACAAAGCAACACCTGTATCATTTAATATGCTTTCACACATCTCTGATGATGAATTAAATACTTTATTTAAAAACTCTGGCATTAAATAAAATCCTCCTTGAGGTTTGTTAATAAGAACTTTATTTGATTTTAAATTTTCGTAAACATAATTTCCAACTGCACTTAAAATATTTCTAGATTTATTAATATAATTTGAATGGTCATTCTCATAAGCTTTTATTGCAGCATATTGAATTGGTGCACTAACAGCAGAAAAAGTTTCACTTGCCAATACGTTAATCATATTTTTGATTTCAACTAATTTGTCAGGAATTAAAAAATATCCTAATCTCCATCCTCCAGCTCCACACCATTTACTCAATCCAGTACTAATAATTGTTTTTTCAGGACAAAAATTAGATATAGACATAAAACTATTTTCAAAAGTTAATTCTGAGTAAATTTCGTCAGACAATATAATGAGATTATATTTATTAACTATTTTAGATATTTCATCTAAATTTTTACAAATTTGTCCTGATGGGTTATTTGGTGAGTTTAAAAATAATAGATAGTTTTTATTCTTATCTTTCAGAACTACTTCCTCAATTTCAGCAGCTGTAGGAAACCAGTTATTTTCTCTATTTGTTTGTAATATTTGAATTTTATTTCTTCCTAATATTGCTTGAGGAGCATATGAAACCCAACTAGGAGCAGGCAATATAATTTCTCCATCAAATATAACATGTAATAAAAACATTAATTCTTTTGAACCAGGTCCAATAATTACATTTTCAGATTTATAGTCATAATTTTTTCTTTTAGATGTGTATTTTGCAACTGAATCTCTTAGTCCAGAAAGACCTTGCATTGGCAAATATTTATTTTGATGTGCATTATCTTTAAGCTCATTAACAACATCTTCCGGAACTTTAAATGGAGATTGCCCAAAACCAAATTTATATATTTTTTTTCCCTGTTCTTCTAATTTTCTAGAAGTTTCGTTGATCAACAAAGTTGAGGATGGTTTTAAATCTTTAACTAAATTTTTTAGCATTTTTGTTTTGTATATTATTATTATAAAATTAATCTCAATTATGCTAAACTAAGAAGAGTTAATAACAAAATGAGAACTTTTTACCCTCCGATTCGGTCATGTTTTAGTCTATTTTTGTTCTTTAACACCAACAATATCTGGTAGGTAAAAAAAAAAGTACACCAAAGGTAGAAATGACTAAACACAAAATTACTGCTGTTCTCGGACCAACAAATACAGGAAAAACACACCTTGCTATTGAGACAATGCTTTCATTTGAGACGGGTATGATAGGTTTTCCTTTAAGATTATTAGCCAGAGAAGTCTACGACAAAGTAATAAAAAAAATTAGTGCAGATAAAGTTGCCTTAATAACTGGGGAAGAAAAAATTATTCCCTCCAATGCTAAATACTTTCTATGTACTGTAGAGTCTATGCCAATTGATAAACATTTAGATTTTGTTGGTGTTGACGAAATTCAAATGTGTGCTGACCATGAAAGAGGTCATATTTTTACAGATAGACTTTTAAATATGAGAGGAGAAAAACTTACCATGCTCATGGGTTCTCATACTATCAAAAATATAATTTCAAAATTAGATGGCGATATTGAATTTATAAACAGGGAAAGATTGTCAAAATTGACGTATGCCGGTCATAAAAAAATTTCAAGAATAAATAGGAAGACAGCAATAATAGCTTTTTCTGCAGAAGAAGTTTATGCAATAGCTGAGTTAATTAGGAGGCAAAAAGGTGGGGCAGCCATTGTGATGGGTTCATTGAGTCCAAAGACAAGAAACGCCCAAGTAGAACTTTATCAGTCAGGTGATGTTGATTTTTTAGTAGCAACTGATGCTATAGGAATGGGTATTAATATGGATTTAGATCATATTTATTTCTCTAATCTTAAAAAATTCGATGGAAAAAAATTGAGAAAATTAAATTTATCTGAAATAGGGCAAATTGCTGGTAGAGCTGGAAGATATTTAAATGATGGAAGTTTTGGTATTACAGGTGATTGTAAAGAGATTACAGCTGAAGATGTAGAACTAATAGAAGGACATAAATTTGAGGAAATTAGAACTTTATTTTGGAGAAACTCAAATTTGAACTTTAATAATCCTCTAAGTTTGATTAAATCTTTAGAGGAAAAACCACAGATGGGATGGTTGCGTAAAATTCATGAATGTGGGGATGAAAAAGCTCTTAAATATTTTTTAAAAGATAAAAGTTTTATAAATTTAGATTTTGATAAAAAATTACTTAGTCTTTTATGGGAATGTTGCCAGATACCTGATTTTGTAAAAAAAACTTACGGAAATCATTATGAAGTCATTGGAAATGTTTTTAAATATTTAAGTAGTGAAAAACATCAAATTACAGACGAATTTATGAGATTACAGCTCATAAAACTTGATAAATTAGAGGGAAATGTAGATTCTTTATCAAATAGAATTGCAAATGTTAGAACTTGGTCTTATGTTTCAAATAAAAATAATTGGACAGAAAATCAAGAATATTGGATTGAAAAAACAAAACATCTAGAAGATAAACTTTCAGATAGACTTCATGAAGAACTTACCAAAACATTTATTGATAAAAGAGCAAGTGTTTTAGCAAGAGGATTAAAACAGGATATGGAATTCAAAACAAAAATACTTGAAAATAATGATATACTGATAGATGAACAATTTATTGGTAAAATAAATGGACTTAAATTAGCACTAGATTTAAAAAAAGGTGCATTAGAGACAGATATTAAGTCATTAAAAAAGGCGGCGAGACAAACTATTGGACCAGAATTAGAAAAAAGGATTCAGACTATTATTGATACAGGGTTAATTAAATTAAATAACGATTTTAAAATTTATTGGAACGATTTTCCTATTGCTAAACTATCTACTGGGCATGATTATTTAAATCCAAATTTTGATTTGATAGTTGATGATATTATTGAACCTATTCAAAAACAGAAACTAAGTGAATATATTAGTAAATGGATACAGGATAAAATTAACTTAGTTCTTAAAAGCTTAGTTGATCTAAAAAATTTAAAAGATAAAAATTCGTCAATCAAAGCTTTGGCATATCAACTTTATGAAAATAATGGTGTGTTAAAAAGAGAACAGGTCTACGAATACCTTAAGTCTCTTGGTCAGAATGAAAGAAAAATCTTAAGAGACTTAGGCGTAAAATTTGGAAGATATCATGTATTTTTATATCAATTAATAAAACCAGAAGCTGTATCGCTAAGAACATTATTATGGAAAAATTTTCATCAAAAATATTATAATATTAAACCACCTACATTTGGTTTAAATTTTTTAGATGATAAACAGCATAAAAATAAAAATTTCATGCTTTTGTGTGGTTTTGAAAAATTTGATACTTTATTTGTAAGGATAGACATCCTTGAAAGATTATTCATGTTGATCATAAATTCACCGGACTCAAAAGAAAATAAAGAAATTAAAATTATACCAGAAATGCTAAACTTATTGGGCTGTAGTAAAGATAATTTCAAAAAACTTTTACAAAAAATGAATTATAAAATATTTGATAAAGATGGTGAAACTTATTTTAAATACAATCCAGTTAAAAAATTTAAAAAAAACTTGGTAAAAAAAGTTTCAAGTGGAAATCCATTTAAAATTTTAAAAAATTTAAATCTTAGCTAAATTTCATGTTTTTTAAAAAAGACTCAACTCAAAATGAAAAAAACTTTTTAGTTAAAACATGTGCACTATTAATTCATGCAGCTAAAATTGATGAAAACTATACTGAAAAAGAGGAAGAAATTATTAAAAAAACTCTCTTAGAGTTGGATGCTAAAAAAGATACAATAACTCAAATCATTAAAGATGCTAAATCTATCGAAGAAAATTCAAATCAAATTTTAGATTTTACGAGAGAGGTGAAAAACTTACCTATAAATGATAAAATTAAAATTATAGAAGCCTTATGGTCTATTATTTATTCAAATAATGAAGCTGACATCTATGAAACAAATTTAATGAGACGATTAGCGGGTTTACTTTATATTGACAGTTCAACGATGGGCGATATTAAAGATAGAATCAAAAAAGAAAAAGTATAATGACTTATATAGTTAATGATAAATGCATTAAGTGTAAATTAACTGACTGTGTTGATGTTTGTCCGGTAGATTGTTTTTATGAGGGGAAAAATATGCTTGTAATTAAACCGGATGAGTGTATAGATTGTGGCGTTTGTGAGCCCGAGTGCCCAGTAGACGCCATCAAAGCTGATACTGAACCCGGGATCGAGCAGTGGTTAGAAGTCAATAAAAAATATTCTGGGATCTGGCCTAATATAAGTGAAAGAAAAGATCCTCCAACGGATCATGAAAAATTTAAGAATGAGCAAAATAAGTACGAAAAATATTTTAAAGAAAATCTTTAAATCCAAACCTGAGAAAAAAGTGAAAAAAAAAGTTACTTTCAAAAAAGTTGTTAAAACAAAAAAAGTAAGCAAAGATAAAATTAAGAAAGCCAAAAAGGTTGTTGCTAAAAAAACAAAAAAAGTAATAAAAAAAATTACTCCAAAACAAATTAAATCAAAAAAAACTATAAAAATCTCTGAACCAAAAGAGGAGACAAAAGTTGATAATTTAAGAATTTCAAAAGTTAACGAAGTAAAACCTGAAATTAAAAAAGTAAAAAAACAAGAAACTGAAAAAAGAGAATATAAGATAAAAGAGCATATTGTTTATCCAAAACATGGAGTTGGTCAAATTACAGAGTTTAAAAAAATTAATATAGGTGGGATTGACGTTGAAACTTACGTTATCAAGTTTGAGAAAGATAAAGCTAATGGAATGGTTCCATTGAATAAACAATCTCATTTAAGACCTTTAGCAACAATCAATCAAGTGAATAAATGTATTTCTATTTTAAAAAGTAAGCCAAAAATAAAGAGATCTATGTGGAGCAGAAGAGCACAAGAATATGAAACTAAAATATCTTCTGGTAAGATTTACGAATTAGCAGAAGTGGTAAGAGATTTAAATAAAGGTGATGATCTTATGGTTGACCAATCTTATAGTGAAAGACAATTATTTGAAAAAGCTTATGAAAGAATTTTATCTGAGTTTCAGATTGTTTTAAATGTATCTCTAGAAGATACACAAAAAAAACTTGATAAAGCTTTAAAAAGAAACTTAGGTGGTCAAGCTCAACCAGTAGCTTCTACGCCAAAATCAACTACACCAGAAATGCCAGTTGAAGAACCTATTACTGATTCAGAAGAAAATTTAGATGAATAAAAAACGCCTCTCATACAATTTGTAATGAGAAGCGTTTTTAGTAAAGATTAGTAAGTTACTATCTTTTTCTTTTTTTAGCTTTTTTAGCCTTTTTAGCTTTTTTCTTAGTTTTCTTTGCTGCTTTTCTTTTAGTTTTTTTAGCAGCTTTTTTTCTTTTCTTAGGCATCTTTAGCTCCCTAGTTAAGTTAAACGAATCAAGTTGATTCGCTATTAATATATTTTTATTTTTTTATACAAGTTATGTCAATTCTTTAATTAAAAAGTAAATTTGCAAAATTTTTTTGTTTTTGTTTTTTTTTAAATTTTTTTTTTTTATTAATTAAGTTAATGTTTATGCGGATAATAATCAAATTTATAAATAAAAATTAATAAAGTTTTTCTAACTGATCTTTATATTTTTCTATAACTTTTTTTCTTTTAACTTTCATTGTTGGAGTCATTAAACCATTTTCTATAGAAAAATTTTTATCTATCAATTGAATTTTTTTTATTTTTTCTAATAAAGTTAATTTTTTATTTATTTTTTCAATTACATTATTAATTTTATCTTTTTCTCTTAAAGAATCTTTACTAGGAATTATTAAAGCAACCAAATAATTTTTTTTATCTCCATAAACCATGCATTGATCAATTTCTGGTTCATTCGTAATCATATTTTCAATTTTAGCTGGTGAAATATTATCTCCACCTGCACTTACAATAATATCTTTTTTTCTGTCAGTAACCTTTAAATAACCATCCTCTGAGTCTATTTCTCCTATATCACCAGTATGAAGCCATCCATCAATTATTACTTCGTCAGTCTCTTTTTTTTTGTTCCAATATCCTAACATTACATTTTCACCTTTGACCAAAATTTCTCCATCTTTGGCAATTTTAACTTGGTTTCCTTTGAATGGTGGACCAACAGTTTCTACTTTTATCTTATGTATGGGGTTACAACTTACTACTGGTGATGTTTCAGTTAGGCCGTAACCTTGAAGTGTAGGTAATCCTACAGAATTCAAAAATTCTCCAATTTCTTTGTCTAATGCACCTCCACCGGAAACAAAAGCTTTTAAATTTCCCCCAAACTGTTTCTTTATTTTTTTTCTAATTAATACCTCAACTATTAAATTAAGTAATTTTTCAAAAAAATTCATTTTTTGATTTAATAATTTTTTTTTACCTAATCTGAGGGTTGCATTAATTAATTTAGCTTTAAGGCCTGTTTGCTTTTTCAGATTAGTATTAATTTTGTTGTAAAGATTTTGATAAAATCTTGGTACAGCTGTCATGATTGTTGGTTTTGCTTCAGATATATTTTCTAGGAGTTTTTCTATTTTTTCTGCATAAAATACTTTTGCTCCCACAGCTATCTGGGCGAATTGCACACAATGTTCGTAGGAATGGGAAAGAGGAAGCCAAGTTAAAAATACTGGTCTTGAATTAAACAAAGGTCTCATAATTTCACAAGCCCCTACAAGATTATTTAAAATTCCACCATGACTTAAGATTACTCCCTTAGGATTTCCACCAGTTCCAGAAGTGTAGATTATACAAGCTGGTGAAGTTCTTTTTAATTTTTTATTTTGGATTTCGTCATCTTCTAATAAATTATTTTTTAATATGATATTAAAATCTAAATACTTCTCTTTGTTTACTATATTTAAATTATGAATTACTTTATTAACTTCATCTAATGTTATGACTTTTTTAATAAACTCTTTTTCATCTATAGTATTACTTAATTTTTTTAACATTTCATAGTTTGAAACTATGACTAAACTAGGTTCACAATCTTCAATTAAATATCTATAATCATCTTCGGTGTAGGTAGTGTAAGCCGGGACCGTAATTCCACCTGATAACATAATAGCCATATCAGAAATAAACCACTCAGGTCTGTTTTCAGAAACCAAAAGGCATCTATCACCTTCTTTTATATTTTCTTTAATTATCTTTGATAATTTTAAAATATTTTTTTGTGACTCCTCCCAAGTATATGTTTTTTTATTATTTGGGTTTAACCATTCTAAAAAGATACTTTCTTTATTTTGTTTTTCTGCTTGAAAAAAAAATAGTTCGATTAAGTTATTTAAGTTGTCTAAATTCATAATTTTTTTGGTGGGCGAAGAGAGAATCGAACTCTCACTTCTTGCGAAACACGATTTTGAGTCGTGCGCGTCTACCGGTTCCGCCATTCGCCCATAATATTCAATTAATTATATTTAAATAGTATAAGAACTAAATTTATATTAAAACCAAAAAATGTTTCAAATACTTTACAAAAAATGTTTAGATCTAGCTTCACATAAAAGTTCAAATTTTTATTTAGGTCTTATCTCTTTTATTGAAAGTTCATTTTTTCCTATTCCACCAGATGTGATGATTATTCCAATGGTAATTGCTAAAAAAAAAGCATTTGTAAAAATATTTTTAATAGCGTCTATATTTTCAGTTTTAGGAGGTATCTTAGGATATCTGATTGGGTATCTATTTTTTGATTTAGCGATGTATGTCATTGAGTTTTATAATTATGAAGATAAAGTTAAAGATTTGAAATTAAGCATGTCTGAAGGAAGTGGCTTTCTGGCTTGGTTAAGTATCCTTTTTTTAGCTGGCTTTACACCTTTGCCATATAAAGCATTTACAATAGCAAGCGGCTTAATTGCTTTTAACTTACCTGTTTTTATAATCGTTAGTTTAATTTCAAGAAGCCTAAGATTTTTTATTGTTGCATTTCTGTCCTATAAATATGGAGAATTATTTACTGAATATATGAACAATCATGGATCAAAATGGTTTACTGTAATTGGAATTTTATTAGTTATAGTGTTTGTATTTGTATATTTAGTTTTAAAATTTAATGGTTAAAGATAAAAGACAATTATTAATTAAGATTATTTTTTTAGTCAGTACTCTTGCTTTATTATCAGCATTTTTTATTGAGTATATCCTAGGTCACCAACCTTGTAATCTTTGTATATTTGAGAGAATTCCATATCTTTTGGCAATAATAATAATTTTATTTAGTCTCAAATTTAATCAATTTGAAAAATTTTTTATACTTTTACTTGTAATTGTGTTTTTGTTTGGAACTATTTTATCACTATATCACTTAGGTATTGAGCAGGGTTTTATTCAAGAGTCGTTAATTTGTGATTTGAAAAGTGGTTCTAATTTGTTGTCAAAAGAAGAAATTTTAAAACAACTGCAGGAAAAAGATATTAGCTGCAAAGATGTAACATTTAAAATTTTTGGATTATCGCTTACAAGCTATAATATTTTAATATCTTTGCTAATTAGCATTAGTTCAGGAAAAGTTTATTTTGATTATGACAAAAATTAATAAAAAAAAAGTAGAAGAATTTATTAGAGTTGATCATGCTGGAGAGCGTGGAGCTGTTAAGATTTATGAGGGACAGCTTTTAGCGTTAAATACTTTTGTAAAAGACGAAAACCTCAAGAAAACAATTGAAGAAATGAAAGAGCATGAGAAAGAACATTGTGAGTTTTTTGAAAATGAAATTAAAAAAAGAAATATCCAACCAACAAAACTTTTACCCCTATGGGATTTGTTGGGTGTTGGTTTAGGCTTTGGTTCAACATTGTTAGGAAAGAAAGCTGCTATGCTTTGCACTGCTTCTGTTGAAGAAGTTATAGACAAACACTATCTGAATCAGATTAATCAACTTGATATCAGTGAAAAAGATCTTAAAAAAACGATTACAAAATTTAGACAAGATGAAATAGATCATAAAGATATAGCTTATGATAAAGGTGCTACTAAAAAAGGTCCTTATTTTTTGTTGGATAAAATTATTAAGACAGGTTCAAAAATTGCAATAAATATTTCTGAAAAAATCTAGGCTTCTAACTCAACATCCCAATATAAATAATCCATCCAACTTTTATGCAAATAATTAGGTGGAAAATTTTTGCCGTTTTTATGCAAATCCTCAGTTGATGGACGATAAGGATGTTGGTTAAGTTTCATATCTGAGTTTTTCAGTAATTTCCCACCCTTTTTTACATTACAGGCAGAGCATGCGGTTACAACATTATCCCAATTAGTTTCACCACCTTTTGATCTTGGCAACAAGTGGTCAAAAGTTAACTCCTCACCACTACCACAATATTGACAAGAAAACTTATCTCTCAAAAAGACATTAAATCTCGTAAAGCTAGGTTTTGTTTGCGGAATTATATAATCTTTCAATGCGATAACACTTGGTAATTGCATATTAAATGATGGGCTTCTTATGATTCTATCATAATTACTTACTATTATAACTCTATCTAAAAAAACAGATTTTACAGTATCTTGCCACGACCATAAAGATAAAGGATAATAACTTAGTGGTCTATAATCAGCATTAAGAACTAAAGCTGGACACTTTTCTAATGAAACATTTTGTTCGATAAAATTATTCATTGAGTATTTTTAACTTACTTATACAATTTTATCAATAATAAGAGGCGTTAATTTTTTTTTAAAATATAATTAAGAGCTGTACTTGAAGCTTCAATGGGAATATGATGATCACAATTTTTTATCAAAAGTGTTTCTACCTCAATATTGTTTCTAATTAAAAAATCTTTTGCTTCCAAAAGATATGTTGAAGGTACAACTTGATCTGCGTCACCATGAATCAATAAAGTGTTTGTAGAATTTTTAATTCTTAATTTTAAATTATTTTGATCAATTATTTTTCCAGAAAATCCTACTATACATGAAAATTTTTCTTCAGAAGTTAATCCAACATTCAATGACATCATACAACCTTGACTAAAACCAGATAAACATATCTGGTTATTTTTTAAATTAAATTCTTGTTTAATTTCGTTAATAAATATTTTTATCTTGTCTTCAGCTTTAATTGATTGATCAATGATATAATCAGCATCATCTTTGGTAAGGTCAAACCATTGAAATCCTGACAAATTTATAGTACAAGGCTCATGTCCATTTGGGCAAATAAAAACTGTATTTGGCATATACCTTTTCCAGTTTAAAGTTAACATACTTATATCCTTAGCATCTCCTCCATATCCATGGAGCAAAATAATAGCATGTTTTATTTCTACCCCCTCTTCAGGCTTTATTATTATTGAGTCTAGGCAAAATGTCATAGTTAATTAATTATGTTTTTTATTTTTTAAAAACAATCTACAGTATTTATATGATTTCAGGAATATTTGTTAAAATCCTCTCTATAATTCTTTTGATAGCAGTAGGTGTTGTTTTAATTTTAGGTATCGGAACTCTTTTCAAAGGAGGGGAAACCAGCAAAAAATACTCAAATAAATTAATGCAATGGAGAGTTCTTCTACAATTTATAGCAATACTTGTTCTAGTTGGGTTTGCTTATTTTTTTAAAAACTAATTGTAAGTTTTGAGCCAATTTATAAATATTTTATCATCAAAATCTATCGACCCAATAATTCTTGAAAATTCTTTTCCATCTTTATCTATAAGAATTGAAGTTGGAATTCCACGTAACGAAAATGTTTTTGCAAGACTTGTTGGTGCATCAAAATATGGGTCAAAATTTTTAATATTCAAATCTTTAAAAAAACTATCAACTTTTTTTTTATTTTCTTGAGATATGTTAATTGCAAAAATTTTTAAATTACTAAAATTTTCGTTCATTTGAAGTCTATCTAAGGATGGCATCTCTTCTTTACAGGGCTCGCACCAGGTTGCCCAAAAATTTAACAAAAGTAGATTTCCTTTAAATTCTTTGATGTTAATTTTTTTATCATTTTTATCCAAAAAGATAACATTATCGTAGACTTTTAGATCTTTATGAATGACAATATTTTTTATTTCAGATACATCATTAGCAAAGACATTAGTTATCAAAAAAATAAATAATATTAAAAATCTCATGTTAAATAGTTATAATTAAATATCATGGCAAAAAATAAAAACAACCAAGCAATCTGGAATACTCGTATAAAAAAAAATGCGTCATCTATATTTCAAAAAGTTGGTAATTCAATTGATATTGATAAACGTCTTTATAAAGAAGATATTCAGGGGTCAATTGCTCATGTAGAAATGTTGTTTAAACAAAAAATAATATCTTTCAAAATTAAAAATAAAATTATTTATGGTCTTATAAAAATAGAAAAAGAAATTTCTAATAAAAAATTTGAGTTCAATAAAAAATATGAAGATATTCATATGAATATTGAAAAAAGACTTTTTCAAATAATTGGTGAAGAAGCAGGTTATGTTCACACAGCAAGATCTAGAAATGATCAAGTAATTACAGACTTTAAAATTTGGATAAAATCTTCAACCAAAGAAATTAATCTTAATTTAGATAAAGTAATTAAAAGCACTCTAAAATTAGCAGAAAAAAATATAGATACAATCATGCCTGGTTTTACACATCTCAAAAATGCACAAGCTATTTCTTTTGCTCATTATTTAATGGCTTACGTTGAAATGTTTAATAGAGACAAAAACAGATTCACAAATAATTTAGATAACTTAAATGAAAATCCTTTAGGTGTAGCTGCACTGACAGGAACTTCTTTCAATATAGATAGAAATTATACAAGTAAAAAACTTGGATTTAATAAACCAACAAATAATTCAATTGATACTGTTTCTGATAGAGATTTTGTTTTAGATTTTTTATATAGTGTCTCTGTTTGTTCAATGCATATTTCAAGAATTGCTGAAGAACTTATTATTTGGAGCTCTGATGGTTTTAATTTAATTAACCTTTCTGATAAAATTGTAACAGGTTCGTCAATAATGCCTCAAAAGAAAAATCCTGATTTATTGGAATATTTAAGAGGAAAATCTGGAAGTAGTTATGGAAACTTATTTTCAATGCTTACAATTTTAAAAGGTCTTCCATTATCGTACTTCAAAGACCTTCAAGATGATAAGGAGATTGTTTTTAGATCTAATGATACTTTAATAAACTGTCTTAAAATTTTTGATGAAATACTTAAAAATTCTAGTCCTAATAAAAAACGAATGTTTGAGCTTGCAAATTCTGGATATATTACTGCAACAGATCTAGCAGACTATCTTGTAAAAAATCATTCAATGTCTTTTAGAAGAGCTTATCAAAAAACAGCTTTGGTTGTTAATTTAGCTGAAAAAAAGAAAAAGAAACTTAGTGAATTAAACTTAGAAGAATTAAAATTAATTGAGCCAAAATTAACTAACGACGTTTTAAAAGTATTTGATTTAAAGAATTCTGTAAATTCAAAAAAATCTTATGGAGGAACAGCTTTTGATAATATCAAAAAAATGATAATGAAATATAAGAAACAAAAATGATTAAAAAAATTACCTTTATTTTTATAATTTGTTGCTTACTAGCCTCTTGTGGAAAAAAAGGAGACCCAGAATATAAAGACCCAAAGCAAAAAGTTGAAAAGATAATAATCCTTAAAAATAAGGTCTAATGAAATATATCAAAAAAAAACTAACCATTGATAATGTAAAAATAGAGGATGTCGCTAAAAAATTTAATACTCCAACTTATTGTTATTCTTATACCAAATTAAAAAAAAATATTGGTAATTTTAAAAAAAATTTTAAGACTTTTTCACCTTTAATTTGTTTTGCAGTTAAATCTAATACAAACGTAAATTTAATTAGAGAAATTCAAAAATTTGGTTTGGGGGCAGATGTAGTATCAATGGGTGAACTTATGATGGCTCTTAAGGCTGGTATTAATCCAAAAAAAATTGTTTTTTCAGGTGTGGGCAAAACATCGAACGAGATAAGTTATGCTATTGATAAAAAGATATTATTGATAAACGCAGAGTCTAAAAGTGAAATAAATGAAATTGATAGAATAGCCAGGATTAAGAAAAAGAAAGTACAAATTGGGATTAGATTAAATCCTAACACAGATGCAAAGACTTTAAGTCAAATTTCAACTGGTAAAAAAGAAAATAAATTTGGAGTGAATGAAAAAATATTTTTAGAACTTGTAAGCTATTGCCAAAATTCAAAAAATATTAGTTTAGAATGTTTAAGCGTTCATATTGGAAGCCAAATATTAGACCATAAGCCCTATGAAAAAATGCTTAGTGTAGTTGATAAAATAATTGTTAAAACTAAACACAAATTTAAGTTTATTGATTTAGGTGGAGGAATGGGAATTTCCTATAATGAAAAAAGTAAAAAACTTAATTACAGTAAATATAATACTGCTATTAAAAAATTTTTAAAAAAACATCCCTCAAAAATAATTTTTGAACCAGGGAGATCTATAATTGGAGATGTGGGTTATTTAATTTCTAAAGTTATTTATATAAAAGAAAATGATAAAAAAGATTTCGTTATACTAGATGCAGCTATGAATGACTTGATGAGACCAGCTTTATACGGGGCTAATCACAAGACATTACCTTCAATAAAAAGAAATCAAATTTCAAAAAAGACATATGAGTTTGTAGGTCCTATTTGTGAAAGTACAGACAAGTTTACTTCATTAAAAAAATTTCAAAAATTAAAAGAAAATGACATTGTTGTTATGTGTGATGTTGGTGCATATGGAATGTCATTAAGTTCAAATTACAATTTAAGACCTAAACCAGTGGAACTATTCATCAAAGGTTCGAAAATTAGAATTATAAAAAAAAGACAAAAGCACACTGATTTAATGTAGCTTTTGATAATAATGATTAGAAACTTTATATTTTCAATTTTTTTTTTTACTGGAATAATAATTATTTCATTAATTTTTTTACCAGCTTTTTTTCTACCTCAAAAGGTTGTTTTATTTGGTGGTAAATTAATGGGTTATTGGACAAGTATTTGTCTAAAATTATTTTTATCGACTAAAATAATAATTAAAGGTAGAGAAAATATTCTAAATAACGAGAAGTTTTTTATTGCTGTATCTCATCAGTCAATGTTTGAAACCTTTTATCTTCAAACAATTTTTAATTCACCAGTTTTTATTTTAAAAAAAGAATTACTTTTAATTCCAATTTTTGGTTGGTATCTAAAAAAAATTGGATCAATATCAATTAAGAGAAATAAAGTTACCAAAGATAACTTGGGATTTTTTCAAGATATATCAAAAATAATTAAAGATTCAGACAGACCATTAATAATATTTCCTCAAGGTACAAGAGTTTTGCCAGACGAAAGACCCCCATTTAAAAAGGGTGCATCAAGAATTTATGAAGAGTTAAAAATTTCTTGTCAGCCAGTTGCGATTAATTCTGGTTACGTTTGGCCAAAAAAAGGTTATAAAAATATCAATAAAGTAATTACTATTTCAATCTTAAAACCAATAATGGCAGGTCACTCAAAAGAAGAATTCATTAAGATTTTGGAAAATAATATTTACGAAGAACTTAATTTATTAAATTAGCCCTTCATAGGCATCACTACAAATATACTGTCAAAATCACCTGGATCTTTAATTAAAGCTGGTGAACCAGTGTCATTAAAGAATATTTCAACTCTTTCTCCATCTAACTGTGAAGCAACATCAATTAAGTATCTTGAATTAAAACTTATTTCTAAATCATGATCAAATTTAACATTTAATGTCTCTTTACCATCACCACTATTTGTATTGTTAACCGAAAGATCTAATATGTCTTTTGATAAATTAAATTTAACCCCATCTTTTTTATCTAGTGAAACAGAAGCAACTCTATCAACAGAATTTAAAAATAATTTTAAATCTAATTCTAATTTTTTTTGATTATTTTTTGGAATCACCTGGATATAATTGGGAAATTTGCCATCAATAAGTTTTGATATTAAGATACTGTTATTTAATTCAAATTTTATTTTTGATTTGATATTAGATACCTTAACATCTCCATCATAATTTTCTAATAATGAACATAGTTGAAAAATAGTTTTTTTTGGTAATATGATTGGTTCAAAATCAATTTTTTGATCTAACCTTATTTTTGAAATAGACATTCTGTGGCTATCAGTTGCTACAGCAGTTAAATGATTTTTATCTTCTACCTCAGTCTGATGTAAATAAATCCCACTTAAATAATGTCTTGTTTCATCATTAGAAACTGAAAATTTACATTTATTTAATAGTTTTAAGAGCTGCTTAGATTTAATCATAAATTCATTTTGATTAAAATTTTCATCAGTAAGTGGAAACTCTGTTGCACTAATACAATTTAAATTAAAAATAGATTTTTCAGACTCGACTTGTAATTTACTTATATCTGTTAAAGATAAATTTATTTTTTTACCAGACGAGAATTTTCGTATAATATCATACATAATCGAAGAGGTTGTTGTTATTCTGCCTTCTTCTAAAATTTCAACATTATTTAATTGATGAATAAATATTAAGTCTAAATCGGTAGCTGTTATTGTTAATTTAGAATTACTTGCATCTAATAAAATATTAGACAGTATTGGAAGTGTACTTCTTTTTTCAATTACACCTTGACAATAATTTAGTGCCTGTTGAAGGTCTTGTTGGTTTACGTTAAATTTCATTATCTTTATTATTATATAATATCTGATTTTTAAGTTTATTAATATTATCTACCATTTCGGGATCTTTTTCTTTAATTTTTTCAATAGTTTTAACTGAATGTATTATAGTTGTATGATCTCTATTAGAAAACTCTCTTCCAATTTCTGGTAAAGATTTAGATGTTAGAATTTTAGTTAAATATATAGCAGTTTGTCTGGGTCTAACTAAATATCTAGATCTTCTTGAAGATAACATCTCATTTTTACTGATTTTAAAAAATTTGCAAACTGTAGTTTGTATCAAATCTATTGTTACTTTGTTTTCAGCTAGATTTAACAGATCTTTTAAAACAACCTTTGTTTCAGCTAAATGTGGAACTTTATTGTAGATTCTAGAAAATGAAACTACTCTATTAATCGCTCCAACTAACTCTCTCACACTTGCGGTAATTTCAGTACTTATAAATTCTTGTATTTCTTTTGATATATGTAATTGATCTACGTATAAATTATTTAGTTCTTCTGTTTTCTTTTCAACAATTTTTTTTCTGAGCTCAATATCTGGTTTTTGAATATCAACAACTAAACCCCCAGAAAATCTGGATTTAATTCTATCTTGAATTCTAGATAATTTATTTGGCGCCCTATCAGCTGATACGATTATTTGTGAGCCTTTATCTAATAATGCATTGAATGTATGAAAAAATTCTTCCTGCATTGCTTCTTTCCCACTTATAAACTGAATATCATCGATTAATAAAATATCTGTATTTCTAAAATATTCTTTAAACTTAATCATATCATTAGCTTTGATTGATTTTACAAACTGATACATAAAACGCTCAGCTGATATAAACATTACTTTATTATTTTTTTTGAGTTCAATTCCAATTGAATTTAATAGATGGGTCTTGCCCATTCCAACACCTCCATAAATATAAAGAGGGTTATAATGAGATATATTTTCTGAAACTTTTAGTGATGCTTCATATGCAAGCTTGTTGCTTGTACCGGTTATAAAATTATCAAATCTTTTATTTGGATCTATTCGATTATATTGCAAATAAGAGTCTTTTATGAATGAAATATTTTCATTTCTATCAAATATTTTTTCATCAACTTTTGTATTTTCAAAATTTTGATTTAAATTTGTGTCGTCAATCTTAAATTCAATTCTAATAATATCTTTTTTGTATAAACGTATTATCTGTAAAATTTGATCTAAATATCTTGACGTAATCCAGTCTCTAATAAATCTTGTTGGAACGGATAATAATAAATAGTTGTTAAATTCATCGACAAAAGTAATTTTTTTAAGCCAACTTTCATAAACATCTATTCCTAACTTATTTTTCATTTCAGATTGAACTAATTTCCAATCAAAGTTTTCAGACTTGAAATTGTTTAAATTATTTATATTTGTAGATTTGTTCATAACTTTTAGGAAAATCTCAGTTAGAACTAAATAAAAAAATTTGCAACCAATTTTTTTTTTTTAATAAAGAAAAATAAAATCTATGATTGAAGATTTAATTTAAATTTAAAAAAATTTATTTTATTTTTTATCCAGAAATTTTTATTTTTAATCAAACACAGATTGAATCGTTTATAGATTGAATCAAAAAAAATTTATCTACCAAATCTAGATATAGTAAAATATCAAAAAAATTTTAATATATGATGTGAGTACTTGTGGTTGTTTCTTAAAACTCGTGTAAAGGTTTTAAATTTAGATTGTAGAAATCTTTTTTGTAATCCTAGAAACATTTCTTGAAGCATTTTGCTTCTTAATAATACCAGTCTTTGCAATCTTCATCAGTTCTGAATTCAATTTTGGCAAGAACTTTAAGGCTTCGTCTTTCTTTTTATCATCAATTAAAAGGTTCATTTTCTTTAGAGCATTTCGAAATCTACTCTTTCTCGCCTTATTAACTGTTGTTTGCTTAGAAATTCTTCTAATTCTCTTAATTGCTGATTTTGTGTTTGCCATATCCGCAGGGGTATAGCTTGAGAATTTATGGTGGTCAATAAAATAATTGGCTATTTTTGACAAGATTCACAAAAAAAAGTTGATCTATTAGAGATTATTTTTTTTTTTATGAAATCAGAACATCCTATATTTTTACACTGCACTCCTTCTTGCTGATAAACTTTAAATTCATTTTGAAACCCGCCCTTTAATCCCGATGTATCTTTAAAATCTCTTATACTTGATCCACCCTTACTGATGGCTTTAAGTAAAATTTTTCTACTATTAATTATAATTTTTTGACATTCTTTTTTGCTTAATAATTTTACTTTTTTAAACGGATTAACTTTACTCATAAACAAAATTTCACTAGCATAAATATTTCCTATTCCTGAAACAAATCTTTGATCAAGTAAAAAATTTTTTATGTCCTTATTTTTATCTTTAAAAAAATTATAAACATAATTTAAATTAAAATTCTTAGCAAAAGGTTCAGGGCCTAAATGATTAAATCTTTTAATTAAATCTGTATTATTTTTAATAAGCTGAAAAAAACCAAATCTTCTTGGATCGTTATAAACAATCTTAAAATTTTCAAAAACTAATTCCACGTGATTATGTTTTTTTGGTAAAAATGGTGAATTATAAAAACTAGCATTTGTTTGTTTATTAATCGACTTGTTGTTGACCAAATGTATTGTTCCTGACATTCCAAGATGGATTAAACAATAATTATTTTTTGGCAAATAAATAATTAGGTATTTAGAAAATCTTCCTACTTTAATTATTTTTCTATTTAGAAAATAACTATTAAAATTAGATGGAATTTTTAGTCTTAAATTTCTATTTCTTATTATTACTTTTTTAACCTTTTTTTGTTTAATCTTTTTATTAAGAGATTGTCTTACAATTTCTACTTCTGGTAATTCTGGCATTTCATACTATATTGAATATATATTTTTTTTTATGCAACAATATCTTCAAAATAAAAAAGGACTTGTAGAAGGAGTATTCGATCAAGTTTACAGTAAATATGACCTTATGAATGATTTTATGTCACTTGGTGTTCATAGGTTTTGGAAAAAAAGTCTGATAAATATGATGAACCCATCTTTAGGTAAAAACTTAATTGATGTAGCTTGTGGAACTGGAGACATAGGTAAACTCTATTTAGACAACACTGATAGGAATAATAAAATAACCTGTGTGGATCCTAACAAAGGGATGGTAAGCCAAGGCAGACAAAAACTCTCAAATTACAAAAATATTAATTGGGTTATTTCTCCTGCAGAAGAACTACCCTTTGAGGACAATAAATTTGATTTTTATAGTATTAGTTTTGGACTAAGAAACACAAAAAACTTATACAAAGCGCTTTCTGAAGCGTATAGAGTTTTAAAACCAGGTGGAAGATACTTGTGCCTAGAATTTTCAAAAATACAGAACTCAAATCTTGATTTTATCTATAAAAATTATTCAAAACTAATTCCAATTGTTGGTCAATTTGTTGTTGGTGAAAAAGAGCCCTATGAATACCTAGTTAAAAGTATAGAGCAATTTATTAACCAAGAAGAATTAATTCAATTGATGAGAAATAATAAATTTCAAAAATGTTCTTACAGAAACTTTTCTGGAGGGATTGTTTCAATCCATAGTGGATGGAAGTATTAATGATTAAAAAACTCATAACTTTATTTAAATTAGGAAGAAAAGTTGCCAAGTCAGATATTTTGAGCATTGCTTCAAAATTTAAAAAACCACCTGTTGCAATTACGATATTATTTCAATTAC
>JACWER010000008.1 GCA_014653385.1 Pelagibacterales bacterium SAG-MED50 | reverse complement strand
AAAGAGGCACTATGGACAACAATAAAAACAGTTGGTTCTTTATATTTAATTGTAATTGGTGCTAGTATTTTTAATTATTTAATTACAGTAACCCAATTACCTTTTGCAGTTGTTGATTTTATAAATCATTTAGAGCTTACGCCTTTAGGAATTATTTTAGTAATTTGTGTTATTTATTTAGTCCTTGGAACGGTAATGGACTCTCTTGCAATGTTATTCTTAACTATTCCTGTTTTTTATCCAGTTATAGTTGATGCTGGAATAGACCCTGTTTGGTTTGGTATTTTTGCGGTAATAGTTGTAGAATTTGGTTTAATTTCACCTCCAGTTGGAATGAATTTATTTGTCATTAAAGGGGTAATGCAAAACACTCCTCTTCAAACTATATGGTTTGGAACTGTTCCTTTTTTAATTACTGATGTAATTAGACTTGCTTTGATTATTGCGTTCCCTGCAATATGTTTGTATTTGCCTAGTTTAATGACACCTTAGCGACTACCACACACCAATCATTATACCATCATCTTTAGTATAATCTCTTTCTTTGGTCACAAACTCATCTGTTGCTGCAACTCTATTTTTTCTATCTATTATTCTTTTAAGAAGTAATTCTTTCATCTCTTCTCTAATTTTTGAATGATCTTTTGATCTACCTAAATCATTAAACTCATCTGGGTCATTTTTTAAATCAAATAGTTGAGGATCAAATCCCTTGTAATAAATATATTTCCATTCATTATTTCTAATCATAAAAGCTCTAGCATCAGATGCGCCTAAATTAAGAATTTTACGAGCTTCATTAAATGAATAATCAATTTCACTAAATACAAAATCTTTCCAATTCTCTACATCTTCTCCTTTTATTACAGGCATTAAAGAATTTCCTTCTAATCTATGTTTGCTTACCGGACTTTCTACTGCATCTAAAAAAGTTGGAAGTAAATCTATTGCTTCAATAAATCTTTTTTCTTTAGTTCCTCTAGTTTTATTTGCATGTTCACTTGGATCATAAATTATCATTGGAACTCTTACAGATTGTTCATGAAATAATTCTTTCTCACCCAACCAATGATCTCCTTGGTAATCACCATGATCTGAGGTAAATACAATCATAGTGTCTTCCATATGACCGGCGTCTTCTAAAAATTTAAATAATCTTCCTAAATTATCATCAATTTGTTTAATTAAACCCATGTATCCAGATAAAACTGTATTTCTAACCTCATCTTTTGAAAAGGTTTTTGAAATACTGTTTTCCATAAATGCTTTGTAAACTGGATGATCATTATTTCGTTCTGTATCATTTCTATGCACAGGATAAAATTCATTAGCTGAGTACATATTATGATAAGGAGCTGGTGCCATATAAGGCCAATGCGGTTTAATATAAGACAAATGTAAAAACCATGGTTTATCTTTACTTTCTTCAATAAATTCCATTGCACGATTAGTCATGAAAGCTGTTTCAGAATGTTTTTCAGGAATTCTAGCAGGCTTATTAGAATTTCTTAATCTCCAACCACTTAAGATTTCTCCATTTTCACCTTCAGCAGAATTGGCCCAATCATTCCAAGGATTTGGTCCATCATATCCAAGTTTATTGAGCCATTCATTATAAGATAAAGTTTTTTTTGAGTTTTTAATTTGATTATTTGGATGAAGTCCATCATCTCTTTCATAAGGATCAAAACCTGGCTCACTAACAATTAATCCTATTTCAGTATCTTTAGTAATGCCCAATCTACTCATGCCTTCTAAATCTGGTCTCATATGCGTTTTACCAACAACTCCAGTTCTTATTCCTGATTGACGAAGATAATCTCCAATAGTTAGCTCTCCTATTGGAAGTGGAACTTGGTTCCAAGTTGAACCATGACTAAAAACTGTTCTTCCCGTATAGTAAGATGCTCTTGAAGGACCACATACAGGTGATTGGACAAAAGCAGATTCAAACTGAACTCCCCTTTTTGCTAAACTATCAATGTTAGGAGTTTTTAAATGAGGGTGACCATAGCAAGATAGATAATCCCATCTTAATTGATCGGCCATTATAAAAAGAATATTTTGAACTTTTCCCATAAAAAATAATATTACTTAATAATAATTAAATCTAATTAAAAATATTAGTATTTCTTTACTTAACTTTTAATTACTGAATGGACAATTTTTTTCATTGTTTAGTAAGGAACTTTCCAATTAGCCAAAATTTTAAAATCTTTGTCAGAGACAACAATCTCACCAGAACTTATAGAAAGCAAACTTTTTTCAAAAAGAGGATTGATGACATTAAAATGGCTCACAATTACTAAGTTTTTTTACCATCCCATTTTTCAACAAATTTTCTTATCTTTTTTAATTGTTTTTTCTTTTTACTTACATTTCCTCTGCCGACAGAAATTATCATTTTGGATATTTCATAATCTTCTGAAATTTCATTAGCTGTTTTAAAACATCTACAATAAATGCTTGTTAAAATTTTATCTATTTGAATATTATTTTCTTTGAATAAATTACCAATTATCTTTGCTTGAGTTAATCCTCTATTATCTAAATCTCTTTGAACTGAGCAATCTTTTTTCTTTAATGAGCCACTATAAAAATCATCAGGTTCAAACTTGTTATTTATTCTTGGTGCATAGGCGTGTCTAATAAAAACAATATTTCCACCTTTTTTAAGGGTAGTTACCACTTCTTCTTTGCTTCCAAATTTTGAAGCAAAAGCTGTAGTTGAAAATATTAATATAAAAGCAATTAATAAGATTTTCTTCATCAAGCTTTAAATAGTTTGTCAGATAAGTTTTCTAATTTGTCTCCAAAGAAAACATCTTTTTGAATACGTTTAAAATCTAGATCAAAAACAGTGGACATAGCTGAAGCATATATGGATCTTGCATCCATCGTAGCATTTAGATCTCTGCCCTGAAATAATTCTTTGTTCTTTAGTCCAGGCCAGTCACCATGAACTTTTGATTTCTTAATTAAACCTCCTGCCATTAAAACTGCAGTTCCATATCCATGTTCTGTTCCATTTCCACCGTTTTGCTTAATTGTTCTTCCAAATTCAGTGAGTGTTAGTATTAAAGTATCTTTAAAGGTAGAGCCTAAAGAAGCTTTTAGTGCTTTTAATATTTGATCATATTCTTTTAAACAATCTGCATGTGCGCCATTCTCTCCACCTTGGGCTGCGTGAGTATCAAAATTTTCTACTTTAAAAACTGCCACTCTTGGTCCATTCGGATCAGAAAGTAGTTTGCCTGCTTCTAAAGCTAAAGTGCTAGCGTTTGTTCCTGGAAAATAATTTAAATCTCTATTTCTTATTATTGATAATGTTTCGCTCAAATCTTTTTCAGAATATTGATTAAATTCTTCTTCAATAATATTTAAAAGACGCTTTTGTGGTAGAGAAGATCTTATAGGAAAATAATTATTATTTAATGGAACACCTCTTATAAGCAATGGCATCGGAAGTGACATGGCAAGCCCATTTCCTTTTAAACCTGCAAGGTTCATACCTCTTCCTAACCATCCTGTTTTCTCTTGATATGGCACTGTTCCACCAGACATCATCATATCTTGACCTTCAAAATGAGATCTTCCTTTATAAGGAATGCTAGTTGCATGAAACACAGATGCTGCATTTTGGTCCCAGCATGCTTTAAAATTTTCTAATGCAGGGTGTAAATCAAAATCAGAAGTTAATTTAAGAGTTTTTTTTAAATTAATTTTACTTCTTAATTTTTTAAAATTTTTGTCACCTCTAATAGGAACTGCACAGAGCCCATCCATTCCACCTTCAAGCATTATAACAACTAAGTTTTTTTTATTTTGACTTGCAAAAGATGGTAATCCAAAGCCAGCAAAAAATAATGAGGTTGCGGCCGTAGTCTTTAAAAAATCTCTTCTATTTATCTTCATGCTCTTAAAAACTCCGGATGGTTAAATAATAAAATTTGTATTTCGTAAGGTTTGTTAGCTTTTTCCAAGTATTTAAATATTCTCTCGGGATTATCAAAATTTTTTTTAACTATGTTTTTGTAAAATTTGAAATTATTATTTTTTGATTTTGTAAGCTCAAAACAGTCTTTTGCAAAAACTAATCTTCTAATTAATAATTCTGGTGATATCCAATCAACTTCAAAATCGGAAAATCCATTTGGTTGTTTGGAACCGTAGGGATTATGTCCCAAACTCCAAAGTTTACCATGAGGTTGGGTATGAGCTAATTGGGGTTTATTACCTACTTCATACAAATCCATTATTGTTGGTGATGATGGCCAACTAAAATCAGCTAATTTAGCCATTTGTAAAAACCAATTTTCAGGTTTTTGAAATTTTTGGTATTGATCATTATATTCAAAAGCAACTCTGATAGCTGCTTTATGAATTTCAGGTAAAAAACCATCAGAATCTTTAAAAGCTTTTATTATTGGTCTTTTCATTTCTTCTGTAGGATTATCAGTAATCAAATATCTACATAACTTTGTTGCTATAAAATCTCTACAGTTTGGATGATTTACTAAATCTTTAATAACATTTGCCAAACCTTTTTTTCCACTTTTATAAGTTTTACCAAAGATGGTTTTTTTTCCTGGTTGATGACGGTCTTTGTTAAATTCTACTGGCAGAGTGTCACCAGTTGATTTGCTATAGCCATTCATCCAACCTGTCATGATGTAGGCTAATTGTGTAATATCTTCTTGCGTATATCCTGCTGCTGGTGAAACTGTATGAAGTTCTAATAATTCTCTTGCGTGGTTTTCATTTATTGAAGATGATTTTTTATTCTTTTTTCCAATTTTGCTTTTTGGTCCTATATTTTCACTGTTATCCAAACTAGAAATCATAGCCGGCGAAGTTGTTGCATCATAAACAAGTTTTTCAAAGGTCTGATTTAAGTTTGGTCTGATAATCTCTCTTTCATATGGCCCTGTATAAAATGCAGTTCTAAAACCTCCGTCTACTATTGCAAAATGATTTGACCAGAAAAACCATAATTTTGCTAAAACAGGTGAATTACTATACATCGCTTCCGTATGCCTGATACTCAATTCTAATGATGGCCAAAAATGAAGTCCAGTTTCATTGTTCAATCTTTCAATTCCAATTTTTAAAAGCTTCTTATCATCTTTGTATTTTTTTCTTACTTTTTTTAGTTCGATTTCATTTTTTCTGGCATATTTTTCAATCATTTCTTTCCCAGAAGGAATTCTACCTTTCCAGGTTAAATCAGGAACATCATCTAATTGATTAAGAGCCCATGCTAAGGGATCGGAAGGCACTTCTTCATTAGGACCAATTCCAAATGCAACTTTTCTAAAAAAATTTTTCATTAAGCTTTAAAAAGTTTGTCTGAGAGATTTTGTAAATCTTCACCCCAGAACACATCTTTTTGGATACGCTTGAAATCTAAGTCAAATACAGTCGACATAGCTGATGCATAAACAGATCTAGCATCAATTGTTGCGTTAAGATCTCTTCCTTCATACATTTCTTTTCTTTTTAAACCTGGCCAGTCAGTATGAACTTGGCTTTTCTTTAACAAACCACCTGCCATAAATATTGCAGTTCCATAACCGTGCTCAGTTCCATTTCCACCATTCTGTTTTATGGTTCTTCCAAATTCTGTCACCGTTAAAATAATTGTATCTTTATAAGCTTCTTGAAGATTATCCCTTAGATTATTAATAATCTCATCCATCTCAACTAAACATTTTGTATGAGTGCCATCTACTCCCCCTTGAGCTGCATGAGTATCAAATCCATTAACTTCAAATACAGCAACTCTTGGGCCATCTGATTTTCTCAAATATGTGGCTGCTTGTCTTGCAAGGTTTTTATTTTTTCTTTTACCACGACCCGATGTGCCACCCATCATTTGTTCATCTTTTCTTTTTTTGATGAAATCCATCATCTCTAAAAGTTCATCTTCTGAACTATCAGCATAAACTGATCTTAATAGATCCAATGTATCTTTTCGTGGGAGTCTTCCGTCAGCAGGAAAATAATTATTATTTTTTGGAATACCTCTTAATAATAATGGCATTGGTAAAGATAAAGCTAATCCATCCCCTTGAAGGTTTGCGAGCTTCATGGCTCTTCCAACCCATCCAGTTTTTTCTTGATAAGGTGTTCTTCCACCCGACTCCATTAAATTTTGACCTTCAAAATGTGATCTTTGAGTATATGGAATGCTTGTTGCATGCACTATTGATCCTGTATTATCATTCCAACACTTATTAAATCCTATTAATCTTGGGTGTAATGCAAAATCAGAATTAAGTTTAATAGTATTTTCAATTAAAATGCTTTTTCTTTTTTTCTCAAAACGCTTATCACCAATTATAGGTACCGCACAAAGACCGTCCATTCCCCCTCGTAACATAATTACTACTAAGTTCTTTTTTTTAGATGTAGTTGCTAATGCTGGAAGATTAAATCCTGCTAAAAATAAAGTAGTAGCCGTACCTTTTAAAAAATCTCTTCTTGATATCTTCATGCTCTTAATGCCTCTGGTAGATTAAATAAAATCATATGCTTTTCCTCATTGGTTTTAGCTTTTGAAACTATCTTTAAGATTTTATCTGGGTTATCAAAATTAGCTATAATGATTTTTTCATGAATAGTGTCATCTATTTGATCCTTTACTTTACTTTATATTGATGAAAAGCTTCTTTTGCATACATTAATCTTCTTATAATTAGCTCAGTCGATAACCAATCAGTTGATAAATCTGAATATCCGTTAGGCTGTTTTGCTTTATAAGGATGATAACCTATATTTTCTAATCGCCAGTCAGGCTCTTTTAACTCTTGGGTAACAAGAAATCCTAATTTAAATCTATCCATCTTTTTTTCAGGTATTGGATAAGCATATGAGGCCCCTGACATATTAATTGTTTGTATCCACCAATTTTCTGGATTTTGAAATTTTTTGTATTTATCATTATATTCGAATGCAACTTTAATCGCAGCTTTATGAACTTCAGGCAAATATCCATCCGATAGTTCCCATGCTTTGATAATTGGAGCAATCATTTGTTTTGTAGGTTGATCAGTTATTAAATATCTACATAGTTTTGTTGCAATAAATTCTCGACATGAAGGATGATTTACTAAATCTTTAATAGCAATTTTTAAACTTTTTCTTCCATTTTTATATGTTTTTCCTAGAACTGTTTTTTTTCCTGGCTCATGACGATCAGACATAAATCTTATATCTGTTCCTTGATCTGATTTTTTAGTCCACTTAGGTCTCCACCCAGTCATAATTTTTGCAAGCTCTTGAACATCTTCTTGGGTATATCCTCCCTTTGGAGATATAGTGTGAAGTTCCATTAATTCTCTTGCATGATTTTCATTAAGTGTAGCAGGCCTTTTTTCTTTTCTTCTCCATTCTTGTCTTGCACTCTCAGATTTAGGACCAATATTATCTTTATTGTCCAAATGCATTATCATTGGCCACGCAACAGTTGCTTCATAAACCATTGTTTCAAAAGTTTTATCCATGTTAGCTCTTATGAATTCTCTTTGATAAGCCCCAGTTGAATATTGATGCAGTCTTTGTGTTTTACTTATTGTGAAATGGTTAGTCCAAAAATACCAAAGTTTTGCAAGTACAGGGTGATCGCTTCTGATCCCTTCTGCATGCCTTATACAAATTTCATTGGTAGGCCAATATTTTCCACCAGTATCATACTCTAGTTGTTTCTCCGCTCTCTCAAAACCTTTTGGATCATTTTTATATTTTTTTCTTAAAGTTGTGTTTTCTTCAACACGTTGTGTGATCCAATATTTTCTCATTTCTTTTTCTGAGTAAATATGTTTGCCCTTCCAATTTAATTCTGGAACTGTCTCAACTTGTTTTTGAGCCCAAACTAATGGATCTGATGAAATTTTTTCATCTGGTTTTAAACCAAAAGCAACTTTTCTAAAAAAATTTTTCATATAATTTTTTGTTGTCCCTTTATTTACAAGTCAGCACAACCAGACTTGATTAAGTTAAGATTATTTCTTTTGAATTATATAATCAAATGGAAAAAAACCCAAAATAGGTTCTTTTTATTTAATTTTTTCAATATCAAAAATATTTTCTAGAGATTTATCAAGTTCATCTATATTTTCTCTTAAAGCTAAATTGGAAATTGAATAAATCATTATTAATAATAAAACTAGAGGTAGTGAAGTGATAATTGAGGCATTACTTTTAATTAATAAAATATAAAAAACTATAAATAAAGCTGAACGAATTAAAACTGTTTTTCTAAAGACACTTATTATTGAAAGTGAGTGTTTTAATAAATTAAAAAAACTCATCTTAGATAGACCAAAATATCTAGTACCTCTTATAGATGGAATAGATAATAAATTTTTTTCAGTTTTTTTTAATGAACCTGAAAAACTGTTCCAAGTTGCTTTTTCATTAAGCATTTTTTCTACAGTTGACTTTGATAAACATGTAAAATTTCCAAATTTAATAGATTGTCCCGTAAATGCTAAAGTTAAAAATTTATGAAATTGATAACAAAATTTAAAGAATAAACTTTCAGATCTTTTAACTCTTTCTCCTGTTATAGATTGATCTTTTGATTGTTCTGCAAGTTCAATAAAATTTTTAATTTCTTCTGGTCTATCTTCTCCGTCTCCATCCATTGGTATTACATAATCAAATTCTTTTTTTTCAAAAATATATTTAAGTCCTGAAGCTATACATCTTGCGTGCCCCCTATTTTCTTTCATATTTATAATTTCAATAGAGCTAATATTTTCAGTATTTTGATATTGATCAATTATTTGTTGAGAAGATGCATCATTAATAACAATAACTGATATCTCTGAATTAAGATCTTTTATTTCAGAATTAATATTTTCAATTAATTTAGTTAAACTTTCTCTGTCGTTATAAATTGGAATTAAAATTATGTATTTTTTCATGACTATTTTGAACCAACACAAATATTATCAAGGCACATATAATCTTTCAATTGATCAAGTTTTTCTCTTTCAACTAAACCTTCCCATTTTGGTCTTGATTCAAGATGATATGACAAATTACCTGCATTCCACTCATTTCCATAAACAACATTTATTTTAGAATTGAATTGTTGATCCCATGCATACTGAGTTTTAATAGCAATTTCTTTACCTGGATAATCTGTTCTTTTATCATCTTTTGATATTGAAACGTACGCATAAAGTATAGGTGATAAAAAAAATAAAAAGATAAATCCAACCATAAAAGGTTTTAACTTTTTAATATTTATTTGTGCTTGGAATAAATAGACAAATAAAGTTCCAAAAAATAAATAAAATGGTGTCATCCACATTGTTCTAATCTTAGATCCAGTAACGACTGATGTTAGAAACATCAATATGATCGGAAGAATATTAATAGCTAATAAAAAAAGTAACTTCTTATCTTTAAGATTTAACTTAAATTTTACTTTTTTTACTAGCAACCAAACCAAAATTAAGAATGGAGTGAGTAATCCAATTTGTTTTATCAAAAAAATAAGTGGAAACTTAATATGATCAATTAAACTAGATTGTTCTAACCCAGTTCTAGCAAGTCCATATGTTATAGTAATAAATTCATTGTTATTCAGCCAAATTAGATGAGGGACTAAAGCTATTAAAAATACCTCTACAGTTATTAAATATTTAAAATCAAATTTTCTCTCTTTTTTAATAAAAATTAGGTAGATAAATAGAAGATCAATTGATGCTAAGAGATAGATAAATAAATATTTTGATAAAAAACCTACTGCTGCAAACAATCCAACTAAAAAACAATCAGTAAATTTTATCTCTCTACTATTATAAATTTTCCAAGAAAAATATACTGTTAATGACCAAAAAGGTAACTGACATACATTTACGTTAAATTCTGGTGTAGTGAAATTATAAAAATAAATTGCTTCAATTAATAATAAAGAGATTAAACCTAATAAGTCGTTATTAAAAATTTCTTTAGAGAATTTAAATACGTAATAAAAAGAGATAAGTACAAAAATTTGACTAAGCAAATAGTATGCCCAATCTTGAGATCCAAAAATTTGAAAGAAAACTTCTGGAAAAAAAGCAACCATCGGAGGATGTTTATTAAATCCCCAATTTAAATCACTACCCCAAGCTAAATGCTCAATAGTATCTAATGGTAAATTATGATTTGTTAAGTATGGAACTAAAGTCCAGAATATAAGATGAGATATAATAAAAATATAATAAATATTATTTATATTTCTCGTATTATTAGTCATTAATAAATATTTATAACAATTAGGCTTGCTTGACACCCCTAATTTGCTGAATATACTCCGGAAATTCAAATTTAAACTATGCCAAAGACTACTAAAGTTAAAAAAAAAGTTTCAAAGCCAAAAACTAAAGTTAAAAAAGCGAAGCCTAAAATTGCAAGTAAAGCTAAAGCTGTTTCTAAAGCTCCTATAAAAATTTCAAAAACTTACGTTCCAAAAGACACTGAAAAATATATGTGTGAAAAACATAAAGTATTTTTCAGAATAAAATTAACAGAATGGAAAAAAGAATTGGTTAAAGCTAATAATGAAGCGCTTTATTTTGGAAGTATGGATGATAATAGCATTTCTGCAGATGTAGTAGATCAAGCAAGCTCATACACAGATAAAAATGTAGAAATGAAAGCTATTAACAGACAAATTAAATTAATTTCTGAAATTGATAAAGCGCTAGCTAGAATTAGGGAAGATATTTATGGATATTGCTTAGATACAGCTGAGCCAATTGGATTAAAAAGATTAATTGCAAGACCTGTAGCAAAATACACTATTGCAGCTCAAGAAAAGCATGAAAAAAATGAAAAAGTTCATGCTGATGATTAATTAAAAAAATGAAAAAGAAAAATTCTAAGCCAAACTCAATTTCTTTTCTTTTTGCTAAAAAATATATTTATATTTATTATCCCATTATTTGGATAGTTCTGTTATTATATGTATTTACTAGATGAATAAAAAATTAATACTAATCATCGTTATTGTTTTAGCTATTGAATTGTCGGGAAATGGTATTTTGACTTCTTTTTACAAATTAATTGGTAATTAATAATCTAAAACTTTTATTTTATCACCTATTTTAATACTAGAAGAAGATAGCACTTGGCATCTCAGACCACCTCTTCTTAAAAATTCTTTTAAAATATTATCTTGTCCAAGAACTTCTGTTAAATGTCTACATGGGCGACATAAATCAATACCTTCAACTTCTACATTACCAACTAATAATTTTTTACCTACCAAATCATTCAATTGAATTCCTTTAGTGACAACATTTCTTCTAAAATCTAAGTAGGGGATATTTGATCCAAATTTAATATTATAATAATCTATATTTTCAGACTCAATCAGTGATAGTTGATTATAAGGGTCATTAAATTCTTTAAAATGTCTATCTCCAACTACCCCTTGATTAGCCAAAACATCAATTGAGTTTACTTCGTTGATTTGTTGATTGCTTTTATTTGAAATTCCAAGTTTATATACTTCTGGCATACACTTAATTAAGATAATTTATTGAAGAAATTATTGAGCTCATATAAAATTTTTAAAATAATATGACTTATCTTTCATCAAATCAACTTAAACAATATGAAGATAAAGGATTTGTTTCTCCAATTAATATTTTTTCAAAAGATAAAGCAAAACAAATCAGAGATGAAATTGAAATGATTGAGAAAGAAATGCCTGGTGAGTTAGAAAAATCTGGCAGATATAATGCACATTTAATTTCACCTTTATTAGATGAGGTTACACATAATCCTAAAATATTAGATGCTGTTCAAAGTTTAATTGGTGAAAATATACTAGTATGTGGAACAACTCTTTTTATAAAAAATCCAAACGAAAAAGGATTTGTTAGTTATCACCAAGATGCAAAATATATTGGTTTAGATCCACTCAATTGGGTAACTGCATGGGTTGCAATAACTGACTCTAATGAACACAATGGTTGTATGAGAATGTGGACAGGTTCTCATAAAGAAAATCTTAAACAACACGATCAAAATTTTAATGAAGGAAACCTGTTGACTAGAGGTCAAACAGTAAAAGATGTGCCTAGAGAAGAAACAACACCTTTAATTTTAACAGCTGGCCAAATGTCTTTACATCATCCAACTGTAGTTCATGGATCCGATCTTAATAAAAGTGACGACAGAAGAATAGGGTTTGTAATACAGAGTTATATTGGAACTAATGTTGAACAAGTATTAGGAAAAAATGGCGTACAAATAGCTAGAGGAAAAGATAATTATAACTTCCATGAAATAATTGAAAGACCTAAATCATTGATGGATAAGAATGATCTTAAAATAAAAAAACAAGAAAATGACAATCTTCAAGAAATTTTTTATAAAGGATCGTCAAAAAAAGGAACATACTAGTTTATGAAAAGATCTTTAAATTTAGCAGTATTAGGAATTGATCACGGGCATATATTTGACATGCTAGATGAAATGATCAAAGAAGGTTGTAAATGCAATCATTTTTGGACTGAAGGTTCTCCATTAACATTAAAAGAATTTAACAAAAAATATCCAAATATAAAAAGAGCAGAAAATAAAAGTGAAATTTTAAAAGATAATAAAATAGATATGATTTTGATCTCATCAATTCCTAAAGATAGAGCAACTCTTTCTATTGAAGCATTAAAGTCAGGTAAAGATGTAATGGTAGATAAACCAGGTTGCACAACATTAGATCAGCTTGAGGATTTAAAACGTACCGTAAAAAAAACAGGGAAAATTTGGTCGGTAAATTTTTCAGAAAGATTTCATGTAGCTGCAGTTGCAAAAGCTGAAGAATTAGTTGCTGAGGGTAAAATTGGAAAAGTAAAACAAACAATGGGCACTGGCCCACATAGGCAGGGAAATTATGAACGACCTGATTGGTTTTATGAGCGTGAAAGTTATGGTGGAATTATTACCGATATAGGTTCTCATCAAATTCACCAATTTTTAGTATTTACTAATTCTAATGAAGCTAAAATTACTCATTCAATGGTAGAAAATACAACTAAAAAAGAATTTCCAGGTTTTCAAGATTTTGGTGAAATTAATCTTACTGGAAATGGTGGGTATGGATACGTTCGATTAGATTGGTTTACCCCAGATGCTCTTCCAACTTGGGGAGATGGAAGATTATTTATATTTGGAGATAAAGGTTTTATTGAAATTAGAAAATATACAGATCTAGCAAAATCTGATTCTGGAAATCATTTGTATTATGCAAATAATGAAGAGGTAAAACATATAGATTGTAGTGATGTTAAGCTTCCATATTTTGGAAATTTAATTAATGATGTATTAAATAGAACTGAGTCAGCTTGCTCTCAAGAACTTACCTATTTAACAATGGAACTTGCAATTAAAGCCCAAGAAATAGCAGAAAAGAAATGAGTAAATATCAAGTAGCCATTATAGGAACCAACATAGGTGCTAAACATTATGAAGATTTTAAAAAAGTTTCGGATAGATTTAATGTTCATACAATTTGTGGACTAACAAAACAATCTATCGATAATATAATACCATCAAACTCTGATATTAAAATTTCACTTAATTTTGAAGATGTATTAAAAATTAAAGAAATTGATATTATTGATATTTGTCTTCCACCTCATTTGCATTTTTCAGCTTGTAAAAAATCACTTAAAGCTGGCAAACATGTTATTTGTGAAAAACCATTGGTATCAAGTCTTGAAGAAGTGGATAAATTAAGTCAAATAAGCAAAGAGACTGGCAAAATTATTTTCCCTGTTTTTCAATATAGATATGGCCCTGGATTTTCAAAATTAAAAGCACTTATTAAATCTGGATTGGCTGGTAAACCTTTGGTTGCTTCATTAGAAACTCACTGGAATAGAGGAAAAGAATATTATTCTAAAGCTTGGAGAGGAACATGGGAAGGTGAACAAGGAGGTGCAATCTTAAGTCATTCAATTCATATTCATGATCTTATAAGTATGATTTTTGGCCCAGTTTCAAATGTGTTTGCAAAATTAACAACTCGAGTAAACAATATTGAAGTAGAAGATTGTGCTGCTCTTTCAATAGAAATGGGCAATGGTGCATTGGTTACAAGCTCTATTACACTGGGTGCTGCAGAAGATGTTAGTAGAATTAAAATTTGTTTTAATAATTTAACTGTTGAATCTGGTGGTTCCCCTGACAAACCTTATAATCCAGCTGATGATGACTGGAAATTTTTAGCAAGAGAACCCGTAACACAAAATCAAGTTGATGAAATTTTGTCTAAAGTAGAATTAACAAAATCTTGGTATGCAGGAATGTTTGATGAAATAGCAAAAAAATTAGATGGACATACTAGTGATGAAGTCACCTTACTAAATGCACGAGAATCTTTAGAGTTTGTTACTGCAGTTTACAATTCATCACGAGAGGGAAAAAATATCTACCTTCCAATAAAAAAAGGTAATCCACTGTATAATTCTTGGTTACCTAATTAAAAATTTTTGATAACAATAATGATTAAAGTAGAAATTTAAAAAAAAAAATGAAAGTAAAAGCAGCAATTGCGTTAGAAAAAGCTAAACCTTTGATCATTGATTACATTGATCTTGAAGGACCAAAAAAAGGAGAAGTTCTTGTTGAAATAAAATCAACTGGGGTTTGTCACACCGATGCATATACTTTATCTGGAGATGATCCCGAAGGTATTTTTCCATCCATTTTAGGTCATGAGGGTGCAGGAATTGTTGTAGAAGTTGGTGAAGGAGTTGAATCTTTAAAAAAGGATGATCATGTCATTCCTTTATACACTCCAGAATGTCGAAAATGTAAATTTTGCCTATCTGGAAAAACTAATTTATGTCAAGCAATTCGTGAAACCCAAGGTAAAGGATTAATGCCAGATGGTACTTCAAGATTTTCATATAATGGAAAAACTTTATTTCATTATATGGGTACTTCTACATTTTCTAACTATACAGTTTTACCAGAAATTGCTTTAGCAAAAGTTCGTAAAGATGCACCAGCTAACAAAACTTGTTATATAGGATGCGGAGTAACTACGGGTATTGGTGCAGTAATAAATACTGCAAAAATGGAAGAAGGCTCAACTGCAGTTGTTTTTGGTTTAGGAGGGATTGGTCTTAATGTTATTCAAGGATGCAAGCTAGCTAAAGCAAGTGTTATTGTTGGTGTTGATATAAATTCAAACCGAAAAAATATTGCTGAAAAATTTGGGATGACCCATTTTGTCAATCCTAATGATTTTCCAGATAATAAACTTCAGGAAAAAATAATTGAAATAACAAGTGGAGGAGCTGACTATAGTTTTGAGTGCATTGGCAATGTTAATGTAATGCGACAAGCCTTAGAGTGTTGCCACAAAGGATGGGGTCAGTCGATTATTATTGGTGTTGCAGGTTCAGGCCAAGAAATTTCTACTAGACCATTTCAATTAGTAACTGGAAGAGTTTGGAAAGGAACTGCTTTTGGAGGAGCCAAAGGAAGAACTGATGTTCCAAAAATAGTTGATTGGTACATGGATAAAAAAATTAATATTGATGACTTAATTACACACGAGTTTCCTCTTGAAGATATCAACAAAGCATTTGATTTAATGCACGAAGGAAAATCAATTAGAAGTGTAATAAATTTTTAATAATGGAATTAATTGAAAAGCATCGATCCCATCGAGGGTATCAAGAAGTTTATAAACATTTTTCATTAACAACTAATTGTAATATGAATTTTGCTGTATACTCGCCTGATGAGAGTAAAGATTGTCCCTTATTATATTTTTTAAGTGGAATAACGTGCACAGAACAAAACTTTATTCAAAAATCTGGTTTTCAAAAATTTGCGTCAGAAAATCAAATTGCTGTTGTTGTTCCAGATACCAGTCCTAGAGGTGAAGATATTCCTGATAATGAAAACTATAAACTTGGGTGTGGTGCAAGTTTTTATCTTAATGCAACTCAAGACCCATGGTCGAAAAATTATAAAATGTATGATTATATTACTAAAGATTTGCCTAATTTAATTTCTAATAACTTTCAATTTAGTAAGTCTAAAGTAGGTATTTTCGGTCATTCAATGGGTGGTGGTGGAGCCATTCAATGTGCTCTTAAAAATGATTTATACAAAACGGTCTCTGCTTTTTCTCCAATATGTTCACTTCACAAAACTGAATTTGCAAAAGAAATGTTTGATAACTATTTAGGAAATAATCATGATCAACTAGATCTGTATGATCCAATAACATTAATAAAAAAATCTAATAAAAAATTTGAGAATATTAAAATTGATGTTGGCTTAAAAGATGAATTTTTAAAAGATCTTTATATTGATGATTTTATTAGTGAGTGTAATGCTGTTGGACAAAATTTAATTATAAATAAACATGAAGGATATGATCATGGTTACTATTTCATTAATTCATTTATCAAAGATCATATTAGTTACCATTCAACTATTTTAAAAAATATATAATTTAATTAAACAAGGTCAGGAATTTTTAAATCTTTATCCATAAATCTATATCCTTTGATCACAGCATCTCGCTCAGCAATCTCTAAATACCATCTTGATAAATTTTTATAATTTTTTAAACCAATATCGTGCCATTCATGTCTTGCAAGCCATGGCCATGTTGCTATATCAGCAATTGTGTATTTTTCTCCTGCAAGAAATTTAGAATCTTTTAATCTGTTGTCTAATTCTTGATATATTCTCTTTGTGATTTTGAAATATCTCTCTTCTCCAAATTCACTTTTACCAGGATTATAGTGATGAAATTGGTGATGCTGACCTATCATAGGACCTACAGTTCCCATTTGAGCCATTAGCCACTGATTAATTATTAATCTATCTTGCTGATCATAATACTTTCCACTTTTTTCAGCTAAGTACATTAAAATTGCACCAGACTCGAATATGCTTTCATTGATTTCATGATCAGTAATTACAGGAATTTTACTAAATGGACTTATTTTTACAAATTCTGGTTTAAATTGATCATTATTACCTAAATCAACTTTGGTTACTTTATATTCAAAACCAATTTCCTCAAGCATGATAGAAATTTTTTTACCATTTGGCGTATCAGCAGTAAAAAGCTCTATCACTTCTTAATACCAAGTCTTTCTTGTGCGGCTTTTGATGTAGTTGTGAATTCAAATCTTAGTTTTTCATCTGGTTTTGCGTACTTAAAGCAACCTCTTGCAGCTAATGCGCCTTCATGAAAACCTGATAAAATTAATTTTAGTTTACCTGGATAAGAACAGATATCGCCAATAGCAAATATACCATCAATATTTGTCTCAAAATTTTCTGTATTTACTTCAACTGTTTTTTTATTAATATTTAATCCCCAATCTAATATTGGCCCAAGTTGCATAATTAAACCAAAGAAACCAAGCACATAATCTGTTTTAAATTCTTTTACTTCTCCATCATCATGTTTAATGCTAACTGAATCTATTTTTTCATTACCTGTTAATGAGCCTATTTGATATTTTGTATATAAATTTAATTTTCCTTGATCATTAAGTTCTTTTACTTTTTGAACACTAGACTCTGCACCGCTAAATCCATCTCTTCTATGGATTAAATTTACTTTAGATGTATTTGATAGTTCAATTGCCCAATCTAACGCTGAGTCTCCTCCCCCAAAAATTGAGATTATTTTATCTTTAAAAATTGATTTATCTTTAATTGAATAAAATAAAGATTTTCCTTCAAATTTTTCACATTCTTTTAATGGGAATTTTCTAGGCTCGAATGATCCGACACCACCAGCAATAACTATACTTGCTACATCAAATTCTTGTTTACCACTTGTCTTAACATGCCATCTATTCTCAACTTTTTTAAGTTCCTCTACTCTCTCATTTAAATGAAATTTGGCATTAAAAGGTTTTATTTGTTTTAATAAATTATTGGTTAGCTCTTCACCAGTACACTCAGGTATCGCTGGAATATCATAAATTGGTTTATCTGGATAAAGCTCAATACATTGACCTCCTGCTTTATCAAGATTATCTACTATCTCACAACTTAATCCTATAATTCCTAATTGATGAGCACAAAATAAACCAGTAGGTCCTGCTCCAATTATTAATACATCTGTTTTATTCATCTAAGCTTGCTTTGATGGAATATTTACAACTAGACCATCTAATTCGTCTGAAATAATTAACTGACAACTCAATCTACTATTCTGTTTAGGCTCAAATGCCATATCCAGCATATCTTCCTCTCCATCTTCTTTGGTAGGAAGTTTATCTAACCATTCTTCATTTACATAAACGTGGCAAGTAGCACATGCCATACCACCTCCACAATCAGCATCAATACCAGGGATATCATTTTGAACCGCACCCTCCATAACTGACAGTCCGTTTTGAATATCAATTGTATGTGTTTTGCTATCGTGAGTATTGTAAGTAACTTTTGCCATGGGCTATATATATGTTTTTATTTAAATAGAACAAGTAAGTAAAATCATACTTAGTCTATTTTTAGACATTTTGTAATTGAGGTATATCTTTTTTTATAAAATAGCTTGTATCTTCTTTCTGTTTAATTAGAGCTGGTATTATCTCTCTATAAGCATCTATCAATCCATTATTTGGTTTTGGCAACTGGTCTTTAATATGATGATGAAGTTTATCTAAATTATAAGATGGAACTGTTGGAAACATATGGTGAGTTAAATGGTATTCCATTTTCCAATATAAAAAACTTAGTATTGGATTTAAATACATTTCTCTTGATGAAAACCTATGATCTTTAATATTTCTTGCAAGTCCTGCATGTTGAGTAAACGCAACAAGTTTATGTAAAGTTTTCCCATAAAATTGTGGCAGTAAAAAATAAAGCATCGGCATCCAAGATGAGATTAATATTGACCATAAAACGATTAAAGACCAGATAGCAACATAAATTCTAGAGATAAATATTGCTTTAGCTTGCGCATTTTCTGGAATGCAATCTTCCATTACTTTTGTTTTTATTCCAAAAGCGTGTTGAAATATTTCAAATGAAATATGTTTTTTAATAAAAACTAAATCTAAAAATGGAATTATATTTATAATTAATCTTTTTGGTGTTTCTTTTAAATCATTCCCGTATTCTATCTCATGATCAAAAGGATTTTCTATTGAATAAGTGTTTCCATGGTGAACAAAATGACTGTATCTCCATCTAGTCGGTTCAAAGTTTGCCATGAAAGAAGAAAGATAATAAAAAAATTCATTTAAAAATTTTGATTTAAAAGCAGTCTTATGACCTGTTTCATGCCACAATGGATTTGAAAAAGAATATATGTTTCCATAAACTAAAAACCAAAATACTGACCACCAAGTGCCCCATGTAATATAAGCTAGCAGTCCTGTTATAATTAATAATCCAAAAAAAACTGAAATGTGCTGTAGTCCTTTTAAATCTGATTTTTTTGAAAGTTCTTTAAGAACTTCGATATCCACTTTGCATTTGTGCCATTTTTCAAGCTTTACATCCATACCTTAAAATATTACAGGCAAAAAAAAGGGCAAGTACACAAATGGTACCTGCCCTTTTTAAATTTTAAGAAAAACTACTTAGCTCTTTTTCCGCTTGAACTAGTTGCAGCAGCCCAAATTACTAGACCAAATGCAATTTTGTTAACGAAGTCAGCTAAGTTGTAAACGATGTTAAGTGACTCAGCATCTACACCACCAGTTAGGTAACCAAATACATAACCTAATGGGTAAATTGCCCAACCTACTGTAACAATCATTCTCATTGCTCCAAATGCGGTAACAAGTGCTTTGTTTCCACTTTTTGCAGCAGCTTTACCAGCTTCACCTGAGAATACTTCATAAAGAATGTATACCCAACCTGCCATACCGATAATAAAACCAAGTGTAGCGTTGATGTATCCAGCTTCTCCTAAGTATCCACCTACTAGCATTACAACTGAACCAAGTAACAATCTCCAGAACATTCCAGAGTTTGCTTTACCTATGGCAGCAAGAATTAAATAGAATTCAACCATTTGTAATGGAACTGTAATTAACCAGTCAATGTATCTGTAAACTGTTGGTGAGTCTCCAGTAGTCACCCATACTTCTCTCATGTACATGTAGTGTATGAATGCAATACCAGTTACTAGACCAGCAACAATAACTGAAGTTCTCCAGCCTGATGCTACATTACCTGCTTCCATGAAAAAGAAAGCAGTAGCTGCTAACATTCCCATAGAGATAACCCAAAACGTGATTCCTACGAAATCATCTTGAGCTAACGTGGCGTCTGCGTTTGCAACACCTGTAACACCTAGAAGTGCAACAGCTGTAAGCGCAAACAATTTAAGTTTTTTCATAAAAAACTCCCTCTTTAGTTAGTTTTTATTTATTAGTTTATATAAACTAGGCTAAGGTTTCCCCTAACCAAGATAGGAGGTTAAATAACAAATAAATTTAGATTAATGAAGAGTTAATTAACACTAATAAACATTGATTTTACTTATATTTTAAAATTAAATACAATTTATAAGTTAAAAACCAACTTATTTTAATAAATCGAATCAAAATACTATGTCAGAAAAGTTTCAAAAAATTTATGACCAATCCTTAAATAATCCCGAAACATTTTGGCAAGAAGCTTCAAATGATATCTTTTGGTTTAAAAAACCAACTAAAATTTTAAATAAATCTAATCCACCATTTTACAAATGGTTTGAGGATGGGATAACCAACACATGTTATAATGCATTAGATATTCATATTGATCAAGGAAGAGGAAAACAGACTGCTTTAATTTATGATAGTCCTATTACAGGTAACAAATGTCAGTTTAGTTTCGAAGAACTAAGATCAAAAGTCTCAAAATTTGCTGGAGCTCTTAAAGATCAGGGTGTTGTTAAAGGAGATAGAATAATAATCTATATGCCAATGATCCCTGAAGCAGTAATTGCAATGCTGGCATGTGCAAGAATTGGCGCTATTCACTCAGTTGTCTTTGGTGGCTTTGCTTCAAGCGAACTTGCAAGCAGGATAGATGACAGTAAAGCAAAACTATTAGTTACAGCTTCTTGTGGTTTTGAACCAGGAAGAACTGTTGAATATAAGCCTCTGGTAGATGAGGCTATTAAACTAGCTAATCATAAAATTGATAAGATGATTTTATTCCAAAGACCAGGTCATGAAGTAAAACTAAATGCTCCAATTGAAGTTAGTTGGGAAGAAGTTATTTCAAGTGCATCTGATGCTGATTGTGTTGAGATGAATTCAAATGAACTTGCTTATATTCTTTATACATCTGGCACAACCGGTACTCCTAAAGGAATAGTTAGAGATATTGGGGGTCATATAGTTGCTCTAAAATGGACTATGAAAAATATCTACAATATAGATACTGGTGATATTTGGTGGTCAGCTAGTGATATTGGTTGGATCGTTGGACATTCTTATATTGTGTATGCCCCATTATTTAAAGGATGCACTACTGTTCTATTTGAGGGAAAACCCGTAGGTACTCCTGATGCTGGAGCTTTCTGGAAAATCATATCTGACTACAAAGTAAAATCTCTATTTACAGCCCCTACTGCTTTTAGGGCTATTAAGAAAGAAGATCCTGAAGGTAAGTTTTTCTCAAAGTATGATTTAAGTAGTTTTGAAAGCTTATTCCTTGCAGGAGAAAGAGCAGACCCAGATACTATTAAATGGGCGGAAAATTTATTAAGAGTTCCAGTAATTGATCATTGGTGGCAAACTGAAACGAGTTGGGCAATTAGCTCAAATTGTACTGGAATTGAAATGATGGAGACTAAATACGGCTCAGCTTGTAAAGCAGTTCCAGGGTATGATGTAAAAATTATTAAACCAGACCAGTCATTAGCTAAACCAAATGAAATGGGAGATATTGTAGTAAAACTTCCACTTCCACCAGGTACTTTTCCAACATTATGGAATGCAGATCAAAGATATAAAGAAAATTATATGACAAATTATGAAGGTTATTACCAAACTTATGATGCAGGGCATATTGATGAGGATGGTTATATTTGGATTATGTCCAGAACAGATGACATTATTAATGTTGCAGGTCATAGATTATCAACTGGTGCGATTGAAGAAGTATTATCCGAACATCAATCCGTTGCTGAATGTGCGGTGCTTGGTATTGCTGATAAATTAAAAGGACAACTACCAATTGGATTAGTAGTTTTAAAATCAGGTGTAGATAAAGATCATGAAACAATTTCTAAAGAATGTATTCAAATGGTTAGAGATAAAATTGGACCAGTTGCAGCATTTAAAATTGCAATTGTTATTAAAAGATTGCCCAAAACAAGATCTGGAAAAATTTTAAGAGGAACCATTAGAAAAATTGCGGATAACGTAGAATATAAAGTGCCTCCTACTATTGATGATCCTGCTATACTAACTGAAATTAAAGAAGATCTTATTAAAAATAATATATTAAAAGACTAGAGGTTTTCCTTCAGGATCTCCTAAAATCTTACCATCTTGCATTTTAATCTTTCCACCAACGATTGTTGATGTTGGTATCCCTTTAAATTTATATCCATCAAATGGTGTCCAACCACATTTGCTTTCAATATTTTCATTTTTAATTTCAATTGTCTTATTCATATCTACAATTGTAAAGTCGGCATCAAAACCTTCTTTAATAAAACCTTTATTTTGAATTCCAAAAATCTTAATCGGATTTTCACACATAAGGTTCATTAATTGATTAAGGGTAAGCTTTCCATCATTTACATGATTAAGCATAACTGGCATTAAAGTTTGAACACCTGGCATACCTGATGGTGAGTTAGGATATACTTTATCTTTATTTTCTTTTAAATGTGGAGCGTGATCGGAGCCTATTGTATCATTTAAATTGTTTTTAACTGCATACCACAATCTGTCATAGTGAGATTTGTCTCTAAGAGGTGGATTCATTTGGGCATAAGTTCCAAGCTTGTCATAACAATCTGGAGCGTAAATTGTTAAATGTTGAGGAGTTATCTCAAAAGTAATATTTCCTTTGTGTTGTGATAAAAAGTCTATCTCATCTTTTGTTGTTATATGAAGAACATGAGCTTTCTTGTTATATTTATTTGCAATTCTAACTATTCGTCTAGTAGAAGAGATTGCACATTCTGCACTTCTCCAAATCGGATGAGAATGCACATCTCCATCTTTAATTAATTTTTTATTCATGTTCAGGATTGCCTCATCTTCAGAATGAACAGCAACAACTTTTGAGCTATTTTTAAATACCGTATCTATATCTTCTTCTTCAGCTACTAATAAGTTACCTGTTGATGATCCTGCAAAAAGTTTAATTCCACAACAACCTTCTAAATTTTCTAATTCTGCTAACTCACTGCCATTGTCTGCTGTAGCACCAAAATAAAATGCATAATTACAATACATTCTATCCTTAGCAAGATCTAACTTTCTTTGAAATTCTGCCTTTGTCGATGTTGGTGGATTTGTGTTGGGCATTTCAAATACACTAGTAATTCCTCCAGCTATTGCAGCTCTACTTCCTGAGTGCAGATCCTCTGTATCAGTTGATCCTGGTTCTCTAAAATGAGTTTGAGTATCTATGCATCCAGGTAAAACTGTTTGCCCTTCGGCGTTTATAATTTTTTTTGCTTCTTCAGAAACATCACCAATTTTATGAATTTTACCTTCTTTAATAGCAACATCAACATCTTTTAATTCACCATCGATGTAACATTGTCCATTTTTAATTATAAGATCTAACATTTGAGAAAAAAGTTATTATATTAAAAAATATAACTAATCAATTATGAATATTAAAAATGTTTACATTTTAGAAGATAGAGCCATCCTTTACCTAAATGGTAAAGATACAAAAGAGTTTCTACAAAATCTAATTAGTAATGATATAAATAAAGTAAGTGATAAAGATACATGTTTTACTTCTTTATTGTCGCCTCAAGGTAAATTTTTATATGAATTTATTATCATCAAACATAAATCTGGTTATCTGATTGACTGTGAAAAATCTCAAGCAGATGGATTATTTAAACAATTAAGTATTTATAAATTAAGATCAAAAGTAGAAATTCTTAACCTTAGCAATGAGTTTGTAGTTGCTGCATTTAGCCAAGAAAAATTCCTAACTTTTGATGATGCTAAAGATATTCCTGGTTTTACTTTAAAATATAGAGAAGATCCTATTTTTTTAGATCCAAGAAATAAAAGATTGGGAGCAAGATTAATTATCAATTTAGAAAAACTTTATTTATCATTAAAAAAACTAGACTTATATGATGCAAATTTAGATGATTATTATTCATTTAGCCATAAACTTGGGATTGTTCCAAAAGACTTAAATAAATTACAAAATAAATTATTTGGAATTGAATGTAATTATGAGGAGTTAAATGGAATTGATTTTAAGAAAGGTTGTTATGTTGGACAAGAAAATACAGCTAGAATCAAACTAAAAAATAAGCTTTCAAAAAGATTATTACCAATAAATATTATTAAAGGTGAATTAACTGAAGGTGAAAGTATTTTTTACAATGAAAATGATGTTGGAAAAGTATTAATTGAGAAGGATTATCCATTTGCTTTAATTAAATATTTAGATGAAAATTTTAATGGAAAGTCTGATTTTAATACCAAGAATGCTTCAATTGATATTAAAAAACCAGATTGGATTAAATCTTAATAATAAAAAAAGAATTGTTGTCTCTTAACGCTTTTTTTTCATAAATTTTTCCCATGCCATCTCATAAAACACATAAACAAAAATACTCACAACCACAACCACAAGAGTAAAGCTTAAAGATTGAATTAAATCACCAAACCATAGATAGGATAATAAAGATATCCATATCATACCAATCACTTGCCAGATAATTGATTTATAAAATAATATTTTTTTAGTCATTGAAATCCTTTTATTAAAATTATTGAATATTAGCTAAAAGTGTTAAAAGAGATTTCTATTTAATAAAAAGAGTAATGAAGCCTAACAAATAAATTACAGTTCCAGTGTTTCCAGAAGTTAAATATTTGATTTATTTTCATAAAACAAAAATATAACACAAAAACCCAAAAACATGATCGATAAATATTAGATTTTGGTGCGGTCGGAGAGACTCGAACTCTCATGGACTAGGTCCACACGGCCCTCAACCGTGCCTGTCTACCAATTTCAGCACGACCGCAGTGTGTGTCATAATAAATGAATGACAACCATCTTTCAAATTGGTAAAAACCACCATGGAATTTACTCAAGAAGTACAAAGAGCAACAGATCCTATTTATCAAAAGATTTCAAAAGTAATGCCTGAAATTGAGTGGTCAGTGCATGCTCCATACATTCACAAAATTAATGAACTTAAAAAGAAAAAGAACGCAGTAATACTTGCTCATAACTATCAAACTCCAGAAATTTATCATGGTGTTGCAGACTTTTCTGCAGACTCCCTAGCATTAGCAATTGAAGCATCAAAAACATCTGCAGATATAATTTTAATGGCTGGAGTTCATTTTATGGCAGAAACAGCAAAACTAATGAGTCCTGATAAAAAAGTTATTTTACCAGATATGGATGCTGGTTGCTCTTTGTCATCTTCGATTACAGGAAAAGATGTAAGATTATTAAAAGAAAAATACCCAGGAGTTCCTGTTGTATCTTATGTAAACACATCAGCAGAAGTAAAAGCTGAAACTGATGTATGTTGTACATCTGCAAATGCAGTTAAAATTGTAAAATCTCTTGGTGTAAAAAAAGTAATATTTTTACCTGATGATTATCTTGCAAAATATGTAGCTTCGCAAACTGATGTAGAAATAATATCATGGAAAGGAATTTGTATTGTCCATGATCAGTTTAACGAAAAAGAAATACATGATATTAGAAAAAATAACCCAGGAATAAAAATTATTGCCCATCCAGAATGTCCTCCAGATGTAATCAAAGCAAGTGACTTTGCAGGCTCAACTTCTGGTATGATAAAATATGTTCAGGATAACCAACCTAAAAAAGTTATGATGGTTACTGAATGTTCAATGAGTGATAATATACAAGTAGAAAATCCTAATGTTGATTTTATAAAGCCCTGCAATATGTGTCCCCATATGAAAAAGATTACACTTCCAAAAATATTAGATTGCCTTGAAAATGAAACTGGTGAAATAATTATGGATAAAGAGACAATTGAAAAAGCCAGAATATCAGTTGAAAAAATGGCAGCCATTGGCAGATAATTAAGTGTCAAAAATAAAACTTAGCAAAGATTTTATTCGCAATACAGTTAAGAGAGCGTTGAATGAAGATCTCTACCCTTCAGGAGATATCACATCAAGTTTAGTAAAAAATAATAAGATTATTAAAGTTAAACTTCTTTTAAACGAGAATGCAATTGTTGGAGGTTTGTTATTTGCAAAACAAGCTTTTGATTTAATAGACAGTAAAATTAAATTTCTAATTAAAAAGAAAGATGGCACACAAGTAAAAAAAGGATCTTTAGTTGCTACAATAGAGGGCAAGGCAAAAAATATATTAATAGCTGAAAGGGTTGCTTTAAATTTTCTATCTCATATTTCAGGTATTGCTACAAAAACAAATCAATTTGTAAAACTTGCTGGTAAAAAATGCAAAATTTGTTGTACGCGTAAAACAATACCTAATATGAGAGTTATTCAAAAATATGCAGTTAAATTAGGAGGTGGTACTAACCACAGATTTAATCTTAGCGATGAATTTTTAATTAAAGATAATCATATCGCTTCATCAAATATTAAAAACTTAGTTTCTTTAGCTATTAAAAATAAGAAAGGACGAAAAATAACAGTTGAAGTTGATAATTTGAAACAACTTAATGAAATCATGGGTCTAAAATTCAATACTGTTTTATTTGACAATATGTCAGTTAGAAATCTAAAAGCAGGGGTTAAACATGCTAAAAAATATTATATAACTGAAGCTTCAGGAAATATTAATTTAAAAACAGTTAAAGGAGTTGCCAAAACAGGAGTAAATAGAATTTCTATAGGAAGCATAACTCATAGTGCTGCAGCTATTGATTTTAAATTAGAAATCTAAGATACAAATTTTGATAAATTAGGTTTAAAATAATTTGGACCTTTCATTACTTTTCCTGAATCATTATAAATAGGCTCACCATTTTCGCCTAGTTTACTCATATTTGAATTTTGAACCTCGTCAAAACATTTGTCTAAATCAATTCCAAAAGCATGGCCTGCTCCATAAGTGACATATAAAATATCTGTTAGTGCATCAGCTACTTCTAATAAATCATTGTTTTTCATTGCTTCTTGAAGCTCATCTAATTCCTCTTTAATTAGATCTATTCTTAATTTATTGATTTTATTACTACTAAATGAAGGTTTGCTTTTGACCTCTTGGCCAAAAGTTTTCATAAAAGTTCCAACTTTGTTAAAATTCGACATTTTGCTCCTGTAAGTTTTTTTAAAATTATTGTATGTTATAATTATTTATTACTTACAAATTAATCAATGAAATTAAGAAAAGAATTCGACAGTATTGGAAGTGTTAATGTGCCAAATGATAAATATTGGGGTGCATCCACACAACGATCAAATAAATTTTTTAATATTGGTAAAATTCTAGTAAATATTTCAATAATTAAATCTATAGCTATCATCAAAAGATCAGCTGCAATTGTTCATTCTAAAGATAAATTAATTACAAACAAAATTTCTAAAGCAATTATCAGGGCTTCAGATGAGGTTATCAAAGGAAAATTAGATAAAAATTTTCCTCTTAAAGTATGGCAAACTGGTTCTGGCACTCAAACTAACATGAATGTTAATGAGGTAATTGCTAATCGAGCAATTGAAATTTTAGGTGGTAAAAAAGGAACGAAGAAACCAGTACATCCAAATGATCATGTAAATAAATCGCAATCAACTAATGATGTCTTTCCAACTGCAATGCATATCTCAGTTGCCAAGGAAACAATCAGCAAACTATTACCTAGTTTAAAAATTTTAGAAAAGGAATTAAAAAGAAAATCTATTGAATTTAAAAGTATAGTAAAAATTGGAAGAACACATCTTCAAGATGCAACTCCACTTTCTCTTGGACAAGAATTCTCTGGATATCATGTACAAGTTAAAAAAAGTATTGAACGGATAGAGTATGCATTAAAAGAAATTTTATATCTTGCACAAGGTGGGACCGCTGTAGGCACTGGTATAAATTCAAGGAAAAATTTTGATAAAAAGATAGTTAAAGAAATTGCCAAATTTACAAAAATTCCTTTCAAACCAGCTGCAAATAAATTTGCAGAACTTGCAGCTCATGACTCTATTGTTAATTTTTCAGGAACTTTAAATACTTGTGCTGTTGCTTTAATGAAAATTTCGAATGATATTAGATTTTTAGGATCAGGTCCTAGAGCAGGATACGGAGAACTTATTTTACCTGAGAACGAACCAGGCTCTTCAATTATGCCAGGAAAAGTTAACCCCACACAATGTGAGGCTGTTACTATGGTATGTGTTAAAGTGATTGGTAATCATAATGGTATCACTATAGCGGGTTCTCATGGACATTTTGAATTAAATGTTTTCAAACCTTTAATTGCTCATAATATTTTACAATCAATTGATTTAATAGCTGACAGCACTAAAAATTTTGCTTTTTATTGTGTTAAGGGGATAAAAGCTAATAAGAAAAAAATTCAAGAACATTTGGATAATTCTTTGATGTTAGTGACGGCATTGGCACCACATATTGGTTATGATAATGCAGCTAAAATTGCAAAAAAAGCTTTGAAAAATAATACCACTTTAAAACATGAAACATTAAAAACTGGATTAATTAGTGAAAAAGATTACAAAAAAATTGTTGATCCTAAAAAAATGATTTACCCTGCGTAACTTTTAATTGCATCATTCAACAAGTTTTTAAAATAAATCTTATTCTGTAAATTGTCATCTTTCAGATAAATATTATTTAAATTATTATTTAAATTTTCATCATTTATATCATCAACTTTTATATTGCTTATATTTATAATTTTTTCGTCAAATAAATAAGTAAAGTTAATATTTATTGTATTTATTTTTTTTCTATATTTTTTTGGCGTAAGTAAAAATTTATATACTTCATCTATATTGGATATATTTATTTCAGAACTTGCATCTAAAATTAACTTTCCATCTTTTACATATATTAGACTGTCAGTTAAATCAAAATTAACAAGATTTTTCCAACTAAATTTGGTTTGATCTAAATCAATTAATCCTTCTTGAATTTTTGACTTTAAAAAAATATTTGTAAAATTATCAAAATTTTTAATTTTATTTGCAGTAATGTTTAATTCAAAATCAACGTTTGTATTATTTAATATTTCAGTTTTTAAAAGTTGTTTAATAATTGCATTGTTAGAAAATAAGTGAGAAAAATTTAGCTCATTTGCCGAGCCATTTAAGTAAGAATGAAAAGGTCTAAAATTTAATTTTCCATTATAAGAAAATTTTGAATTTTGTGCATCATTAAATAGTTTAAATTCAAAATAATTTTTATTAGATTTGTATTCAGCAATACTTTTTAAATTTAATAAATTAAATCTTGATAATCCTGAATTAAATTCTTCACCATCTAAAAATTGATTTTCAATTTGAAGTCTTAAACTTTCTAAATTTATTTTTGAATTAAGTGTTTTTTTTTCTTTATCAGTAAATAATTCTATTGAATAAGGTAAATTAAAAATTTTATTTTTTGAATAGAGTATATTTTTAGACTCATTAAGATCATAAACATAATTTGCATTTATAATATTATTTACAAACAAAACTTCATTCTGCAAATTTCTATAAAAAATGTTACTATTAAGTATTTCAAATTTAATATCTTTAAAATTACTATCTAAAAGTTTAATAAAAAAGCTGTAGTTGTTTTTATTTAAATTAAAATTTCCATTCTCAATTATAATATCTTTCACCTTCATCTTTTTTAGTGAAAATAAATTATCTAAAGACACATAGATCTTTATCTTTTTTATTTCTGAAATTTTATTATCATTAAATATTATTGATAATTCATTTGTTATAAAATGTGGTCTAGGAAAAAATTTATAATGTAATTTTTTTTCAAAATTAAACTCCAGGTTTAATTCATTTAATAAATTCTTTTTAATTTTAGCTGAAATTTCATTTTGATTAAAAATATTTGGTATAGAAAGATATGAAAAAAATAAAATAATAGCCCCAAAAATAATTAAAAAAAATTTGTTATTAACTATTAATTTTTTTAAATTAGTGGCATTTAATTTGTTTAAATTTCTTTTTAATAGACTATCTATAAAGTTATTGATCTTTTTTAAGATTTTAACAAAATGATTATGGCTATTCATAAAACTATGAAACTTATAAAGAAATATTTTAAATGATAAACTCTGATTATTTAAAAAACCTAAATAATGCTCAAAAAGAAGCTGTATTACATTTAGATGGCCCATTATTAATAGTTGCAGGCGCAGGATCTGGAAAAACAAAGGTTCTAACTTCAAGAATTGCTCATATAATTAAAGAAAAGAAAGCATTTCCAAATCAAATTTTGTCAGTAACTTTTACTAATAAAGCTGCAAAAGAAATGCAAAACAGAGTAAGTAAAATGCTTGGATCTGCAGCAATAGGGCTTTCATGGCTTGGAACATTTCATTCAATTTGTGCCAAAATATTAAGAAAACACGCAACAGCTGCAAATCTAAATTCAAATTTTACAATTATAGATACTGATGATCAAACAAGACTTATTAAAAATATTTGTAAAAGTGAAAATATAGATATTAAACAATTAGCACCTAGATTTATACTGGCAATTATTGATCGATGGAAAAACAAGGGATACTATCCTTCAGAAGTTGTAATAAATAACAAAGATGTTTATGAAAAAACAATACTCCCCTTATATAAAATTTATCAACAAAAATTAATTGATTTAAATTCATGTGATTTTGGTGACTTAATTTTACATGCTGTAAAAATTCTAGAGAATTATCCTGACATTAGACAGATCTATTCAACAAACTTTAAATATATTTTAGTAGATGAGTATCAAGATACAAACTTTATTCAAAGTAAATGGCTAAATTTATTATCAGAAAAAAATAAAAATTTATGTTGCGTAGGAGATGATGATCAATCTATTTATAGTTGGAGAGGAGCAGAAATTAAAAATTTTTTAGAATTTGATCAAGTATATGAAAATACGAAAGTAATAAGACTTGAACAGAACTATAGATCTTCACAAAATATTTTATCAGTTGCCTCCAATCTTATTTCAAATAATCAGAATAGAGTTGGCAAAACACTTACAACTACTATGGAAGAAGGAGATTTAGTTAAACTTAATTGTTTTAAAAATGGAAAAGATGAAGCAATTGGAATTTCAGATGAAATAGAAAAAAAATTAAAAAAGAAATATTCATTTAATGAAATGGCTATTTTAGTTAGAGCTATATTTCAAACAAGAGAATTTGAAGAAAGATTTCTTAAAATTGGAATGCCTTATAGAATTTTGGGTGGAACAAAATTTTATGAAAGAGCTGAAATTAAAGATTGTGTTGCCTATTTAAGATTAATTCATCAAGAAAAAGATGACCTTGCCTTTGAAAGAATTGTAAATAATCCTAAAAGGTCAATTGGTGATACAACATTAAAAACTGTTCATGAGTTTGGAAAAGAAAATAATTTAAGTTTAGAGTCTGCTGCAAATAAAATGCTTGAACAAAATTTAATTAAACCAAAAACAAAAATAGGTCTTAGTTTTTTTCTTAAAGCATTAAATAAATGGAGAAATGATCTTAATATTAAAAAAATTAATCACATAAAATTATTACAAATAGTTTTAGACGAGTCCGGCTACTCAGCAATGCTTAAAAATAAAAAAGACTTAGATAATGAGAATAGATTAGAAAACATAAAAGAATTATTAAGTGCAATGAAAGAATTCGACAATCTAGAAAGCTTCTTAGAGCATGTTTCTCTAGCCACATCTATTGATCAAGAATGGGATGGTGAAAAAATTAATATGATGACCATGCATGCAGCGAAAGGACTTGAATTTGAAGTAGTTTTTCTTCCTGGCTGGGAAGAAGGTCTGTTTCCTCATCAAAAATCAATTGAAGAAAAAGGTCAAAGTGGATTGGAAGAAGAACGTCGTTTAGCGTATGTCGGTATAACTAGAGCTAAAAAAAAAGCTATAATTTCTTTTTCAATGAATAGGTTTTACCAAGGTGATTGGATTGATAGCATGGCCTCTAGATTCATAGAAGAATTACCAGAAAAATATTTAGAAAAAAATTCATTTTTTGAGGAAGAAGTTGACGATGATCAAGATTTTGATTTTAATCAAGACTTTGAAATTGAAGAAGGAACAAGAAGTCCTGGATGGATACGATATCAAAAGAGAATTAAATGAACAAAGAAATAAAAGAATTAAGACAAAAATTTAAAAAATACGATATCGATGGATATGTTATACCTAAAAATGATGATTATTTTACAGAATATTCAAAAATAAATAGATTAAAAATTATTTCAAATTTTAGTGGCTCTGCTGGTTTGGCTGTTGTTTTAAAAGATAAGAACTACTTATTTACAGATGGCAGATACACTATTCAAAGCGAAATAGAGAGTGGAAAACATTTTAAGATAATTAGTTATGAAAAAATAATTAATTGTAATTTATTCAAAAATTTAAAATTAGGACTAGACCCAAAACTATTTACTCATAACCAAATAAAAAATTATTTTTTAAAACATAATAAAGTAAAATTTCTATCGAATAACTTAATTGATGAAATTAAAACTCAAAAAGTTAATAATAATATTCCTTTTTTTTCACTCAAAGATGAAATAATAGGAGAAAATAGTAAATCAAAAATTAATAAGATTATAAATTACTTAAAAAAAAATAAAGCTGATAATTTATTTGTAACTGCTCCAGAAAATGTAGCTTGGATTTTAAACATTAGAGGTGGTGATGGCCCAAATAGCCCTATACCTAATTCGAGATTAATCATTAATAAGTCAAAAAAAATATTTTTAATTACAGAACCTCAAAAAGCAAAAAAATTAATAAAGGAAAAAAAAATTAAAAAAAATCAATTAATGCTCACAAGTGATCTGCCAAAAGAAATTTTGGCTTTAGGAGGTAAAAGTTTCATAATCGATAATAAATCTTGCTCTATTTTTTTTGAAAATATTATTAAATCTAAATTTAAAATTATAAAAAAAGAAGATCCATCTTATTTACTAAAAGCTATAAAAAATAATACCGAAATTGATAATATGATTAAATCTCATGTTATAGATGGTGTCGCACTAACAAAATTTATTTATTGGATTAAAAAAGTTAATAAAAAAAAAATTACAGAAGTTGATGCTCAGATAAAATTAGAAAAATTTAGAAAAAAAAGTAAGAATTATTTATATCCTAGCTTCGAAACGATTGCAGGATCTGGTGAAAATGGTGCAATTGTTCATTACAGAGCAAAAAAAGAAAATTGCAGAACAATAAGAAAGAGTGATATTTTTTTATGTGACTCGGGCGGTCAATATAAATATGGCACTACAGATGTTACTAGAACTATCTGTTTTACAAAGCAAAAACCAAGCATCAAGAATATTTACACTAAAGTATTAAAAGGACATATAGCTGTAGCGAATACAGATTTGAGAGTGGATAATACAGGCATAAAAATAGATAAAAGAGCAAGAAAATATTTGAATCAAAGTAAATTAGATTATGCACATGGTACAGGACATGGTGTTGGTTTTTTTTTAAATGTTCACGAAGGACCTCAATCAATTTCCAAACTAAATAAAGTCAAAATTCAAGAAGGTATGATTTTAAGTAATGAACCAGGTTACTACAAAAAAAGTTCTTATGGTATCAGAATAGAGAATCTTGTTTTTGTTAAAAAAATTAAAAATAAAATATGTTTTGAAAATTTAACACTTGCTCCAATAGAAAAGGATTTAATTAATTTTAACCTTTTAACTAAATTAGAAAAAAATTATCTTTTTAAATATCATTTAGATGTTTATTCAAAACTTTCGAAGTATCTTTCTATTAAAGAGAAAAAATGGCTAGCTAGTTATATTTAACATTTCCAAAAACTGGCTTTGATCTATTATAGAAATTTTGAATTCTTTAGCCTTATCAACTTTCTTTTTTGTTGGTTTTTCACCAATAATTAAATAATTTAATTTTTTAGTTACAGTACTCACTGAAGTACCAGAATTTTCTTCTATCAAAGATTTTACTTCTGCTCTACTGATACCATTTAACTTTCCAGTTACCATAAATGTTTTTTCGTTTAATAATCCATTTTTATCTTTAGTTATTGCATCTTTTACAGCTAAAATTTTTTGTAATTGCTTTAAGATATTTAGATTAACTTTATTATCAAAAAAATTTTTTACCGACTTTAACTGAGTTTGTCCTATTCCATCAATATTTAATATATCGTCTGAAATTGTCTCATTTGAAAAACTAATGAACTTTGAAAATGATTTAAAATATTTTGATAAAATTTTTGAATTTTCTAAACCAATATGTCTAATACCTAATGAATAGATTAATCTATCTAAAGAAATATTTTTTTTTTGATTAATTGAATATTTTAAATTTTCCATTGATTGACTACCCCAACCTTCAAGAGTTTCAATTTTATTAAAATCTAAATTAAATATATCTTGTGGTAATTTTATTAAATTCAGGTTCCAAAAGTTTTCTACTATTTTTTTACCAAATCCTTCAATGTTCAATGCATCTTTAGAAACAAAGTGTTTTAATTTTTCAATTGCAATTTTTTCACACTCATATCCTTCACTAGAACATCTTCTTACCGCATCTTCTTTTTTAGTAATATTATTAAATTCTTTAATTGTTTTTGAATTACATGATGGACATTTCTTTGGAAAAATAAATTTTGGTGATTTTTTATTTCTTTTAGTTTTATCAACTGAAAGAATATGAGGTATTACATCTCCAGCTCTTTCAATAGTTGCTAAATCTCCAATTCTTATATCTTTTCTTTCAATTTCATCTTCATTATGCAGAGTTGCATTAGATACGATTACCCCTCCAATATTAATTGGTTTGATTTTTGCAACTGGCGTTAATGCTCCTGTTCTGCCAATTTGAATTTCAATATTAAGAATTTTAGATATAGCTTTATTAGATGCAAATTTATGAGCAATAGCCCACCTTGGTGAATTTGCAACATTTCCAAGTCTTTTTTGAATTTCAAAGTTATTAATTTTATAAACTATACCATCAATATCAAAATCAATTTTTGTTCTGTCCTTTTCTATCTTAGAATAATTTGTCAATAAATTATCAACACCTGCAACTAGTTTATTCAATGGATTTGTTTTAAAGCCCCAGTCATCTAAATTTTTTAAAAAATCTGTTTGATTTTTTGCTTTAAGACCTTTTTCATACCCAAAAGTATAAGCTATGAATTTCAAAGGAATTTTTTTTGTTTCATCTGGATTTTTTTGTCGTAAAGATCCTGATGCTGCATTTCTTGGATTTGCAAATTTTTCTTTTAAATTTTCAAAGTCGCTATTTTGTATAAACACTTCACCTCTGATATCAATTTCTTCAGGAAAATCTTTTGACTTAATTTTTTTTGGAATATCTTTAATCGTAGCAAGATTAGTTGTTATATCTTCACCTTCTTTTCCATCACCTCTAGATAAACCAATTTTAAATTCACCATTTTTATATATCAGTGAAGCAGAAATACCGTCGATCTTTGGCTCCGCACTATAAGATAAATTGAAATCCTTATTTTTAGATAAAAAGTTTAATATCCTTTTTTCAAAATTAATTAGATCTTCTCTTCCGAACGCATTTGCCAAAGATAACATTGGAATTTTATGAGGTATCTTTTGAAAGTTTTTAGATGGTTTAAATCCAACAACTTTTGATGGTGAGTTTTCTGAACTTAAAAATGAATATTTTCTTTCTAAAACTAAAATATCATTTTTTAAATTATCATATTCACTATCAGCAACTAATGGTTTACTAAGATTATAATAATTATTATTATAATCTGTTACTAATTTTATTTTTTTTTTATATTCAGATTCTATTTTTTTTTTATTCATCTCAACTAAATAGAGATTTAAATTTTTTCAATATAGAATTATTTTCTTTTTTAATATCTCTTTTCTTATTTTCATTATTATTTATATTAAATATCTTGAATGACTGTTTATACCATGTGGATGATTGATAGTTATAACCTAGTAAATTTGCATATTTTATTGCTTCTTTATCTATTCCAAGCGTATAATATATTTCAACCAATCTATGAATTGCCTCTTCCACATAAATAGTAGTTTCATAATCATCAACAACAACTCTAAATCTATTTATTGCTGGGACCCATTTTTTTTTACCTTGATAATATCTACCTAAATACATTTCTTTAGCTGCTAAAATTTCATTTATAAGATTAATTTTAAACATAGCATCGGTTGCAAATTCAGTTTTAGGATATTTTGATATTAAACTTTTAAATGTTTTTTTAGCATTTATCAGAGATTCAAGATCTTTTTTTTCATCAACAATTTGCTCATAATAACACAATCCTAATAAATATTCGGCATAAACAATATCTTTATGATTAGAATAAATTCTTAAAAATCTTTCTAATTCAGCTATCGCATCTGCATAATAATTTTGGGTATAATATGAATAGGCAGCCATTAAAGCAGATTTAGGTGCATACTCTGATTGAGGAAATAAAATTTCTGCTTCATTAAATTTTTGAGCTGCTAACAAAACATCACCATTTTCAAGTTCTTTTAAACCTTCTTCGTAGGCTTCAATCATTTGAGACTCTAGATTTACTTCATTAATTTTAGATTTTTCAATATCTGTTTTTGAACAAGAAATACAAAACAACATAATAAAAAAAAAATTAAAAAAATTACGACAGACCATGTTTGATTATACCTTTAATTTATATCTTTTAAAATATATGTTTAGCTTAAGCTATGGATTTCAATAATTTTCTATCTATTAAAGTATGAGGCAAGTTTTTTTCTTTTATTTCAAGAATTGAAAAATTATCTTTATTTTCAAATACTTTTCTAAGCAACTGATTGGTAAGATAATGACCTCCTTGAGAGCATTTTATTTTAGCAATTACTCTATATCCAGTCGTATAAAGATCCCCTATGCAATCAAGTATTTTGTGATTAACAAATTCTTTATCATTTCTTAAACCCTTAGGATTTAAAATTTCATTATCTTTAACAACTATAGCATTTTGCAAACTTCCACCTTTTGCCAGTCCATTTTTTTTGATCAACTCAATATCTTCGAACAAACAATAGGTTCTTGAATTATAAATATCAGTCAAATCATCTTCAAAAATTTTAACTTTATTAGTTTGATTTCCAATTATTGGATTTTTGTACTTTAATTCAAAGTCTATATCCAAACTCAAAGTAGATGGCTCTATTGAAATGAATCTCTCACCATCTGTAAACTTTATTTCTTTATTGATTTTAATAATCTTAATAGGAGCCTCACTTACTTCTAATCCAGAACCAATAATCTTTTCAATAAATTCTTTTGCAGATCCATCTAGAATTGGAACTTCCTCATTATCTATTTCTATTAACGCATTATCAATTCCCAATCCAAATAATGCTCCCATTAAATGTTCAATAGTTGAAACTTTAACTCCAAATTCATTTTCAATAGTTGTGTTAAGTGAAGTATTAGTAACGTTCATAAAATTTGGGTAAACTAAGTTATTTTCTTTGAAGTCAACTCTTTTAAAAACAATTCCAAAATTTGGCTCAGCTGGTTTAATGCATACATTCACATCTACTCCACTGTGTAAAGCTACACCACTAAATGAAACATTATTTTTAATTGTTTTTTGAGTTAAATAAGACACATGAGTCTTTTAATTTGCTTTTAACAAATTTTGAAAACAACAAATATTACTAGAAAAAACACTTTTAACTAAATAGTTGAAAGAATCTCTCAAAAAAACCTTTATTTTCTTTATTTTTCGAGACTAATTGAACTTCATTTTTATTTAGACCGTTTTTTAATTTATTTGCAATAGCTGGCAACTCATTTAAATCATCATCAAGAAAATTTTTAATATAGCTGCCTGACATGTAGCGATTAATTTCAATTTGATGATTTGCTAACAACTTATCAATATTAATAGTGAAGTTATTTGTAATAGAAATAAAATTTACCTCTAAAAACAAATAATCATCATTGTTATTTGTGTTATTTAATAAAAAATTATTTTCATTTTCAACAATGATCATATGCATAATTATCTGATCTTGGTAATTTTCTTTAAAAATATCTTTGACTTCGACTAAGCTGTTTTCTAAATATTTATGATCTATATTTTTTTCATAATTTTTTTTTTTTAATGAGATACCTGCATCTAAAACTTTATCATCTTCTATAATTAAAATGATATTACTAATAAAGTTTTTTATCATTTTTTCAATTTTATAAATATTATTATCAAGAAATTTTGAAAGATTAGTTAACTCAATCTCATCGTCATTTTTTATTTCTTCATTGTATAAATTCTTTAAATTAATTTTATCATAAACAAATATTTGATACTTGTTTTTAGAAATATAAAGAAAAGTTTCAAAGTCTATATCTTCAATCATCTAAAATAATTTGATTTTTAATTCTCGCATCTATTAATTTATTATCATCTAAAAATTCTGTTGCTAAATTAAGGGCAATACTAATATTATCATTTGGTAGTTTTATTATAGTATCGTCTCTTAATTCTAGATCCCATCTTTTAGATGGAAAAAAATATAAATTTTTTATCTTTGTGTAAGAAATTTTAGATTTATCAATAATTTCTTTTATATTAAAAAAATCAATTGCCTCTGGATTTCCAAAAATAAAAGGTAATTGATTATTTAAAGAATCATTTTTTATAAATTTTCCATTTGAGCCTATGTAAAGAATTTGACCATCTTTATTTATTTTTGCCAAAAATTTAGTTTTCTTTATATTGATATCTAGTGAAGATGGATATCTTTTAAAAATAGAATAATTTTCTACCAAAGAATTTGATTCAACTTCATTTGCTAGATCAATCTTCCTGATTGAAAAAATATTATTTAGATTAAACTTTTCTATTTTTTTAAGTAAAATTAATTTATCCTTAATATCTAATCCAATAATATTAATGTTATTAATTTTTTGAAATATTAAACCATTAAAATTAATATTATTTATTGAGCCAACTACTATCAGTAAAAAAAAATATATTAAAATTTTTTTACTTTTTCGTTGTTGCATCTTTTAAAATCCACTCAATCAGTTTTATAAAGGATATTCCATTATACTTTGCTATTTCTGGAACAAGAGATAGTTTTGTCATGCCTGGTTGAGTATTAATCTCTAGTAAGTAAAACTTATTTTTATAAAATTTAAAATCTGATCTGGTAACTCCCTTACAACCAATAATCTTGTGAGCTTTTAGTGATATATTCATTATCTCATTTAATTTATTTTTTGGAAGATCTACTGGAATTATATGCTCTGTTTTTGCATTAGCACTATATTTAGCTTTATAGTCATAAAATTTTCTTTTTGGTTTTAGTTCTATTGCTCCTAACTTTTTATTACCCATAATTGCAACTTGAATTTCTCTTCCACCAATAAATTCTTCTATCATTATCTCTTTATAAACTTTCAATGAATTTAAAATTCCTGAAATACTTTTTTTTGAACAAATAAAAACATTTACACTTGAACCCTCATTAATTGGTTTAACTACAACTGGAAATTTGAACTTCTTTTCAATATTTTTTATTAAATCAAAATTATTTTCTTCATAAGAATATTTAATATATTTTGGAGTATTAATTTTATTTTGTATAAAAATTTTTTTAGATATTGCTTTATCCATTGCTAATGAAGAAGCAATGACTCCAGAATGAGTATAAGGTATTTTAAACCCTTCCAAAATAGTTTGTATATAACCATCCTCACCAAACTGTCCATGTAAAGCATTAAATATAACATTAGGTTTAAATTGATTAATATTTTTTGACAAACTGCCATCTGGTTCAGAAATTTTTACTTTGTAACCATTTTTTTTAAGCTCCTTTGAAACTTGTAAGCCTGTATCAAGGCTAATTAATCTTTCTTTTGAAATTCCACCAGCAAGTATTAATATTTTTTTTTTCAATTTATTCTAAAATTTTTATTTCTGTTTGCAACTTTACACCAGTTTTTTTTAAAACACTTTCAGACACAAATTCTATTAATTTTTTCATATCATCAAATTTAGCATTACCTTTGTTTATAAAAAAATTACAATGTTTTTCAGAAATACCAGCGTCCCCAAATGATTTTTCTAGAGGAACTGACTCTTTTATTAATTGCCAAACTTTTTTATCTGATTGACCTAATGGATTTTTAAAAGTGCTTCCACTTGTTTTAATTTTTGTAGGTTGTGCTTTTTCTTTTTTTTCTTTTAATTCTATCATTTCTTTCTTAATCAAATCTGATTTTTTTCTGAAACCCTTAAAAGATGCACTAAGAAAAATTAAATCATTAGGTAATCCACTATCTCTATATTTAAAATCAATTTCTTTTGCTGGAATTGTAACAACTTGTCTTGATTTATTTATAGCTTGTACTGAGATTAGGATATCTTTAAATTCTCTTCCAAAACAACCAGCATTCATTTTTATACCTCCTCCAACTGTACCAGGTATACAAGATAAAAACTCAAATCCACCCAAACTATTATCCATTGCAAATTCTGAAAGTGATTTATCACTAACGGCACTTCCAGCAATAATTATGTCTTCTGAAAGTAGGGAAATATTATTAAAATTATTTGATAACTTGATTACAATACCATCATAAGTTTTGTCAGTAATAAGAGTATTCGAGCCACCTCCTAGAATAAATATTTTCTCCTTATTTTTTATTAATTTTAAAAATTTAATTAATTCTTTCAAATTTTCAGCTTTATAGAAAATTTTAGCATTACCACCTATGTTAAACCAATTCCTTTTTTTTAAATTATAATCAAATTTAATATTCTTATTAAATTCTGATAACAAATCATTTTGGTTAATGCTCATTATAAATATTTAGGCATTTCTCTCATCCAAGTTGAGATTGTCCCTGCACCCATTCCAATAACTATTTTTTTTCCATAAATATTATTTTTAATATATTTAGCTAATTGAAATCTATCATCTGCTAAAAATAGTTTTATTTTTGAGTTTTTGATTATTTCTCTTGCAAAATTTTCATATTTAAAACCTAATGATATTTTTTCTCCTGCTGTATAAATAGGAAGTAAGATTACTTTATCTGCATTTTTAAATGCATAAGTGAAATCTTTTTTTAAGTCTTTTAACCTTGATATTCTATGTGGTTGAAAAATACATATTTTTTCATACCCCTTATAAACTTTATTTACTCCTTCTAACACAAATTTGATTTCAGTTGGATGATGGGCATAGTCATCAAAAAAGTCAACTTTATTAAATGTGAAAATTTTATTAAATCTTCTTTGAACACCCTTAAAGTTTTTTAATCCTTTTTTAATACTTGAAACTGTTAATCCAACTGTAATAGCCAAAGCTGAGGCTGCAACTGAATTTCTAACATTGTGTATTCCTAATAAAGGTATTTTAATTTTTTTAATTAATTTTTTTTTTATATTTGGCAAAATTATCTTTAAATCAAACTCAGAATAATCTTTTGATTGTTTAATATTTCTAATACAAAAATTTGATTTTGCATCTGTTCCATATGTATAAAAATTTTTATTACTCAGCCTCTTAATCAAATTTTTATTATTCTTATCATCAATACAAATAAAAGATTTTCCAAAGGATGGAACTTTTTTTATAAATTTAATAAAATAATTATTTAACTCATCAAAAGAACTATAAAAATCCATATGCTCTCTATCTATGTTGGTAATTATCGAATATGTTGGTGGAACGTGAACAAAACTACCATCAGACTCGTCAGCTTCTAAGATAGACCAGTCACTTTTACCAAGTTTTGCAGTATTATTGATAGAATTTATTACACCTCCATTAATAATGGTTGGATCTATTTTGGTTTCTTGAAAAATCGAAGCTATTAGTGATGTCGTAGTTGTTTTTCCGTGAGAGCCAACAACTACAATATTTTTTGTTAAAGAAACAATATTAGCCAGCATTTCACCTCTTTTATAAATCGGTAGTTGTTTTTTATTTGCCTCTATTAATTCAGGGTTATTTTTTTTAATTGCAGAAGAAACTACTACAATTGTTGCTTTGTTAATATTTTGCTTTTTATGTCCAATTGTAATCTTAATTTTATCTTTTTTTAATCTCTCAATATTTTTGTTGCTAGCAATATCACTGCCCTGAACTTTAAATCCTTTACCCTTCATAATAAGAGATAATCCACTCATGCCTATTCCACCAATTCCAATAAAATGAATAATTTCTGATTTTGCTAATTTAATTTTCATTAATAATATTTAATAAATTTTGATTAACATTATTCCAGGTGTTTTGATAATTTAATTTTTCTAAATTATTTTTTTTTATAAGTATTTCATCTTTATTACTCAATATGTTTAATAACAAATCTTCAAATTTTTTTTTATCAAAGTTAATTTGATCAACAACCCAGCAGCAACCTTTATTTTTATAATAATTAGCATTTTCTAATTGATGATTATCTTTAGAACTTGGTAATGGAATGGCAATAAATGGTTTTTTAGATAAAGAAATTTCAGCTAAACTAGAGGCACCAGATCTTGTAATACACAAATCAGCTTGATCTATTAATAAATTAAGATTTTGATCATAACTGAAAACAGTATTATCAATCTTATTTTCTGAATATAGATTTTTGAGATTATTTATGTTTTTTTGATTTGTTTGATGAATTACCTTTAAAGTTTTAAACTTCGAAACTTTAATAATTGTCTCATGCAAAATTTTATCAAATATTTGTGCACCTTGACTACCTCCTATTATTATTAAAGTAAATTTATTATTATTATTTTCTTTTGATTTTTTAAAATAATATTTTTTTCTTATTAGTGGATTTATAATATTTAATTTATTTTTATATTTTTTCGGAAAATTAATAATATTCTCTGAATAACATATAATTTTTTTAGAAAATTTAAGAAAAAATTTATTTACCCTTCCAATTACCATATTAGGTTCTAGCAAATAAATTTTTATATTTAATATCCAAGCTGCTATACATAATGGTAGTGACATATACCCACCAGTAGAAATAAGAATTCGAATTTTTTCTTTTTTTAGTATTATCAATGATTTTAAAACTAAATAAAATACTTTTAAAATTGATAATGGAAATAAAATTAAATTATTTAACTTAGGTGTATCAATAACTAGTATCTTATAAAATTTATCATCAAGATATTTAAGACCTCTAACATCACTTGAAATTGATATATCGTAATTTTCCTTTAAATGATCATGGATTGTAATTGCAGGAATAACATGGCCACCAGATCCTCCAGTAGAAATTAAAATCTTACTTTTCATTTTAATTTTCTATTTTTCTTTTTGTTAAATTTAAGATTATGCCTGATATTATTGAGATACTTATTATTGAAGAACCTCCATAACTTAAAAATGGTAAGGTCATACCTGTGGTGGGAAACAATCTGATATTAACACCTATATGAATAGTTGCTTGCATTAAAATTAAGCTCACACATCCGATTAAAACAAGTTTAATTTTATCATCTTTTTCAAAGTTTATTTTTTTAAAAACCATATAAATAAAGATTAAAAATAATAATAATATTAATATTATGGCAACAACACCAAACTCTTCAGAAATTACAGAGATTATATAATCAGTGTGTGCTTCTGGTACTCGATTTTTTAAAGTTCCTTCACCAATTCCTTTACCAAAGAAACCACCACTTGTAATAGACTCGATAGCTTTGTCAGATTGAAAATTATGTGTTCCTGTATCTCTATTAAAAAAAGAAAAAATCCTACCTTGAATATAATCAAACTTAGGTACGTACATAATTAAGTAAACTAATGAAATAATAGCAATAGTGGAAAGACCAAAAAGAAGAAAGATATTTACTCCAGATGTAAAAATTAAAACTGCCCAAGAGAAAATAACGAGAAGAGTTTGACCTATATCTGGCTGCATTATAAGAAATAAAGCAATTATAGATACCAAGATTGTTGATAATAAATATTTTAAATAAATATTTGAAGTTCTGACACTACATAAAATAGTTGAAATCATGATAATGAAAAAGGGTTTTAATAATTCAATGGGTTGAAATCTTGGTAAAAAAAATAAATCTATCCATCTTTTTGATCCTTTAACTTCAACACCAATAATGGGAACTAAAAGTAAAGTAACCAAAGTAATAAAAAAAAGAAAATATGAGTAATAAAATAATTGATTAGTTTTTAAAGAAGAAAAAATAAAAATTATAAATATTCCAATAAAAATATATATTAAATGCCTAAAAAAAAAGAAGTAACTATTTGTATCTAATTTATCAGAAGCAATTAATGATGTGGAAACTAATGAGAAAAAAAGTCCAATTACAAATAATAAACTAATAATTAAAAATATTGATTTATCTATATTCTTCCACCATTGATAATAAAATTTATAAAAAAAAATATTACTTTGCATTAAGAAATTTTTTAATTAATTGATTAAAATATTTTCCCCTATCTTCAAAATTTTTAAAACTATCAAATGATGCCCCAGCTGGACTGAAAAGTATGATATTTTTTTTTAACTTCTTATTTTTTAAATCAGAAAATATTTCTTTTAATATATCTTTTAAATATTTTAAATGATTGATACGAATTTTATTTCTAATATTTTTTTTAAATTCTTTATAGTGGTTACCAAACACAAATGTTTTAAAATTCTTACAATGTATTTTAGATAGATTTAATTTATCACCTTTTTTAGGGATACCACCTAAAATCCAATAAACATTTTTTAAATTTTTTAACAAATTTTCTGATGAGGCAAAACTTGTTGATTTCGAATCATTAATTATTGTTAAATTTTTATTTTCATAGATAATTTGTTGTCGATATTTTAATCCTTTAAATCTATTTAAAGTTTTAATTAATATTTTATTATTTAAATTTAATTTTCCTGAAATCTTTAAAATAAATGATAGATTTTCTAGGTTACCTGCAGATAAAAAGTATTTATTTTTTATTAGTTTAATTATTTTATTAGCTTTTTTTAAATCAACTTTAATAATCTTTGGATTATATCTTTTGCTATTTAACTTTTTATTTATTAGCACATCATTTTTTTTTACAAATGCAATAGATTCCCTAGATTGTGAAAGTAATAACCTAAATTTAGCATTAATATAATTTTTTAAATTTCTATGCCTCTCTATATGATCGGGACTTATATTAAGTATTGCTGAGTATTTAGAGGTAAATAATTGACTATAATCTAATTGATATGATGAAGCTTCGACGACAAAAAAAGTATTATTAGTAATTTTTTTTTCACATAATACTGGATTTCCAATGTTTCCAACCAATCTACAGTCATACTTTTGGTCTAATAAAACTTCATGTAATATTTTAGCAGTGGTTGATTTTCCATTAGTTCCAGTAATAGTAATACTTTTATTTTTGTAAAAAGAGTAGAATACATCCAAATCTGTATAAATTTTAGATTTATTCTTTTTAAGAAATTGAGATAATTTACATTTCAAAACATCAATTCCTGGACTGATAATAATACTATCAAACTTAATTTTAGAAATTGCCTGAATACTTTTTACCCTTTGATATGATCGATTTATAAATTTTTTTGTTAAATCATCATCAAATAAATATACTTTAGATTTATTCTTTAAAAATTTATATGAGGCAATTCCACTTTTTCCCAAACCATAAATTAATATTTTTTTTTCTAAAAAAATATTTTTATTTTCAATCATTATCTTAATTTTAAAGTGGCCAAACCTATCATTGCTAAAATGATTGAAATGATCCAAAACCTAATTACCACAGTTGACTCTGGCCATCCTTTTTTTTCAAAATGATGATGTATTGGTGCCATTTTAAAAATTCTTTTTCCAGTTAATTTAAAAGAAATTACTTGTACCATTACTGAAACAGCCTCTAGAACGAATAACCCGCCTGTAATCGCTAATACTATTTCATGCTTTGTAATTATTCCAACAGCACCTAAAGAGCCCCCAAGCGCTAAAGAGCCTGTATCACCCATAAAAATTTTAGCAGGCGGAGCATTAAACCATAGAAACCCTAAACATGATCCTATTATTGCACCACAAAAAATTGAAACCTCACCAGTTCCTTCAATGTATGGAATTTGTAAATAATTAGAAAAAACAATATTTCCAGTTACATAACTTATAAATGCAAAACAACCTGCAACTAAAATTACAGGGACTGTAGCTAATCCATCAAGTCCATCTGTTAAATTAACTGCATTTGATGAACCTACAATTACAAATACAGAAAAAGGAATAAAAAACCATCCAAGATTAATTATTAAATTTTTAAAAAATGGAAAATATAAATTTCTAATTTCTTGATAATCAACAAAATAAAGAAATAAACTGGTTCCTAATATAGCTAATATAACTTGTGATAATATTTTAAATTTAGATGAAATTCCTGAAGAATTATTATGTTTTATTTTATTATAATCATCAAAGGCTCCAAGCAAACCAAATGAAATGGAAATGTAGATACAAAATAAAACACTTGTGTTTGATAAATCTGCCCAGAATAATACAGAAAGTAGTAATCCGAACAAAATGATTACTCCTCCCATTGTTGGAGTACCAATTTTTTTTATAATATGATCTTGTGGACCATCATCACGTATAGGATTAACAATTTTTCTTTTTGAAAAAAAATTTATAAAAGGTCCTCCAATTAACAAAACTATGATTAATGAAGTAAATAAGGATAGTCCTGTTCTAAAAGTGATGTATTTAAAAACGTTTAAAAAACCAAAAGTATCGACGAAAGTAAGTAAAAATTGATAAAGCATTTATTTTTATCCTTTGATTTCCCTTATTATCTTATTGAATCCTGTTGCATTTGAGGCCTTAATCATAAGATAATCATTATTATTTAAATCATTTTTAATCAAATCAATAATTTGTGAGTTGTTATTCAACACCCTACCTCTTTTCTTTTTTGAAACAGAATTGTATGTAAATAAAACTTTATTTCCTTTAACAAAGACTTTGTCTATTTTTGTGTTATTGATTATTTTTCCTATAGTTTGATGAAGCTTTTTTGAGTGTTTTCCTAGTTCTAACATATCACCCAATAATAGGTATTTTTTTTCTTTGTTAATTTTAATTTTATCAAAATTTAAAATTGCAGATTTAAGAGACAACGGATTTGAATTATAACTTTCATCTACTAGGTTTAATCTTTTATTATTAATCTCAATTTTAGTAATATCTCCTCTACCTTCTGGTGTTTTAAATCCCATAAAAATATTTTTTTTCAATTTAGATATATCTATAAAAACACTTATTACAGCTAAAGCAGCTAAAATATTTAAGATATTATTTTGAAAATTATTAGAAATAAAAAAATAAGTTTTTAAATTATTTATTTTAATTGTTGCTTTAAACTTATTCGTAATTTTTTTAATACTTACCAATTTTATATTGGCATTTTGAGTATCAATACTAAATGATAAGATTTTAAGTTTTCTTTTTTTTGCTATTCTTTTATGCAAAGTATAAAAATTATCATCTGCGTTTAGAACAACAACTCCATTAATTTTTGTATTATTAATTATTTCTGATTTTGCTAAAGCAATTTGTTTTATATTCTTAAAATTCTTAGCATGTGCATAATTAATATTGGTAATCACACTAACATCTGGTTTTACAATTTTAGATAAATAATCAATTTCACCCTTTTTATCCATTCCAATTTCCAAAACTCCATAATTATTTTTTTGATCTAAATTAAAAAGACTTAACGGAACTCCATACTTATTATTATAAGATTTAGGTGAAATACCAACTGTGGATATCTGTTTCAATGAATTACCCAACAACTCTTTTAATGTAGTTTTTCCACAGCTTCCCGTTATAGCAATAATTTTTGTTTTTATATTTTCTCTATACAACTCAGAACTTTTTTTTAAAAATTTTAAAGTGTCTTTTCTTTTAATTTGACGAGAAATATTTATTTTTTTTTCAATTTTATTAACTACTGCAATTGATGCTTTTTTTTTGAAAGCTTCACTTATAAATTTGTTACCATCATTTATTTTTCCCTTGATTGCGAAAAAGATATCATTTTTTTTTATTTCTTTTGAATTAATTCTAGCTTTCTCAAAAGAGATTTGGTTGGAAATTTTTTTTTCTGTACTAAGTTCGTTAATTATATTGACCTTTAAATTATTTGATAATTTTAAATTTTTAATTTTTATTGCATCAAGGATATTTTTTTTATCTGAAAAAAAAAATTTTTTTAAACCAATTTCCTGTGCTTTTTCATGACCTTTTCCAGCTACAAGTAAAATATCTCCTGTATTTAAATGTTTTATTGCTTCTGATATTGCATTTGCTCTATTAGAAAATTCTAATACTTTTTGTTTTTTTATTCCTTTTTTTATGTCTTTTCTTATTTTGCTAGGTTGTTCTAGTCTTGGATTATCATCAGTAAGATAAATTTTATCTGAAAAAAGATCAGCAATTTTACCCATTTTAGCTCTTTTATTTTGATCTCTATTTCCACCACAACCAAATACTAATGTTATTTTTTTTCCTGGAAATTGTTCTTTTATATTTGTAAGACAAGTTTTTAAAGCATCTGGTGTATGAGCATAGTCTAAGATTGCCTTTGAGTTATTTTTTATTTTACCAACTTTTTCAAATCTTCCCTCTACAGACTTAATTTTTGGTATTACTCTAAGTATGTCTTTAGTATTGATACTGCTTTTGATTGAGGCAATGACTGCCATTAATACATTTTTAAATTGAGCTTTTCCTATCAGATTAAGTTTAATTTTATGAATTGAATTTTTATATTTTATCTCTAACAATTGAGACTCATCATCATATTGATGAGATAAAAATTGAAAATCATTTTTATTATCTAATAATGAAAAAAGATTTAAATTTTTATTGGTTGCTATATCTTTTATTTTTTTGAATTCTGGTATTTGTTCATCAGTTATTATATTGCCCTTTTTTTTAATTAATTTTTCAAATAGATATAATTTTGCTTTTAAATAATTTTTTGTATTTTTATGATAATCTAAATGATCTTGTGATAAATTTGTAAATATTCCTGTATCAAATAATAAGCCATCTAGCCTGTTTTGACTTAGACCATGACTAGATGCTTCCATAATAACATTGTTAATATTTTGTTTTTTTAATTTATTTAAAATTTTACTTAATTGAATTGGATCTGTAGTAGTATTAGATAAATTTTTTTTATATTTTCTTGTTTTAATCCCTAAAGTTCCAATTGATGCAACTTTTTTATTATTTAAATCTAATATTTGATAGTAAAAATCTGCAATAGAAGATTTTCCATTCGTACCTGTAACTGCAATAATATTATTTGGAATTTTGTTATTAATTTTGAATGATACTTCAGATAATAACTTTCTGATATTATTTGAGTGAATAAATAGAATATCATTTTTTATTCCATTAATTTTTTTTTCAGTTACTACTATTTTTGCACCATTAGAGATTGCAGATGATATAAAGTCATTTCCATCTATTTTATTTCCTTTAATTGCAAAAAAAATATTATTTTTTTTTACTTGAGCGCTGTCAAAAGAAATCCCTGAAAAAAAAAATTTTTTATAGCTTGCTTGAATGTTTTGAAAATAATCGCCTAGGAGCATAATTAATTAATTTCTAGATATTTTGTGGCTAAAATAGGCCCAATTTTATCCATTATTTTTCCAACTACCTCTACTGAAGTCCAACCTGCTGTATTATACAAGGTTCCTTTCCAGCCTCCTTTTTGGTGCCTATATTTATAATAATAATCTTTCGCTTTTTGGGGTGTGTCCAACATAACAACAAATACATATTGTGGATTTGATGTCGGGAATATTGAAGCAAAAGTATTTATCTTAGCTTCAGAATAAGATCCTTCTTTTGGTTGGTCAGCAGTTCCTGTTTTGCCGCCAATTTCATAATTTAATACGTCAGCAAATTTTGCGGTACCCTCTTCTGTATTTACAATTTTTCTTAAAGTCTTAACAACTTGGTCGGAAACTCCTTTATTAATTAATCTAATTTTTTTTTTTTCAGTTTCAGTAATTTTTTTAATTAAACTGGGCTTAATATCATAACCTCCATTAGATATTACTGCATAACCTTTTGCTAACTGAAGAATTGTTGTTGCAACACCATGACCAAATGAAGCTGTGGCTAATCTACATTTACCAAAATTATAATCTTTTTGAGGAGCTATTTCACCTATATCAAAATCAATTGAACTCAATACACCTATTTTTTTTAAAAAGGATTTATGTTTTTCTGGTCCTACTAGCTGAGCAATTCTAACAGAGCCAATATTACCTGATCTAATCAAAATCTGTTCTGCTGTGAGATCAGAGGGAATTTTATTATCATATTCTCCAATTCTATGTTTGTCGCATCGAATAGATTTTGGTAAATCTAAAAACTCAGTTTCTGGTTTTATTAAATCTTCGTTTAAAGCACTTGCAAATGTGAATGGTTTAAAAACTGAGCCAAGCTCATAAGTTCCTTTAGTTACTCTATTAATAAAATTAACATCAGTTATATTTTGTCTTTCATTAGGATTAAAATCAGGTAATGAAATAAGTGAAAGTATATTTCCATTATTCACATTCATGAGTATTGCAGCACTACCTTTACTTTTAAAAATTTCTTGATACTTGATTAGTTCTTTTCTTATTAAAAACTGAACATCCTTATCAACTGTAAGTTTTATTGGTTTTTTTGAATTTCTAAGAACCTCATCAAATGATTTTTCTAAACCTGAAATTCCATTGTTTTCATTATCTATTTGACCAATGATGTGACTAAAAAGATTTTTTTGAGGATACATCCTTAAAACCTTTTCCTCAGGTTTTATAGAATTATCTCCAAGATTCATTAATTTTTCATAATTTTCCTCTGAGATTTTTTTTTCTAACCAAAAGAACTTTTTTGTATCGAGTTGTTTCTTAATTTTATTAAAATCTTTATTTGGAAAAATGATATTTAAGCTTAATAAAAGTTTTTTCTTATCTATTACATCTGATGTCTTTATGCCTATATCAATAGATTTTACCGTTTTAGCTAAATAATTACTATTTACATCAATTATATCAGCTCTATAGAGTTTATTAGAAAAAGTTGGCACATTATTATTTAATTCTATCTTAGATTTACGTGATCCAAGATGGATTAGATGAATGGTATAAATTAAATAAATAATAAAAAAGAAGAAGAATACAAACGCCACTCTATTAAATTGAATATTTAAGTTTGTATAATTTTTTTTATAATCAAAATTATTTTTATAATCTTCGATAATAATTTTTGGTCTTAATTTTTTCATTAATCTTCAATTATTTTTAAGTTTTTAATATTTTTATCTTTGTTTGTAATTTTAAAGACTTTTATATTTTCAATTTTTTTTTGCACTAAATCATTTTCAAAATATAATGATTGAAACTCTAATAGCTTGTCTGAAGAACTGAGATAATCAAATTCTAATTTAATTTTCTCAAGTTCTGAATTTAAAATTCTAATATTTTCTTTTGCTGTAAAAATTTTATCTTCGTTTTTTTTTGCAGAATTTTTAATAATTGCAGTAGATAAAATTAATGAAAAAATAACTAATACTAATGCAATTTTTTTCATAATTTATTCCCAAAATTTTCTATCTCAATTAAGTTGCTAAATTGATCAAGAATATCGGTTTTAAAATCATAAAAGTCAGTTTTTTTAATCGCATATCTAAGTTTTGCCGATCTTGATGGTAAGTTTTCGCTAATCTCATCATCAGAGGGTTTAATTGCTTTTTTTTCATTTAATTTAAGTAATGTTTCTGGCTGTTCTGTAATAGGAGCATATCTAGATATACTTTTTTTTTCAGAAAGACTTTTAAAAAAATATTTAACAATTTTATCCTCTAAAGAGTGAAACGTAACTACAGCTAATACACCATCTTTCTTTAAAACCTTAGTTGCATTAATTAGTCCAAAGATTAATTCACTTATTTCTCTATTAACTAAAATTCTTAAAGCTTGAAAAACTTTTGTAGCACTATGAACTTTAAAGTTTTTTTTTCTTTTTGTATTATCTATGATCTCAACAAGTGTTTGGGTGTCTATTTTTTTTTTAGATCTCTCCTTAATAATATTTCTAGCTAAAAATTTACTCTCTTTTTCATCTCCAAAAAATTTAAATATTTTATCTAATTCTTTTTCATCTAATTTATTAATTGCATCTTCGGCAGAATAATTATTCAAACCCATCTGCATATTAAGGTTCCCTTTAGATTGAAAAGATAGTCCTTTTTTGGGATCCTTAATTTGAACGTAAGAGTAACCAAGATCAAATATTACTCCTTTAATATTCTCATTTTTTAGTTTTAAATTATTTAACTGACTGAATTTAATGTTTTTAAATAAAAACCTATCTTCAAATTTATTTCTTATCTGATTAGCTTTTACTTCGCTTTCAACGTCACGATCTAAAGCAATTACTTTAGTATTTTTAAACTCTAATATTTTTTTTGAATAACCACCTTGACCAAAAGTACAATCAATAAATGTGCCACCATATTGAGGGGAAATAATGCTAATAATTTCTTTTAGCAGTACCGGATAATGCTTTTGTACTTCCGGTACTATGGTGGCGTCCATTTATTTCTTTGAAGACCATTAATTTTTTTGTCTTCTTAAGAATGCTGGTATCTCAAGATCGTCATCTTCATCATCATTTGAAGATAATAAATCATCTGAGCTTGAATTTTCAGTTTCTGAACTAAATAAATCTGGCGCATCAGAGTCCACACCAAATTCTTTTAAATTGTTAGAAACATCCTCTTCAATACTTTCTTCAACTATTTGCTCTTGAGGTGGTTCTATTGCTTCTTGAGTAAAAGACTTTTCCATTTCATTTACAGAACTATCTTCAACAACACTTTCCGTTTCAAGACTATTACTTTGAATTGTCTCTTCATTTGTAATACTTGAATTTATATGTTCTTGATTATTTTCTTGAACAATTTCATTCTCAAGTTTGAGAGCATTTGCACCATGTGAAACAGGGTTAGAAATTGAGTTTGAAAAATCAAAAGATGAGGATGATCCTATGTTTGAAAAATCTGAATAACCTGGATTTCTATTTTGGATACGGTGTACCATATTAATCACAGATTTTGTCTCTGGCTGCTGACCATCCAAGGATGTCGCAACAATTGAAACTCTCATTTTTCCATCTAATTCAGAATCTGTAATTGCTCCAATAATTAATTCTGCTTCTGGATCAACTTCAGCTCTAACCTTATTGACTGCTTCATCAACTTCAAAAAGTTTAAGATCTTTTCCACCAGTAATATTAACTAATAGTCCTTTTGCACCTTTAAGAGTGTAGTCATCAATTAATGGATTGCTTACTGCCATCTCTGCAGCTTTAAGAGCTCTACCTTCTCCTTCAGCCTCACCTGTTCCCATCATTGCTTTACCCATAGAAGCCATAACAGTTTCCACATCAGCAAAATCTAGGTTGATTAAACCTGGTCTGACCATTAAATCAGTTATACTTTGAACACCATGCATTAAAACGTTATTTGAAAGATTAAATGAATCTTCAAATGTTGTTTGTTCATTGGCAATTTTAAATAAGTTTTGATTTGGAATAACTATTATTGTATCAACATGTTTTCTTAATTCTTCCAAACCTTGTTGCGCTCTTCTCATTCTAGAGGGGCCTTCATATAAGAATGGAAGAGTCACAACTCCTACAGTTAAAATATTTAATTCTTTAGCAGCTCTGGCAATGACATGAGCAGCACCAGTGCCTGTTCCACCACCCATTCCAGCAGCAATAAAAACCATATTTGCGCCCTGCAAAGTATTTACAATTTCATTTAAAGACTCATCAGCTGCTGCTTGACCAATATCTAATTTGGCACCAGCACCAAGTCCTTTGGTTAAATTTAAACCAATTTGAATTCTTGTTTTACATTTACTTAACTTTAAATCCTGTGCATCAGTATTAACTGCAATAAATTCTACACCTTGTAGATTATTTTCAATCATTTCATTAATTGCATTTCCACCTGCTCCACCAACTCCCATTACTAAAAGTCGTGGTTGTAATTCTTTAATTTCTGGTGCTTTAAAGTTAATTGTCATCTGTTATTTCCCCTCGTTATTGTTTAAATGTTTTTCCCATTTAAGGTTTGCTCGATTTAGATTTGCTTTTTTTCTTGCTATTACCTTAAATTTTTCAAATGTTGTTGGTTCCCAAATTTGAAAGGTTTGGCCTTGACCAACAAACAAAATGCTATTTTTTATTTTTGCATGCTTTAATAATTTTGATGAAAGTGAAATTCTGCCCTCACTATCGAATTGTAAATTAATACTTTCTGATAAAATTGATGTTGCAAAAAAATCTCTTTTTTCTTCAAATGGATTTAAAGAGTCTATAGCAGAAGAAATTTTTTCTATTCTATCTTGAGAGCAAACTTCAATTGAAGCATTATTAAATGAAGGATAACAAATAATACCATTGTAACCTAGATTTGATAAATGAGATCTAAAGCTAGCAGGCACAGAAACCCTTCCCTTTTTGTCTAGTTTGTTCTCGTAAGTAGATAAAAACATATATTTTATAATTTATAAATTCCATAATTGGGAATATATGGGAATATATGGGTAATTTAATTTACTGTCAAATCTTGAATCTTGCTCATTTTTGACTGATTTGAAACACTTTTTTTATATCTAATTTGATAATTAATTTAAGTGATAATGAAGTACTTAGTGTCATAGATTAAAAAAATGAACATTATTGACTCATTGGTGAGTCAAAACGTGAATATTTATTTTTAGATGCTATTTAGACTGTTAACATTTTTGCCAGATAAACTATAAGCCGGGTTCTGTCATTTAAACTTATCATTTGTCTAGGCTTAAGATCACTCTTAAGCTCAAGCAACTAACCCTGATGACTAGCCAAGGATGGCTTTTAGTTTTTCAACAATGTCATCTCTACTTAGTCTTGCTCCCAGTGGGGTTTTCCAGCGTTCATTGTTACCAATAGAACCGGTGTGCTCTTACCACACCTTTTCACCCTTGCCATGTTATGGCGGTTTATTTTCTGTGGCACTATCCCTAGGGTTACCCCCGCCAGGTATTATCTGGCACTGTATCCTTGTGGAGCCCGGACTTTCCTCTTTAATAAATTAAAGCGATAAATCATTTATCTGGCAGTATCAATTTATTACTAAACTACAAAACTGCAAGAAATTTTAATTCAATTTTTTTGCTAAATTTTGACTTATAAGCAAACACTCTTGGTCAATTTTGCTATTTATCAAATCTTGTCTAAATCTTCTCTGGAATGCACAAATTATAGGATTTAAAAATTTATCTTTTCTTATTCTTTTTGAGTTTTTAGATAAGTATCCAATTTTTGATAAATTTATAAAAAAATTCTTTTTATCTATTAGAGTTATTTTTTTTCCTCTGTTTTTAAAAAGAGTTTTTTGAGAAAGGGAATGCCAATTACCAATTTTAAATTTAGCTAAATATTCCCATGGGAACTTTTCACCAGGGTCTTTTTTTCTATCAGGAGCAATATCGGAATGACCTAAAATATTTTTTTTATTAATCTTATACTTTCTAATTAAAAATTTACTGAGATATTTTATAGATTGAATCTGTTTTTTAGAAAATTTTTTATAATTAAAGTTATGACCTGGATTGCTTATTTCAATTCCAATTGAACACTTGTTTAGAGATTTAAAATTTTTCCAAGACGATATTCCAGCATGCCATGCTTCGTATAGATCTGGTACCATAACAACTATTTCTCCATTATATTTAATTAAATAATGGCTACTTACTTTTGATTTAATACTTGTAAGTCTTTCTATTGCCTCTGATTCATTTTTCATTCCTGTATAATGAAAAATGATAAATTTAATTTGATTTGATTTTCTTTTTTTTATATTAAAATTGGGAGAATAATTCAGAATTGTATCCATACTCATCTTGGGTATAAATTTAGACTATTTATAAACACTTTATAGACATTTTTTTAAATTAAATATTATTTAATAAAATATAATTATATAATATATATTTAATCATGTTTAAAAAATTAACGATAACTATAATTTATATCTTCTTACTAGCATTTCATGCAAATGCTGGGTCTGATGGTGAATTGGCCCTAAAAAAAGATCAGCCTGAAAAAATAAAAGATTGTTTTGAAAATTTGAACAGAGCCACTTTTGCATTTAATCAAGGTTTAGATAAAGCGCTAATTAAACCAATTGCTAAAGGATATAAAAATTTACCAGATCCAATTCAAAGGGGTACTAGTAATGCTGCTAGAAATTTATCTAATCTTATAACAATACCTAACAACATTTTGCAGGGAGATGTTAAGACAGCAATAATAAATACTGGAAGATTAGTGGTTAATACAACTGTTGGACTTTTAGGTACTATTGATGTTGCCAATAAAATGGGTTTTCCAAAATATGAAAAAGAAGACTATGGTCAAACTCTGGGTGCGTGGGGCGTGGGTCCTGGCTGTTATCTTGTTCTTCCAGTTTTGGGGCCATCAACTATCAGGGATACTGCTGGTTCTTTTGTAAATGTAATGGGTGGAGACCCAGGGTATAATGTATCAGTACATGGTAATAATGAATTTCTAGGTGAAGGTGTTTTTATAGTGTCAAAAGCTTTAAGTGGTATTGACTTTAGGTCTAATAATCTTGATTCATTTGATAATCTTGAAAAAAACTCAATAGACTTTTATGCATCCCTAAGAAGTTTGTATTTACAAGATAGAGAAAATAAAATTAAGAATAATCAAAGAGGAAGAATTCAAGTTATTTATGAAGATGAAGAAGACTGGGAAGAAATAGATAATAAATAATTCAAATAAATAAAAAAGTTAACATGAAAAAATTTCTTATAATTGTACTATTTTTTAATCTCAGTAATACTCATGCTTATTCAATTGAACCTCAAAAATTTGTTCAATCTACTGTCAATAAGGCATCACAAGTTCTGTCTAAGAATATATCAAAAGAAGAAAAAATGAATGGACTAAAAATTATAGCTAAGGAAACAGTAGATATAACAGGAATAGGATTTTACTCTCTAGGTTCAGCTAGAAAAAATTTAGATGATACTCAAAAAAGAGTATATTTTGATTTATTTGAAAAATATTTTTTAAAAAGTTTTTCTAGTAGATTATCTGAATATACTAATCCCAAAATTGAAGTTAAGGGCGAAAAAGTCTTAAATAGAAATTATACGATTGTTAATAGTGTATTGGTTAGCACATCCGAAAGACCTGAGGTAAAAATTGATTGGAGAATTTATACAAAAAACCCTGACAATCCTTTAATCAGAGATTTAATAATAGAAGGACTTAGTTTAGCAAGGACACAGAAAGAAGAGTTTGCATCAATTCTAAACTCTAATGATAGTGACATAAAAACTTTATTTAAAACATTAGAAAATTTTGCAAAAAACTAGTAGTTATTTTGGTGGGCCCGCCAGGACTCGAACCTGGGACCAATACATTATGAGTGTACTGCTCTAACCAACTGAGCTACAGGCCCAAACAACAGCTTAATTATATCATTTTTTAAGAGTTATCAATTAAAGATAATAATTAAACATTAGGCAGTTTTATCTATCTTTTAAATATTATATATTCAAATTGTAGCTATTATCTAAATAAGCTAAGGATAACAATTGTCTTTTAACAAAAGGATTTTGACCTTTTAGCACATTATTTATATCAGAGGAAAATATATTTCTAATAAAAGCACTGTCAAAAATTATCTCTAAGTTTTTCTTTTCATTAACAAATTTTTCTCCATGAAAAGTTTTAAATCCTGATTTGTTTTTTCTAAATCCATAATAAGTTCCAATTTTGGAGGATAATAATTTTCTTAACATATACTTATTAAACCCTTTTCTATATTTTAAACTCTCACTCATAAAAACATATTTGAATAATCTTTTATCTAAAAAAGGTGATCTATTTTCTATACTACTTGTCATATTAACTGAGTCTGCAATTCCAATGTAATAAGGAAGTAAATTTGATTTTATATTTAAGAGTTGATGATCCTTAAGATTTAAAACTTTATCTGAAATTAAATTATGATTAAGCCTTGTAAATCTATCTTTTATTTCAATATTAGATATAACATCAATTATTGATTGATTTTTTTTTTGCCCTGAATGCAATTTAGATTTATTAAAAAATCCATAATTTAAAATACTTATCGCAGTATATAAGAAAGATCCAAAATTTGGTCTTTTAAAATTATAATATCTAGTTAGATTTTTTATTGACTCAAATAAATTATTTTTTTTCAAATTTGCTCTTGCAAGATCTGCGAAAATTGGATAGCCACCCATTATTTCATCACCACCTATGCCATCAATACATACTTTGATTTTATCTTTTTTCATTTGATCAGATATTATTAATGTTGGAATTGCCGTTGCATGAAAGTTAACAGGTACCTCCATTTTTTGAGATAAAATATTTAAATAATTTTCAAATAAGTTAAAATTATAAGTTAATGGAATTTCTATTAATTTAAAATTTAACTTATTTCTTAGTTTTGCAACATACTTATAATCTTCATTACTAGTATCATCATAAATAGTATAAAAATTAGTATCATTTAATTTTTTTTTATTTAGAAAACTTAATATTAAGAGTGAGTCAACACCACCACTTACCGACATTCCAACTTTTGCATCTGCTTCAAATCTTAAGTCTATTGAATTTTGTAATTCATTTTCAAATTGAGATATAGTTTCAATTGGGTCTTTTCCAAAAGAATAAGATTGCGGATGCTCTAAATTGATTTGTGAATAGTGTTTAATATCATTTTCAATCAAATCATATGCTAGACTTTGTCCTGGTTTAACAGAATGTATGTTTTTATAGAATGTGGTTCCATCAGTAACATAGGGTGATAGTTTATTGCCTAAAAAATATACTAGATTATCTAAATTTACTTCTCTCTTAACATTCAGAATTTTATATATCGATTTAATCTCAGAACTAACAATAAACCTATAATTATCTTTATAATAATAGAGTGGTTTCTTGCCATATAAATCTCTAGAAAGAAATAAAAGTCTATCTGAAATACCATAAACTGAAGCCCATGGGCCATTTACTTTTTCATAGAATCTAACCCCTTCTGACTCCAAACCACTAAAAAGAGTTTTGGTATCAGAAAATTTATTCTCTTGATTTACAAAATCTCTGAAATTATAAAATTCACCATTAAATAATAAAAAATTTTTACCATTTTGATTAAAAATTGGTTGATTAGATTCTTCTGACAAGTCAATTATAGATAATCTATTATGTCCTATTAAAAAGTTGTATTCCTCATTATTATAATTTTTGGAAAATTTATTTGTAGAATTATTCTTCACAAAAATTTGTGAGTTATCTGGGCCTCTATGATTTTGAAGTTCCAAAGACTCTTTAAATAATTGAGAAGATATTTTTTTTTTACCTACATAGAGAAGAAGACCACACATAAAAAAAATGTTTATATCATACTTAAAAACCTTGACAATGATGGTGGGCCGTGTTGGTTACGCTCCAACTACCCCTGCAATGTCAATGCAGTACTCTACTATTGAGCTAACGGCCCAGTAAAATTAACTTTCTAAGAAACTTTTTAATTGTTTAGATCTACTAGGGTGCTTTAATTTTCTAAGAGCTTTTGCCTCGATTTGTCTGATTCTTTCTCTTGTAACAGAAAATTGAAGACCAACCTCTTCTAAAGTATGATCTGTATTCATTCCAACACCAAATCTCATTCTTAAAACCCTTTCTTCCCTTGGAGTCAAAGTAGATAAAATTTTTGTTGTAGCTTCTCCAAGGTTAGATTTAATTGCTTGTTCTAAGGGAGCTAATGCTTTTGTATCCTCTATAAAATCTCCTAAACTACTATCTTCTTCGTCACCAACTGGTTTTTCTAGCGAGACAGGTTCTTTAGAAATTTTTAAAACTTTTCTAACTTTATCTAATGGCATTCTAAGCTTTTGAGCAAGTTCTTCAGGTGTAGCTTCTCTGCCAAACTCACTTAAAATTAATCTTTGAGTTCTTACAATTTTATTTATTGTTTCAATCATGTGGACTGGAATTCGAATAGTTCTTGCTTGATCAGCTATTGATCTTGTGATTGCTTGTCTAATCCACCAAGTTGCATAAGTAGAAAATTTATAACCTCTTCTATATTCAAATTTATCTACAGCTTTCATCAAACCAATGTTTCCCTCTTGAATTAAATCTAAAAACTGGAGACCTCTATTAGTATATTTTTTAGCAATTGATATTACTAATCTCAAATTAGCCTCAACCATCTCTTTTTTTGCTATTCTAGACTCTTTCTCACCTTTTTGAACTCTACTGACTAATTTCTTAAAGTCAGTTACAGAAATTCCTAACTTATGACTAATCTCAATTAATCTCTCTCTTATATTTTTAAACTCATCTTTATTTTTAACAAAAAATTGTTTCCAAATCGAGTTGGTATCTAAAAATTTTTTAAGATTTGGATTTATCTCATTACCAATATAAAACTTAATAAACTCATTTCTTGGAATATTATGATCCATTGCTAGCCTTAAAAGGTTACCCTCTAAAGATATAATTTTTTTATTTTCAACGTAGTGTTTTTGTACCAACACCTCTAAAACGGAAGGAGATAATTGAAGTGATTTAATATTTTCTAAAATATCATCTACAATTTTTTGATATCCTTTTTCTTTTGCAGAAGAAAAGTTTTGAGAATTTAAAACAGAATTTAACTTTTCGTTCTGATATTTAATTAATTTTGTATATTCTTTTGTTAAAGTATTTACTGTTTTTAAAACTTTGGGTTTTATTTCAGTTTCCATAGCAGCAAGCGTTGGATTAAAATCATCATCCTCACCATCAGAAGAGTTTTCATCTTTATCTGTTTCGCCTGCATTTTTTTGTTTTGCGCTAGGGCCAGTAGACTCATCTTCCATATAATTTGTATCAATATCAATAATTTCTCTGACTAAAATTTCATCTTTTTGTAGTTGATCATTCCAATCATAAAACTGTTGAGCGGTCATCGGGCTTTGTGATAAAGCAATCAACATAACATCTTTCCCGGCTTCAATTCTTTTTGCAATTGCAATCTCACCTTCTCTTGAAAGTAGCTCTACACCTCCCATTTCCCGTAAATACATTCTAATTGGATCATCACTTTTCTCCATTGTCTTGCCTTCTTCTTTGGAGGATCCTTCTTTTTTTCTTAAAACTTTATAATCAGATTTTTTTTCTACTAATGCTACACCATCATCTAAAATGTGAATAAAAGCTTGTGATAAATTTTCATCAGACAAATTTCTTTTTCCAAGAGATTTGCTTAATTCTTCATAGGTAATAAAACCTCTATGAGTTCCGCGACCCATCAATCTAGCAAATGATTTAGTAATTATTCTTTCCACAGCAATATTAGTTTGAGAGACTTATATAATATCAAATTAGCAAAAATCCATTGCTAATTTATTCAGATTAGTTGATTTTTCTCTCATTTTTGAGCTCTTTTAACTCATTAAAAGTTGTTTCGCTCATATCCTTTGAAAACCTTGATTCTAATTCTTGGATTCTAAACTCTAGATCATAATTAAATAAATCTTTTGAAATATCATCCAGTAACTCAATGACTTGATCATCATTATCAAGTTTATTTTTAAGAATATATTTAATGGGAGCAAACTTATTTATTTTATCTAGTAATTGCCGGTCCAAATTTAGGCTTTCAATGCTAATTTGCTCACCAGACTTTGATCTTTCTATAATAGAATTAAATATTTGCTTATTTATTTCTGTAAATAATTTAATATTTTCAACGAGGTGAATATTTACTTGAAAAAAAGATAAATTATTAAGAAGTAAATATAGTAAAGAGAATTCCTTTAACTCTACACCTGTTATAGACTGGCTTTCGTTAAAATATCTTTTAGTTGAATCAAGTGATTTAGTTTTTTTTACATAAAACCTTTTCTTATTTTGGTTTGAATGAGGTGTTAACTCTGCGATTTTCTCCAAAAAATATTCAAGAACATACTTTTTAATAAAATCATCTTTAATAGTGTTCGCTATAGATCTAAGTTTTTTCTCAAATATTGCCATTGAAGAAGGATTATTTTCAGTTTGTTTTTTATAATGACTAAAAATAAATTGATGAATAGATAATTTACTTTGTTTTGTAAAATCAACAAAATAGTTTTTACCATGTTTATTTACATAACTATCAGGATCTTCTTTATCTGGTAAAAATAAAAATGATATTTGCTTTTCAGGTTTCAATTCTTTAATAGAATTTTCTGCAGCTCTAACCGCAGCTTTATAGCCGCTTTCATCACCGTCAAAACAAATTATAATATCGTCAAAGAACTGATTTAAAGTTAAAATTTGTTTATCCGTTAAGGATGTACCTAAATTTGCAACAACATTTTCAATTCCATTTTTACTTAAACCAACAACATCCATATAACCTTCAACTAAATAAATATGATCTAATTTATTAGAAAATTTTCTAGCTGAATCTAAATTGTATAAATTTGAACCTTTTTTAAAAAAATTAGTTTCGGGTGAATTGATGTATTTTGCTAAATAATCTAAGTTTTCTATTATTCTTCCACCCAAAGCAATAGGTTGACCAGAAATATTATTTATAGGAAAGATTAATCGACCTTTAAATCTTTCAATATATGAATTTTTTTTTTCATCAAGATAAAACAGGCCACTTTCAACTAAAGTTTGTTCACTAAATTGATTTTTTAATTTTTCAAAAAAATTAGGATTTTTTTCAATATAGCCAATTTTAAATTTTTTAACTTCTTCCTTTCCTAAAGATCTATTTTTTAAATAATCTCTAGCATTTGAATAACTTTCATTTTTTAACAATTCACTGTGATAAAAATAAACATATTGACTATAGATTGATAAATACTCTTTCCATTTTTTCTCTCTTTCTTCATCTTGTTTTGAAAACATATATGGCTGCATGCCTGCTAATTGTGCTAAGTGTTTAACAGCTTCGCCAAATTTAAAATTTTGGGTTTTCATTACAAAGTCAAAGATGTTTCCATGCTCTGAAGTTGCAAAACAATGATAAAATTCTTTTTCATCATTAACAGTAAATGATGGAGTTTTTTCTGTTTTAAAAGGAGAGAGACCAACATATTCTTTGCCTCTTTTTTTTAAAGCAACTGACTTTGATACAACTATTGAAACTTTGAGCCTTGTTTTAATTTCATCAAGATACTCTTTTGGGTATTTCATTAACTATTTAATAATTCCCTAATTAGAGGACCTGCTTTTGCAAAATCAATTTCATCAGCATGTGTGTTTTTTAGCTCTCCCATTACCTTGCCCATATCTTTTACTGAACTTGCCCCAAGTTTTGAAATAACATCAGCACATATTTTTTTTGTTTCTTCTTCACCAAGTTGTTTCGGTAAAAAACCTGATAAAATATCAAGTTCATTTTGTTCAACTTCTAAAAGATCTGTCCTGTTATTTTTCTTATAAATATCTATCGATTCGGTTCTTTGCTTAACCATTTTTTTTAAAAGCTTCTTAATATCCTCGTCATCCGTGTCCTTTTTATTTGGGCCTGACCTGTTCACAATGTCTAAATCTTTAATACAAGATAATATTAACCTATAGGTTGATATTTTAGTTTTCTCTTTAGCTTTTAAAGCGTTTTTATATTCAGTTTCGATTGTTTCTTTTAATGCCATAATTTTTTTAATCTACTGCAAAGAAAAAATTCTTCAAAAGAAAAATTGTTTTTTTACAATTTTATAATACATCTCTGTTGCGATAATAATGCATTTATTGTATTAACCTTTAACTCATGAGTTGTAATTGACCAAAAAAGCAAAAAAAACTAACTCAAAAAATTCACAAATTCATACAGGCGTTTTAGTTCTAGAAAACAATAAGGTTTTTAAAGGAATAGGAATTGGTTACCAGGGAGAAGCTACTGGAGAAGTTTGCTTTAATACATCATTAACGGGATACCAAGAAATTATATCAGATCCCTCTTACGCTGGACAAATTATTAACTTTACGTTCCCCCACATAGGAAATGTTGGAACTAATAAAGAAGATCACGAGTCTGATAAAATATGGGCTAAAGGAGTAATTTTTAATACTGAAATAACCTCTCCATCAAATTATAGATCTTTTCTTCATTTAGATGGCTGGCTTAAAAAAAATAAAATAGTTGGAATTACAGGATTAGATACTAGAAGTTTAACCAATTTTATCAGAGATAAAGGTGCTCCAAAAGGAACGATTGCTTATTCTAAAACTGGTAAATTTAATATCAGTAAATTAACCAACTCAACAATTAAGTGATGATCCAATTAGAATGTATTTACGGGAAATG
>JACWER010000007.1 GCA_014653385.1 Pelagibacterales bacterium SAG-MED50 | reverse complement strand
TAATTTTGAAGGGCATGAAGTATTATCTTCAGTTCAAGGCAGCTACAAATCGTCTATAAATGAGATAATAAATTTTGATATTAATACGAATAAAGTTTTAAAATTTGATAAAGAAGGAAATAGAATTGATGAGCGTTAACTTTTTAATTTCTCAGGCAAAAAATATTCAAAAAGTAATTGATGAAAATGCACCCGAAATAGAGGCGCTGGATCAAAATATCGGGGACGGTGATCACGTTTTTAATGTACAAAGAGGACTTAAATTAGTAGTTGAGCTTGAAAATACAATTAAAGATCTACCTATGGATAAAGCATTAAATATGATTGCAATGAAAGTTTTATCTGGAATTGGTGGTTCATCAGGTGCTTTATTTGGAACTTTCTTTATGTCTATGGCAAAAACTACTGACCTCAATAAAAATATTAATTTCAATAAAGCATGTGAGATGATTATAAATGGTATTCAAGCAATGAAAGAAAGAGGTAAGGCCGGAGTTGGAGAAAAAACAATGATGGATGTATTAATTCCAGTATCTGACAAACTAAAAGATATAAAGAATAAAAATGAAATAGAACAAGAGTTAAATGATGTAATTAAGATTGCAAAAGATAGAATGTTAGCAACAAAAGATATGTTGTGTACAAAAGGTAGAGCATCATTTTTGGGCGAAAGAGCTAAAGGACATATTGATCCTGGGGCTCGCTCTTCACAACTTATTATTGAAACAATTTGTAAATCGGTCATCAATCAATAGGAGGAAAAAATGAAAAAATTTATAAATAAAACTGATGATTTTTTAAGAGAGAGTCTTGAAGGTTTTGGCAAAGCTCACAGTGATATTATTAAGGTTAATTTTGATCCAAATTTTGTTTCTCGAAAAAACAAAACTAAAGAAGGCAAGGTATCTTTAATATCAGGAGGAGGAAGTGGTCATGAGCCCATGCACGGTGGTTTTGTTGGTCATGGAATGTTGGATGTAGCGTGTCCAGGTTTTGTTTTCTCTGCACCATCTCCTGATCAAATGTTAGCAGCTGCTGAACATGTTGATAGTGGAGCAGGTATTTTATTTATTGTTAAAAATTACTCAGGTGACATTATGAACTTTCAGATGGGAGCAGAAATGTACTCTCAAAAAAGTGATAGTATTGTAACCAATGATGATGTTGCTGTTGAAGACTCTACTTTTACAACTGGTAGACGTGGTGTAGCTGCAACAGTTTTAGTAGAAAAAATAGTTGGATCTCTAGCTGAAGATAGCGGATCATTAGAGGACTGTAAAAAAATTGGAGAGAAAGTAAATAAAAACGCTGGTACTATGGGTGTTGCGTTTACGAGCTGCACAACTCCAGAAGCAGGAAAACCAACTTTTGATATTGGTCCTGATGAAATGGAATTTGGAGTTGGAATCCATGGAGAGCCAGGGAGAAAAAGAGAGAAAATACAATCATCAAAAAAAATAGTAGGAAATATTTTAGATGCTATTCTTGATGATTTAAAACCAGAAAATAATGAAAAGATGTTGCTTTTTGTTAATGGTATGGGTGGCACGCCGCTTACAGAATTATATTTGGTTTATGATGATGCATGTAAAATTCTACAATCTAAGGGAGTTGAGATTACAAGAAGCTTAGTAGGCAATTATTGTACTTCACTTGAAATGCAAGGAGCCTCTATTACTCTCCTTAAATGTGATGAAGAGATTTTAAAAAATTGGGATGCACCAGTTCATACTGCAGCTATGCGCTGGGGAATGTAGTAATTCATCTCCCTATGAAAATTTCTGTTTATGAAGACGAAAAACTTATTTAAACCCTAAAGTTCTACTTCAGATTGTAATAAATATTATAATTGGTAATTTTGACTATGGACTTCATAGTTCAATTATAATTAAATTAAGCTAGTTAATTAACTAACACTAAAAGAGGAGAGAAAATGATTAAAGAAAAAAAATCATTGAAGGCTAGTAATGCGCCTTCAAGACGTAAGTTCTTTAAAGCTGCTGCTACAACTGGTGTTGCTGCTGTAGCTGCAACATCTTTATCAGCTCCAGCTGTTGCCAAAGAAAGAGTTGAAGCTTCAATGGTAGCTACTTGGCCAAGAGATTTTCCTGGTCTAGGAACTGGTGCGCAAAGACTTGCACAGAGATTAAGCGATATGAGTGATGGAAGAATACAAGTTACTTATTACGCTGCTAACGAAAGAGTTAAAGCATTTGACTCATTTGATGAAGTTGCTTCTGGTAACTCACAAATGTATCATGGTGCTGATTACTACTGGGTTAAAAAACACCCTGCATTTGGATACTTTACTGCTAGTCCATTTGGTTTCACGTATTCAGAGATGAATGCTTGGCTTAAATATGCTGGTGGACAAGAACTTTGGGATGAGTTAACTGATGATTACGGAACTCAAAGTTTTGCAGCTGGTAACACAGGTGTACAAATGGGTGGTTGGTTTAATAAAAAAATTAGATCAGCTAACGATTTAAAAGGTTTAAAAATGCGTATGCCTGGATTAGGTGGACAAGTTCTTGGAAAACTAGGTGGTTCTCCAATTTCACTTCCTGGTGGACAAATTTATGAAAACCTTGTGTCAGGTGCAATTGATGCAACTGAATGGGTAGGTCCTTGGAATGATGAAGCTATGAAGTTTCATGAAGCTGCCAAGTACTATTATTACCCAGGTATGCACGAGCCAGGATCTACATTAGCATGCGGTGTTAATAAATCATGGTTTACAAGCCTTACAAAATCAGACCAAATTACGATCAAAACAGCTTGTGATTGGGCTGATACGACTACAATGGCTGAGTATAATGCTAAAAACGGTGCAGCCTTAGCACGTTTAGTAAATGAAAATGGAGTTAAGCTTGAGAAGTTTAGCGACAAAGTTTACGATGCGTTTGCAAAAGGTGCTGCAGAAGTTTACGACGAAGTACAGCAACATAGTGCTCTTGCTAAAAAAGTGCATGGTGCTTTTATTAAAGGTCGTAAAGAAATTGGTGCTTGGACTAACTTGTCTGACTCACCATATATTTCTCAGAGAAATAGAGCATTAGGATTGTAATTAATTTCTAATTAAATTTAAAAGGGCCCTTAAATGGGCCCTTTTTTATAATAAATTATAAAAAAAAAGCTTTTGCTTTATGGTTAAAAAAAATAATTTACCGATTTTTTTAAGGGTATTTAGCTATTCAATATTAGCTTTTTCATTCATTTTTCTTGCAAATAATGTTTTGACAATCTGGTTCGATTGGCCTGGTCTAAAGCAATTATTTTCACATTATGGATTGTTTGGATTTAAAAAATTAACCACACCTTTAAGTGGGTCAGTTCTTAACTTGTGTTTTATTCAATTATTATTTTATTTCCTATCATTCATACTTGTCTTAATTTATGTTTTTAAATCCATAAATCAAACTTTAGAAACTGATGCTAAAATACTTACTAACATTACTGCTTATATCGTTAGATCATCATTTTGGGCTGTACTAATCGTTGGTATTGTAGATTTTTTAATTTCATTTTTAGTTGTTGAGAAACTAGCTGAGCCAATTTTTAATGAGGCTATTAAAATTAATTTAGTAATTCCAAGTTTTAGAATTACTTTTATCCACTTTCCTCTAATTTTATTGTCATTTGTGATTGGATATTTTACCAGATCTGTGGGTTTTATTTGGTTGGCAGTTTTAGTGGTTGGAAGTGAATTTTTGATTGTATTATCTAGATTTATATTTCAGTACGAGCAAGCATTTCAAGGAGACTTAGTTCGTTTTTGGTATGCAGCATTATATCTTTTTGCAAGTGCATATGCTTTGATTCACGAAGGACATGTAAGAGTTGATGTTCTTTATACTGGTTTTAGTGAAAGAAAAAAAGCATGGACCAATGCAATTGGATCATTTGTATTTGGTATCCCTCTCTGTCTTATAATTTTATTCTTAGGTATGGGTGGTAAGGCAAGTATAATTAATGGCCCAGTTATTTCCTTTGAAATTACTCAACAAGGTTCAAACGGATTATATTTACTTTATTTAATGGCGGTATATTTAGCCGTGTTCGCCGTCACTATGTTAATTCAATTTACAAGTTATTTTATGGATAGCAGTCACAAACTTTTAAAAAATTAAAAAATGGAACATTTATTTTTAGCTTTACTTGTAATTATAATGATCTCCGCTCTAGCATCAGGGTTCCCTGTAGCCTTTGCACTTCCTGGATCTGCGATAATATCAATTGGTCTTGGTGCTCTGGCTGGTTATTTATTTGAGGGAGATGTAAGTGCATATTTTGCTGTAGATGGTCCGAAAGAATGGCTTACAGCCGGTATTACCAATTTTAGGAGTAATTATTGGGATGTCGAAACTGATACGTTAATTGCAATTCCATTATTTATTTTTATGGGAATTATGTTGCAAAAATCAAAAATTGCAGAAGATCTTCTTGTAACTATGGGTCAATTATTTGGTCCTATTCCTGGTGGATTAGGTATTTCAGTAATCTTTGTTGGTGCATTACTTGCTGCAACAACAGGTATAGTTGGGGCAACAGTAATAGCAATGGGTTTGATTTCTTTACCAACTATGCTGAATAACAAATATGACAAAAGTCTCGCAAGTGGAATTGTATGTTCATCTGGAACATTGGGTCAAATAATACCACCATCAATTGTTTTAATAATTATAGCAGACCAATTAGCAAGCGCTGCAGATGTAGCTAACACAATGCGTCAGACAGATTACAAGATTGTTACTGGTGAATTTAATATGCCAGGTGAACTTAGAGTAGGCTCAACTAGTGCTGGGGATATGTTTCTTGGAGCATTATTACCTGGTCTAGTGTTAGTTGGTTTGTATATGATATATGTTTTGGTATATGCAAGATTAAATCCTAAGGCAGCTCCACCCGTACCATTTAAAGGCAATTTTGACTCTAAATTTTGGATTAGAGTTTTAATGGTAATTATACCTCCACTTGCATTAATCTTTGCTGTTCTTGGATCTATACTAATGGGTATTGCTACAGTAAATCAAGCTGGTTCAATTGGTGCGATAGGTGCAACAATGATGGCTGGCTACCGTCTTCATAAAGGTAAAAAAGATGCATACTATCCAATTATAGTTTCCATTATATCAATCATTCCAATTTATTTTCTCTCTAAAAATTTCAACTTAAATATTAAAGCTATCGAAACTAGGGATTTGACTGCAATATTTGTTACTGGTTTTTTTACAATTATTTTTTTAATTGGGATCTCTTGGAGTTTTTGGAGAACTTATAAAATTAACAATGTTTTAAGAGAAGTTGTCACCGAAACTTGTGTGACCACCTCAATGGTATTTATAATTCTTCTTGGAGCAGCAATGTTAACTTCTGGCTTTAGAGCGTTTGGTGGTGAAGAATTAGTTAGAGATTTTTTACAAGATTTGCCAGGAGGTTTTTGGACTCAATTTATTGTTGTAATGGCTGTAATCTTTGTATTAGGTTTCTTTTTAGATTTTATTGAAATTGCAGTAGTAGTTGTTCCTATAATTGCACCAATATTGTTGGCAGAACCTGGTGCAAATGTTAGTGCAATCTGGTTAGGAGTGATGATTGGTGTTAATTTACAAACTTCTTTTTTAACCCCACCGTTTGGTTTTGCTTTATTTTATCTAAGAGGAGTTGCATCTAAGTTAGTTTCAACTTTGAACATCTGGAAAGGTGTTGTGCCTTTTATAGTTCTTCAGCTTATAGGACTTGGAATTGTAGGTTTTTACCCAACATTAGTAAATTACTTGCCTGCAAGAACATATTTAACATCAAAAGTTGCCCCACCACCAATAAATCCAAAACTTCAACATTGCTTACAAGAATATAAGTTTGATATTTATAAAAATGATGAACAAAAAATTGTGGCTGCTATTAATAGTTTTCAAAAATTAACCCCTTCAAACCTTCCTAATGATAAGCTAGATATTTTTGAGGAGCATTTTGATAATGCTTTAGGTACATTTGCTTTAGTGACAAAACTGCAAACGACCGAGAAAGAGTACAATTTGTTTGCTAAGGATTATAAAGATCTACACTTTAAAGTTAGAAAAAAAGAGAAAAAGATTAGAAAATTAAATAAGAGAATTGAAAAGTTAGAGTCTGAAATTAGAAACTTAAATTCAGAAGAAGCTGCAGATAAAAATAAATTAGAACTTAAAATAGAAAATTATCAATTAGAAATTGATGAGTTAAGCAAAGGAATACCAGAAGTTTGGAAATCTAAAAATGAAGAATTCAAGATTATTCAAAAAGCAAAAAATACAAGAACTAAAAGATATAGAAAAAATGTTGATGAGGCCTATGACAACTTAGATCAAATAGTTATGTTTATCCAAGATCATGAAAAACTAAATGAACTTTCACCTAAAATTGATGAATTAAAATATGTAATAAATAATAAAGATTATGAAAACGCAATTCCAATTATTGATAATCTTTTTGAAAAATTGGGAGAAATTTCAGGCACAGAAGAGTTTGCAAATAAATTAGATGACTTAATATCAATTTTAGATAGCGATGATGTTAATGAGAAGGAATTATTGACAGCAAGCTCAGATACATTCAGTCTCTTCAACATGGAAAATTCTTGGAGAGAAGATGCGAATAAAAATTTGTTACCTGAGTTAATGAAATATAATGAGGTAATTAAACATAATATTGGTTTAAGAAGACAATCTAAATTAACCAAAGAGCAGGCAAAATTTGTTGCAAGATGTAACTCCGTTCATCGAGACGTATCGTTAAATTTTTAATTAATGGAAAATTATATTTTGCCTAAAAGACAGGCTATTACTGTTTTTTTTGTATTTGCTTTTGGATATTTTTTATCTTGTTTGTTAAGAGCAATTACAGCTACTCTTTCTCCAGTTTTAACTCTAGAATTTGAATTAATGGCTGCAGACCTTGGACTGCTTGCTGGAGGTTATTTTTTAGGTTTTGCGTCTATGCAAATTCCCCTTGGATATTTGTTAGATAAGTTTGGACCAAAAAAAATTGTATCATCATTTTTATTAATAGCTTTTATTGGAACAGTATCCTTTGCACTTGCTCAGAACTTTTCAGGATTACTAGTTTCTAGAATATTAATTGGAGTTGGAGTAAGCGCTTGTTTAATGGCTCCATTAACAGGTTATAGAATTTGGTTTGCAGAAAACCAACAACAAAGAGCAAATTCTTGGATGTTAATGATAGCATCATTAGGATTTCTATCCTCTACATTACCTGTTCAACTTTTATTACCAGCTTTAGGCTGGAGATGGTTATTTGGTGGGATAGCAGCATTAATATTAATTAGCTTTTTTTTAATTTTAGCTTTTATTCCAAAATGGGATCATCAAAAAGATGAATCTTTGGAAAATCCAGTGAGGCAAGGTTCATTATCCGATGTATGGAAAAATAAATTCTTTATCAGTGTTATTCCGATGGGTTTATTTAACTACGGAGGGTTAATGGCAATTCAGACTCTTTGGGCAGGACCATGGATGATTAGAGTTGCTGGTTACACTCCACTTGAAAGTGCTACAGGATTATTTTGGATAAATATTACAATGCTTGTTTCATTTTTTTTATGGGGTTATTTTTTACCTAGAATTACAAACTTCGGATTTAGTGCATTAAAAATATTAAAACTTGGTTTGCCAGTTAGTTTTTTAGTTATGTTAACTATTATAATTTTAGGATCAAAAGCAGGTGCGTTTTATATTACATTATTTATCTTAAGTTCAATTTTCTTATCTGTAACACAACCAGCTGTAGGTCTATCTTTTCAAAGTCATTTGGCGGGTAAAGCACTAACATCATTTAATTTATTAATTTTCCTTGGAACTTTTATAATGCAGTGGGTTATGGGTCTTGTAATCGATCTAGTTAAAAATTTTGGTTATACTGAAATAATAGGATTTAAGGCTGCTTTTTCATTTTTCTTATTTTTAAGTTTAGTTTCTTATATATTTTTTTTAATTATTAACAAAAAAAAATAAAATGAGTTTTTTGAAAATTGTTATAGGGATATTAGTTATATATATTTCACTTTTAGTATTGCTGTTCATATTTCAGAGAAACTTAATGTATCATCCTGAAGAGAATAATTATTCTGGAGACAAGTTAGAAGTAGAAGTAGAAAAAGTTAAAATCTTAACTTCAGATGGTATAAATTTACTAGGATGGTTTCATAAAAAGGATCTTAAAAGATTTAAAACAATTATTTACTTTCATGGAAATGCTGGAAAACTTGAAAATAGAATTCATAAACTGAATCATTTTAAAGACATGGATGTTAATTTTTTAATAATAGCTTGGAGGGGTTTTAGTGGCAACAAAGGTAAACCCTCTGAAAAAGGACTTTATATAGATGCAAATAGTGCAATTAAATGGCTTAAAAAATTAGGTTTAAAAGAAAAAGATATCATACTGTATGGAGAGTCCCTTGGAACTGGGGTTGCAACTGAGATAGCACAAAGTAATAAATATGCTGGATTGATCCTGGAGACACCTTTTACGTCAATGATAGAGGCTGCAAAAAACTTTTATCCATACATCCCAGTGTCTCTTTTACTAAAAGATAAGTATGATAATCAAAATAAAATTAAGAATATTAATACACCTGTTTTAGTTATGCATGGTGAAGTTGATCAAATCGTACCTTTTTGGATGGGTAAAAAAATTTATGAAATTGCTAATCAACCAAAGTATTCTCATTTTACAAAATTTGATGATCATATGATGGAATATGATGAAAAGCTTTTATATGCATTAAAAACATTTTTTAAAAGTTTAAATTAAGCCACATTCTAAACAAATATAGCACAAATTTTATTAATAAATTTTTGGTGTGAAAAAAATACTTTTAGTCTTCATTATTTTTCTATCTTTTAACAATTTTGTTTCAGCACAAGAAAATAAATCATTAGTTGATAATTTATTCCATATAGATCAGATGAACTCACATAATGAAAGTTTTGCCCTTTATTTTAAAACTAGAGAGAAAGCGATATTAGCTAGAGGAGAAAATAGTAACTATATAAATGATTACCCCAAAGATCTTTATATATATGATTATAAAACGAAAAATTCATACCCATTAATTTCTTATGAATGGTTTCCAAAAAGAGCAAAATATTTTCTAGATGAATATGACTTTCCAGTTTTTCCTGACGATTTTGCTTATTATCTTTTAAAAGACAACAAAACATTGGTAATGATCAGTGCTGTTAAAAATTTAAATGCCAACTTTAAATTTGATATTAGTGAAAAAAAATTAGAGCTTTATCCAAAAAATGGAAAGTTTGATTTTATTATTTCATCAATAGCTAAAAAATGTGGACATGATAATTTCAAAGAAAATTATAAGTGCACCTTCTATAAACCTTTAATATCAAGCACTTTAATCAATTAATTTGGGTAAAAGCATCAGCAAATTTTTCTGCTTCAAAGATTTGTAGATCATCTTCTTTTTCTCCTAGGCCTAAAGCAATAATTGGAAGCTTATATTTTTTAGCAACAGCTAAAAGAATTCCTCCCTTAGCAGTACCATCTAATTTTGTCATTATGAGACCAGTGATTGGGATAATTTTATTAAATTCTTCAACTTGATTAATTACATTTTGGCCTGAAGTAGCATCTAAAACCAAAATTACATCATGTGGGGCTTCAGGGTCTATTTTTTTTGTTACATTTGCAATTTTTTTATACTCCTCCATTAAATTTTTTTTATTCTGCAATCTTCCTGCTGTATCAATTAAAACTTGAGTAAAGTTATTTGCAATTGCATCTTCAATAGCTTTATAAGCAACAGAGGCAGGATCTGCACCTTGTGAGGATTTAGTTATTTCAACCTCTACTTTATTTGCCCAACTTTCTAATTGTTCAATAGCTGCAGCTCGAAAAGTATCTGATGCAGCAAGCATAACTTTATTTCCATTTGCCTTTAATATTTTACTAATTTTTCCAATAGTTGTTGTCTTTCCAACACCATTAACACCCGAAACTAATGTTGCATTAATTTTTTCTTTTTTTTGAAAAAAAGAATTATTTTCAAGAGGTTTCATTAACGAAACAATATACTCTTTTAGAATTACACTTATTTCCTCAGCAATATCTTTCTTCGGATCAATTTTACTATCAGAGATTATTTCTTTAATTTCAGATGCAGCAACAACACCAACATCTGACTGAATTAAATATTCTTCAATTCTATCTAAAGTTTTGTCATCTATTTCTTTTTTTACAACTATATCTCTTAAGCCAGATGTAAAAGCAGATGCACTCTTTTTAAAACCAGATTTAAATTTATCAAAAATTCCCATTAAATATTAATCTCAATATTTGTAATGTCTGAGACAGGTCCTTTCATATGAATACTATTGTTCTGATCAATTGTTATTGATAGGTTTCCTAATGCAAATTCAATATCAGTTTTTTTATCCGTTAGTCCATTAATATTTGCTGCAACAGCAGTAGCACATGCCGCTGTTCCACATGCCTTTGTAAGTCCAGCACCTCTTTCCCAAACTTTAACTTTAATTAATTTTTTACTAATAACTTTTGCAAGAGTAACATTACATTTCTCTGGAAAATAATTGTGATTTTCTATTTCAGGTCCTATCTTTTTTAAATCATAGTCTTCAATATTATCTACAAAAAAAACAACATGAGGATTTCCTACATTTACACAAGTTCCACCAATATGCTCAATGTTATTTTTATTAACAATTTTGATGTTCAAGTTTTTTGTATCCAAATTTTTGTTTAATGGAATTTCATTCCAATTTGTTTTTGCAATTCCAATTTCAGTTTCTACTGAATTATTGCCTAAAATTTGTGATTTTAATGCACCTGAAGTGGTCCAAAGTATAATTTCTTTATCACTATTTTCTTTTGATAAAAGGTCAGCTACACATCTAGTACCATTTCCGCATGCACCAGAAATACTTCCATCTGAATTATAGAACTCTAATCCAGCATCTTTCTCCTCACTTTTTTGGATAAAGATTAGCTGATCACATCCAATAAAATTACGATCACATATTTTAATAATTTGATCTTTAGTCAGATTATAATTTTGACTTCTTTGATCAATAATTACAAAATCATTGCCCAAACCATCCATTTTAAAAGCTTTAATATCCATATATAGATATTTAACTTATTTATTGACTTTTTGAACCTCTATTATAGGTTGTCTCCGTTTCCGCAAAAACATTAACTTTGCGGTGTCTTTGGTAACAAAGAGATCGACACTAGTCAGCGAGGCTTCGCCCACTAGTGAGATTACTGCTGTGCGTAATAATTATGTTTGAAAACTTAACAAGTAAATTCGAAGAAATTTTTTCTTCTTTAAAAAAAGCCCCTTCACTTGATGAAGCTCAAGTTGATGAGGGATTAAGAGGTATCAGACAGGCTCTGTTAGAAGCTGACGTTACTTTAGAAGTAGCCAAAGATTTTATAGAAAATGTAAAACCAAAAGTTTTGGGCCAAGAAATTATTAGATCAACCTCTCCTGGGGACATGGTCGTAAAAATTGTTTACGATGAATTAGTTAATCTATTAGGTGGATCAAATAACGAGATAAATCTTAGTGCTGTGCCACCAGTTCCTATGATGCTTGTTGGATTACAAGGTTCAGGTAAAACAACAACTACCGCAAAACTAGCTAAATACTTAGAAGCCAATAAAAAGAAAAAGGTAATGATGGTTAGTCTTGATATTTATAGACCTGCCGCGCAAGAACAACTTAAATCAATTGGAGAACAAAATGATATTTTAACGCTGCCTATTATTGAAGGTCAGCAACCAACAGATATTTGTCAAAGGGCTATTAGCGCAGCAAATTTAAATGGAGCTGAGATTATTTTGTTTGATACTGCTGGCAGAACTCAAATTGACTTACAAATGATGAGTGAAATTAAGCAAATTGAAAGTGTAATAAACCCTACAGAAACTTTTTTAGTTGCAGACTCTTTAACAGGACAAGTTGCTGCATCAGTTGCTAAAGAATTTAAAAATACTGTTAATTTATCAGGAATAATTTTAACTAGAGCAGATGGAGATGCAAGAGGTGGTGCTGCGGTTAGCATGAAATATGTTTCTGATGTCCCAATTAAATTTTTAGGTATTGGTGAAAAAATTGAAAATCTTGAAGTATTCCATCCAGATAGAATAGCTAACAGAATTCTTGGAATGGGAGACATAGTATCTCTTGTAGAAAAAGCTGCACAAGATTTAGGTGAAGAGAATATAAAAAAAGCAGAGGAGAATTTAAAAAAAGGTCAATTTTCAATGGAAGATTATTTGACTCAGTTGAGGCAAATGAAAAAAATGGGAGGCATTGAGGGCATAATGTCTTTTATGCCTGGAGTTTCAAAAATGAAATCTCAAATGGATTCAGCTGGAATTGATGAAAGTATTATAACTAAAAATGAAGCTATTATTTTGTCGATGACTAAAAGAGAAAGGGAGAACCCAAAACTTATTGATGGTTCTAGAAAAAAAAGAATTGCTAATGGCTCTGGCACAGATCCAGCCACTATCAATAAATTGCTAAAGCAATTTAAAATGATGTCTGAAATGATGAAGAAGATGTCAAAAGGAAATCTGAAAGGTATGTCTGATAAAGGAATACCGCCAGAGCTATTTAATCAATTAAAATAATAAAAAGGAGAAAGAATGTTAAAACTAAGATTATCAAGAGGTGGAACAAAAAAACGACCTGTTTACAAAGTTGTAGTAGCAGATAGTCGTTTTGCAAGAGATGGAAGATTTATTGAGAAAGTGGGATTTTTTAATCCTCTTTTACCTAAAGATAAAAAAGAAAGAGTTGGTCTTGAAGCTGAAAGAATTAAGTATTGGTTAGGCCAAGGTGCTCAACCCACAACTAGAGTCGCTAGAATTTTAGGTGAAAACGAACTAATGCCAATGCCAGCAAATGGAAATAATCCACAAAAAGCTGTTCCTAAAAAGGAAAGAAAAAAAGCAGGGGAAGAAGCTCCAGCAGCAGCTCCTAAAGCAGCAGCAGAAGCTCCTAAAGAAGAAGCTCCAGCGGCAGAAGCAGCACCAGCAGAAGCTCCTAAAGAAGAAGCTCCAGCGGCAGAAGCAGCACCAGCAGAAGCTCCTAAAGAAGAAGCTCCAGCGGCAGAAGCAGCACCAGCAGAAGCTCCTAAAGAGGAACAAAAATAATTTAAAGATTATTTATGTGGCAAGCTCAAGTGTTTACACTTTATCCTGAATTTTTTCCTGGGCCTTTATCAAAAGGCCTATATGGAAAAGCTTTATCTAAAAATTTATGGAATTTAAATATTGTAAACATCAGAGATGCAGCTGAAGATAAACATAAAACAGTTGACGACACTCCCTATGGTGGAGGCTCTGGAATGCTTTTAAAAGCAGATGTCTTAGCAAAATCTTTAGATCAAAATAAAATTGAAGGTGAAAAAGTAATTTATTTATCACCAAAAGGTAAAAAATTTGATCAAAATTATGCTCGAGAATTATCAAATGAGAAATCAGTATCTTTCATTTGTGGTCATTTTGAAGGTGTTGATGAAAGGGTATTATCTACTCGAAATATAGAAGAGATAAGTATAGGAGATTATATTTTATCAGGAGGAGAAACAGCAGCATTTGTTGTGATTGATAGTATATTAAGACTTTTACCTGGAGTTCTAGGTAATGAAAACTCTAGGGTCGACGAAAGTTTTGAAAATGGGTTATTGGAGTATCCACAATACACAAAACCACAAATTTGGGAGGAAAAAGCTGTTCCAGAGGTACTATTATCCGGTGATCACAGCAAAATTAAAGACTGGCGTTTATCTCAATCTGAGGCTATAACACGCGTCCGAAGACCAGATTTATGGCAAAAATATAAGAAGAATTAACTTGATAAACACTGATATGAAAACAATTGAAGAAATAAACCAACATAACGTTAAAAAAATACTATCAGAGAAAAAAATTCCAGATTTCTATCCAGGAGATGTAGTTAAAGTTGGTGTTAGAATTACCGAAGGTAAAAAAGAAAGAATTCAATATTTTGAAGGCGTTTGTATTGCTAAAAAAAGTAGAGATTTAAATTCTTCTTTTACGGTTAGAAAAATTTCTTTTGGAGAAGGTGTTGAAAGAACTTTCCCGTTATATGGAACACTTATAGATTCAATTAAAGTAATAAGATCAGGAAAAGTAAGAAGAGCTAAACTTTACTACTTAAGAGACAGAACTGGTAAATCAGCAAGAATTGCAGAAAAAATAAGAAAGAAAATTGGGATTGATGTTGATGTAAAACCAGAAACTGTAACTGAGGAAAATGTTGCACCAGTTGCAGAAACTCCTAAAGAAGAAGCTCCAGCAGTAGAGGCGGCACCAGTAGCAGAAGCTTCTAAAGAAGAAGCTCCAGCAGCAGAGATTTCAAAAGAAGAACTAAAATCAGAAAGTCCTTCAGAAAAAAAATAATTTTTTTTTCAATGTCTACTACTCTTTACGATAAAATTTGGAAAGATCACTTGGTTGATCAACAAGATGATGGAACTGCGTTATTGTTTGTTGATAGGCATTTAGTTCATGAAGTAACAAGTCCCCAAGCTTTTGAAGGTTTAAGAAATTCAAATAGAAAAGTTAGACACCCTAATTTAACTTTAGCTGTAGCTGATCACAATGTACCTACGACAGATAGAACAAAAGGAATAGCTGATGTAGAGTCAAAAATACAAGTTGATACATTAGAAGCTAACTGTAAAGAATTTGGAGTCCAGCTTTTTGGAATGGATGACAAACGTCAGGGGATTGTGCATATAATTGGACCCGAACAAGGTTTCACTCAACCTGGAACAGTAATAGTTTGTGGCGATAGTCATACAGCAACACATGGTGCTTTCGGTTCATTAGCATTTGGTATTGGGACATCTGAAGTTGAACATGTTTTAGCAACACAAACATTAGTTCAAAAAAAAGCAAAAAATTTTAGAATAAATGTTAATGGTCAATTACCTCTAGGCGTTACATCAAAAGATGTAATACTTCAAATTATTGGAAAAATTGGAACGGCTGGTGGAACAGGTTCAGTTATAGAATATGCTGGTGATTTAATTAGATCTTTGAGTGTTGAGCAAAGAATGACTATTTGTAATATGACAATAGAAGGTGGAGCAAGAGCAGGATTAATAGCACCAGATGAAAAAATATTTAATTATTTAAACGGAAAACCTATGTCGCCAAAAGGAGATAATTGGGAAAAAGCCTTAAACTATTGGAGTACTCTTAAAACTGATACAGATGCAAGTTTTGATCAAGAGCTTAATTTAAATGCAGATGAAATTTTACCAATGATTACATGGGGGACTTCTCCTCAAGATGTAATTACTATAGATGATAAAGTTCCTAATCCTCAAAGTGAAAGTGATGAGGATAAAAAGAACTCTATTGAAAGAGCTTTAAAATATATGGGTTTAAAACCAGATATGGCAGCTAAAGACATTAAAATAGACAAGGTGTTTATTGGAAGTTGCACAAATGGCAGAATAGAAGATTTAAGAGAGGCTGCTAAAATTTTAAAAGATAAAAAAATATCTTCACATGTAAATGCAATGGTTGTTCCTGGCTCTGGTTTAGTAAAAGAGCAGGCTGAACAAGAAGGTTTAGATAAAATATTTGTTAATTCTGGTTTTGAATGGAGAGAGCCAGGTTGCTCAATGTGTTTAGCAATGAATGCTGATAAATTAAAACCTGAAGAAAGATGTGCTTCTACTTCAAACAGAAATTTTGAAGGACGACAAGGAAGAGGCGGTAGAACTCATTTAGTTAGTCCTGGTATGGCAGCCGCTGCTGCAATATCTGGAAGTCTAGATGATGTGAGGAAGTATCAAAACTAATGCAAAAATTTAATAGATTAAAAAGTGTGCCAGCATATTTACCTATAGTGAATATAGATACAGACATGATTATTCCAAAACAGTTTTTAAAGACAATTAAAAGAACTGGACTTGGTAAAAATTTATTCTTTGAAATGAGATACGACGATCAAGGTAAAGAAATTAGAGATTTTATTTTAAATCAGAATCCATATAAAGGTTCAAAAATTCTAATTGCAGGTAAAAATTTTGGATGTGGTTCTTCTAGAGAGCATGCACCTTGGGCATTATTAGATTTTGGGATAACTTGTGTAATTAGTTCTAGCTATGCAGACATATTCTATAGCAATTGTTTTAAAAATGGAATTTTACCCATAATTCTAGAAGAAGAAAAAATTAAGGAATTATCAGAATATGCTAACAGAAAAGAAGAAATTTCTGTTGATTTAAATGACGAAAAAATAGTTTATGGAAATAATGAAATTAAGTTTGATGTAGATCCCTTTAAGAAAAAGTGCTTGCTTGAGGGATTAGACGATATTGCTCTATCATTAAAAAAGTCAGATAAAATTGAAAACTTTGAAACAAATCTAAAAAATAAAAAACCATGGATTTTTAATGATTAAAGTTAAAAAAAGAAAAATACTTTTATTACCAGGTGATGGTATTGGTCCTGAAGTTATTGGCGAAGTAAAAAAAATTATTAATTGGTTTAATGACAACAAATCTTTGGATTTTGAAATAGATGAAGATCTAGCTGGTGGTTGTTCGTATGATAAACATGGAACACCTATAACTGATGAAGTGTTTTACAAAGCTTTAGAAAGCGAAGTGGTTATGCTTGGTGCTGTTGGAGGTCCTAAATGGGATAACTTAGAATTTTCAAAAAAACCCGAAAGAGCATTATTAAAACTTAGAAAAGAATTAAAATTATTTGCAAATTTAAGACCTGCTATCTGTTTTGAACAATTAGTTGATGCATCAACATTAAAGCCAGAAATCGTATCAGGATTAGACATAATGATAGTAAGAGAGTTGACAGGTGGAATATATTTTGGTGAGCCAAGAGGAATTAAACCAATAGATAATGGTGAGAGAAAAGGAATTAATACTCACACATACACAACTAGTGAAATTACTAGAGTAGCAAGAATTGCTTTTGATTTAGCAAAAAAAAGATCTAACAAAGTCACTTCTTGTGAAAAATCAAATGTAATGGAAGCAGGTCAGCTCTGGAAAGAGGAAGTTCAAGAGCTTCACGATAAAGAATATAAAGATGTGGAATTAAGCCATATGCTTGCTGATAATTGTGCAATGCAGCTTTTAAGAAACCCAAAACAATTTGATGTGATAGTGACAGACAATTTATTTGGTGACATGCTTTCAGATCAAGCTTCAATGCTTACAGGATCTTTAGGTCTTCTGCCATCTGCATCATTAGGGGCAAAAAATAAAGATGGTGAAATGAGAGCTATGTATGAACCTATTCATGGATCTGCTCCAGATATTGCTGGAAAAGGAATAGCCAATCCAATTGCATCGATATTGAGTTTTGCGATGGCGTTAAGATATTCATTAGATTTAGATAATGAAGCAGATAGCCTAGAAAAAGCAGTTCAGGATGTATTAAATGATGGTCTAAGAACAAAAGATATACTATCTGAAGGCATGAAAGATACATCGACTTCAGACATGGGTAATGCGATAATTTCAAAATTGCAATAAATCTAGAATTATTCTAAAGTCCACAAATGCCAAATTACACAGCTCCTTTAGATGACATGTTGTTTCTCTTTGAAAAATTAAGGGATAATAAAAATTACAATGAGCTAGAAAAATATCATGAAGTTAATCTAGATTTAGCAAAAGATATTTTAGAGGAAGCAGCAAAAATAAATCAAAATCTCCTATTACCCCTTGCACTAGCTGGAGATGAAAATCCAGCTAAATTAGAAAATGGCGTTGTTAGAACTCCCCCAGGTTACAAAGAAGCTTATCAAAAGTATATAGAAGATGGCTGGATATCGTTATCATGTGATCCAAAATATGGTGGTCAGGGAATGCCTAAAACAATAAGTGCATTTTTTGATGAAATGCTGTCTTCAACTTCTCTTTCTTTTAAACTTTATAGTGAATTAACAATTGGTGCTTATAATTGTTTATTACATCATGCCAGTGAGGAGACTAAAGATAAATACCTTCCAAAAATGGTAGAAGGAAAATGGAGTGGAACAATGTGTTTAACAGAACCAGTTTGTGGGACAGATTTGGGAATGTTAAAAACTAGAGCAGTAGAACAGAAAGATGGTACTTTTAAAATCAGTGGGCAAAAGATATTTATTACTTCAGGCGACCACGATCTTACAGAAAATATTATACATTTGGTGATAGCTAGAGCAGCTGACTCCCCTTCAGGAACAAAAGGGATAAGCTTATTCCTTGTACCTAAATTTATTGTAAATGAAGATGGGTCCGTAGGTGCGAGAAACGGAGTATCAACTGGTTCAGTAGAACATAAAATGGGTATTAAAGGTTCAGCAACTTGTGTTTTAAACTTTGATGAAGCGACCGGATATTTAATCGGAACAAAAAATAAAGGTTTAAATCAAATGTTTACGATGATGAATTTAGAGAGAATTTTGGTAGGTATTCAAGGTTTGGGAATATCTGAAATAGCTTATCAGAATTCACTTACCTATGCTAAAGAAAGAAAGCAGGGGAAAACGAATAATACTAAATCTACTAATGGAGCAGATTTTATAATTGAACATGCAGACATTAGAAAATCTCTATTAAATATGAAATCTATAATTGAAGGAGAAAGAGCTCTTTGTTTTTGGCTTTCACAACAAACAGAAGTAAGTCTCAACCATCCAGATAAAAAAGTCAAACAAGAAGCATCTGATTATGTTTCGTTAATGACACCTGTTGTTAAATCGTTATTTACAGATTTAGCAATGGAAATCACCAGTGATGCGATGCAAATTCATGGAGGATATGGATTTACTAAAGATCAAGGAATTGAACAATTATATCGAGATAATAGAATTACGCCTATTTATGAAGGTACAAATTCAGTTCAAGCAGCAGATTTAGTTTTTAGAAAACTTTCAAACAAAAATGGAAATATTCTTAAAAAATTTTTAGAAATGGTAAAAAAAGAATGTGATAGTAAAAATGAAAAAGTAAAATCATATTCTAAGGAATTAAATTATTACTTAGATATTTTGCATAAATTTACAGGCTGGATTGAAGACAAAACTAAAATTGAAAAGGATGATGTTAGTGCAGCTGCAAATGATTATTTAAAAACACTTGGTTATGTATCGATTGCATATTCATGGATTAAGATATTAGAAGTAAGTTTCTCTGACTATGAGACCAATAAAGAATTTTATGAAGATAAAATAAACACAGCAAAATTTTATTTTGATAAAGTTTTACCAAGAGCTGAATTCCATTATAAATCTGCAATATCTGGAAGTTCAAACATAATGAATTTCAAATTTAATTAATCATGAGTAGTTACGATACAAATTTAGATAAAAATAAAGCTAACCATATTCCTCTTACTCCATTAACATTTTTAGAAAGAGCCAAAGATGTTTACCCTAATTATGAGGCAATAGTTTATGAAGATAGAAAATATACATGGATTGAAGTCTATAAAAGAGCTGTAAAGTTTGCGAGTGCATTATCAAAAATTGGAATTAGTAAAGGGGATACAGTTTCATTTTTAGCATTTAATACTCCTGAAATTTTTGAGGCACATTATTCAGTTCCTATGACTGGTGGTGTATTAAACACTATTAATGTCAGATTAGATGCAAACACTATTGCCTATATTTTAGATCATAGTGAGGCCAAGGTTTTGGTTGTTGATAGACAACTTCATGTGGAAGTAAAAAAAGCTCTAAAAATTTTAAATAAAGAAATTGTTATTATTGATATAAATGACAAACATGCTGATCAGTCGAAGTTAGAAAAAATTGGTGATTTAGAATATGAAGATTTTTTAAATACAGGTGACGAAAATTATGATTGGAAAATGCCAGAAGATGAATGGCAAGCTATATCCTTAAGCTATACCTCAGGAACAACAGGTAATCCAAAAGGAGTTGTTTATCATCATAGAGGTGCGTACTTGATGTCCACAGGTAGCTCAGTTGCTTGGAGTATGCCAAATAGGTTAAATTTCTTAACAGTTGTTCCAATGTTTCACTGTAATGGATGGTGTTATCCTTGGACTATCCCAATGTTGAATGGAAGAACTATTTGTCTAAGAAATATAGATGTTAAAAAAATATTTGAGCTAATAGAGAAGTATAATGTAACTCATTTTGGGGGTGCACCAATTATATTAAATATGATTACAGGGGCGCCAGAAGCAGATCGAAAAAAACTTAAAAATAAGGTTTATGTGTTAACAGCAGGAGCTCCACCACCTAGCATAATTTTTAAGAAAATGAAAAATCTTGGTTTTGAAGTAATGCATGTTTATGGTTTAACTGAAACTTATGGTCATGTCACTCAATGTGCTTGGAATGATGAATGGAACGATTTTGATGAAGATAAACAGAACGAAATTAAAGCAAGACAGGGTGTTAGATATCCTAATACTGAAGGGGTTACAGTTATGGACCCTGAGACAATGAATGAAGTTACGCAAGATGGAAAAACTATTGGTGAAATTATGATCAGAGGAAACATTGTAATGAAAGGGTATTTTAAAGATAAAGCTGCAACTGACAAAGCGATGGCTGGAGGTTGGTTTCACACTGGTGATTTGGCAGTTATGCACCCTGATGGATACGTTAAGATACAGGATAGATCTAAAGATATTATTATTTCTGGAGGTGAAAATATTTCATCTATTGAAATTGAAAATACACTTGCAAAACATCCATCAGTATCTATTGCAGCAGTAGTTGCAAAGCCTGACGAAAAATGGGGAGAAGTTCCGTGTGCGTTTATAGAGATGGTTCAAGATAAACCAGTTACAGAAAAAGAATTAATAGACTTTTGCAAAGAAACTCTAGCAGGTTTTAAAGTACCCAAAAAAGTTATTTTCTGTGAACTACCAAAAACATCAACAGGAAAAATTCAGAAGTTTGAATTAAGAAAACAGTTTTAGGAAATTATTTGATATTCGAACTAGAAAATAAAAGTGTTCATGCATCAAATGCTGGACAAGAATTAGATCATAAAAAAGAAACTATTATTTTTCTTCATGGTAGTGGCCTTTCACATATTGTTTGGTCTTTAGTTGAGCAATTTTTTTCAAACAAAAACTTCAATGTATTGTCAGTCGATCTCCCTGGACATGGTAATTCAGAAGGTCCTTGTCTTGATACAATTGAGGAGATTGCTGACTGGTTAGAAAAAGTATTTATTAAATTAAAATTGGAGAAAGTTATTTTGGTTGGTCACTCTCAAGGATGTTTAGAAATACTTGAATATTCAAACAAATATAAGAGCAGGTTAAAAAAATTAGTTTTTATAGGCGGATCTTATAAAATGCCTGTAAATAAAGACTTAATAGACCTAGCTGAAAATGGCGATCCAGATGCTGTTAAGTTAATGATGAAGTGGAGCTTTAAAAACTCTAAAAAATTTATTGGAGGCAATCCCATAAAGAGAATAATCCAATCCCCACAAGATATTAGAAAAATATTAGCAGTTGATCTTGTTGCGTGCAATAACTACGCTAACGGTTATAACGCAGCAAAGGCAATAAATTGTCCTTCAATGTTAATTTTTGGCGCTGAAGACAAGATGGTTAATTTAGAATTTGGAAAAAAATTTGCAAATTTAATTAAAAACTCTACAACGCATATAATTGATGGAAGTGGTCATATGATTATGATTGAAAAAGTATTTGAAATGAGAGAAAAGATCTTAGAATTTTTAGAAAAATGAGAAATTTTCCAATAGCAAAATCTAGAAGGTTAAGAAGTACACCCTATACTGATAGGATAGAGGCCCATGGAGTAAGTGCATATACGGTTTATAATCACATGTTGCTACCAGCATCGTTTAAATCTCTAGAGTTTGATTATGAACATTTAAAAAATTATGTTCAAGTTTGGGATGTTGCAGCTGAAAGACAAGTAGAAATATCAGGAAAAGATTCAGCTAAACTAGTTCAACTAATGACATGTAGAGATTTATCAAATTCAAAAGTTGGCAAATGTTACTATGCCCCATTAATTGATAATCAAGGTTTGTTAGTTAATGATCCAATTATTAATAAATTAGCAGAAGATAGATGGTGGTTATCTATAGCTGACTCAGATGTAATTTTTTTTGCTAAAGGGCTTGCAGCAGGAAAAAAATTTGAAGTTGAAATTAAAGAACCTGATGTCAATATTTTAGCAGTTCAAGGACCCTTGGCAGATGATTTAATGTCTAAATTATTTGGTGAAAGAATAAGACAATTAAAATTCTTTAATTTTAGTTATTTTGACTTTAAAGGTCATACCCATTTTATTGCAAGATCAGGTTGGTCAAAACAAAGTGGTTTTGAGATTTATGTTGAGAATAGTTTAGCTGGACAAGACTTATATGATTATTTGTTTGAGGTTGGAAAAGAATTTAATGTTAGACCAGGCTGTCCAAATCTTATTGAAAGAATTGAAGGAGCATTGCTATCATACGGGAATGATTTTGATAATAGAGATAATCCTTTTGAGGCAAATTTTGATAAGTACATAAATCTTGATTCAGAAATAAATTTCTTAGGAAAAGAGGAATTAAAAAAAATAAATCAAAGTGGAATAAAAAGAAAACTAAGAGGTGTTAAAATTGAGCATAATAAAATTGATATGTATTGTGAAAAGACATTATTTGATGATAATAATAATATTATCGGAAGTGTAAGATCAGCCACGTATTCTCCCACATTTAAAAAAATTATTGGAATTGCAATGATCAATAAGCCTTATTGGAACATGAAAGATCAATTTAGAATAGAAATTGATGAAAAAATACATGTAGGAACAGTTTGCGATTTACCTTTCATTTAGTATAAACTTCAACAAAATCATGAATATAGCTATCGTTGGAGCCACTGGTAATGTAGGCAGAAAAATATTGGAAGTTCTCGAAAAAAAGGGACTAGCTATAGATAAATTATATTTATTGGCATCATCGAGGAGTGCGGGCTCTAAAATTAGTTTTAATGGGAATGAGCATGAAGTAATTGATCTAGAAACCTTTGATTTTTCTAAAGTAAAAATCAGTTTTTTCGCAGCAGGTGGAAAAATTTCAGAAAATTTTGCTGAAATTGCTGCAAAACATTCTTTGGTAATTGATAATTCAAGTTTTTACAGAATGGACCCAGATGTTCCTTTGATAGTGCCCCAGGTAAATTCAGACCATCTAAATAATATGAAGAAGAATATTATTGCAAATCCAAATTGTTCAACAGCTCAACTCGTTATAGCATTAAAGCCGTTGCATGATTTATTTAAAATTAAAAGAATAGTTGTTTCAACATATCAATCAGTTTCAGGAGGAGGTAAGGCTCCAATGGATGAATTGATAGAGCAAACAAAACAAGTTTTACAGAATAGTAAAGTTGAGTCTGAAAACTTTACAAAACAAATTGCATTTAATGCAATTCCCCACATAGATGTATTTGCAGATGATGGCTATACAAAAGAAGAGCTTAAAATGACAAATGAAACAAAAAAGATTTTAGATAATGATATAGATCTAACAGCTACTTGTGTAAGATTGCCAGTACTGGTCTCTCATTCAGAATCAGTGAATATAGAATTTCAAAATCCTTTTTCATTAGAAAAAGTTAGAGAAGCTTTAGATAATTTTGAAGGTTGCAAAGTAGTTGATGAAAGAGCTGATGGAGGTTATTCAACACCCTTAGAGGCTGAAGGAAAAGATGAAACTTTTATTTCAAGAATAAGAGAGGATAAAACTGTAACTAATGGTTTAAATATGTGGATTGTATCAGATAATCTTTTAAGAGGTGCAGCATTAAATGCAGTTGAGATTGCAGAAATATTAATTAAAAATAATTTTTATGGAAGATAAAAATCCTTTATCCCCACATATACAAATTTACAGATGGCATATTTCATCATTAGTGTCTATTTCTCACCGAATAACTGGAATTATTAATATTGTAGCAATAACACTTATTTGTATTTGGGTTTCTTTATTAGTTTTAGGTGACGCAAATTATAGTTTAATCAACCAACTCTTAAATTCAATATTAGGAAAATTTATTGCATTGGGTTTGGTTTGGTCATTTAGTTTCCAAATGTTGAGTGAAATCAGACATCTGATAATGGACATGGGTTATGGTTTTGAATTACAAACAACTCGTATTACTGGTCTTTTGGTTATTTTTGGATCATTTTTATTAACCATTTTGATTTATTTAATAGGAAAAAATTTTATTTAATATGAACTTAGCTACAAAAAAATGGATATTTTTAAAGATATCATCTGTAATTTTATTACCATTAATGTTTTGGTTTGCAGTAAATTTTATAGCAATTTACGATAGCAATTATTCAGAATTAGTAGAATTTTTTTCTAACTCAGTTTCTAAATTTTTATTTAGTTTATTTATTATTTTTGCTTATTTTTTTTCTGCATTAAGTATTAGTGAGGTTTTTGAGGACTATATATCAGATGATAAAATCAAATATGTCGCAAACCGACTATTATTTATTTCTGCTATAATAATTCCATTATTAACAATTATTTTTTTATTTAATCTTAACTAATGAGTTCTTATAAAATTATTGATCATGAATATGATGTAGTTGTTCTTGGAGCAGGTGGATCTGGTTTAAGAGCTGCTGTAGGGTTAAGTGAGGCTGGATTAAAAACAGCCTGTATTTCAAAAGTTTTTCCTACAAGAAGCCACACTTCTGCTGCCCAAGGAGGTATTTCAGCTGCTTTAGGAAATATGGGTGAAGATGATTGGAGATGGCACATGTATGACACTGTTAAAGGTGCAGATTGGTTAGGTGATCAAGATAGTATCGAGTACTTATGTAAGGAAGCTCCAAAAGCAGTAATAGAATTAGAAAAATATGGTGTTCCGTTTAGCAGAACTGAAGAGGGAAAAATTTATCAAAGACCTTTTGGTGGAATGACTAAAAATTATGGTAATGGCATAGTTCAAAGAACTTGTGCAGCAGCAGATAGAACAGGTCATGCAATATTACATACTCTTTATGGACAAGCTCTAAAACATAACACAGAATTTTTTATAGAATACTTTGCTTTAGATTTATTGATGAAAGATGGAGAGTGCAAAGGACTAGTAGCATGGAATTTAAATGATGGAACAATTCATAGATTTAGAGCACATACTGTAATTGTTGCAACAGGTGGTTATGGAAAAGTTTACTATTCAGCAACATCAGCTCATACATGCACCGGTGATGGAAATGCAATGGTATTAAGAGCTGGATTACCTTTGCAAGATATGGAGTTTGTACAATTTCATCCTACAGGAATATATGGTCATGGTACTTTAATAACAGAAGGAGCTAGAGGTGAGGGTGGTTACCTTACAAATTCAAAAGGCGAAAGATTTATGGAAAGATATGCGCCTAACGCAAAAGATCTAGCTTCGAGAGATGTAGTAAGTAGGTCAATGTCAATTGAAATTAATGAAGGAAGAGGAGTTGGTAAAGATCAAGATCACGTTCATCTAAACTTAAGTCATTTAGATAAAGAAATTATTGAAAGCAGATTGCCAGGAATTACCGATGCTGCAAGATTATTTGCAAATGTTGATATCACTAAGGAACCAATTCCAGTTGTGCCAACTGTTCACTATAATATGGGTGGTATTCCAACAAACTATAAAGGAGAAGTTTTGACAGTAAATGGTTCTGAAAAAACTGTTCCTGGGTTGATGGCGATTGGCGAGGCAGCATGTGTTTCGGTTCATGGAGCCAATAGATTGGGCTCGAATTCTCTTATTGATCTAGTAGTGTTTGGTAGAGCGGCTGCAAAAAGAGCTGCTGAGCTGGTTAAACCAGGAACACCTCATGAAGAAATTGGAGAGTTTGAAACTCAAAAATGTTTAGATAGGTTTGATAAACTTAGAAATGCAAAAGGTGATAACAGTACAGCAGATCTAAGACTTGCTATGCAAAAAACTATGCAATCTAAATGTGCAGTTTTTAGAACTGAAAAAAATCTTAAAGAAGGAGTTGATGAAATTAGAAAAACATATGATGGAATGGATTCTATTTCGGTCAAAGACAGATCTTTAGTATTTAACACTGATTTAGTAGAAACTTTAGAATTCGATAATCTTATAAGACAGGCTATAACAACAGTAGAGTCTGCATATCATAGAAAAGAAAGTAGAGGAGCTCATGCGAGGGATGATTTTCCAAAAAGAGATGATGAAAAATTTATGCAACATACACTAGCTTGGTGTGATGGTAAGAATACAAAAATAAGTTATAGAGAAGTTCACAAATCAACTTTAACTAATGAAGTACAATACTTTCCACCACAAGAAAGAGTGTATTAATGGTTCAAATAAATTTACCTAAAAATTCTGAAGTTACTAAAGGTGAATATTATCAAGATAAGACTGGTTCAAAAAATATAAGAAAAGTTAATGTCTATAGATGGGATCCATCTACAGAAGAAAACCCTAGGCTTGATACCTATGAAGTAGATATGGATAATTGTCCCTCAAAAGTTTTAGATATACTTAATAAGATTAAGAATGAAATTGATCCAACATTAGCTTACCGAAGATCATGTGCACATGGAGTTTGTGGATCATGTGCTATGAACATGGGAGGCAAAAATGGTCTTGCATGTACTACTCCCCATGCAGAAATTGATGGTGATATAGATATTTATCCTTTGCCACACTTAAAAGTTAAAAGAGATTTAATTGGTGACTTAGATGGGCTTTACAAACAATATCAATCAATTGAACCTTGGTTAAAAAATAATTCAACGAAAGAAACAACTGAAATAGTTCAATCAAAAGAAGAAAGAGCTAAACTTGATGGTGCCTATGAATGTATTATGTGTGCATGTTGTTCAACATCTTGCCCAAGTTACTGGTGGAATGGAGATAAATACTTAGGTCCTGCAGTTCTTCTTCAAGCTTATAGATGGATAGTTGATAGTAGAGATGAAGAAAGAAAGGCAAGATTAAAAAAAGTTGCAGATGAATTAAAACTTTATAGATGTCACACTATTCTTAATTGTACTAGTGCATGTCCAAAAGGCTTAAATCCTGCAAAAGCAATAGCTGAAATTAAAAAAATGATAGCTACATCTAATGTTTAAATAGACTAATAAGCATTTTTGATCTAAAACACCGTATTCATGAAATTAATTGAACACTATGTAGGTGGAAAAATTATTCCAGGTAATTCTGATAGAAAAGCAAAAGTTTCTAATCCTGCAACAGGAGAACAAGAGTCTGAAGTAAAACTTGCTTCAAAATCAGATTTAGATCAAGCAGTCGAAGTTGCAAAAAAAGCCTTTGAAACTTGGTCATTGAAACCCGCTCTTCAAAGAGCAAGAGTTATGTTTAAATTTAAAGAATTGATAGAAAAAAATTCTGATGAACTTACAAAACTAATAGTTTCTGAACATGGAAAAGTTTACGAAGATGCAAGGGGTTCATTGACTAGAGGTTTAGAAGTTGTTGAGTTTGCATGTGGAATTCCAAACTTATTAAAAGGTGAATTTTCTGAAAACGTAGGAACAAATGTAGATAGTTGGTCTATGAGACAATCGTTAGGAGTTGTTGCAGGAATTACACCATTCAATTTTCCAGCAATGGTTCCAATGTGGATGTTCCCAATAGCTATTGCATGTGGAAATACTTTTATTTTAAAACCATCAGAAAAAGATCCATCATGCCCAATGAGATTAGCTGAGTTGCTTACTGAGGCTGGACTGCCAGAAGGTGTATTTAATGTGGTTAATGGAGATAAAGAGTGTGTAGATGCAATTTTAGAAAATAAAGACGTAAAAGCAGTGAGCTTTGTAGGATCAACACCTATCGCTAAATATATTTATGAGAATGCAGCTAAAAATGAAAAAAGAGTTCAAGCATTAGGGGGAGCTAAAAATCACTTAGTTGTTATGCCAGACTGCGATTTAGATGGAGCTGTAAATGGATTAATGGGTGCTGCTTATGGTTCAGCTGGAGAAAGATGTATGGCACAATCGGTTGCGTTAGCTGTTGGAGATATTGGTGATGAATTAGTTTCAAGATTATCAAAAAAAGCGGAGGCTTTAAAAGTTGGTCCAGGTATGGATAAGAATTCTGAAATGGGACCTTTAGTTACCAAAGAACATTTAGAAAAAGTAAAAAGTTACGTAGATTTAGGAGTTAAAGAAGGAGCAAAGTTAGTAGTTGATGGTAGAGATTTAAAACTACAGGGTTATGAAAATGGTTTTTATATAGGTGGTTGTTTGTTTGACCATGTTAATAAAGATATGAGAATTTATAAAGAAGAGATATTTGGTCCAGTATTGTCAGTTGTTAGAGTAAAAACGTTTGAAGATGCAGTTAAATTAATTAACGATCATGAATACGGAAATGGAGTTAGCATTTATACAAGAGATGGAGATGCAGGTAGAACTTTTGCAAATAAAATTCAAGTAGGTATGGTCGGTATTAATGTTCCAATACCTGTGCCAATGGCTTTTCATAGCTTTGGTGGTTGGAAAAGGTCTTTATTTGGAGATACTGGAATGCATGGAATGGAAGGAATAAAATTTTATACAAAATTAAAAACAGTAACATCAAGATGGCCTTCAGGTATTCGTTCTAATGCTGAATTTGTAATGCCAACGATGAAATAAAAGTGAATAAATGAAAAAAATATCTTTAATAGGTGCAGGTCAAATTGGTGGAACTCTTGCACATTTAATTGGAACAAAAGAATTAGTAGATGAAGTAGTGTTATTTGATGTTGCAAGTGGTATTGCCAAAGGTAAAGCGCTTGATATAGCACAATCATCATCAGTAGATGGCTTTAATGTGAAATTTTCAGGAACAGATGATTACAAAGACATCAAAGATTCAGATGTAATTATTATTACAGCAGGTGTTCCTAGAAAACCAGGTATGAGTAGAGATGATTTATTAGGAATAAATTTAAAAATTATTAAACAGGTAGCAGAAGGAATTAAGCAAAATGCTCCTAACGCTTTTGTTGTATGTATTACTAATCCTTTGGACGTCATGGTTATGGCTTTTCAAAAATTTTCAGGCTTACCAGCTAATAAGGTTGTTGGAATGGCTGGAATTTTAGATAGTTCAAGATTTAAATTATTTTTATCTTTAGAATTAAATATTCCAGTTAAAGAAATAGATGCAATGGTGATGGGTGGACATGGAGATACCATGGTACCAATGCCTAGATTTACAAAAGTTTCAGGAAAACCTTTGCTTGATTTAGTAAAAGATGGAAAAATTTCTCAAGAAAAATTAGAAGAAATAAATCAAAGAACTAGAGATGGTGGAGCTGAGATAGTCAAATACCTTGAAAAAGGATCTGCATTTTATGCACCTGCAGCATCAGGAGTTCAGATGGCAGAAGCATATTTAAATGATGAAAAAAAATTATTACCATGTGCTATTCAATTAAATGGAGAGTATGGGGTAAGTAATGTCTATGCAGGTGTTCCAGTGATTATTGGAAAAGATGGGGTGGAAAAAATAGAGCAAATCGATTTAGATGATAATGAGAAAAAAGAATTTATGCATTCTATCGATGCAGTTAAAGCTTTATGGGAAGCAGCATCTAAAATAGATCCTGATCTTTCTAAGTAATAATGAACATTCACGAGCATCAAGCCAAACAAATTTTAAAGAAATATGGCGCAACAGTCCCAGAAGGAGTGTTTGCATTGTCTGTTGATGAACTAGTAGAAAAAGCAAAATCACTAAATACAAAAAAATATGTTTTAAAAGCTCAAATCCATGCAGGCGGAAGAGGAAAAGCAGGAGGAGTAAAAATATTAGATACCATTGAAGAGTTAAGTGAGGCAGCAAAAGAGATGATGGGTAAAACTTTAGTTACTCATCAAACAGGTCCTGAAGGAAGAGAAGTAAAAAGATTGTATGTTGAAGAGTCATCAAATATAGACAAAGAGTTTTATTTATCTTGTTTAGTTGATAGGGCTAGTTCTAAAATAGCTTTCATATCTAGCGACCAAGGTGGAATGGATATAGAAGAAGTAGCAAGTAGCTCGCCTGAAAAAATCATAACAACTAAAGTTGATATAAGTAATGAAATTTCAGACAAAGATTGTGAAGAGATAATTAAAATTTTTAACTTAAGTAATAGTGCAAAAACACAAGCAATTTCATTAATAAAATCAATTTATCAAATGTTTATAAACACAGATGCAAATATGGTTGAAGTTAATCCACTAATTTTAACCAAAGAAGAAAAAGTAATTTGTTTGGATGCTAAAGTAAATTTTGATTCTAACGCTTTATTCAGACATCCAGAAATTGTTGAACTAAGAGATTTAAATGAAGAAGATCCAACAGAAATAGAAGCAAGCAAACATGACCTAGCTTACATTAAGTTAGATGGAAGCATTGGTTGTATGGTTAATGGTGCAGGTTTAGCCATGGCAACCATGGACATAATTAAACTATATGGAAAAGAGCCAGCTAATTTTTTAGATGTTGGTGGTGGCGCTTCAAAAGAAAAAGTTTCAGCAGCTCTTAAGATAATTTTATCAGATAAAAATGTTAAAGGAATTCTAGTCAATATTTTTGGAGGAATAATGAGGTGTGATGTTCTTGCTCAAGGAGTTGTAGATGCAGCAAAAGAAATAAACATTAGTGTTCCATTAGTTGTTAGACTTGCAGGAACAAATTTTAAAAAAGGAAAACAGATATTGGATAATTCAGGATTAAAATTAATATCAGCTGAAAATTTAGATGATGCAGCAAAAAAAATTGTTGAGGCAATAAAATAATATGTCTGTTTTAGTAAATAAAAATACAAAAGTAATTTGTCAAGGTTTTACCGGGGCCCATGGCACTTTTCATTCTGAACAAGCAATAAAATATGGAACTAATTTAGTAGGTGGAGTAACTCCTAAAAAAGGTGGTCAAAAACATTTAGATCGACCTGTTTTTAACAGTGTTGTTGAAGCAAAAAATAGTGTTGGTGCAGATGCAACAATGATTTATGTGCCTGCTAAATTTGCTGCTGCAGCTATTATAGAAGCAATAGATGCATCTGTAGAATTAATTGTTTGCATTACAGAAGGTATCCCAGTTCAAGATATGCTTAAAGTAAGACAAAAATTAAATAGATCCAAAAGTAGATTGATTGGACCAAATTGTCCGGGAATAATTACACCTGATGAATGCAAAATTGGAATTATGCCAGGAAATATTCATAAAAGAGGATCGGTTGGAATTGTATCAAGATCTGGAACACTTACTTACGAGGCGGTTGCGCAAACAACCGAAAATGGTTTAGGTCAATCAACCTGTATTGGTATTGGAGGCGATCCAATTAATGGAACAAACTTTATTGATTGTTTAGATTTATTTTTAAATGATGAAGAAACAGAATCTATTTTAATGATAGGAGAAATTGGTGGCACAGCAGAAGAGGAAGCTGCAGAATTTGTTAAAAATCACAAAATAAAAAAACCAATAGTTGGTTTTATTGCTGGAATTACAGCTCCCCCAGGACGGAGAATGGGTCATGCAGGAGCTATTATCTCAGGAGGAAAAGGTGGAGCTGAGGATAAGATTAAGAAAATGGAAGAATCTGGCATTATAGTAGCAAAATCACCCTCAATAATTGGAAAAACTTTATTTAATAAATTGTCAAATTGAAAAATAATATTAGAGGATTATATTAAATAAATAGATGTCAGCATCAAAAAATCTTGAATACGAAAAAACTTCATTTTTAAATAAATCTAATAGTGCATTTATTGAACGAATGTATCTTAAGTTTGTAAATAAAGACGCAGATTTACCAGAAAGTTGGAAAGATTATTTTGAGGGAATTGGTGATGAATTAAATGTTATTGCAAAAGAAATCAATGGACCTTCATGGGGACCTAAAAAAAATAAAATTGATATAGACGAACTTCAAAAAAAAATAGATCAAAAAGAAAAAAATCATGAGAATAAAATAGTAGATAGGTCAGGGAAATTTAATTATCAGCTATTAGCAGATTCTAATAAAGACTCAATTAGTGCAGTTTCTCTAATACGTGCCTATAGATTAAGAGGACACTTGTTAGCCAATCTTGACCCCCTAGGAATGAGAGAGTCAGATTATTTAGATGAGCTGCACCCAGAATTTTATGGATTCAAAAAAGAGAATTATGATAAAAAAATATTTTTAAATGGAGTAATTAATAGAAAAGATGCCAGTATTAGAGAAATATTAAAATTTTTAAAAAAAACTTATTGTGGAAATATAGGTTATGAATTTATGCATATTTCCAATCCAGATGAAAGAAAATGGTTTAGAGATAGAGTGGAGAAAGACAGTAATGCTCTGGAATTTACTAAAAATGGTAAAGAAGCAATCTTAAATAAGTTAGTACAAGCAGAAGGTTTTGAAAAATTTTTAGCAACTAAATATGTTGGCACAAAAAGATTTGGATTAGATGGAGGAGAAAGTTTAATCCCAGCTTTAGAGCAAATAATTAAGATTAGTGGACAATCACAAGTGAAAGAAGTTAAAATTGGAATGTCTCATAGGGGAAGATTAAATGTTTTAGCCAATGTATTACAAAAGTCATATAAAAGAATATTTAATGAATTTGCCGGAGAATTTGCAACTTCATCAGATGAAGGTGCTGGAGATGTAAAATATCATTTGGGCGCTTCATCTAACAGAGAATTTGATGGAAATTCAGTCCATGTAAGTTTAACAGATAATCCATCTCACTTAGAAGCAGTTAATCCTGTGGTACTTGGACAGACCAGAGCTAAACAGTTTTTTCATAAGGATAAAGAAAGAAATAAAGTAATTCCAATTTTAATTCATGGGGACGCAGCATTTGCAGGACAAGGAGTTGTGGCTGAATGTTTTGCAATGTCTGGATTACCAGGTCATAATACGGGTGGAACAATTCATATTATTGTTAATAATCAAATTGGATTTACAACAAGTCCAAGATTTGCTCGCTCTTCACCTTATCCATCAGATGTTGCAAAGATGGTTGATGCACCAATAATTCATGCAAATGGAGATGACCCAGAAGCGGTTGTTTATGCAGCTAGAATAGCATCTGAGTTTAGACTAAAATTTAATAGAGATGTTGTAGTAGATTTGATTTGTTATAGAAGGTTTGGTCATAATGAGGGAGATGAGCCATCATTTACTCAACCTCTAATGTATAGCAAAATTAGATCTCATCCATCACCTGTAAAGGTATATGGAAAAAATTTGATTGAAGAAAAAATAATTTCTAATGAAGATTTAGAAAGCTTAGTTAAAAAATTTAAAGATTTATTAGATGATCAATTTAAAAATGCAAAAGATTATAAGCCTAAAATTGCTTGGTTCGAAGGAACATGGTCAGCTTACAAACCAGAAAAAGGAAAAGATAAAAGAGGGGTAACAGGCGCAGATACAAAAAAGCTCTTAGAAATTTCAGAAAAAATAAATGCATCTTCAGAAGACTTAAATTTACATAAAACAATAGTCAAAATATTAAATAATAGAAAAGAAGCTGTTAAGAAAGGTTCTAATATTGACTGGTCAACAGCTGAATCTTTAGCTTTTGGATCTCTATTAGAAGAGGGGTATCCAGTAAGATTAGTTGGTCAAGACTCTGGAAGAGGAACTTTTAGTCAAAGACATTCTGTTTTAAGAAATCAAAAAGATAACAGTCGATACGTTCCTTTGAATAATATTTCAAAAACTCAAAAACAATTTGAAGTTGTTGATAGTTTTTTATCTGAATTGGCCGTTCTGGGATTTGAGTATGGTTATAGTTTAGTTGAACCTAATACTCTTACTTTATGGGAGGCACAGTTTGGAGATTTTGCAAATGGTGCCCAGGTTGTGATTGATCAATTTATTGCCTCAGGAGAAAGAAAATGGAGAAGAGCTTCTGGATTGGTAATGTTATTACCTCATGGATATGAAGGTCAAGGACCAGAACATTCATCGGCTAGATTAGAAAGATTTTTACAGTTGTGTTCGAATGATAATATGCAAGTTATGAATTGCACAACACCTGCAAACTATTTTCATGCTTTAAGAAGACAAATGCATAGAGACTTTAGAAAACCATTAATCATGATGACGCCAAAATCTTTACTTAGAAACAAGTATTGTGTTTCAAATTTAGACGATTTTAGTAAATCGAATTCATTTCATAGAATACTTTGGGATCATTCAATCGACCCACAATCCAAAGGTTTTATAAAATTAAAAGAAAGCTCTAAAATTAAAAAAGTAATTATGTGTTCAGGAAAAGTTTATTTTGATTTATTAGAAGCTAGAGAAAAATTAAAAAAAGATGATGTAATTTTGTTTAGAATAGAACAACTTTACCCATTTCCAGCAAAAACTCTTGTTAAAGAGCTTAAGCCATATGCTAAAAATGCTAAATTTTTTTGGTGCCAAGAAGAGCCTAAAAATATGGGTGCTTGGTTCTCAGTCAGAGATTATATCCAATGGACATTAGATACTATTAAGGCTAATAATAACGAAATTTCTTATATAGGAAGAAGCCCTGACGCATCTCCAGCAACCGGATATGCGAAGAGGCACATTTCCCAACAGCAAGAAATAATTAATAAGGTTTTTGAATAATTAAAAATGAGTGAAAAAATTGTAGTTCCTGTACTTGGTGAAAGTATTACTGAGGCAACAGTAGCAAAATGGTTAAAAAATACTGGTGATGCTGTTGAAGCAGATGAGCCGATAGTAGAACTTGAAACAGATAAAGTTAATCTTGAAGTACCATCACCTGTAAAAGGTATTTTAACTGAAATAAATTCAAAAGATGGCTCAGTGGTAGAAGTTGGAGCCCTCCTAGGTTCAGTATCTGAGAGTCAATCTGAAGGTTTGGTTAAAAAAGAAGAAATTAAGAAAGTAGAGCCTGCTCAAAATGAAGACAATGTAATCAAATTAGATCAATCTAAAAAAGAACCAAAAATTTTTGAGGAAAAAACTGAAAAAAATGATCAGGAAGAACCATTAGTTTTAACTGATGAGGTCATAGAAGAAGAAGCTCTAAAAACTAAAACAGAGCAATCAGAACCTAAAACTAATAGAGAAAATCAAACACTTTCACCAGCAGTTAGAAAAATTGTTGTAGAAAATAAAATAGATATTAATTCAGTCAAAGGCTCAGGAAAAGATGGAAGAGTTTTAAAAGGTGACCTAATAAGTTTAATGGGAACTAATCCGCAGCCATCAGAGAGAAAAGTTAAGTATGGTCAAGAAGAAAGAATTAAAATGACCAGACTAAGACAAACGATAGCTAAGAGATTAAAACAAGCACAAGAAAATGCAGCTTTGTTAACTACCTTTAATGAAGTTGATATGACTAATATTATGGAAATGAGAAAAGAAAATCAGCAGGATTTTCAAAGTCGTTATGGAATAAAATTAGGTTTCATGTCCTTTTTTGTTAAAGCATGTGTTGTTGCATTAAAAAATTTCCCAGCAGTAAACGCTGAAATAGATGGAGATGAAATAATTTATAAAAATTATTACAATCTTAGTTTTGCTGTAGGAACTGAAAAAGGTTTAGTTGTGCCTGTATTAAGAGATGCTGATGAATTATCATTTGCTGAAATTGAAAAAAATATTAAAGAAATTTCAGAAAAAGCAAGAGATGGAAAATTAACTATTGAAGATCTTCAAGGAGGAACTTTTACAATTAGTAATGGTGGCGTTTATGGATCAATGTTATCAACACCAATTCTTAACTTGCCTCAATCAGGCGTACTTGGAATGCATAATATTGTTGAAAGGCCTGTTGTTGTTGATGGAGAAATAAAAATTAGACCAATTATGTATTTGGCTTTGTCATATGATCACAGAATAATTGATGGTAAAGAATCGGTTTCATTTTTAAAAATGATAAAAGAAAATTTAGAAGACCCTAGAAGGTTATTTTTGGATATTTAAATGTCAGAAAAATTTCAAGCAGTAGTAATTGGAGGGGGTCCTGGTGGATATGTTTGTGCTATTAGACTTGCTCAGCTTGGATTAAAAACAGCGTGCATTGAATCAAGAGGATCTCTTGGAGGTACATGTTTAAATGTTGGGTGTATTCCTTCAAAAAGCCTACTAAACTTATCTGAAGAATTTCATAAAGTTCAAAATTTATCTACTAAAGGAATTGAAGTCGGTGAGGTTAAGTTAAATCTTGAAAAAATGATGAAAAGTAAGGACAAAGCAGTGACTATACTTACTAAAGGTGTCGAGTTTTTACTCAAAAAGAATAAAGTAACTTATTATAAAGGAACTGGAAGCTTCAAATCTCAAAATGAAATCATAATTAAAGACGATCAAAATAAAGAAACTATTATTGAAGCTGAAAAAACAGTGATAGCAACTGGTTCTGTTTCGGTATCCTTGCCTGGAATAGAAATTGATGAAAAAGTTATTGTATCTTCAACAGGTGCATTAAAATTAGATAAAGTCCCAAAAAAAATGGTTGTTGTTGGTGGTGGTTACATTGGATTAGAAATGGGATCGGTTTGGTCAAGATTAGGAGCTGAAGTGCAAGTGGTAGAATTCTTGGATCATATTACACCTGGAATGGATAAAGAAATTTCCTCAGAATTTATGAAGATTTTAAAAAAACAAGGGATCAAATTTAATATGCAAAATAAAGTTGAAGCTATCCAAAAGAATAAAACAGGAGCAGTTGTTTCAACAGTTGATAAAGATGGAAAGAAAAATAATTTTGATTGCGACGTTGTACTTATTTCAGTTGGACGAAAAGCAAACACTAATAGTTTAAACTTAGAAGCTGTTGGAGTTGAATTAGATGAAAGAAAAAGAGTTAAAACAGACAATACGTTTAAAACTAATATGAATAATATTTATGCAATAGGTGATGTCATAAGTGGACCAATGCTTGCTCACAAAGCAGAAGATGAAGGAATTGCAGTAGCAGAAAATATTGCAGGTCAATCAGGCCATGTTAATTATGATACAATTCCTGGAGTTGTTTATACAACACCTGAGGTTGCATCAATTGGCAAGACAGAAGAGCAATTAAAAGAATTAAATACAAAATATAAAATTGGTAAGTTTTCATTCATGGCAAACTCTAGAGCAAAAGCAATAGATGATGCGGAAGGTTTTGTTAAAATTTTAGCTGATGAAACTACTGATAAAGTTTTAGGTGCACACATTATAGGTCCTCACGCAGGAGAGCTTATTGCAGAAATAGGTGTTGCAATGGAATTTGGAGCAAGTTCAGAAGATATTGCAAGAACATGTCATGCTCATCCAACATTTTCAGAAGCTGTTAAAGAAGCAGCATTATCAGTAGATAAAAGAGCAATACACTCTTAATTTTTTTTCATATTATTAAAATATGAAAGTACCGATTCTTTTACCAAACATATTTAATCATCCTTTTACCTACGAGAGTGATATTAATTTAAAGGTAGGTGATTATGTGGTGGTACCTTTTGGTAAATCTAAAATTACAGGAGTAGTTTGGGATGAATTTGAGAAAAAAAATAATAGAAATTTTAAGATAAAGAGTGTTTTAAAAAAATTAGATGTAACACCTTTAAAAAAAACAACTATTAAATTTCTTAATTGGTTTTCTGAATACAATATAATTCCAAAAGGAATGGCTTTGAAACTAGTTTTATTAGGTAGTAATGCTGTAGAAAAAATTCAAAATGATGCTTACAAAATTTTTGACACAAATATCAAAAAAAATTCAATAAAGCTTTCTGAAGAACAAAAAAAATCCCTTAAAAAAATGAATGTTTCCAATCAAAAATTTAGAGTCCATGTTCTTCAAGGAACGACAGGTTCAGGAAAAACTATGGTGTATTTCGAAGCTCTTAAAGACATAATAAATAAGGGTTTTCAGGGCTTAATTTTATTACCTGAGATTGGCTTAACTGGTCAGTTTGAAAAAAAATTCATAGAATTTTTTGGCTTTACTCCGTCTGTCTGGCATTCTGGTATTACAAAAAAAAAGAAAGAAATTATTTGGAGTGGAATTGCAAATGGAGAAATTAAAGTTGTCATTGGTGCCAGATCATCATTATTTTTACCATTTAAAAAACTAGGTTTAATTATTGTTGATGAAGAACATGATCAATCTTACAAACAAGATGAGGGTGTTACCTATAATGCAAGAGACATGGCTATTTCAAGAGCGTCATTTGAAAATATCCCTATTAATTTAATAACTGCTGTTCCTTCAATTGAAACGTATGAAAATATCAAAAAAGGTAAATATAGTATTTCTAAATTAGAAAAACGTTACCAAGACGCATCATTACCAAATTATGAAATAATTAATCTTAATGAAACAAAATTAGAAAAACAATCTTGGCTTTCAAAAAAAATAATTGAGAAAGTAAATTTTCATCTTGATAAAAACGACCAAGTATTATTTTTTTTAAATAGACGAGGTTTTTCTCCACATGTACTTTGTAATAAATGCTTCAATAGCTACTCATGCCCAAATTGTTCAATAAATTTAGTTTATCATAAAAAAAAGAATAATTTATTGTGTCATTATTGTGGTTTTAAATCCTCTTTAATAAGAACTTGCGTAAAAGATGGGGATTGCGAATTTATTTTTAGTGGTCCTGGTGTCGAAAGAATATCTGAGGAAGTTAAAAAAAACTTTCAATCAAAAAAAATTGAAATTTTTTCAAGTGATACTATGAATAAAAAAAGTTCTAGTGATAAATTAGAAAAAATAATCAATAATGAAATTCAAATTTTAGTTGGAACCCAGTTGATCTCTAAAGGTTTTCATTTTCCAAGCCTTAATTGTATTGTGGTAGTTGATATTGATCTTTCCTTACAAGGGCATGATTTAAGAGGTGCTGAAAAAAATTTACAGTTATACCATCAACTTTCTGGACGAGCAGGAAGAACAGGGAAACCTGCAACCGTGTATTTTCAAACTTATAATACTAATACTAAAATGATTTCTGATTTAACAAATAGTAATCCCGATATTTTTCTTGATAGAGAATTAGATATTAGAAGACAAAACAAGCTTCCACCATTTCAAAGATTTATATCATTAATCTTAACAGGTGACAATGAAGCAAAATTAGAAAAAGAAGCTTTTTATTTTAAAAATTTTATTGAAAAAAAAATTGAGGGAAGAGTATTGGGACCGGTTAGTGCACCAATTTTTAAATTAAAAAGAAAATTTAGAATAAGAATGTTAATTAGGGGCTCAAAATCTCTCAAATTACAGAATTCAATCGCTGAAATTATCCCAAATTACAAATTTTCATCAGGAATAAAACTTTCAGTTGATGTTGATCCAATAAACTTCAATTAACCTTTAAAAAAAGGACTTTTAAACGAATGTGCTACTTGAAGACATTATAGTCATATGTTAATTAAAGCCTGATTTTAAAATAATCTTCAACATAACAGAGGCAACAAGTTGAGTAAAAATAAGGGATTTTCAATAACTTCAGCTGAAAGATATTCTTTAGCTTTGTATGAACTTGCAAGCGAAAACAATATTCTTTCACAAGTAGAAGATCAATCCACATCTATCTTAAATTTGATTTCTTCTAGTAAAGACTTTTCAAATTTAATTAAGGATCCAACAAGTAGCCAAGATGATCTTTTAAAAGTTATTAATGGTATTTCTGATAATAATAAATTTGAGAGTTTATTAAAAATTTTTTTAAGTTTTTTAGTAACAAAAAGACGTTTTTTTTATCTGAAACAAATTTTAAAGAGTTTTATTGAAACATGTTCTAAAAAAAGAGGAGAATTAAAAGCTGAATTAAAGTCTGCAAAGGAACTATCTAGTGATGAGATTTCTAAAATCACAGATGAACTTACTAAAAACTTTAGTTCTAAAATAAAATTAAACTACAAACATGACAAAAGTTTAATAGGAGGCTTAGTAGTGCAAGTTGGAAGTACTATGGTGGACACCTCAATTAAAAATAAATTACAACAAATCGAAAACAGAATGATAGAGGCATAAATGGAAATAAATCCTTCAGAAGTAACAAAGATACTAAAAGAACAAATTAAAAATTTTGGTGATAAAGCAGAAGTAACCGAAGTTGGGCAAGTATTATCAGTAGGAGACGGTATCGCTAGAATTTATGGTCTTGACAATGTTCAAGCTGGAGAGATGGTTGAGTTTGCTGATGGATCTAAAGGTATGGCTTTAAACCTTGAAAGTGAAAATGTTGGTGTTGTAATTTTTGGAGATGACAGAAATATTAAAGAAGGTGATACAGTAAAAAGAACTGGAAACATTGTTGATACTCCAGTTGGAAAAGAATTATTGGGTAGAGTTGTTGATGGATTAGGAAATCCAATTGATGGCAAAGGACCTTTAGATAAAAGTGTTAAAAAGAGTAGAGTTGAAGTTAAAGCTCCAGGAATTATCCCAAGACAATCAGTTAGTGAGCCTATGCAAACAGGTTTAAAATCAATCGATAGTTTGGTTCCAGTTGGAAGAGGTCAACGTGAATTAATTATTGGCGATAGACAAACGGGTAAAACTGCAGTTGCAATTGATGCAATTATAAACCAAAAGAAAATTAATGAGTCTGGTGATGAGAAACAAAAACTTTATTGTGTCTATGTTGCTATTGGTCAGAAAAGATCAACAGTAAGACAAATACAAAAAACATTGGAAGAGGCTGGAGCAATGGAGTACACAACAATCGTTGCTGCAACAGCATCTGACTCTGCGCCACTTCAGTTTTTAGCACCTTACACAGGGTGTACAATGGGTGAATATTTCAGAGATAATGGAATGCATGGATTAATTATTTATGATGATTTATCTAAGCAGGCTGTTGCTTATAGACAAATGTCTCTATTATTAAGAAGACCTCCAGGACGTGAAGCTTATCCTGGTGATGTATTCTATCTACATAGTAGATTATTAGAAAGAGCAGCCAAGTTAAGTGATGAGCATGGTGGAGGTTCTTTGACAGCACTTCCAATTATTGAAACACAAGGTGGTGACGTATCAGCGTTTATTCCAACTAACGTGATTTCAATTACCGATGGTCAAATTTTTTTAGAAACTGAACTTTTTAACCAAGGGATTAGACCAGCAATTAACGTCGGACTATCTGTTTCTAGAGTTGGTTCTTCAGCACAAACAAAAGCGATGAAAAAAGTTTCTGGATCAATGAAATTAGAATTAGCACAATACAGGGAGATGGCTGCTTTTGCGCAATTTGGTTCTGATTTAGATGCATCAACACAGCAACTTTTAAATAGAGGATCAAAATTGACTGAACTTCTTAAGCAAAAACAATATTCACCAATGACAGTAGCTGAACAGGTAATTTCAGTTTTCTGTGGAGTAAAGGGATATTTGGATGATATTGAATTAAAAGATATTGCCGAGTTTGAAAACAAAATCATTGAAAAATGTAAGTCTGATAAACCTGAAATAATTGATTCAATTCAAAGCTCAGGTAAACTTGAAGATGATAAAGAAAAATTACTAATTGAAGTAATTACTCAATTAAAGGAAAACTTTAAATCTTAATTTATTATGGCAAGTTTAGACGACCTTAAAAAAAGAATAGCTAGTGTAAAATCTACACAGAAAATTACAAAAGCTATGAAGATGGTAGCAGCAGCAAAACTTAGAAGAGCTCAAGAAAGTGCTGAAAAGGGAAGACCTTATTCAGAAAAAATGAATAATATAATTCTAAATCTTTCAAGTGGGATTTCGGACAAAGAAAATGCTCCAAAATTATTATCTGGATCAGGTAATGATAAAGTACACCTTTGTGTTGTGATGACTTCTGATAGAGGTTTGTGTGGTGGTTTTAATTCAAATATAATTAAAAAAGCCAAGAGCTACTTTGCAAAACTTGCAGAAGATGGAAAAGATTTAAAGATTGTTACTGTAGGCTCTAAAGGTAACGACCAACTTAAAAGAGCTTATGGTGATAAGATAATTGCAAATATTTCATTTAAAGATTCTAAACACGCTAATTACTTTGATGCTGATAAAGTTGGTAAAATGGTAATTGAAAAATTTGGTGCTGAAGAGTTTGATGTTTGTACTATTTTTTATAACCAATTTAAAAATGTAATTACGCAAATTCCTCAAGCTCAACAAATAATTCCATTAAATGTTAAAAATTCAGAAGAAGATAAATCTGAGGATAGTTACGAGTTTGAACCAGATGAAGATGAGATTTTAAGCAATTTATTGCCGAAAAATATTTCAACACAAATATTTAAGGCGATGTTAGAGAATTCAGCTAGTGAACAGGGCTCAAGAATGAGTGCAATGGATAATGCAACCCGAAACGCAGGTGAAATGGTTGACAAGCTTACTATTGAGTATAATAGAAGTCGTCAGGCAGCAATTACTAAAGAACTAATAGAAATCATATCAGGAGCAGAGAGTTTATAATTATGAGCAAAGGAAAAATCACACAGATCATTGGAGCAGTAGTCGACGTAAAATTTGATGAAGATCTTCCAGAAATTTTATCAGCATTAGAGTGTAGAAATGGAGACAATAGACTAGTTTTAGAAGTTGCTCAGCATTTAGGAGAGTCTACTGTTAGAACCATCGCAATGGATGCTACCGAAGGATTAAAGAGAGGTGATGAGGTCATAAACACTAAAGCACCTATCCAAGTTCCTGTTGGACCAGAAACCTTAGGAAGAATTATAAACGTTATTGGTGAACCTATCGATGAAAAAGGTGAAGTTAAAACAAAAGAAAAATGGCCGATCCACAGAGCAGCTCCTGAATTTAGTGATCAGTCAACAGAAACAGAAATATTAGTTACAGGAATTAAGGTAGTTGATTTATTGGCACCATATGCAAAAGGTGGAAAAATTGGTCTATTCGGTGGAGCTGGAGTTGGAAAAACAGTTTTGATTATGGAATTAATTAACAACGTTGCAAAAGCACATGGTGGTTTCTCAGTTTTTGCTGGTGTTGGAGAAAGAACTAGAGAAGGAAATGATTTATACCATGAGATGATAGATTCAGGTGTAATCAAGAAAGATGGAGCTGGATCTAAAGCTGCGCTAGTTTATGGACAAATGAACGAACCTCCTGGAGCTAGAGCTAGAGTTGCTCTTACAGGATTAACTGTAGCTGAGTATTTTAGAGATCAAGAAGGACAAGACGTTCTTTTTTTCGTAGATAACATTTTCAGATTTACACAAGCAGGTTCTGAAGTGTCAGCCCTATTGGGAAGAATACCATCAGCGGTTGGTTATCAGCCTACACTTGCAACTGATATGGGTAACCTTCAAGAAAGAATTACTACAACTAATAAAGGATCAATTACATCAGTTCAGGCAATTTATGTGCCAGCCGATGACTTAACTGACCCTGCGCCAGCAACTTCATTTGCTCACTTAGATGCAACTACCGTTCTTTCAAGACAAATTGCAGAGATTGGTATTTATCCTGCGGTAGATCCACTTGATTCTACTTCAAGAATTTTGGACCCTAGAATAGTTGGTGATGAGCATTACAGAGTTGCTAGAGAAGTACAAAAAATCTTACAAACTTATAAATCTTTACAAGATATTATTGCTATTTTAGGTATGGATGAATTATCTGAAGAAGATAAATTAGTCGTAGCTAGAGCTAGAAAAATACAGAGATTTTTATCTCAACCATTCTTTGTTGCTGAAGTATTCACTGGATCTCCAGGTAAATTAGTTGATTTAGATTCAACAATAAAAGGTTTCGCTGCGATTTGTAAAGGTGATTATGATCATCTTCCAGAGGCAGCCTTTTATATGGTTGGAACTATAGAAGAAGCAATAGAAAAAGCTGATAAAATGGCCAAGGAAGCTGCTGCTTAATGAGTGAAGAGTTTAAGATTGAGATAGTAAATCCAGAAAAATCTTTTTTAGTTAAAGAAGATGTTTCGGAGGTTGTTGTGCCAGCATTTGAAGGTGAGATGGGGATACTTAAAGATCACATTTCTATTATCTCATTTTTAAAGCCTGGGATTATAAAAATTTTATCAAAATCTGGTGATGAAAATTATTATGTTGAGGATGGAATTGTTGAATTTAAAAATAACAATTTATCAATTTTAACTAGCTCAATATTTAATCTTACAGATTTAGATAAATCCAAACAGCAAGATTTACTTAAATTAGCTGAAGAAGAAGCAGGTAAGCCTGATATTACTGACCAATCCAAGTATTTAGTTGATCAAAAAATTGAAATATTAAGATCTCTTAATTAATAATTTTTTTAACTTTTTCCTTAAGTTCTTTATAAACGTGAAGTTTAAAATCTACTACAACTTCTGTTATTTGATCAAGATCAATCCATTTCCAATCTAAAAATTCTGGATTTTTAGTTTTAATATTGATCTCTTTATCATCTCCAGTAAATTTCATTAAAAACCATTTTTGTTTTTGTCCTTTATATTTACCTTTCCAAATAATTCCTAATAAACGATCAGGAAGTTCATAGGTAATTGTGCCATCTAATTCTTTTATTAATTCAACACTTTTAACGCTAGTTTCTTCTTCTAGCTCTCTGTATGCAGCTTTTAAAAAATCTTCACCATCATCAACCCCACCTTGTGGCATTTGCCAAAATTTTTTTGCATTATCTATTCTTCTTGCAACAAAAACTTTTTTTTGATCATTTAACAAGATTATTCCTACCCCAGTTCTTAGCGGTAGTTCGCTAAAGTTCTTATTCATATTATCCGTTTAGTAACTTTATCGCGTAATTTAATTGATTATCAGTATCAGTTTTAATTCTAAAATCATCACCTTCTTCATTCACCTCAATATCAGGTTTTACGCCAACTTCAGATATTGATTTTCCAGAGGGAAGATAATATTTAGACACTGTTAATCTTATAGCTCCTTTATTTTTTAAAGGAATTATTGATTGCACAGATCCTTTTCCATAACTTCTTTCACCAAGTACAATAGCTCTTTTATGGTCTTTAAGTGCGCCTGCGACAATTTCAGATGCAGACGCAGAACCATAGTTTATTAATACCAATAAAGTTTTGCCGTCTGTAATATCTCCTTTTCTTGCAAACCATTTTCTATTTTCTGATTTTTTTCTACTTTTTGTTGATACAATTTCACCATCTTCTAAAAAAAAGTCAGAAATTTTTATTGCTTGAGATAATAGACCGCCAGGATTATTTCTAAGGTCCAATATAAATGCTTTCAAGTTTTCATTTTCTTTTAATTTTTTAATTCTTTTTTTAATTTGCTGGCTACTGTTGTCATTGAAAGAAGTTAACCGGATGTAACCAATATTATTTTCCAAAAGATCTGATTTAACAGATTGTACTTCAATTATTTCTCTTGTTATTTTGAATGTGAGTGCTTTTTTAACTCCTCGTCGTCTTACTGTAAGCTCAATATCAGTACCTACCAGGCCTCTCATTAGATCAACTGCTTCACTTAATGATTTTCCTTGTACCTGAGTGTTATTAATTTTTACTATATAATCTCCAGCTTTAATCCCTGCTTTTGATGCAGGAGTATCATCTATAGGAGTAATAACTTTTACAACACCAGCCTCCATGCTGACTTCAATTCCAAGACCACCAAATTCCCCACTAGTTTCTGTTTGCATCTCTTGAAATATTTCTGGTGACATATAAGCAGAATAAGGATCAAGTGATTGAAGAAGCCCATTAATTGCTGAGTCCATACTTTCAGATTGATTAATTTCATCGACATATTCTTTATTTATTTTTTCAAGAACTTCACCAAATAAATCAATTTTTTTATAAATATCTATTTCAGCTGAATTTATTGAATGTGAGAGAAAAAAAGATGATAAAAAAATTATCAAATAAAGTTGAATTTTTTTCATATAATAACCTTTTCTTTTGGAATTAGTTCTGACCAAATTTTTTCAAGCTCATAAAACTTTCTTTTTTCAGGATGGAATATATGTATAATCAAATCAATTCCATCAACAAGTTTCCACTCACTACTTTCTTTACCCTCTATTTTTGAATTTTTAATTCCATTATCTTTCAACTTTTCTAAAACCTGCTCTGACAAAGATTGTATGTGTCTCGAAGAAGTGCCACTTGCAATAATCATATAGTCAGCCATTGAACTTTTGTCTTTAAGGTCAATAGTGACAATATCTTGTGCTTTGTTGAGATCCAGTGTGTTAATTACCACTGATTTAAGATCTGAAATTTTATCCATTAATTAAGATTAGACTATCAAATTTTTCTTAATTGAGAAGATGAAATGTTGACTTTTTTAAACTCTACAAATGTAAGAGTTTTATTATTAAGTCTTTTAAATGTCTTTGATTTTAAAGAATTTTTTTTATATCCGTGACGATCAAATACGATGATGTTACATTTTTGTGAAATTAATTTAGATTTGAACCATTTGTGAAAGTTAATTAGGTTATCAGCTCCCATTAAAAAAAAAATTTCAAAGTTTTTATTCTTTTTAAGATGGTTGATCAAATCAATTGTTTTATTAGATTTTATGATATTTTCATAAAATTTTACTTTTATAAAAGAATTCAATCCTATTATTTTTTTACAATCTTTTATTTTTTTAGATATTGGTGTCTTGCTCTCAACTTTTAGTGGATTTTTTTTAGTAACCGCCCAAATAATTTTTTCAAGTTTAAATCTTCTTTTAGCCTCCTTAGAAATTGCCAAATGACCTTTATGAGCTGGATCAAATGAACCTCCTAAAATTCCAATTTTCATTTTTTTTATATTCAATTTATTTTCTTATTTTTCCTTTACTTGAGATTTCATATTTGTATGAAACTAATTGCTCTAAACCAACAGGGCCTCTTGGAGGAAGTGTATTTGTCGATATCCCTACTTCTCCACCAAAGCCAAATTCACCACCATCAGCAAATTGAGTTGAAGTGTTATGCATTGCAATAGAGCTTTTAACATTCTTTAAAAACTTATTAGCTGTTTTTTTATTTTTAGTAATAATTGAGTCGGTATGCATAGTTCCATATTTATTGATATGATTGATAGCTTCATCAGAACTTTTAACAACTTTAACCGATACAGCAGCTGTTAAATATTCTGTAGACCAATCTTTCTCTTTAGCTGGATACATTTTACCTTTGTAATATTTTCTCACGATATTATCTCCGTATATTTTGCAATTCTGATCCTCAAGTCTCTTTAGAATTGGATTACAAAATTTTTTAACTATTTTCTCATGAAGTAAAATAGTTTCAGTTGCACCGCAAATAGCTGTATTTCTTAATTTTGCATTATAAATGATTCTTGATGCCATATTTAATTCAGCATCTTTATCAATAAATGTGTGACAAATACCTTCCAGGTGACCAATTATAGGAACTGTTGAAAAATCCTGAACTCTTTTTACCAAATTTTTCCCACCTCTAGGAATTATTACATCAATGTATTTTTTCATTTTAGAAAGCATGATGTCGACCATCTTTCTATCTTTAGAGTCTACAAATTGGATATAATTCTCATCAACATTATTTTTTCGAAGAGCTTGTCTAAATAATTTTGCTAGTATTCTATTGGTGTTTATAGCCTCTGATCCACCCTTTAAAATTACAGCATTACCAGACTTGAAACATAGGCCTGCTACATCAGATGTTACATTGGGTCTACTTTCAAAAATAACACCAATTACGCCAATAGGTATAGTTACTCTTTTTATATTTAATCCATTTGGTCTACTCCATTTTTTAAGAGTTACATTTACAGGATCTTTTAGTTTTGAAATTTTAATGACAGAGTTTTGGATATTTTTGAGTTTTGCTTTATCAATTTGTAGTCTGTTAATTAGATTTTCTTTAATTCCTTTATTTTTGGCAAACTTAATATCTTTTAAGTTTTCTCTTAAAATCGATTTATTTTCTTTATCGATTAATTTAGCATAAAGATTTAAAACTTTATTTTTAGTATCTATATTAACTTTTTTTTCAGAAGCTCTTCTACTTTTAATACCTATTAAGTTCATTATTTTAATCATTTTAAATCTCTACCATATCATCTTTGTGAATAACTTCTGATTTTGCAACGTAACCTAATAATTTTTCTATTTGATTTGAATGATGCCCCATAATTTTAACTATTTCATCAGATGTAAAAGAGCTCAAACCTCTTGCACATTCGTTGTTTTTTTTATCTAGAATTTTGACATGATCTCCTTTACTAAATTTTCCCGAAATTTTTTTAATTCCAGCAGCTAATAAGCTTTTTCCTGACCTTAAAGCTTTTTTTGCACCATCATCAATTATAATTGACCCTTTTGGTGCAATAGAACTTATGATCCATTTTTTTCTAGCATCAAGCTTTGAAACTTTAGAATTAAACCATGTACAATTATTTTTTTCATTAATCATTGAAATCGGATTTAAGTTCAGTCCATTTGCTATAACCATATTACAACCTGCTAATTGACAGATTTTTGCTGCCTCTATTTTAGTTTCCATTCCACCACTGCCGTATTCATTTACACCTTTAATATAAATTTCTTTTAAATCTTTTTTTAAATCATTTACATTTTTGATTAATTTAGCATCTTTATAAATTTTTGGATTTTTTGTGTAAAGACCATTCACATCTGAAAGAAGAATTAAAGTGTCAGCATCTGTAATTTGTGCAACTCTAGACGCCAGTCTATCATTATCACCATATTTTATTTCAGTTGTAGCTATCGTGTCATTTTCATTAACGATTGGAATAAAACCTAAGTCAAACAAATTTTCAAAAGTTCTTTTAGCATTTAAAGATCTTCTTCTCTCCTCTGTATCTTCAAGGGTTAATAGGATTTGTGATATATTTAATTTATATTTTGTAAATGTTTGAGAAAATAAGTTCATCAGTTCAATTTGTCCGATTGAGGCTATAGCCTGACTCTTATCAAGTTTAATTGTTTTTTTATTTATATTCATTTTCTTGCATCCAAGCGCTATCGCACCCGAGCTTACAATTACTATTTTTTGATTTTTATCTTTTAATTTTTTGATATCTTTTGCAAAACTAGAAAGCCATTTTTTTCTAATCTTTTTATTACTATCAACGAGAAGTGAAGATCCTATTTTGACAACAATTATTTTAGAATTTTTAAGAGACATATGACAAAAGTTTAGCTTTAATTTTAGATATAGAGTCTTTTTCCAATGTTGTCATAGTCATTATCTCACAATTTTTTCCTTTTGAAAAATGATCAATTACATCTTTAACAGTATCTTCATCTACTAAATCAACTTTATTAAGTACTACAAGCTCTTTTTTATCAATTAATTTTGAGCTGTAATTTTTTAATTCATTTTTAACTTGTTCATAAGACTCATTTAAATCTAAGTTAGTAATATCTATAAGATGCAATAATGATTTACATCTTTCTATATGCTTTAGAAATTGTATACCAAGACCAACACCTTCATGAGCTCCCTCTACAAGTCCTGGAATATCTGCAATAGTAATTTCTTTATCATCATAAGATGCAACTCCTAAATTAGGATTTAAGGTAGTGAATCTATAATTTGCAATTTTTGGATTTGCATTTGTTATAGCAGCCAACAAACTTGATTTCCCAGCATTTGGTAATCCAATTATTCCAATGTCAGCAATTGTTTTTAATTGAAGCCAAATTGTAAACTCTTCTCCAACTCCACCTTTAGTAAATTTTCTTGGGGCTCTATTTGTAGAACTTTTAAACCTTGTATTTCCAAGTCCACCTTTACCACCAATAGCAACAACAAACTTTTCTCCTCTTTTGTTAAAATCAAATAGTAAAGTTTTGTTATCTTCCTCAAAGACTTGAGTTCCAAGTGGTACCTTTAAAAATAAATCGTCACCGCCTTTACCTGTACGATTTTGTCCAGCACCATTTTCTCCTCGTTGTGCCTTATGGTGTTGCTGATATCTATAATCTATAAGTGTGTTAAGATTTTCTTCAGCTTTTAAAACTATTGATCCACCTTTTCCTCCATCACCTCCATCTGGACCTCCATATTCAACATATTTTTCTCTTCTGAAGCTTGGTGAACCATCACCACCGTTTCCAGCTTTAATATAAATTTTTACTTGATCTAGGAATTTCATAATACAACATCTATTTAAGTTGTACTATTAATTGGGCTTTACTGAAACGAAAGTTCTATCTGCTTTAGATTTTTTGAATACAACTTTACCTTTTGCTACTGAAAAAATAGAATGATCTTTACCCATTCCTACATTTTCGCCAGGAAAAATTTTAGTTCCTCTTTGTCTTACAATTATATTTCCAGGAATTACTGTTTCACCACCGTACTTTTTAACACCAAGTCTTCGCCCAGCACTATCTCGTCCGTTTCTCGATGATCCACCTGCTTTTTTTTTTGCCATAACTTACCTAATTTATTTATTTGCCACTTCTTTTTTTGGTTTAACTTCAGCTTCAACTTTTTTAGTTGGTTTAACTATTTTTTCTGCTTCAGATAAAACTTTACCATCTTTAGAAAAAATTTTGTTAATTCTAATCATTGTATGTTCTTGTCTATGACCATTTTTTCTTCTTGAATTATGTCTTCTTCTTTTTTTGAAAATTAAAATTGTTCTATCTTTACCATTTTTAATTAAATCAGCTTCTACTTTTGCACCTTCAACATGTGGTGCACCTATTTCTATTGATTTGTCATCTCCATACGCAAGTATTTCGTTGAACTCTATTTTAGACTCAGGTTTTGAATCTGGTAATTTTTCAATTTTAAGAATTTCACCAGCTTTTACCTTGTACTGTTTTCCACCTGTTTTTATTATAGCGTATGACATAGTAAGAATTTAAATTTAAGTTACCGCAATATAGTTGTAGCAAGGTTTTAGTCAAGTCGAATTAACTAGAAATTATCCTTTAAATCTCTCAATTTTGAAAAGGATTCAACGTTTTTTGCTCTTAAAAATATATTGCATTCTATCTCATCTTTAAGAGTAGAAGGAATTGTAGGTAGGTTATTTTTAAGTTTTTCATTAATTTTTAATATTTTATTTTGTAAATTTAAATTTTCAGGCTCATGCTTTATACAAAAATTGGAATTTTGGAGTGTATATTCATGCCCACAATAAATTTTAGTGTCTTCAGGAAGGCTTTTTAACTTGCCTAAAGAGTTAAACATTTCTTGATAAGTGCCTTCAAAAATTTTCCCACAACCAAGTGAAAATAATGTGTCACCTGTAAAGATTAGTTTTTCTTTAAAAAAATGAAAACTAATATGACCACTTGTATGACCAGGAATATGAATAATTTTTGCCTCAAAATTATCAGCCTTCCAAATTTGATCATCCTCAACTAAAACCTGGACTTCAGGAATTCTGTTAGCATCATCCTTATAACCAACTACAATTGAATTATATCTATTTTTTAGATCTATATTTCCTCCAATATGATCAAAATGATGATGTGTGTTTAGGATATATTTTAAAGTAATATTTTCTTTTTCAATAAAATTAATGACTGGTCCAGCTTCACTGGGGTCAATAACACACGCAGTATTAGTAGACTCATCAATTAAAAGATAACTGTAGTTATCTTTTAAGCATGGGATTATTTCTATTCTCATATTGTTTTTCAATTAAAAATATACCTAAATCAGCAAATAGATTTTTAATACCCAGATTAGTATCATTAATTGATGATATATTCTCATTATTTAGAGCTAATGATTTGAAAATTTTAAAATTTCTAGATTTTACAAAATGAACAAAATCCTTAATAGTACACATATGTAAATTTGGAGTGTTGTACCATTCATCAGGTAATGTTTTGGTTATGGGCATTGTTCCTTTTGTTAATAAATGAAGTCTAATTTTCCAATAACCAAAATTAGGTATTGTAACTATTGCTTTTTTTCCAACTCTTAATAATTCAGTGATTACCAGTTCAGGATTTAAAAATGCCTGAAGTGTCTGACTTAAAACAACATAATCAAAAGATTTATCAGGAAATTGTATTAAATCTTTCTCAGCATTTCCCTCAATTACTGTAAGGCCTTTTGCTATACATTTTTGAACTTTATCTTTTGAAATTTCCAACCCTCTAATGTTAATATTTTTATTATCTTTTAAAAATTTCATCAAAGTACCATCTGCACACCCCACATCTAAAACTTTTTTATCTTTTTCAATTAAATCAGCAATAACTTTGAATTCATTTTTCATAATTAATTTTTAATATAAGATTTGTCTAAAAAATTTTTAAGAGCACTTAGAAAATCTGGAACATCTAGTAAGAATGAGTCGTGTCCTTTGTCTGACTCAATTTCAACAAAACCTACATCGGCACCAATAGAATTTAAGGCAATTACAATATCTTTATTTTCCTGAGTAGGGTAAAGCCAATCTGACGTAAAAGATATTATGAAAAATTTAGCTTTAGTTTCTTTAAAAGCATCTGATAAATTTCCGTTAAATTGTTTGCCTAAATCAAAGTAATCCATAGCTCTTGTAATATAAAGGTAACTATTTGCATCAAATCTATCCACAAAAACTGATCCTTGATATCTCAAGTAACTTTCAATTTGAAAATCTGCATCAAATCCAAATTTAAGATCTTCTCTTTCTTGTAATTTTCTTCCAAATTTTTCTTGAAGACCTTTTTTTGAAAGATATGTGATATGAGCAGCCATTCTCGCAACTGCCAAACCTTTATTGGGTATAGTATCTTTAGAATTATAATTTCCTTCATTCCAATTACTATCTGCAGCAATTGCTTGTCTTCCAAGCTCATTAAATGCAATATTTTGTGCAGAATGACTGGAGGTACATGCAATAGGAATTACAGTTCTAGCTTTATCTGGAAAATTACTAATAAATTGTAGAACTTGCATTCCACCCATTGATCCCCCCACAATAGAAAAAAGTTTTTCTATACCAAAGTGATCAAGTAAATTATTTTGAGCATTTACCATGTCATTAATAGTGATCACGGGAAAATTAGTACCAAAAATTTTTTGTGTATCAGGATCTTTATGACTTGGGCCAAATGAACCGAGGCATCCACCAATCACATTTGAACAAATTACAAAAAATTTGTTTGTATCAATTGCCTTATTAGGGCCCACAGCATAAGACCACCAGCCATCTTTATTTGTAATTGGATTTAAGCCTGTTACAAATTGATCACCTGTTAATGCATGAAAAATTAAAATAGCATTATCTTTTTTTTCATTCAAAGTTCCATATGTTTCGTATGCAATTGGAAAATCATTAATAGTTTTTCCACAGTCGAGTTTAAGTGGTTTTTTAACTATTAGAGTTTTTAAGTTTAATTCCGTATTCATAATAATGCTATTATTTGAATTGAGAGTAAAAAAACAATTTTAGCGGTTTTTTTTAAGCGCTCGCAATTCAGTTAAATCAGCGCATAAATTTTGTACTAGATGTTATTTATTATGTCAATTTTTTTAAAAAATGTCTTATTCTATGTAAAATTTTATAATTTTATCTATAAAGAACTCATAAATTAAAAAATATGACCACTCCAAAATTTAAAAATTTTAATATTGAGCCTTACAAACCGGGTAAATCTAAAATTAAAAAACTAAAGAAAATTATTAAATTATCAGCAAATGAGTCAGCTTTAGGAATGAGCTCTAAAGCAACTAAGATCATATCTAATAAAGGGTTAAATTTAGAGAGATACCCAGATGGCAAATCTCAGAATTTAAGAAAAGAAATATCAAAAAAATTTAAATGTAATCCTGATAAAGTTATATGTGGAGCAGGTTCAGATGAAATCATTCAAATGATCTGTCAATTATTTTTAAAGCCAAAAGATGAAGTTGTAATCCCGGAATACAGTTTTTTAATGTACAGAATCTATGCAAATATTGTTGATGCAAAGGTTAAATTTGCAAAAGAAATTAATTATAAAATTTCAAATATTGAAATACTCAAAAAAGTAACAAAAAACACAAAAATTGTTTTTCTTGCCAATCCCAATAATCCAACTGGAACTTATTTGACACAAAAAGAGATATTAGACCTTAGAAAAAAATTAAATAAAAATATTTTATTAGTGGTAGATGATGCTTATGCAGAGTATATGAAAAATGCTGACTATAAATCAGGATTAGATTTATTTAAAAACAAAGACAATGTTTTTGTATTAAGAACATTCTCCAAAATATTTGGACTAGCTTCTTTAAGAGTTGGGTGGGGATATGGATCGAAAAAAATAATAAATGCATTAAATGTTATTAAACCACCATTTAATGTTAGTCATCTTGGTCAATTGGCAGCAACTGAATCGCTTAAAGATCAAAAGTTTATAGAACGCTCAATAAAACACAACTTATATTATGCAAAAAAAATAAAATCTTTTCTTGAAAGATATCAAATTTTTTCAAATCCAATTTCTGCAAATTTTTTATTTTTAGATTTTGAAAAATGCAAATATACAGCAAAGTATTTTTATGAAAGATTAAAAACAAAAGGAATTATCGTAAGATCCACAGAAGATGGCTATCATATTAAAAATAAATTAAGATTAACTATTGGATCTAAAAATGAAAATTTAGCATTTATGAGTGCTGCAAAAAAAATATTAGATTAGTATGAAAAATATTTTAATTATTGGATGTGGTTTATTAGGATCATCTTTATTGAGAAGAATACAAAAAAAGAAGATGGCTAATAAAATTTATATTTATGAAAAATCAAAGTCAAACATTACAAAAATAAAAAAATTAAAACTTCCTGGAATAATTATAAAAAAATTAGAGGACGGAGTTATAAAATCAGATTTGATTATTTTATGCACACCAATGAATGAGTATAAGAATCTTATTCTTAAAATGAACAAATATTTATTATCCAAAACTATTATAACTGACATAGGTTCCTCCAAAGTAGAGTCTTCAAGAATTATTAAAAAATTTTTAAGAAAAGATATCTCCTGGACTCAAAGTCACCCAATAGCAGGATCTGAAGTAAGTGGACCAGAGCACGGAAGGCAAGATATATTTGAGGATAAATGGTGTGTTTTGATAAAAGAGAAAAATACTAAGAAAAATCATATAAATATATTGAATAAATTTTGGAAAAAGATTGGATCCAAAACAGTTATTATGAGTCCAGAAAAACATGATAAAATTTTTTCTATAACCAGTCATCTTCCACACTTGATCGCATACAATTTAGTAAAGTCAGCACAAGATTTTGAAAAAATACAAAATTATGATCTTATTAAATATAGCGCAGGTGGTTTGCGAGATTTTTCAAGAATAGCAGCTTCAAATGAAATTATGTGGAGAGATATATTTTTTAACAATAAAAAAAATATCTCTAAAGCCATTGATTTATTTATCAAAAACCTAAATTCTTTTAAAAAAGATATTAATTCAAAAAACAATAAATCAATTTTGAAAAAATTAATTCAAACTAAAAAAGTAAGAACAAAAATTATTAAATTAAAGCAAGATGTCGATAAACCTGACTTTGGAAGAAGCTAATATTTTATTGAGGATATTTTTTTAATAGACAGATTTGCTGTTTTCTTAATTCTCTCTATAGTTTTTGATATTGGCATGATTAATACTTTTTTTTCTGGACCATAAGCATGAATTAATTTTTTAGAATTAATACAAATGGCAACATGACCTTTCCAAAAGATTACATTACCTTTTTTATATACTTTTCTTTTTAATTGTTTTCTTGAATATTTGATTTGGTCTTTTGTATCTCTTGGATAAAATGAGTTATTATAATAATAAAATAGCTGCAATAAAGCTGAACAATCTATTCCATTGTATGTTTTGCCACCCCACACATATTTAGTTTCTAAAAATAATCTTAATATTTTAAAAAAATTTTTTTCTTTGTGATCAATTTTTTTGATATCTTTTTTTTTTAACCATTTATTTTTATCAAATTGTATGAAATTTTTATTTTCATTAATTATTGAAAATTTTGATGCAAAAGGTAAAAAAGTTTTAGTTTTATTATTAGGTTTACTGTAAATAATAGCTTTTAAAGTATAAACTTTATGTGTTGGTTTATAATTTTTTATATAATTTTCATTTTTAATGTAGCCAACATAATTATCAAATAAAGATTTTATTTTTATCCAATCTTTCTTTTTAGATAAAATTTTAAATTTTTCTCCATATATAATTTGTGAGGTAACCTCTGAAAATCTAGAAGTTGTTTTGTAAATATTTGAATATTGCTTTTTATAAAAAAAATTATTTTTCACTAAGTTTTAATTTATCTTTAATAAACCATAAGCAAATCAAAGATGGGATAACCATAATAGCAGTTAGAATAAAAAAAGTACCCCAATCACCATTTAACCAATCAACTAAAGCCCCAGATGATGATGCAAGAGTAGTCCTTCCTGCAGTTCCTATAGAAGCTAAAAGAGCATATTGGGTAGCTGTGTAGGTTCTATCTACAAGTAGTGAAATAAAAGCAACAAAAGCAACTGTTGCAAAAGCTGCAGCTATATCATCAAAAATAACAGCAACTGCAAATAACCACTCTGATTTTCCACTCCATGCTAATGCTGTAAATAATAAATTAGTTGCAGCCATTAAAATACCTGCGAGAAACATTGCCTTTAAAACTCCTGATCTAATTACAAATAGACCACCCAACAATGTAAAGATAACTGTTGTAATCCAACCCAAAGTTTTTGAATAAATAGCAATATCGCCTTTAGAAAATCCAATTTCCTTATAAAAGACTATAGACATACGACCTAAAAATGCCTCACCTATCTTAAATAAAAACACAAAACTTAAAATACCCAAAGCAATAGACAGCCCATTTTTCTTTATAAAAGAAACTAGTGGTCCACCAACTTTAGCTGATATCCATTCAGCAGTCTCTTTTCCCCATTGAGAATTTATATTTAATAAGGCAATTCCTAAAATTCCTATAATAATTGACACAATTACAAAAGACAACATTACTTTAAAAAAAATTATAAAAATAGCCAAGCTTGAAGTGAGAATAAAAAAATTCATTTTTAAAAAATTAAAACCCATGAAACCTAGTATGAAAGAAATAATCATATAATGGGTTATGTTTAATGGTAAAAATGTTAAATAATTTTTAGTTTGTTCAAGAACTGGAATAATCTCAAGAATAGAAAATATTAGTAAAAATCCACCAAAAATCCTTAAATTATTTTTTTTTGCTGAATTTAAATCTTTGTTTATTGCTTTATCTTTTGAAATTAGATCTTTTTGTTTTTTATTGCTTTTGTCTTCATGAACAAACATAAGCCCAATATTCATTAAAATTACTACAATTCCCAAAATTAAAAATGTTGATTGCCAATAATTAGTTATGCCAATATTTTGAAAGTATTCAGCAGTAAATAAAGCTATTACACCACCTAATTTATATCCACTCCACCAACCAACAACTGCCATTGCAGCGCCTGCAGCCATTGAGTTGCCCTCATTTTCACCAATCTGTTCAATTCTTAAAGCATCCACAGTTATATCTTGTGTTGCTGATGCAATTGCAATGACTAAACCAACTGAAATTAATAGTGCAAGGTTTTCTGTTGGGTTTATTAAACTCCAAACGACAAGACAAATTAAAATTGCAATTTGCATTAACACTATCCAACCTCTTCTGTGTCCAAGCTTTTTAGTTAGATAAGGAATTCGTAGTCTGTCAATTAACGGTGCCCAAAGAAAATTAATAGCATAAACTCCAAATATTAATCCTGCCCAACCAATTGTGGATCTACTTAATCCCTCTTCTTTAAGCCATAAACTTAAACTGCTACCTATTAAAACCCATGGAAATCCTGAAATTGCTCCCAATAATAATATTCGAAGCATTCTTTTGTCTAAGTAGACAGAAAAGGTTTCTGATAGAGATTGTTTTTTTAATTCAATCATTTTAACTTCTCCAAAAAGATGGCAAAAATAATACTAATATTGCAAATAGCTCAAGTCTACCTAAAATCATGCCAACTGTTAAAATCCATTTAGAAATATCAGGTAAAGATGAAAAATCTCCATTAGGACCTATAATAGGACCTAATCCTGGTCCAACATTTGAAATTGATGTGGCAGCCCCTGAAATTGCAGTAATAAAATCAAGACCTGTTAAAGACAGCAGGGCAGCAAGAACAAAGAAAATTACAAAGTAAAAATAAATAAAAGAAATTATTGATGCGATAAACTTATCATCAACTGAGCTTTGATCATATTTAATTACAAATACACCTTTTGGATAAATAATTTTTTTAAGTTGGGTTGCTATAAATGAATATAGAATTTGAATTCTAAAAATTTTAATACCACAAGTTGTTGATCCAGCACATCCACCTATAAACATTAGTGCTAAAAATAAAGTTATTGGAAAACTACCCCAACTATCATATTCAGAATTTACGTATCCAGTTCCTGTTAATATAGAAATACTGTTAAAAAAAACTGACCTTAAATTAAAATTTTCATAATTATTTAATAATAAGTATGTAGATAATAATAGAATTGCTGAAATAATGATTTTAAAAAAAGTTTTAATTTGTACATCTGTTAAAAAAATTTTTTTATTTCCACTTATAAATTTGATGTAAGCTATAAATGGTATACTTCCTAAAATGATAAATATCATAGAGGCTATCTCAATTGGAATACTATTAAAATAACCAATAGATTGATTGTAGTTTGAAAAACCACCTGTAGCTATTGTGGTCATAGAATGAGTTAAACTATCAAATTTACTCATCCCAAATAACCAATAAGTTATACCACACAATATAGTTAAGCCTGAGTAAATATAGATTAATCTTAAGGCTATCTCTTTAGATTTTGGAAGTATTTTCTCTGATGAATCATTGCTTGATATTTTGAATAATTGCATTCCACCTACGTTCATTATTGGCATCAAAGTGATGGCCATAACAATAATACCGATACCACCCAACCACTGTAATATAGCCCTCCATAACAAAATTCCTTTTGGTGTAAACTCTAGATTTGAAATAATTGTAGATCCAGTGGTTGTTATTCCCGACATACTTTCAAAAAACGCATCAGTCATCGATAGTTCTATTGTTGAAAATATAAATGGAAGAGATCCAAAAATTGCTATACTTAGCCAAGAAAGAGCAGTGAGCAGAAATGCTTGTTGTAAATTTAATTTTTTATCATGATCTAAGTTTGACAAAAAAAATAAAGTTCCAAAAATTATTGTGACAATTGATGCCCCAAAAAATGAAGAGTCTATTTCAGAGTAAGCAATTTGAGCTATAATAGGTATGAACATTGATACCCCAAGTATTATTTGCAAAATTCCTAGTGTAAAAAAAACAGTTTTATAATTAGACATTTTGAAAGAACATTATTTTATGGTAAATAAATTTCAACTCTATAAGAATTGGTAAAACCACTGATTTAAGATTTTTAGACGCATAATTCATGATTAAAAAAGAAAATTTAGACAAAACTAGTGCTTGGCCTTTTGTTGAAGCAAAAAAATTACTTAGAGAGAGAAAATCTTTCATAGAAAAAAAAGGTAAAATTACTCTTCAAACAGGTTATGGCCCTAGTGGGCTTCCACATATAGGAACGTTTGGTGAAGTTGCAAGAACTTCAATGATGGTAAATGCTTTAAAACAGTTGTCAGATTTTCCAACTGAAATAATTACATTTTCCGATGATATGGATGGTTTACGAAAGGTTCCAGATAATGTCCCGAATCAAGAATTATTAACAAGTAATCTTCATAAGCCATTAACTCAAGTTCCAGACCCATTTGAGAAATTTGGTAGCTTTGGAGAACATAACAACGAAATGTTAAAAAATTTTTTAGATAGTTTCAAATTTAATTATAATTTTCAGAGTTCTACATCCCTTTATAAAAGTGGATTTTTTAACCCAACACTTAAAATTATTTTAGAAAATTATGAAGGGATTATGAATATTATCATTCCCACATTAGGCAAGGAACGTCAAAAAACCTACAGTCCTTTTTTGCCTATTTGTCCAGAGACTGGACATGTTTTAGAAATTCCTGTTATCGAAATTAATAAAGAAAAATCAAATATAATTTTTGATAATAAGGGAAAAAAATTAGAAGCAAGTATTTTAGATGGTAATTGTAAATTACAATGGAAAGTAGATTGGGCGATGAGGTGGTACGCTTTAGATATAGACTTTGAAATGTATGGAAAAGATTTGATAGAAAGTGCGATTTTATCTACTAAGATAATAAATCTATTGGGAAAGAAAAATCCATCTGGCTTTGCTTATGAGCTGTTTTTAGATGAAAAAGGTGAAAAAATTTCTAAATCAAAAGGAAATGGAATTACAATTGACCAATGGTTGGAGTATGCATCGCCAGAAAGTTTATCTTTATACATGTATCAAAATCCAAAAAGAGCAAAAAAATTATATAAAGAAATAGTTCCTAAGGCTGTTGATGAATATTTAGATTGTATTGAAAAATCAAAAAAACAAAATGAACTTCAGCTATTAATGAATCCAGTTTGGCATGTTCATGATGGAAAAATTCCAACAGAGGAAATGATCATGACATTTTCAATGTTGTTGAATTTAGTAGAAACTAGCAATGCTGACAGTAAAGATTTGTTATGGAAGTTTGTTAAGAAACATAAATCAGATATCTCTGAGTCAAATCACCCAATTTTTGATAGTCTAGTTGGTTACGCAATAAAATATTTTAATGATGTAATTAAAGCTCAGAAAAAATATAAAACACCAAATAGCTCAGAAAAATTAGCTCTTGAGGCATTAGTTAAAACTCTTGAAAAGTGTACAGATAAAATGTCACCAGAAGATATTCAAACTTTGATTTATTCTACAGGAAAAGAAAATGGTTATGCAGATAATCTAAGAGATTGGTTTAAATTAATATATGAGGTAGTTTTTGGAGATGAAAATGGACCTCGAATGGGATTTTTTATAAGTTTTTTTGGTGTAAAAGAAACTACTGAGCTGTTAATAAATAAATTAAAATAATGTTTTCTAAAATAAGATCGCTAATATTTAAAGTAGATCCAGAAAAAGCACACACTCTAGCAATAAAGTCATTAAAATTTAATTTTGTTCCAAACGTATTTGATGAAAATAAAAATGACCCTATATTTCAAACAAAAATTTTTGATAAAGATTTAGATAACCCAATCGGAATGGCAGCTGGCTTTGATAAAAATGCCGAGGTATATAACTCATTATTTAAATTAGGATTTGGGTTTGTAGAAGTTGGAACAATTACTCCCTTAAAACAATATGGAAATCCCAAACCTAGAGTGTTCAGATTGGTAGAGGATGAAGCATTAATTAATAGACTAGGTTTTAACAATCAGGGTGCTGAAATTGTTAAAGAACGCATTAAACGTAATACAAAATTAGGCTTGCTAGGTATCAATGTTGGTCCCAATAAAGACTCTAGTGATAGATTAAATGATTATCTAATTGGATTAAAGACTTTTTATGATGAAGCAGATTATATAACAATCAATATTTCTTCACCTAACACTGAAAACTTAAGAACATTTCATGAAGTTGATAAATTACAAGATTTACTTAAATCTATTATGGAGGAAAGAAAAAATTTAAAATCGAATATTCCCATTGCTGTTAAAGTTTCGCCAGATATAAGTGAAGATCAGGTGAATCAGGTTTCAGAAATTCTTTTAGATCATGAAATAAAAGCAATAATTGTTTCAAACACATCAGAAGCTACAAGAGATAAACTTAGTAATATTCAAAGACATCAAAAAGGTGGTTTATCTGGAAAACCAATCGAGGAAAAATCTAATATTTTAATAAATAAATTTTACAAATTATTAAAAGGTAAAATTAAAATAATAGGTGTTGGTGGAGTTGACTCTGGCCAAGCCGCTTATGATAAATTTATAGCTGGAGCAGATTTTGTTCAGCTATATACAGGAATGGTTTTTAAAGGGCCAAATATTGCTGGAATTATTAAAAAGGACCTAAAAGAATTATTAATTAGAGATGGAGTTAAAAATTATACTGAAATTGTAGGAAATAAAACTCTATCTTAAATGTATTAAACTTGACGCTTTACGCATCTCCCCTTATATAGGCACTATTATTATGTCAAAAAAATGTGAATTAACTGGTAAAATCCCAATGAAGGGTCACAACGTTAGTCATGCTAATAATAAGACTAAAAGAAGATTCTTACCTAATCTTAAAAAAGTTAAGTTTACAAGTGAGCTTATGAAAAGAAGTTTAAAACTCACTGTAAGTAATGCTGGTGTGAGATCAGTAGATAAAAAAGGTAGTTTTGATGAATATTTAAAAGTTGTAAAAAATAAAAATTTATCCCCTAGACTTAAAAAATTAAAAAAGGGTATTTTAGTTAAATCTCCATTTAAGAAAAAACCTTTAGCAAAATCTGCTTAATGAATAAATTGTTTTTACTTCTCTCATTTCTAATGGGAGTTGTAGTTTTATCATCAAATTACTTAGTACAATTTCCAATTAAATATTATGGTCTTGAAGAAATACTAACTTATGGTGCTTTTAGTTATCCAATCGCATTTTTAATTACCGATTTAGCAAATAGATCCTATGGCAAGATGATTGCAAGAAAGATTGTTTATATTGGATTTGCAATAGGTATCAGTTTTACTCTATTATTTTCGACTAATTTTGCAGATTTAATTTCAGTGAGAATTGCAATTGGATCAGGAGCTGCTTTTTTGGTTGCTCAATTATTAGACGTGCAAATTTTTGATCAATTAAGAAAAAAGAAATGGTTTGTAGCACCTTTAACTTCCTCATTTATTGGGTCTACAGTTGATACTTTTTTATTTTTTTCGATATCATTTTATGCAACAGGAATACCGTGGGTTACATTATCTTTGGGTGACTTAGCGGTTAAGATATTTGTAGCTCTAGTAATGTTAATACCTTTTAGATTATTATTAGGCACTCTAAAAGCTGTTAAAGTTTAATATAAAAATTTGTAAGATAAAATTTTATAAGCTAATTTAGCCACAAGGAAGTTATAAGAATTAAATCCTCTTATGGGTGATAATTCATTAATATCTGCACCAACAATTTTTGAATTTTTTACTGCAATTCTAATAATATTTAAAGTCTCATCCCATAATAATCCACCTGGTTCCGGAGTTCCAGTTGCAGGCATAATACTTGAATCTAGCCCATCAACATCAAATGTTAGATAAACTGTTTTATTTTTTATTAATTTCTTAAATTTATTAAGATTCCATCTGCTCTTATCTTTTGCCCAAAAAATATTAATCCTAGATGAGTTTTTCTTTAAAAATGGAATCTCACTTTTAGATATATTTCTTATGCCAAAAGAAATTAATGAAACATTTGGATAGTCCAAACATCTTTTTATTGCTGAAGCATGTGAAAATTTTTCTCCATTATAGCTTTCTCGTAGATCTGCATGAGCATCAAAGTGTAGAAGACAAATATCTTTATATTTTTTTACAAAAGGAGCAATACATCCTGGTGTAATTGAGTGTTCTCCACCAAAAGTCATAGGAAAAAGTTTTTTATCTAAAATTTCCTTATTAATTTTAGACATTTTTGAGAGGGCCTTTTTAATATCTTTATCTATCTTGAAAGGTTTTAAAGTTTTAATACCTATTTTTTTGTATGGTTCACAGTTTAATTCTTCATCGTATAGCTCTACTTGATGAGAAGCTTTAATAATTTCTTTTGGTCCATTTTTTGTTCCTCCACCGTAACTAACAGTTTTTTCAAGGCCAAAAGGAACTACAACAACTTTTTCTTTAAAATCAACTTTATTGTCAATTCCTAAAAATCCATTTTTATTTGAAAGATATTTCAATTTTATTCAAAAATTTTTGTAAAGTTTTTTCTATCTCTATTTTTCCACTCACCCTTATGATAAGCATCACTTGCAATTAAAGGTAATACACTTGTTGCTTCTGCAAATACCATTTGTTCTTTTGTAATATCTACTTTACCCCAAGAACTTGCTTCTTTTAAAGTTGAGCTACTACAAGCACCATCTCTTGAGTCAGCGACAGTAATTTGTACAGCGTATTTATGCATATCAACCTCTTTACCTAGTAGTTCAGCACAAATTACAGTATCTTGTATAAAATTTTTTGGCACACCTCCGCCAATCATAAATAGACCTGACCCCTTAGATTTAATTTTTATTTCAGTAAGCTCTCTGAATTCTCTTACAGAGTCTATAGTCATGTGTTGTTTTGGATTTTTTTCTTGATGAATCACCAGGCCAAAACCAGCACTTGAGTCTGTAAAAGCAGGACAAAAAATTGGTACATTGTTATCAAAAGCTGTTTCAATTAAAGATTCTTTCTTTTTTGAATTTTTTTTTAAATATTTTCCCATTTCATAAATAAATTCTCTAGATGTGTAGCTTCTTGGATCTAGCGTATCAGCAATTTCACATATAATTTTATCACACATTTGCAGTTCTTCTTCATCAATATAAGTGTCATATATTCTGTCTATATAGTTATTTCTTAATTCAGTATCGTCTTGGAATTGAGAACCTTGGTAGTGTTTAAATCCAAGTGCTTCAAAAAAATCCATATCAACAATAGAAGCACCTGTTGCAACAATTGCATCAACCATATTGTATTTAACAAGATCCTTATAAATATTCATACATCCAGCAGCAGAGGTTGAACCAGCTAAAGTTAAGAATATTGTACAATCTTTATCTTTTAACATATCGTTATAGATATTAGCTGCATTAGCTGTTTCTCTTGAGACAAAGGACATTTTTTCCATTGAAGAAATTATTTTTCGAGAGTCAAAAGAAGTGATATCGATGTGTTCAACAGGATTTTTTAAAAAGTCTTTTTTACTATTATGACCTAGGTTTTTAAGATCCGACATTAAGCAACCAAAGTAGCTTTGTTAATGTCTTTAGCATACATTGTCATGATTGGTTTGTCTTCAAGTTCAAATATTTCATCTGAGTAATAGCCATTAAATTGAGTTCTAAATGTTAAACCATAAGCGCCTAGTTGGCCAAGCTCAATGTAATCATTTTCTTTAATGTTATTAGGAAGAAGAAAAGGACCTTTCATGTAATCCATACTATCACATGTTGGTCCAAAAAAATCAAAAGCAGTTAATTTTTTTGATATTATTTTATTTGTATTGTCTTTAATCATTTTAGATGGAAAAACTATGTTAGGTGTTCCTGCATCGAACAGCGTTCCATATGTTCCATCATTTATATAAAGTTTTTGTTTTTTTCTAAGATTAACTCTTACAATTGTAGAACCACTTTCTGCAACTAAGGCTCTTCCTGGTTCACAAATAATTTCAGGTAATTTTTCAAGTTTTAAGTTTTCTAATCCTTTTTTAATTTCTTTAAAATAACTATCCATAGATTGAGGAATTAAGTCTGGATAAATTGTTGGAAATCCTCCTCCAACATTAATGTAATCAGGTAAAATTTTTGTTCTTTTAATTATATTTCCAATTTCATTAATACCTTTTGCATATGAAATTGGATGCATACATTGTGAACCAACATGAAAGCTTAGCCCAATTTTTTTAGCATGTTGTTTTGCTAATCTTAGTAATCCTGATGCTTCTGAGTTTAATGCACCAAATTTTTTTGATAAATCTATTTCAGCATGCTCGTTAGAAACTGCAACTCTAACAAATAGCTCTAAATCTTTTGCATTATTTGTGCTATCAATAATTTTTATTAATTCATCCTTAGTATCTAGTGAGAATGTTTTAACTCCATAATTAAAGTAAGCTTCTTTAATACTTTCTCTACTTTTTACTGTATGCATATACGAACATTTTGCTGTTTGGCTAAAATTTCTAATACTTTTAATTTCTTCTATGGAAGCAACATCAAATTGCTCTACACCACTATCTATAATTGATTGAATTACTGTATGATGTGGATTTGTCTTTACTGCATATAAGATTTTACCAGGAAAGTTTTTGTTGAAATATTTTACTGCAGATCGAATAGAATTCTTTCTTATACAATAAATCGGTTTTTCAGGTTTCAGTTGATTTATTAATTGCTCAACTGATTTAAATTTTTGCATTTAAAATGCCTCCAAAAAAAATTTAATAAAAAAAAGCTTTTTATTGCTAAAAAACTTTAAAATTTCCCCCTATTAAGCCCATAGATTAACAATGTAAAGCAAATAATAGGTATTGAATTATGTGAGCTAATCACCATATAGAAGTTATGAAAGAACAAGTAGTACTTAAAAATGTCAACAATTTTGAGAACAAATCTCTACTTATAGTTGATGATGACAATCCCTTTAGAGAAAGGTTGTCTAGAGCAATGGAGAAAAAGGGGTTTGAAGTTATTCAAGCAGAAAGTGTTAAAAAAGGTATAGAGTTGGTTAATTCAAAAAAACTAGGTTTTGCTGTGGTAGATCTGAGACTCGGAGATGGTAATGGCTTAGAAGTTGTAAAAGAAATTCAAAATACAAATAGTGAAAGCAGAATAATTATGTTAACTGGTTATGGAAATATTCCTACTGCAGTAGCAGCTATTAAGGAGGGTGCTATAGATTATCTTGCAAAACCAGCTGATGCAGAAGATGTTGAAAAAGCTTTACTAGCAGATCCTTCTAAAAAAGCTAATCCACCTGAGAATCCAATGTCTGCAGATAGAGTAAAATGGGAGCATATCCATAGAGTATTTGAGCTATGTAATAGAAATGTTTCAGAAACTGCAAGAAGACTAAAAATGCATAGAAGAACTCTTCAAAGAATTCTGTCTAAAAGATCTCCTAGATAAAATTTCTTATTTTAATAATTTTTTTTGTAAGTAAGGCTAATAGTATAACTTTAAAAGTTTCAGCTAGTAAAAAAGGTTTAGCTCCTAAAGCAAAAATTGGTTTATCCCAACCTATAAGAGTTCCAAGCCACAGTAATCCCAGTATATAAATTGTTGTTGTTGCAACTATAAGTTTAGTTAAAACTAATATAAAATTATCACTATTATTTATTTTAGATGCCAAATAGCTTGCTGTTAAAAAACCAATTAAATATCCCATTGTAGGACCTGTAAAATAAATTAAACCAACACCTTTTTCAGGAGAGTTTGAAAAAACAGGCAATCCAACAATTCCTTCGAGCAAATATAGGCCAACACTTGCTAATCCAATTTTATAGCCAAGGCTTACTCCTAAAAATAAAACCACAAATGTTTGCATAGTCATAGGTACCGGATAGAAAGGTATTTTAATTTTAGCAGATATAGTCAATGCTATAGACCCAAGGATTATTGCTAGTAGTGATTTAATTATCTTTGTTTGAGATATATTTTTTGTTAGCTCCATAAATTAATTATTACTATTAAAAATTAAAATAATCTAGATATAATAATAAAGCTTGTTAAGAAAAGTAAGTTTTTTATATACAGATTTAATTACCACTGTAATATTTAGTGATATTTTAATGGATAAAATTCAAAAAACAGATCATTTTTACCTTATTGATGGTTCTGGATATATTTTTAGAGCTTATTATGCGCTACCACCATTAACTAGAAAGAGTGATGGATTGCCAACAGGTGCAGTTAGTGGTTTCTGTAGTATGCTTTTCAAACTTCTTGAAGACTCAAAATCAGAACAAAATTTACAAAAACCCAGTCACTTTGCTGTAATTTTTGACTCAGCAAGAAAAACATTTAGAAATGATATTTATAGTGAATATAAGGCTAACCGTTCAGAAGCACCTGATGATTTGGCTCCTCAATTTGAATATATCAGAAAGTCAGTGCTAGCTTTTAACCTACCTTCAGTTGATCTCCCTAATTATGAAGCAGATGATTTAATTGCAACTTATGTTGAAAAAATACTTAAGAAAGGAGCCAAGGTTACAATTGTTTCATCGGATAA
>JACWER010000006.1 GCA_014653385.1 Pelagibacterales bacterium SAG-MED50 | reverse complement strand
TATTTACAATCATAAATTTTAATTAATTATAATGTTTATATTATCATTTTTATTTTTTCTAACAGCAATATTATATTCAAGTGTAGGCTTTGGTGGTGGGTCAACTTATTTAGCACTTTTATTGATTTGGGGTATCCCCTATCAAATCTTCCCTGTAATAGCTCTTTGTTGTAATATAATTGTTGTATCTGGAAATTGTTTTAACTATGCAAGATCAGGTAATATTAATATTAAACTATTAATCCCTTATCTAATTTCATCTATACCCTTTGCTTTTATTGGTGGATCTCTTCAGCTAAATAAAGATTTTTTTGAAATTTTACTTTTTATAGTTTTGTCATTAGCAGGGCTATCGTTACTTTTAAAATTCAAATCATTTGATGACATAAGTGAAACTAATAAAGATATTCCTAAAGTAGTATCGTTAATAATTGGTGGATCTATAGGGTTTATATCTGGTGTGGTTGGCATTGGTGGTGGTATATTTTTAAGTCCAATACTTTTATTAATTAAAGCTGGTAGAGCTAAAGATATTGCTACTACTGCCTCAATTTTTATTCTTATTAATTCTATTGCTGGACTTTTTGGTCAATCCACTAAAGGTTTTATTTTTAATGATATATATAATTATTGGCCTCTTTTTTTATTAGTTTTAATTGGTGGTCAACTTGGAAATTTTTTAAATATAAAAATATTGCCTTCACGAATTATGGCTCTTTTAACAGCTGGACTTGTTATATTTGTTTCTGTAAGGATGGGTTTCAAAATATTGTTATAACACATTAACCATATAATATTAAAATGAAGACATTTAGAGCATTTGGTCCAACTATAGGAAAAGGTAAATTATCAAGAAAATTTATCAATACAATAAATTCTCAGATCGATAAATCTATAATAACAAAAAAAAATGATTACAGCCCTAAGCTTGCTAGCCAAATTAAAAATGAATTAAAAATTTCTACCTCTTTTATTAAAAAAAATTTATCTAAAGAATTAATTAAAAATATAAAGAGTTACTTAAAAGTATCAAAAATCGAAAAAATAAAAGAAATAAAAATAATAAACCTTTGGGTAGTTAAGCAGTTAAAAAATGAATACAACCCAATTCATTATCATAATGGTCAGTTATCAGGTGTTGGCTATCTAAAAATACCAAAAAATATGAATCAAAATAAGTCAATCAAAAATAAGAAAATTAAAACTAATGGAACTATTGACTTTATAAATGGTCAAAGAAACTTCTTATGTGAAAGTATTTATAATTTAAACCCAAAAGTTGGAGATCTTTTACTTTTCCCCAACTATTTAATGCATACTGCATATCCTTTTAATATTGATGCAGAAAGAAGATCATTTTCATTTAATGTTAGAATTTTATTTAAAAAGTAATCTAATAACTTAAATAATTTTTTTTAATATCACCTTTTTTTACAAAGTATAATCCAACAAGGACTGCTAACAATGAAACCACAACTTTTGAGGTAATCATTTCTTTTAAGAAAATGTACCCTAAAATCATTCCAAAAATTGGTATTAAATAAGATACTTGTGATTGAAATATTAAACCATTGGTTTTTAAAACTCTAAACCTTAAAAGCCAAGCTAGACCTGTTGACACCACTCCTAAATATATTAATGAAATCGTAGAACCTATACTAGGTTTAAGACTCCATGGTTGTTCAATAAAACTAGCCAATGGTATTAAAATTATAATAGCCCATATTAAAATTGAACCTGTTACATTTTCGTTTTTCTTCTTACTTATTTTTAAAGTTAAAACACCACCAATTACGTAGCAAGTTGATCCAAGCAAAATTGCTAGTGCAGAAATAAAATTGTTATCATCTATTAAGAGATTGTCTGAAAATAGATAAATAATTCCAGAAAAACCAATAAGTATCCCAAATGTTTTTATGAAATTAAATTTTTCATTTTTAGTAAAGAAATGCCCAAGAATTGTTGAGCTTAAGGGAGTGGTAGACATCAATATTGCCGCCAAATTACTCTGTACCGATTTCACACCATAACTTATTAAAAAAAAAGGTGCCACTAAATTTATAAAACCAATCATTGCAAACCAATGCCAATCCTTCGAGAAAGCTTCGATCTTAATTTTTTTATAAAAACATAAGAGTAATACTGGAATAGCACCAAAAATTACTCTTCCAAGTGCAATTGTAACCGGTCCATAAGAATATGTTGCAATCTTAATGTTAAAAAAAGCAGACGACCAAATTAAAGCTAATACGGTTAATAAAACATAATCAATTAATTTTGGTTGTCTCATTCAGTTATCTCTTTCATTTCCCCTGATGTCAAATTTGCTAATTGATTAAATTCTATTTTGAAAACACAATTTGGGTGACCCGCAGCTGCAAAAACTGTTGTGAATCTCTCAAGGTTAGTATCAATATAAATTTTTACTTTACTTAAATGACCTACTGGTGAAACACCTCCTATTGTATAGCCAGTAACTTTTTTAACCTCATCAGGATTTGCCATTGAAACATCTTTTTCATCTAAGGTTTTTTTTAGTTTATTTAACGAGCACCTTTTATCTCCAGACACTAAACAAAGTACAAAGTTATCACCTGTACTAAAAAGCAAACTCTTAACAATTGCCCCAACATTACAACCTAAAGCTGTAGCTGCGTCTTGCGCAGTTCTAGCTGTTTGTTCTAAGCAGACAATTTTAAGATTTGGATCAAATTCCTTTATTGATTTTTCTGCTCTTTTAACGGGCTCTTTATCTAATATTGGGTTCATGTATTGTAAAAAACTTTGTTTAATAATATTGCATAAATACAACACTTATGTGAAAATTGCATAGGTGTTATTTATTAAATAAGCAATATTTTTCGTGATTATTTTGTTAATTACCACTCATAAAATTATATAGGAGACAAAATGAGCGCAGCAAATGTTTTAAAATTTATTAAAGAAAAAGAAGCAGAATTTGTAGATCTAAGATTTACTGACCCAAGAGGAAAACTTCAACATTTAACAATGGATTCAACAATCGTTGATGAAGAAATGTTAAACGATGGTGTTTTTTTTGACGGTTCATCTATTGCTGGTTGGAAAGCTATCAATGAGTCTGACATGATTTTAAAACCAGATACTGCAAGAATGTTTATGGATCCTTTTACATCTCATAATACTGTAGTTTTATTTTGTGATATTTTAGATGCTGTGAAAAAATCTCCTTATGAAAGAGATCCAAGAGGTGTTGCAAAAAAAGCTGAAGAATATTTAAAATCTTCAGGAGTTGGAGATAAAGCATTCTTTGGTCCAGAACCAGAATTTTTTGTATTTGATGACGTAAGAATTAGTAATGACCCAAACAACACTGGATTTGTTTTGGATAGTAAAGAAGGTCCATACAATTCTGGTAAAGTTTATGAAAATGGAAACATGGGACACAGACCTCCAGTTAAAGGTGGTTATTTTCCAGTACCACCAGTAGATAGTGAACAAGATATGCGAGGTGAGTATTTAAAAAATTTAAAAGAAGTTGGAATTAAAGTTGAAAAACATCACCATGAAGTTGCTCCTAGTCAACACGAGCTTGGAATGTATTTTGGAACTTTAGTTAATCAAGCCGACAACGTGCAATTATATAAGTATGTTGTGCAAATGGTTACGCATTCTTTTGGTAAAACTGCTACCTTTATGCCTAAACCTGTTGCGGGAGATAATGGTTCAGGTATGCACATACACCAATCTATTTGGAAAGGTGATACACCAGTATTTTCTGGTGATGCTTACGCAGGTTTATCAGAGACAGCTCTACACTACATTGGTGGAATTTTAAAACATGCTAAAGCAATCAATGCTTTTGCAAACTCTACTACTAATAGTTACAAAAGATTAGTTCCAGGATTTGAAGCTCCTGTACTTCTTGCTTATTCTGCAAGAAACAGATCTGCATCATGTCGTATACCAATTACTTTAAGTAAAAAAGGTGCAAGATGTGAAATAAGATTTCCTGATGCTTCAGGAAACCCTTATCTAACTTTTGCTGCAATGCTTATGGCTGGACTTGATGGAATTAAAAATAAAATTCATCCAGGTGAATCTTTTGATAAAGATTTATATGAATTACCGCCAGAAGAAGTTAAAGCTATCCCAACTGTTTGTGGTTCTTTAAGAGAAGCCATGGAAAGTTTAGATAAAGATAGAGAGTTTTTAACTCAAGGTGGTGTATTTACGGATGATCAAATTGATGCTTATATTGCATTGAAGTTTGAAGAAATTCATAAATTTGAACATGCACCACATCCAGTTGAGTTTGAGATGTATTATAGTAGCTAGTAATTAATTACTGTCTTGTTGTAGCGATTGTATCTTTGTTAACACCTTTTTTAACAACATAGTCCTGTGTACCATTGGCACCAGTTTCTACTTCTTTGCGAAGGTCTTTAAAAAAAGTTCTTTCTTTTAAAGAATTCTTGAGGTTTTTAACAAGATTTTTAAATTCAAATCTATTCATAGATAATAGTTACACTAGTTATGCATATAACGCAATACTGATATGCATATACTGGGATAATACAACCTACTCTATCTTGAAAGATTCACCACAGCCACATCGCTCAGTTTCATTAGGATTATTGAACACAAAAGAAGATGAAAGTTCCTCTTTTTTATAGTCCATTTCTGTTCCAAGCAGATACATTATTGCAGCAGAATCAACAAAAACTTTAACCCCTTTATCTTCAATTATTTCATCACTTGGATTAGCATCTTTTGTATATTCCATAACATAAGACATTCCAGCACAACCACCTGTTTTAACTGACACCCTTACACCTAATGAATCTTTTTCAGCATTAGACATAATTTCTTTAATTCTTAATGCAGCATTATCACTTAATTTAATTATAGGATTCATTATAAATTTAACTCCAATTTTGCTGCTTCTGACATCATTTCTTTATTCCAAGGTGGGTCCCAAACTAACTCAAGATCAACATCATCAATACCTTCAACTTGCATTGCACCTTCTTTAACTTCTTTTGGCAAACTTTCAGCAACAGGACAATTTGGTGTTGTTAGTGTCATTTTAATTTTAGCAAAATTTTCATTCTCCACTTTAATATCATAAATTAAACCTAATTCATAAATATTAACTGGTAACTCAGGATCATAAATTTTTCTAATTTCTTCAATAATTTGTTCTTTTTTTGTCATATCAATTTAATTTTCTGTTTTAATTGCCTCTTTTTTATTATCAAATGCAGATACCAAAGTATGCCATGATAAAGTTGCACATTTAACTCTCATTGGATACTGTTTTACACCAGACAGACACATTAATTTTGTTTTTTCATCTTCTTCTAAATTTTCAGATTTTAATTTAGGATTTTCTTTTATCATTCCTAAAAAATCTTCCACTATTTCCTTGGCTTCATGTTCATTTTTACCTTTAATCAAATCTGTCATAATGGACGCCGATGCCATTGAAATAGCACATCCACTACCTTCAAAAGAAATATCTTCAACAATTTTTTGTCCATTAAGTTTTAAATAAACATGAACATTGTCTCCACATAAAGGGTTATGTCCTTTAGCTTCTTTATTGAAGTTATCTGTTTTACCAAGGTTCCTTGGATTTTTACCATGTTCTAATATTATTTCTTGATACAATTCTTTTAAATTCATTTTAAGTTAAATATTTTTTTACAATTATTTATAGCATTATTGAGTTTATCAAGATCATCTTTGGTATTGTAAATTCCAACAGATGCTCTTGAGCTTGCAGGTATATTCAATTTATCATGAAGTATTTGGCAACAATGATGACCTGCTCTTATTGCTACACCATCCTCATCCAAGATGGTTGCTACATCATGAGGGTGAATACCTTCTATTGTAAAAGATAAAACACCACCTTTATTTTTTGGATTACCTATTAATTTAACAGAATTATTTTTTTGCAATAGTTCTTGTCCATATTCAACAAGTTCAGCTTCATGCTTCATCACATTTTCAATTCCAACACTTTCTAAAAATTTAATAGATTGATCAAATGCTATTACTTGGGCGGTAGCCATTGTTCCTGCCTCGTATTTATTAGGTAAATCTCCATAGGAAATTCTATCTTTTTTAACTTCATTAATCATTCCTCCTCCACCTTGATATGGCGGAAGTTCCTCTAGCCACTTTTTTTTACCATACAAAACACCTAAGCCTGTTGGGCCATACATTTTATGGCAAGAAATTGCATAAAAATCACAATCTAAATCTTGCATGTCCAACTTTAAATGAGGAGCACCCTGACAACCATCAACCACAACTATAATACCCTTCGAGTGTGCTAACTCTGTAATCTCTTTAATAGGAAGAATAGCCCCAGTTACATTTGATAAATGTGTAATTGAAATTACTTTAGTTCTGGAAGTTATCTTTTTTTCAATTTCTTCTAAAGTAATTTCACCTTCATCATTTATCTCTGCAAAATTTATCTTAATATTTTTTGATTTTCTCAAAAAATGCCATGGAACATAATTAGAGTGATGTTCTAATTCAGTAATAATAATTTCATCACCTTCTTGAAGATAATCTTGACCTAGTGTATTGGCAACTAAGTTAAGTGCTTCGGTTGCACCCTTAGTAAACACAATTTCATTTTTATCTTTTGCATTAATATATCTTTGAACTGAAGTTCTTGTGTTTTCATACAAATTTGTAGCAGCAACAGCAAGATAATGAACACTTCTTCCAACATTTGAAAATTGTTTTGTATAAAATTCATTAATTCTATCAATTACAACTTTTGGTTTTTGAGAAGAATTAGCGCTGTCTAAATAGACTAAGTCATTATTTTGAATTTTTTCGTCAAAAATTGGGAATTCTTTTTTTACTTGGTTTATATTCATTCGGTTATGCCTGTAAGTTTTTTAACTAACAATTTAACATCTTCATTTGTAATTTTTTCAATAACTTCATTTAAAAATCCATTCGTGAGTAACTTTTTTGATTGCGCATAGCTTAAGCCTCTTGACATTAAATAGAAAATAGAGTTTTCATCAATATTACCTGATGTCGAGCCATGCGAACATTTAACATCATCAGCATAAATTTCTAATTCAGGTTTTGCATTAAACTCAACTTCATTACTAAGAAGTAATGCTCTGCTTAATTGATAGCCATCAGTTTTTTGTGCTTTAGAATTTACGTATATTTTACCCTGATAAACACCTTTTGCACCATCATTTAAAACACTTTTAATTAATTGGTAACTTTTACAGTTTTCTTCATTATGATTAATTATAGTTTTGATTTCATGGTGTTTTTTATCATTTAAATCAATTATCCCATTTATTACAACAGAACCATATTCATCATTTAAGCTGCAGTTAATATCGTGTTTTGCAAATTTTGAACCTTTGGATAAAATAAAATATTCTAAATGACTATTTTTTTCTAAGTTAATATCTTTAAAAGAATACTTAATATTTGAAGTTTCATTAATATCTAAGCTATAGTTTTTGAGAATAGAATTTTTACCAATATTAATTTTCTGTCTAAAATTCAAAAAATTATTATTTAAATTTTCATTTGATATATTGATAATGTTCAATGAAGCTTCATCCTCTAAATTAATGTCCAGCCTAGTATTTAAGCCAGAATTACTTAAATCATGGGATAAATAATTAAATAAAACCAATGGTTTTTTAAATTGATAACCTTTTTTTACTAAAATTTTTGTATAGTTAGATACAAAAGCAGTATTCAAATTCAATAATGTATTTTTGCTTAATTCGTTTTCTAAATTTAAATTTTGTTCTACAATTATTTTATCCTCATTCTCATAACTAAAATCTATATTAGATATAGCACCATTTATAAAAGTAATTTTATTATGTTCTAAATCGCCAATTAAATTTTCATCAATATTTAATTGGGCTTCCTTTTTTGAAAAATCAATATTTTCAAAATTATTGGTAATAATTTTTTTTAAATCAGAAAATTTCCAATCCTCGATACGTCTATTTGGAAATCCATTTTTAATAAAATTATCAAAATTAATTTCCTTTATTTCTTTTTGAGAACTTGTAAAATTTTTTTCATTTAAATAGCTCTCAAAATTTAATTTAATATTGTTTTCCATTAATTAAAATCCTCATATCCAACTTTCTCTAATTCTTTAGCTAATTCATAATCTCCTGATTTAATAATCTGTCCATTTTTAAGAACATGAACAAAATCAGGTTTTATATAGTCTAGTAATCTTTGATAGTGGGTAATAATTAAAAAAGAGTTTTCTTTATTTCGTAATGAATTAACTCCTTCTGATACAATTCGTAGAGCGTCGATATCTAAACCTGAGTCTGTTTCATCTAATATCGATAATTTTGGATTTAAAATCGACATTTGTAAAATTTCATTTTTTTTCTTTTCTCCTCCTGAAAATCCAACATTAAGCTGTCTACTTAATATTTTTTCATCAAATTTTAATTCTGCAGATTTTTGTTTGATTAATTTTAAAAATTCTATTGCATCTAACTCTTTTTCCCCTCTAGCTTTTTTTATTGCATTAATTGAAGTTTTTAAAAAAGTGTTTGTATTAACTCCTGGAATTTCTAAAGGATATTGAAATGCTAAAAAGATTCCTTTATGGGCTCTTTCTTCAGTTTCTAATTCTAGTAAATTTTCTCCTTCAAATGTGACTTTTCCATTAACCTCGTAACCTTTTTTTCCTGACAAAATATTAGAGAGTGTACTTTTACCTGACCCATTAGGTCCCATAATTGCATGAACCTCACCAGGGTTAATATTTAAATTAAGTCCTTTTAATATTTCTTTTTCTTCAATTTTTGCTTTTAAACTTTCAATACTTAACATTTAACCAACACTCCCTTCCAGGCTAATTCCAACTAATTTTTGTGCTTCAACTGCGAATTCCATAGGAAGTTGTTGTAAAACTTCTTTACAAAATCCATTAACAATCAAACTGACTGCTTCTTCTTGGTTTAATCCTCTTTGATTACAATAATAAAGCTGCTCATCACTTATTTTTGATGTAGTTGCCTCATGTTCAATATTCGATTTAAGGTTTTTATTCTTTATGTAGGGAATTGTATGGGCTCCACATTTGTTACCCATTAATAAAGAGTCACATTGAGTAAAATTACGTGAATTATCAGCTTTAGACGATATATCTACCAAGCCTCTATACATCATATCAGAATTTCCAGCTGAAATTCCCTTGGATATAATTTTACTTTTCGTATTCTTTCCTAAATGAATCATTTTAGTACCTGTGTCTGCTTTTTGATGATTATTTGTAATTGCTATGGAGTAAAATTCTCCGACTGAATTATCACCTTTTAATATGCAGCTTGGATATTTCCATGTTATTGCAGATCCAGTTTCAACTTGTGTCCAAGAAATTTTAGAATTTTTGCCTTTGCACAAACCTCTCTTAGTTACAAAATTATAAATCCCACCTTTGCCATCTTTATCACCAGGATACCAATTTTGAACTGTTGAATATTTTATTTCAGCATCATCTAGTGCAATCAATTCAACATTGGCTGCATGTAATTGATTTTCATCCCTCATAGGCGCGGTACACCCTTCTAAATAACTTACATAACTTCCTTTATCAGCAATAATCAAAGTTCTCTCAAATTGTCCTGTTTCAGAAGCATTAATTCTAAAATATGTTGATAGTTCCATTGGGCATTTTACTCCTTCTGGAATATAAACAAATGAACCATCTGTAAAAACTGCTGAATTAAGTGTTGCAAAAAAATGATCAGTTGTCGGAATTACAGTACCTAAATATTTTTTAACTAAATCAGAATGTTTTTGAATTGCTTCCGACATAGAACAAAAAATTATTCCTTGTTTAGTTAATTCTTCTTTAAATGTTGTTGCAACAGATACAGAGTCAAATACTGCATCTACAGCTATACCATTTAACCTTGCTTGTTCTTGAAGTGGGATTCCAAGTTTTTTATAAGTTTCCAAAAGTTTTGGATCTAATTCATCTAAGCTTTTTGGTTTATCATCCATACTTTTAGGTGCTGAATAATAATATAAATCTTGATAATCAATCTTTGGATACTTTGGTTTTTGCCAGTCAGGTTCTTTTAACTGTTTAAATCTTTCAAATGCTTTAAGTCTAAAATCAAGCATCCATTGAGGCTCTTTTTTAATATTCGAAATAAATTTAATTACATCCTCATTTAAACCTTTTGGTGCTCTTGTGTTTTCAATATCAGTTGAAAAACCATATTTATAATCTTTTAAATTATCTATTTCTTTTTGTCTATTATCCATAATTTAAATTCTTTGATCTTTATTATTTTTTAATAAATCCTCTAAACTTTTCTTTTCAAAAAAACTGTTAATATGAGTTTCTAATTCATCCCAAAGGTTGTGGGTAACACATTTGGTTGCTTTACCATTGCATCCTTTTTTAGACTCTTTCTTACATTGCACAGTTTTAACTTTTTCATCGACCGCATGAAATATATTAGTAAGTTTTATTTCATTTGGTTTTCTTGATAAAACATATCCTCCTTGAGTTCCTCTTATACTTTTAACAATTTGATCTTTTTTTAGTTTAGAAAAAATTTGCTCAAGATAATCAAGTGAAATTCCTTGTCGTAAAGATATATCTCTTAGTGAAACAGGATTTATACTGTCAAACCTTGCAAGATCTGCTAATGCCATTACAGCATATCTACCTTTTGATGTTAATTTCATATTACCCTTTAAATTGCGTGCTTTTTATACATACCTGACTTAATTGGTCAAGTATAGTTTATAATAAAAAAACTAACATATTGTCGCTCACTTATGATAAACGTAGTTTTTTTTTGAGAATAATAATCAATATCGCATATGGATAACAAAATTTTAGAAATATTTATTCCAGGTCCTGCTGGAAGACTAGAAGCTAAATATTATAAGAGTAAAAAAAATACATCCCCAATTGCATTAGTATTACAACCACATCCTCAATATGGGGGAACCATGAATAACAAAGTTGTTGTTGATACTTTTCATACATTTATGGATAACGATTTTTCAGTATGTAGAGTTAATTTTAGAGGTGTTGGTAAAAGTGATGGTGAGTTTGATAATGGTCAAGGTGAGCTAGCTGATGCAGCCGCAGCTTTAGATTGGCTTGAAAGAGAAAACTTTGATAACTCACAATGTTGGGTATCAGGATTTTCTTTTGGATCATTAATAGCTATGCAATTATTAATGAGAAGACCAGAGATCAATAGATTTATTGCAATATCTCCTCAACCTAATGTTTATGATTTTTCTTTTTTATCTCCATGTCCCTCATCTGGACTTATGATTTATGGTAAAAAAGATGAGTTAGTTCCTTTAGAATATATTACTGAATTAGATAAAAGATTAAGTGCTCAAAAAGGTATTAAAGTAGAGTTTCAATCTATTCCAGAAGCTAATCATTTTTTTTCTAAAACAGAAGACTCTCTGATTAAAGATATAGATAAATATATTAAAAAAGAAACTGCTCTATATTAAAAGTTTTTAACTATATTGCCACCCACTGTAGGAGTTTCACAACCAGTAGTTTTTGGATAAGAAATTGGCAAATTTAAAAATGATCTTATAGCAAGATAACCAAATGCCTGTGACTCAATATAATCTCCATCTAAATCATAATCATCAATAGAACTTAAACTTATATTTTTTTTGTTAATTAAATAATCTTTAATATTTTTGATAAGAAAACTATTTTTTCTGCCACCACCACATATTAAATACTTAATTGATTTATTATTATTTTGATCGGCATGTTCAATTCCTTTGGCTATAAGATAAGCTGTAAAATTAGTAATTGTTGCGCAACCATCTTCTAATGATAACCCTCTTGCAAATGAAATATCAAAATCTTTAACATCTAAAGATTTATCAAAACTATCTATTTTGAAGTTATCAATTACTTGATTTAATATTAATTGATTAATTTTACCTGATTTTGCAATTAAACCATTCTCATCAAAATTATTTTTTGAATTTTTTCTTACCCATTCGTCAATCATACAATTACCAGGACCTGAGTCAAAAGCTTCTAAGTTCTCTTCCAATTTTTCATCTTTTTTAATTATTTTGGTAATATTAGAAATTCCTCCAATATTTAGAAAACAAATAGGAAAATTTATTTGGTGTTTTTCATTTATTCTTCTAGACAATAAGTTATGAAAAATAGGAGTTAATGGAGCACCTTGGCCTTTATTTGCTATATCTTCTTGTCTAAAATCATAAATAACTTCTTTTTTGACTAATTGAGACATTAACCTTCCGTCTCCTAATTGTTTTGAAATCTTTAGTTTTGGGTTATGAAAAATTGTTTGTCCGTGAAAACCAACAAAATCTATCTTATCTTGATATTTTAAGCTCAAATCACAGACAATTTTGCTATGAAATACAGTAATTTCTCTCTCAAGCTTGTTTAATCTAGAAGTGAACTTCTTTAAATCATCTAAATTTATAATTAAATTTCTTAATTCAATTAATTCTTGGTGTAAACTTTCATTATATTCAAAATATTTATCTAAAATATTAGTAAATCGATTAAATCCATCTGATCTAATCAATGATACATCTACCCCATCCATTGAGGTTCCGCTCATTAATCCAATAGCTGTATATAACTTATTTTTCATTGATATTCTTTTTAATAAAAATTTGTATATTGTGTAACTATAAACTTATGAATAAATTTTTAAAAGAATTTAAAGATAGAGGTTTCTTCTACCAATGCACAAATGAAGTAGAATTGTCTAGTTTAATGGACAAGGAAAAAATTAAAGCATACATAGGATTTGATTGTACTGCCGAAAGCTTACATGTTGGTAGCTTATTACAAATCATGTGTCTCAGATTATTACAAAAAAATGGTCATAGACCAATTGTGCTACTTGGTGGAGGCACAACTAGAATTGGTGACCCTTCTGGAAAAGATAAAACAAGAAAAATATTAAGTGAAGAAGAAATTGAAAAAAATATAAAGAATATAAAGAATATACTAAAAAAATTTTTAGATAATGATAACCCTAAAATAAAACCTATTTTTGTAAATAATTATACATGGCTTAAAAATTTGAATTATATCTCTTTTCTTCGTGATATAGGTAAACATTTTACAATAAATAGAATGTTAACTTTCGATAGTGTAAAACTAAGATTAGATAGAGAACAATCTTTAAGCTACATGGAATTTAATTATATGATTTTACAAGCTTATGATTTTTTAGAGTTAAGTAAAAAAGAAAATTGTGTTTTACAAATTGGTGGCTCGGATCAATGGGGAAATATTGTCAATGGGGTAGAGCTTATCAAAAGATATTCAAATAAACAAAGTTATGGTCTTACCACACCTTTAATTACGCTGGCGACAGGAGCCAAAATGGGTAAATCTGAAAATGGGGCTATATGGTTAGATGAAAAATTTTTATCTGCTTATGACTATTGGCAATTTTGGAGAAATACAGATGATAGAGATGTTATAAAATTTTTGAAAAATTTTACAGATATGGAAATAGAAGATATCAAGAAAGTTGAAAATGATAATATAAATGATTTAAAAATACTTTTAGCTAATCAAACGACTTCAATGCTTCATGGTAAAGATGCTGCCAATAATTCAGAACAAGCTGCTAAAGAGGCATTTTCAGGTAATTCACTTGGATCAAGTTTACCTTCTATAAAGATTAATTCAAAAAATATTAATAATAAATTAGATATAGTTGATCTAATTATTCTTTCTAAATTAGAAAAATCTAAAAGCGAAATAAGAAGATTAATTAAGGGTAACGCTGTAAAAATTAATGATAAAGTTATCTCTGATGAGAAGTTATTTATTACAAATGAATTTTTTAATGAAAACTACCTTAAACTTTCTATTGGAAAAAAAAGACATATAAAAATTGAATTAGACTAGTCTTTTTTAATCTTTTCTAATGTCCTAGTTATAAATCTTGGAGTTAATGTTTTTAGTGGATTTACAGTTGTTTCAAGTTTTTTTGGAGGTCCCTTCACTTTGAAACTTACTCCAAATACACCCTCACCTACTTTTTTCCCGACAAGCAAATCTCCAATTAATGGAATCGAAGCGATAGATCTGTTGATTGTAGTTGCAGGAACCAAAGTGCCTCTTAAACTAATTATTCTATTTTTCTCAATATATCCTTCAATTAAAATGGATATTGCTGGTCCAATTGCATACAACTCTTGAATCGTCATAAGTTTATTTTTATTTGTAAAATTCATTTCAAAATCTGTAAACCTAATACCTTCTCCAGTTAGTAAATCTGCTATACCTTGAAGAGAAGCTAACGACAGTAACTTTGCTAAAGCTGGAATTTCTTTGACTTTAAAATTGTCTATAATCAATTTTGAATTTGAAACACCATCTTTTTTTGAAGAATAAAAATCTAAATATCCTTCACTGCTATCCTCAAAACCTTTTATGAATTTATATCTTTTTACAAGCGGTTTAGCTTTTGATGAAAATAAAGTGGTAATTTTTTCATCATTTTTAGTATTTATGGTAAATGAGAAATTTTCATTATTGTCAAATAGTGCAGTTATATTTGCTTGATCTACTTTATTATCTATAATTCTAATCTTACCATTTAAATTTTTAACAACATATTCATTATCAAGATAAACATTAGAAAAATTTAAAGTTATATTTATATTTTCTTTAAAAGTATCTAGTTGCCGATCGTCTTTACTTTCTAACATGTTCGTAATGATGGTATCAGCATTTAATAATGATCCTTTTACCTCATAATTGTTATTTTTAACTCTACTAAGCACATATTTATTTCTTAGGTTGTCATTATCAAAATAATCTAAATCAATTTTATCAACTTTAGATAATTTGTTATTTTTATCTATTTTTAAATCATTAGCTATCAAGCTATTATTTTTTGATAAAAGGCTAACTTTTTTTAAATTAAGCCCAAATTTTTTATTATAATTTCCATTAATTTTTAATTGAGAATTTAAATCTTTATCTTTTTTATAATTAATAATATCTATCTTTATTGGAGTATCATTAATATCTAAAGCAGTTTTAAAATTATATTTTTTATCTTTTTTTGAAAAAAAATATTCTATTCTATTTAATTCTTTATCTAATTTAATCTTTCCTAAGCCTTTTAGTGATATAACATTATCTTGATAATTTAATTCAATTTTATGATCTTTTAGATTTAAGATTTCTTTTGTTTTAGGTAAATATTCTTTAATTGAACTTTGGTTTTTAATATTTAATTCCTTTAATTCTATATTTGATACTAAGTTTAAATCAGAACCGTTATTTATTATCTCATAATCAATAAGTTCAAATTTATTTTGAATTTTAACTTGACCTTTTCCTTTAATGGATATTTTTTTATTAGCATAAGATACATTTATCTTATGATCTTTTATGTCAATTAAGTCATTAATTTCAATGAAATTTTGACTAATTAAATTATTTTTTTTAAGCTGTGAACTGTCAATTAAAATACTTGAATCTATCTCTAAATTCTTAACTTTAAACTTGTTATTAATATTAAATGAAAAGTCATTTTTAGACTCAAAATTTGTATTTATTAGATCAAACTGAGGATATCTTAATTTAATTATTTGAAGTAATTGATCATTTAAAGTTGAATTTTTATTTCTTATAGTGCCTTCTAGTAAATAATTTTTTTTGTCTTTTTGTACATTTAATTTCTCAGATAAAAAATTGATGTTATTTGTATCAAAACTAATATTTCTAAAATTAAAATTATTTTCTGTAATATTAAAAAGAAAATTTATTTTTTCTAATTTGTTTTTTTTAAAAATACTAATTTCACCTTCTTTTAGTAACCCATTAACTTTATAATCTTTTTTGATTACACCAAACTCATCAAAGTTAAATTTAAAATCTGCTATTAAATATCCTTTCTTTATAAATCTTTCTAAAAAAAATAATTCAGGTCTATTATCTATGGATCTTATAAATGATATAAAATTTTTAAGTAAAATTAGTTTGGTTGATATTTCTATTTGGGAGGTAACTAATTGACTTTTGATTAATGAATTTAGTGATATTTGAGTTTTGATATATTCAATTTCAATCGGCTTACCTTTAAAAGTTATTTTAGTATCAATTGTTTTTGCATTAATCTTAAAATTTAATGGGTCTAAGGTAAGTTTTATTTTTTTTAAACTTGTATCAAGTTTATCATTTTTTTGCTTTACAAGATCTTGGATTTGTTTGTTAAACATTTCTGTTTCAATACCAATAGTGCTTAAATAAATTATTAATAAAACTAAAGCTCCTATTGATATAAATATGTATTTTAAAATTTTTTTTCTCATTTGATTTGGTATAGAGATTGTTCTAAAAATTCATCTAATTCTCCATCTAAAACTTTATCTGGGTTTGTGCTTTCAAAGTTTGTTCTATTGTCTTTTACAAGCCTATAGGGTTGTAAAACATACGATCTTATTTGGTGACCCCATCCAATTTCAGATTTAGAATTTTCTGTATTTTGATTTTCCTGTTCTTTTTTTTTAATTTCATGATCATATAGCCTTGCTTTTAGCATGTTCATGCATGTTTCTTTGTTTTTATGTTGAGATCTTTCATTTTGACATTGAACTACAATTTTTGAGGGTAAATGCGTAATTCTTACAGCACTATCAGTGGTATTTACGTGCTGGCCACCTGCTCCACTTGATCTATACGTATCGATTCTTAAATCCTTTTCAATTATTTCGATGTTGATATTTTGATCAACTACCGGATATACCCATATACTTGCAAAACTTGTATGACGTCTAGCTCCTGAATCAAATGGAGATATTCTGACCAATCTATGAATTCCAGATTCTTTTTTAAGCCAGCCAAAAACATAATCACCCTCAACTTTAATTGTTGATGATTTTATTCCAGCTTCATCACCTTTGTGCTCACTAATTAAATTTGATTTAAAACTTTTTTGATCTGCCCATTTTAAGTACATTTTTCTTAACATTTCTGCCCAATCTTGGCTCTCCGTTCCGCCTGCACCTGCGTGTATTTCTATATAACAGTCAAGAGGGTCTGCTTCGTTTGATAAAAAACATTTAATTTCATTTTTTTTTACTGAAGCTCTAAGTTCTTTTATATTTAGTAATACTTCCTTTTTAACAGAGTCATTTTTTTCTTCCAAGGCTAACTCGCTTAAATCATCTAAATCTGAAAGTTGTTCAATTGATACTTTGTAAGTATTTAATAGATCTTCAAATAGTTTCTTTTCTTTAATTACTTTTTTTGAGTTATCTTTGTCTTGCCAAAAATTGGCTTCCAACATTTTAGTGTTTAATTTTTCAAGTTTTGAGTCAATATCATTTTTTTCAAAGATACTCCTTAACTCTATAGTTAATTTTTTCTATTTCTTTTTTGTAATCTTGGTATTTATCGTCCATTAATAAAACTTTAATATATTATTAGTCTCTAATCTATCATTATTTGAATATAAAACTTTTCCATCAATCACATTTTTGTTTTTATAGACTTCAATAATGGTATTTTTAGAATTAAATTTTACTTTTTGACCAGTATTAGGATCAACTACCATCATTATTATTCCTTCAGCTGCTTTAAAAGGTCTTGCGTCCGATTTATTAACAGTTTTTTTAACAAATTCTTTAAAAATAGGTAAAGCCGTTTTTGAACCAGTTTCGTATCTACCTAGTGGTGAAGGATTATCTAGACCAACATAAACTCCAATTAAAAGATTAGATGTATATCCTACAAACCATGTATCTGTATTTTTATTTGTAGTACCTGTTTTTCCTGCAATATTTAATTTAAGATCTCTTAATTTTTTAGCTGTTCCTCTTTGAACAACTCCTTCTAGTATTGAGGTCATTTGATAAGATGTTTGGGAAGAAAAAATCTTTTTATAATCATCTTTTACAATTGGGTAATCTTCTCCTAAGTAAGAAATATGATCACAATTAATACATTTTCTTTTATCATTATTAAAAATAGTTTTTCCCTCACTATCTTGAATTCTATCAATTAATATTGGATCAACAAGTTTACCACCATTAACAAACACTGAATAAGCCGAAGTTAGTTTTAATAATGTTGTTTCAGCAGAACCAAGTGAAATAGACAAAAGTTCTTCAGGATTATCGTATATACCAAGATTTTCAGAAAAATTTATAATCTTTTTAAGGCCTAAGTCTTGAGCTATTCTCACTGTCATCAAATTTCTTGATTTTTCTAGTCCAACTCTCAAAGTTGATGGTCCATAAAATTTTTTTCCATAATTTTCTGGTTTCCACATTTTAAGATCTTCTCCTTGATCCAAAACAATAGGAGCATCTAAAATCAAAGATGTTGGAGTATAATTATTTTCTAGAGCCAAAGCATATACAAATGGTTTAAAAGCAGAGCCAGGTTGTCTTAATGCTTGAGTTGCTCGGTTAAATTCACTTTTTTTAAAACTAAAGCCACCACTTAAAGCTAATACACGTCCTGTGTAAGGATCCATAACAACTATTCCACCATTTACTTCTGGTAATTGTTTTAAGCTAAAGTTTTTATCACCAACTTTTTTTACATAAATTATGTCACCAACCTTCAACAATGTATTAAATTCTTTTTTGGTCCAAGAAATATCTTTGAATTCAATTTTTCCATTTAATTTATTTTCAGTTTCAATATTTGCTGAAAATTTGTTTATTTTTTTTACAATTGCTAATTCCCAACTAATTGAATCCTCTAAATAAAATTTATCAAGATTTTTATTCCAATTTTTTGAGTATTTTTTATTATCAAGAGCTCCTCTCCAACCTTTTCTTTTGTCATAGGATAATAATCCATTCCTTAATGTTTCAGTTGCTATCTTTTGAAATTCTAAATTTATTGGGGTGTTTATATTAAATCCTTGTTTGTAAACTTTATCATAAGTAAAAGTGTCAATTACATTTTTTCGAACATCCTCAATATAATATTGTGCATCTTCTAAAAAAAATTTTTTTTTTTTATTTAGTATAATTTTTTTATTTTTAAGATGATTATACTCCTCCATATCTATATATTTATTTTCAAATAAGTTTTTTAAGACTAGATCTCTTCTAAATTTAGCTAAATCATTATTTTGATAAGGATTATATCTACTTGGTGCCTTTGGAAGTGCTGCTAAAAGGGCAGCCTCTGCATAATCTAAATCTTGAATAGATTTGTCAAAATATTCTAAACTGGCTGCAGCTACTCCATATGCTCCACTACCCAGATAAATTTGATTTAAATAAAGTTCTAATATTCTTTGTTTAGATAGTGCCCTTTCTATTCTAAACGCTAAAATAGCTTCTTTTATTTTCCTATTAATACTAACTTCATTATTTAGTAAAAAATTTTTAGCTACTTGTTGAGTTATGGTTGAAGCACCTTCAAGTCTTTTAGATGAAAGTAAGTTTGAAATATTGTTAATTACTGCTCTCAAAACCCCTTTTGCATCAACACCTGGATGAGAAAAAAAGTTTTTATCTTCTGCTGATAAAAATGAGTTAATTACATTTTTAGGAATTGAGTTAAATGGAACAAATATCCTTTTTTCTTTTGAAAAATCTGCAACAAGCTCCCCTTCGCCTGAGTATACTTTGCTTGATACGGGTGGCTTGTAACTTTTAAGAAATCTATAATCTGGAATATTGTTTGAATAAGACCATAAAATTCCTAATATCAAAACACTCAGTAATAAAAGAAAAGATAATGATATAAATAGTGTATTTCTAAGTATTTTATTCATTTTATTTCCATTATATCGTGGAATTTGTTAAAGATAAGGCACTAGAATTAAACAAAATTTTATAAACACTTAAAATACTAAATGAATCAATTAATCAAACTATTATGGGAAAAAATTTATACATCGATGCATCACATCCTAACGAAACGAGAGTTGTTCTTAAATCAGATGAAAATATTGAAGACTACGAGTATGAAGGTTTAAAAAATAATTTAATAAAGAATAATATATATCTTGGTAAAGTAAGTAGAATAGAACCATCTCTTCAAGCTGCATTTATTGATTTTGGACGTGAGCGACACGGATTTCTATCTTTTAATGATATTCAATCTGATTATTATCAAATACCAAAAACAGATTTAGATAGAATTAAAGAAGAGGAAGAAAGGGCTCGAGAAGAACTTTCTAAAAAGGTTGAGGCAAAGGAAGAAGAAAATATTGCTGAAGGAAAACTTGAAATTGACGATCCTATTAATATTGAAAAAGATCCAGTCGAAGAAAACGAAAACGACTCTGAAGATAAAGATGATATAAGTGAGGAAAAAGACAAAAAGAAAGAAATCAAGTTTAAGTTTAAAAGGTATAAGATACAGGAAGTTATAAAACCTAATCAAGTCATCTTAGTACAAGTCATCAAAGATGAGCGGGGACAAAAAGGAGCAGCTCTTAGTACGTTTATTTCAATTGCTGGTAAATATATTGTATTAATGCCCAATACTCCAAAAGGAGGTGGGATATCTCGTAAAATATTTAACCCAGCAGATAGAAAAAAAATAAGAACTATACTGAACGAAATTGAGATTCCAAAGGAAATGGGTTTGATTGTTAGAACTGCTGGAAGCAATAAAACTAAAAATGAAATTAAAAATGATTTGGAAACTCTTATCAAAACATGGAGTCAAATTAAAGATACTGCTATCAATTCTATAGCTCCATCATTAATTCATCAAGAAAGCGAGATTATAAAAAGAACTTTAAGAGATATGTTTGATGACACCACTCAAAGCATAATAGTTGAAGGTAATGAGGGTTATAAAAAAGCGCAAACTTTTATGAAAATGATCATGCCATCAGGTGTTAAGAAAGTAAAAAAATACAGAGGAAAAGTTCCATTATTTATTGAAGAAAAAATTGAACAAAAATTAAACCAAATATTTGACTCTGAGATAAAACTAAAATCAGGAGGATATTTGGTAATAAATCCCACTGAAGCACTTGTTTCAATTGATATAAATTCTGGTAGTTCTATTAAAGGTAAAAATGTTGAAAGCACGGCATTAGATACTAATATTGAGGCAGCTGAAGAAATTGCAAGACAAATAAAAATTAGAGATTTATCTGGTCTAATTATAATCGACTTTATTGATATGCTTAGTTATGGAAATAGAAGATTGGTTGAGAGAAAGCTAAAAGAAAAATGTAGAGCTGACAGAGCTAGAATTCAAATTGGAAGAATAAGCAATTTTGGTCTTCTTGAAATGTCTAGACAAAGGTTAAGAGAAAGTGCAATAAAATGGAAGGTAACTCTTACAGATGAGTCATTTGCTCAAAAATTACTTAAAACAGTGGAGTTAAATGCAGTTATTAACAAAGCTAAATTTGTTGAACTTAGAGTCTGTGAAAAGATCTCTGATTTTTTAAAAGAAAATTTTGTTGATGATTTAACTTATTTTGAAAAGAAAAATAAAATGATAATAGATATTGTTAGTGATCCTAAACTTATTATTCCAGAGTATATTATAAATATTCAAAATAAATCAAAAAAAACAATTGAATTAATTGAACATTTCGAAAAATTAAAAAATTTAGAAATTCAAATTAAAGAAGATAAAATTATTGATAAGAAAGAGGCTAAAAAATTTCATAAAAAACCTTTTAAAAAGAAACCATACTTTAAAAAGAAGTTTATAAAAAAAACAGCAACTATTTAATAATTCCAGTTTTTGGTGAAGAAGCATTTCCGTATAAATATTTATTAATACGTCCTGCTAAAAAAGAATGTCTACCAGCAATTACTGCATTCTTAAAAGCTAGAGCCATATCATAAGGTTTTTTTGCTTTCGCAATCGCAGTATTAACTAAAACACCGTCACAACCTAACTCCATTGCAATTGTTGCGTCTGATGCTTGACCTAAACCTGCATCAATAATCAGAGGTAATTTAGTTTGATTTCTAATAATTTCAATATTTGTTTTATTTTGAATACCTAAACCAGAGCCAATAGGAGCAGCTAACGGCATTATTGCATCTGCACCAGAGTTTTCTAAACGTTTTGCCATAAGTGGATCATCGCTGCAATAAACCATAACCTTAAAACCCTCTTTAGCCAAAACCTCAGTTGATTTTAAAGTCTCAATCATATCAGGAAATAAATTTTTTTTATCTCCCAACACTTCTAATTTAACTAATTTCCAACCACCAATTTCTCTTGCCAGTCGAAGTGTCCTTAAAGCTTCTTCAGAAGTAAAACATCCTGCTGTATTTGGTAAATAAGTAATTTTCTTTGGATCAACATAATCCATAAGAAGAGGTTTTTTTTTATCAATTATATTTACCCTTCTAACAGCAACTGTCACGATTTCCGCTCCAGAAAATTTAATAGCTTTTGCACACTCAGTCATGCTTTTATATTTGCCTGTACCTACAATTAGTCGAGAATTAAATTTTTTGTTTGCTATAACTATTTTGTCATTTTTCATTTAACCTCCTCCAATAAAATGAACTATCTCCATTTTATCATCTTTTTTTAGAGTAATTTTACTAATTTTCTTTTTATCCATTATCTCTTGATTAAGTTCAATTGCTACTTTTTTTAGAGAAATCTTAAGATCTTTTACTAAATCTGAAATTTTATAATTTTCGGGTACAAATTTTAATTTTCCATTCACTTTAATTTTGATTTTTTTTAGTTTCGTCATCGTATATAAGAACTGGATGAATAGTAAAATTATTATTATTAATGGCCCAAATATTAATCTATTAGGTGAAAGAGAACAATCACAATATGGTTCAACTACTTTTGATCAATTAAAAGAAAATTGTTTAAAAGAATCAAACAAAATTGGTATTGAATTAGAATTTGTACAATCGAATATAGAGGGAGAATTGGTTAATTTAATTCAGGATGCTAGAAAAAATAATGATGGTATGATAATTAATGCTGCAGGCTTTACTCACACTTCGGTTGCAATCAGAGATGCTCTTGATTTGTTTAAAAAACCAATAATTGAATTACATATTTCAAATATATACAAAAGAGAAGAGTTTAGACACAAATCTCTTATAAGTGATATAGCAACAGGGGGAATTTTTGGTTTAGGTGTCGAAGGTTATATTTTGGCCATAATTTCATTAGAGAAGATCTTAAAAAATGAAAATAGATAAAAGAATAATTAAAGAATTAAGTGATTATTTAGATGAGTATAATCTTACTGAAATAGAAATTACTGAAAAAGATACTAAAATTAAAGTTTCAAAAAATAATTTGAGTATTAGCAATCAGCCAATTCAAGCATCGGCAAATACACAAACTAGAAATGAAAATGTTTCTGAAAAATCTAATATAATATCTGGTACTGAAATTACCTCACCAATTATTGGAACTGCTTACCATGCTCCAGAGCCTGGGGCGAAAAAATTTGTTGAAGTTGGTAAAAAAATTAAAAAAGGTGATACCATTATGATTGTTGAGGCAATGAAAACAATGAATCATGTACCATCAATTGCAGATGGTATTGTAAAAGAAATTTGTGTTGAAGATGGTCATCCTGTTGAGTTTGGTCAAACTATTATCATTCTAGAATAAAATAATGTTTAAAAAAATCTTAATTGCAAACCGTGGGGAAATTGCAGTTAGAATTATTAGAGCATGTAAAGAATGGGGAATTCCTACTGTTGCTGTTCACTCTGATGTAGATAGAGGAAGTATGCATGTAAGAATGGCAGATGAAAGTGTGTGTATAGGATCGCATCAACCTGCAAATAGTTACCTAAATATCCCAAATTTAATGTCAGCAATTGAGCTTACCAATGCAGATGCAGTGCATCCCGGCTATGGATTTTTATCTGAAAACATCAGTTTTGCAAAAATTCTTGAAGAGAACAAAATAAGTTTCATAGGTGCATCATCTAAACATATAGAAATGATGGGAGATAAGATCCAAGCAAAGAGAATAGCTAAAGAAAATGGTTTGCCAGTAATCGAAGGTTCTGAGGGTGGGGTTACTGATATAGCTCAGGCTAAAGAGTTATGTAAAAAAATTGGATTTCCTGTCTTAATTAAAGCATCAGGTGGTGGTGGTGGGAAAGGGATGAAAATCGTTCACAAAGATGAGGAATTTGAAACCTTATTTTCTACTGCAAAATTAGAGGCAAAAAAATACTTTGATAATGATGAGGTTTATATTGAAAAGTTTTTTCAAAATCCAAGACATATAGAAGTTCAAATCTTAGCAGGTAAAAATAATGTTGTTCACCTTCATGAGAGAGATTGCTCTGTTCAAAGAAGACATCAAAAATTAATTGAAGAAACTCCAAGTCCAGTTCTTAATGATGAAATAAGAAAAGATTTATTTCAAAGAACAGTAAATATGGTGGAAAAAATTGGTTATTTAGGGGCTGGAACTGTAGAATTTATTTATGAAGATGGAAAATTTTATTTTTTAGAGATGAATACAAGAGTTCAAGTTGAACATCCTGTAACAGAAATGGTTACCGGTATTGATATAATTAAGGAACAAATTTGGATTGCCTTTTCTGGAGAAACAGCTTTAAAACAGAATGATATAAATCCAAGAGGTCATGCAATTGAGTGTAGAATTAATGCAGAGGATGCAAGCAAGAACTTTCAACCATCCCCTGGAACTATAGGCATGTGTCACCAGCCATCTGGTTTCAGAACTAGAGTGGATGGAGCTATTTTTCAAGGATATAAGGTTACTCCCTATTATGATAGTATGGTTTGTAAACTAATTTGTCATGGAAGAAACAGAACAGAAGCAATTCAAAGAATGAACAGATCTCTTGATGAATTTGTTATAGAGGGAATTACAACTACCATTCCACTCCATAAAAAACTTCTAAGTCATAAAAAATTTATTAATTCTGATTTTAATGTAAGCTGGTTAGATAAAGATACTATAGTCTAATAGCATTTTATGAGCCAAACATCATATACTGGGTGATCAAATGGAGTAATTGCTGGGCTAGATGAAAACATCCATCCATTAAATACAAACACCTCATTATTATTTTTTTCGTTTAAATCTTTGACTTGTATATATGCTGTAATTTCAGGATTATCATCAAATTCTGAATTTTTACATTTTAAACTTTTTATAGAGAGATCCTTGAATGTAATTAACTCTCCATTTTTTAATTTTACTAAGGTATTTTTTGAACTAATTTTATTCAAAATTTTTAAATCTGTAAAAGAACCTTCTTTATTATCATTTGCAAATGAAAAATTTATTAAAAAAAAATAAATTAAAAAAATGAAAAAATAAAAGTTAAATTTATTATTTCCAACTAGAATATTTCTTTTTAATTCCATCTTTATCTTTATTTGGATAATAAGCTTTTTCAGTACCAGTTAAATTTGATTGATGAGGTTTTTGCCAATCATATTTTTCAAGTTCATGGGTTTTTTCTATATTGTTATGGGTAAAATGCATCCATGAATACCACTCAACTGGTATTTTAGAAGCATCAATAGTATTTGCATAAATAACCCATCTCTTTCCATTTTTACTTTCATAATATTTATTACCAAGTTCATCACTACCAATTAATTTTCCAAAAAAAATTGTTTTTAATCTAGTACCAAAGGTATCTTGATTCCACCAAGTGAAAATTTTTTTTAAAAGTGTCAACATAAAATTCATTTATTTATTCAATCAAAAATTGTATAATTTAAATTAGACTAAAATGTGAATTTGTATATAAATTAATAAATTCAATATTCAAATTAAAATTTAAATTGGAGTTAAATGGCAAAATATTTAGTTGAGACTTACTACACATGTACGTTTAAAGTTAATCATTACTTAGATGATATAAATGAAACAGAGTTGAAAAACCTTGAAAAAAGAGATGATGGAAAATTTGAGGTCCTAGATGTTAAACTTGATAATCGTAAAACAAAAAGTCTTGATCCAAATAATAATAAAGTCATTGAAAGTAAAAAGGTAGAAGTCGTAGCTGAAGTAAGCCAAGTTAGTACAGAAAACAAAGAAAACATTATTGCAAACTTCAATAAATCATCTGAAAGAGGTGGTAAAAGATTTGGAATGCCAGATAGAAGGAAAGGTTACATCCAAAAAGCTACTATTGGAGATCATAAAGTTTACCTTCATACTGGTGAGTATGAAGACGGCAAAATAGGAGAAATTTTTATTGATACAAGCAAAGAAGGAGAGTTAGTAAAAGCTCTAATGAATAATTTTGCAATAGCCGTCTCATTAGGACTTCAATATGGTGTACCACTTGATGAATTCATTAGTGCATTTGTTGGCACAAAGTTTGAACCATCTGGAAAAGTGCATGGTAATGACAGAATACTAAGTGCAAGTTCAATACTAGATTATATTTTTAGAGAATTAGCAATATCATATCAAAATAGAGAAGATCTGGCTCATACACCTTCAATTGGCGGTAGCGAGTCAACTACAAGTGAAGAAAATCAATCTGAAGACCAAAACCAATTGTTAAAAATTGTAAAAGATATAACCAGTAAAGGTTTTGTAAGAAATAATTATAAGAAAAATTTAGTAGATCTTTCAGACGTTAAAATAAGTTTAAAAGGTAAAAAATAATTTTATTTCTTATTTTTTATAGCAATACCAAGTTCTTTTAATTGGTCCTCGCTCACGTCAGATGGAGCTTTCATCATTAAGTCTTGTGCATTTTGATTCATAGGGAACATTGTTACTTCTCTAATATTTTTTTCATTCGCTAGCAACATTACAATTCTATCAATACCAGGTGCTATTCCTCCATGAGGTGGGGCTCCATAACTTAATGCATTAATCATACCACTAAATTTTTCATCTACTTGTTTCTTGTCATAGCCTGCTATTGAAAAAAGTTTATACATAAGTTCTGGTTTGTGGTTTCTTATAGCACCAGAAGAAAGTTCAATACCATTGCAGACAATATCGTATTGATAAGCCAATATATCTAAAGGTTTTTCAAAATTTTCTTCAGTTAAATTTCCTTGTGGCATAGAAAATGGATTATGACTAAACTCAATTTTGTTAGTTACTTCATCTTTTTCAAACATTGGATAATCAACAATCCAGCAAAATGCAAAAACATTATCGTCAATTAAATCTAGATCTTTTGCTATTTTATCTCTTGCGAGTGAGGTAATTTTTTCTAGATCATTTTGCTTTCCACAAGCCATGAAAATACTATCCCCTACTTCTGAGTTAGTTTGTTTCATAATTTCTTCTAAAGCTTCATGCGAAAAAAACTTTCCAATCGGTCCTTTAGCTGAAAGTTGATCTTCTTTTTCAAAAGTAAAATATGCTAATCCAGAAGCACCCTGTTCTTTCGCCCATTTATCAATATTGTCAAAAAAGCTTCTGGGTTTATCTTTTGTATTTTTGGTTGAAATACATCTTACTTTTGAACCAGATTTTACAAGTTTTTTAAATATCTCAAACGATACATCTTCTCTTGTAAATATTTTCGTAATATCATTTATAAGTAATGGGTTTCTTAAATCAGGCTTGTCACTTCCATATTTTAACATTGCATCAACATATGAAATTTTTGGAAACTTATCGTACAATAGTTTTTTATTTGAGAATTTCTTAAAAGTATTAACCATTAAAGTTTCAACAACATTAAAAACATCTTCTTGTTCCACAAAAGACATTTCTAAATCTAATTGATAAAATTCCCCTGGACTTCTATCGGCTCTAGCATCTTCATCTCTAAAACAAGGAGCAATTTGAAAATATTTATCAAAACCAGAGACCATTATTAATTGTTTAAATTGCTGAGGTGCTTGTGGTAATGCATAAAATTTTCCAGGGTTTAGTCTGCTTGGAACCAAGAAATCTCTTGCGCCTTCTGGACTTGATGAGGTTAAAATTGGTGTTTGAAATTCTAAAAAACCAAGTTTAGTCATTTCATTTCTGATATATGAAATCACTTTTGATCTTAAAATTATATTTTCATGAATTTTTTTTCTTCTTAAATCTAAAAATCTATATTTTAATCTTATTTCTTCGGCATATTCTTGATCGCTAAAAACTGGCATTGGTAATTCTTTGCAAGTCCCTAATATTTCAAATTCATTTATAACAACTTCAATTTCTCCAGTTTCAATTTCTTTATTAATCGTCTCATCAGAGCGACTAACAACTTTTCCATTAACTTTTATGACTGTTTCAAGTTGAGTTTTCTCTAAATCTAAAAAATTTTTATTTTCTTTATCTATAATACATTGGGTAATTCCGTAGTTATCTCGTAGGTCAATAAATAAAAGGTTCCCATGATCTCTTTTTTTATTAATCCAACCAGAGATTGAAATGTTTTTATCTAAATCATCTTTTCTTAATTCATTACAATTATGTGATCTATATTTGTTCAATTATTCTCCTAAGGCTTCTTTTATAACTTTAAAATCGATTGGTTTTTTTCGTTTTAAACTAATTTTGTCGATTTTATATATGAAATCAAAAATTTTGCCATACGATCTATCAATTCTTTTAATAATAAAATCTACTAATTTCTTGTCTATAGATATTTGACGATCAGATAAATTTTTTAATATGAGCGCAAACATCAAATCATCTCCTGGTTTTTCTATATTACATAACAAAAAATTTTTAGATCTTGAATTTAAGTCGTTTAGCTTAAAGGAGTAATCAACAATTGGCTTTTTAGAGGTTAAAATCAAATATTTATGATCCTGATCAATAAAATTTAATAAAGTAAACAATAAATTTTCATCAATTTTATCATTCAAATTTTCAATAATTATATTTTCAAAGACCTTAATTTTTTTTAAAAATTCATTATTAATTTCATTAGCTTCTATCTTGATTCCTTTAAACTTTTCCAAAAAAATATTTATTAAATGAGTTTTTCCTGAAAAATTTTCTCCAATTAAATTCACAAAATTTTTTTCCCATCTAGGCCAACTATTTAATAATTTAAATGCAAACTCATTACTTTTAGAAACATAAAAATCCTGATCTTTAAAATTTTGATCATAATCAAAATTAAGTATTAATTGATTTAAATCATTCATTTAACTACCCAAATTTTATTTTGAATATCAAATTCATAGTTTTTATTTTTCATGAACTTAAGGAAATGATCTGGTGATCCATTAAAAATAATTTTATAAAAAATATTTTTGTTGTTAAATTTATAAATATAATAATTATATACAAGATCTGTATCATCTAATATTTCATTAAATTTTGAAATTTCTGAATTGTCATTATTATTGATTGAAATAGTTAAAGATATCTTTACAGATGTATTAATTTCATTTTTACTCTTCCAATAATTTTCATAAAAACTTTTTAAGCTTTCAATTAATTTGTCTGCTTCTTTATAGTTATCTATATTGAGATTTTGAAAAGTAATATTTTTAAGATCTTCTTCATGATTAAAGTTTATTTTATTTAAAACTTTAATAGTATTATTTTCTTTAAAGATAATTGATATAATATAATCATTAAAATTATATTTTTTTATAATTTCATTAAAATTATAACTTTCCAAAATTTTTGAATATTTTTTTATTAAATTAAAATCATCTAAATCTTCATTGGGTAGAATATATCTCAACAAATGATATTTTTGATTATTATAATTCCAATTATTGAAAATATAATTTTCAGAAAAAATTGAAATTTCATCTTTATCTTTATCTACTATGATTGGTAAAAAAAAAATATTTTTTTCAACTGGAGGTGATAGAAAAATATTTTTTTTCTCCATTAAATTTAATATCTTTTTTTTATTAAATGATACATTTAAAGATAAATAATAAACCTCATCTATAAATTTTTCTTCTTTAATAGAAAAAGTTTCAATCATACTTTTAATTAAACCAAGTGGTGTTTTACTAAGCTTTTTTTGATCCTGAGTTTGTAATGTTGATAAAACCAACCTATTAAATGCCTGTATAAAACCCTCATCTATTATCTTGTTTTTATCAAAATTAATCTCAAAAGGAGTAGATATTTCAATATCATTGATTAAAAAAGTCTTTGCTTGAATATTTTCTGTGGAAAAAAAAATATTTAACAAAGCCAGAATGCAAAAATGAATATATAATCTTTTATAATTAAAAAATTTAATATTAAATCTCATAAAACATATTAATGAATAATAAATTAATAACCTATAAAAAAAGTGGAGTTAACATAAATGCTGCTGATAAATTTGTTAATTTCATTTCATCTGTTTCATCAAAAAAAAAGGGCAAAAAAAAGTTTTCAAATATTGGTGGTTTTGGTTCAATTTCAGACATTCCAAATCACATAAAACAACCCAAAATTGTTGCGTGTACTGATGGTGTTGGCACTAAAGTAGAAATTGCAAACACACTTAATAAATACAACACTATTGGTATTGATTTGGTTGCAATGAGCGTTAATGACTTAATTGTTCAAGGTGCAAAACCTTTACTATTTCTTGATTACATATCTATTAATAAAATTAATTTAAAAATATTAAAATCAATCATTAAAGGTATTGTAAAAGGCTGCAAGCTTTCTCAATGCGAATTAGTTGGCGGTGAAACGGCTGAAATGCCTAGTACATATGAGAAAGGCAAATTCGATATTGCAGGTTTTGCAGTCGGAATTGTTGGTAAAGATAAAATTTTAAGTAAAAATAAAATTAAAAATAATGATTTAATTTTAGCTATTCCTTCAAGTGGTTTGCATTCAAATGGATATTCTTTAGTACATTATCTTATTAAGCAAAAAAAAATAGATATAAAAAAAAATAAATTTTTAAAAAAAGAATTAATTAAACCAACTAAAATTTATGTAAGTGAAGTTTTAAAATTAATAGATAAAAATTTAATTAATGGATGTGCCAATATTACTGGAGGTGGTATAGTTGATAATATCAAAAGAGTAATTCCAAATAATTTTTCAGCAGAAATAAATTTAAAAAAAATTAAAACATCTAAAATTTTTAAATGGTTACATAAAAATGGTATATCTGATAAAGAAATGCTTAAAACTTTCAATTGTGGTGTTGGTTTTTGTTTAATAATTAATCCAAAAAAATTAGATAAAATTAAAAGACATTTTACTAATAATTTTAAACCTTATGTTATAGGAAAAATTACTAGAAATTTTAAAGATAAAATTAAATTAAATGGCTCTGTCAACTGGATCTAATAAAATTAAAACAGCAATCTTTATTTCTGGAACAGGCAGTAATTTAAAATCTCTAATCAAATTTTCTAAACTTAAAAATTCACCAATAATGATTAAGATGATTGTTTCTAACAATTCTAAAGCAAAAGGCTTACAATATTCAAAAATTTATAAAATCAAAAAAAAGATATTTGATTTTAAAAACGCTTTATTTGAAAAAAAAATTATCAATGAATTAAAAAAAGATAATATTGATTTAATTTGTCTTGCTGGATTTATGGAAATTTTATCTAAGAATTTTATTAATAATTTCAAAGGAAAAATTTTGAATATTCACCCTTCTCTTCTTCCAAAATATAAAGGATTAAATACTCACGAAAAAGCGATCAAAAATAGAGATAGATATTCAGGATGTACTGTTCATTTTGTAAATTCTAAACTAGATTCTGGTAAAATTATTAATCAAAAAAAAGTAAGAATTAAAAAAATTGATACTCCTAAAAGCTTAGCAAAAAGGATTTTAATCCAAGAACATAAACTATATCCAGCTGCTATTATGAAGATACTTAGTCTTTAAAGAAGAAATCTATTTCAATTTTTGCATTTTCGACACTATCTGATCCATGTACAGAATTTTTATCAATTGAAATTCCATATCTTTTTCTTATAGTACCTTCTTCTGCATCATTTGGGTTTGTGGCACCCATTAACTCTCTATTACCTAATACTGCATTTTCTTTTTCAAGAGTCATTACTACAATTGGTCCTGAGGACAGATATGCACAAAGATCATTATAAAATGGTTTTGTCTCATGAACCTTATAAAATTTTTCAGCCTCTGATTTTTCAATTTGAATTTTTTTTTCTTTTACGATTGAAAATCCTTTATTTTTAAACATTTCCTTAATTTCATTATCTAGGTTTCTCTCAACAGCATCTGGCTTAATAATTGATAATGTTTGTTCTGTATTACTCATATTCATCCTCTATTAGTTTATTTAATAATCTTACTCCATAACCTGTTGCACCACCTGAATTTAACGCTCCTCCATATTTTGAAAAAGCCATACCGGCTATATCTAAGTGAGCCCAAGGCGTTTTATTTAAAACGAATCTCTGTAAAAATTGAGCTGCTGTAGTTGATCCTGCTCCACCAACGTAATTAATATTTTGCATATCTGCGTTCTTAGAATCAATTAACTTATCAAAGTTTTTGTGTAGTGGCATTCTCCACAACTTTTCATCAACTTTATCTCCAGCATTTATTAATTGATTTGATAGTTTGTCATCGTTTGAAAAAAGGCCAGCATACTCTGATCCAAGAGAAACAATAATCGCACCTGTTAATGTTGCTAAATCAACCATAAATCTTGGTTTGAATTTTTTTTCAGTGAAAGTAATAGCATCGGCCAAAACCAGTCTGCCTTCTGCATCTGTATTTAATATTTCAATTGTCTTGCCGCTATATGATTTGACAATATCACCTGGTCTTTGAGCATTTCCTCCAGGCATATTTTCTACAAGTCCTACAACACCAACAGCATTAATCTTTGCTTTCCTTAAGGCTAAGTTCTTCATTAAACCAACTACTGTGGCAGAACCTGCCATATCATAGGTCATATCCTCCATAAACTTTGCAGGTTTAAGTGAAATACCACCTGTATCAAAACAAACACCTTTTCCAACAAATGCTAAAGGTTTAGAATTATTTTTAGCTCCATTCCATTCCATTGTGACAAGATACGATCCTCTAATACTACCTTGGCCAACTCCAAGCAAGGCATTCATTCCAAGTTTTTTTAATTTCTTTTCATCGTAAATATTAATTTTTAATCCAAATTTTTTAAGTATGTTTATTCTTTTTGCATATTCATCAGGGTGTAAAATATTACCTGGTTCAGAAACAAGATCTCTTGCAAAAAAAGTTCCTTCTTCTAATGCTTTAAATCTTAATTGATCTTGTAAAGATATTTTATTTTTATTTCCAAAAACATTTAAAGAAACAAGTTTTTTATTTTTTTTTGATTTATAAATATTAAATTCATATGACTTTAACTTTAATCCATGTAAAAAATATCCAACAAAATTTTTTATTTTACTATTGACACTATCTGAATTTACAAAATAATCACTTTTCTTATCATAATCTATATATCCATGAAATTTAGCTCCTAAATTTTCTGCATCAGAAGTTTTGATATTTTTTTTAAGAGATACTAAAAATATTGTTTTTTTTGAATTAATTTCAAAAAAAAGTAAATCTTTTTTCAAATCACTAGTCCTTAATAAATCTGAAATGTATGAAAATTCAGAACTAGAAATATATTTTTTTAAGCCACTAATATTGAATTTTTCATCAACAAATAAGACAATATTTGATGAAAATTTTTTTGGGGAACTACTTTTATAATTAATTTTAACACTCATAAATTTTAAATACACTCAATTCGAGTAGAGTGCTATATATTGTTAAAATTAAGATATTTCAATGAAAAAAATTATATTTAGAAAGCTATTATCAGATTGTTTAATATTTTTCTTTCTAACTTTAATTGGTATCAGTACAATTATTTGGGTTTTTCAAGCAGTAAATTTTTTAGATATCATGATTGAAGATGGTAGAAATTACAGTGTCTACTTTAATTATACATTGTTAAATTTTCCAAAAATTATTAGTAGAATTTTGCCCTTTGCTCTTTTTTTTAGTTTTTCATACACTTTTATAAAATATGAGATTAATAATGAATTAATCATTTTTTGGAATCACGGAATTAATAAAATAAGTATAATTAACTTTTTTTTTCGAATTTCGATTTTAATTATGTTAATTCAAATATTACTTCTATCAATTGTTGTGCCAAAATCTCAAGAAGTTGCAAGATCCCAATTGCGAAGTTCAGATGTAGATTTCTTTGAAGGATTAATAAAACCAAAAAAATTCAATGATACTATCAAAGATCTTACTGTTTTTGCAGAAGACAAAAATGATAATGGTGAATTCAAAAATATCTATATTAAAAAAAAAAATTCTAATAATGGTTTTCAAATAACTTTTGCTAAAAAAGGAGTTTTTGAGTCTAAGGGTAATAAAAGGATTTTGGTTCTTTATGATGGTAAAACTTTAAATAACAATAAGGACAATATCACAAACTTTGATTTTTCTAAATCAGATTTTGGTTTATCAAATATGGACTCTCATTTTGTTACTCACCAAAAAATTAAAGAACAACAGACAATGGTATTAATAAAATGCATGCAGTCAATTTTACAAATAAAAAATCTTAAAATAACTAATTGTGATATTACAAATACCAGGCAAACTTATAAAGAACTTTTTAAGAGACTAGTTACTCCTCTCTATTTACCAGTTTTAACTTTAATTTCTTTATTGTTGATTCTAACTTCAAAGGAAAATCTTAAATATACAAAAAATAAATACATAACTTTTTTAATTGGTTTTAGTATTATTATTTTATCAGAAATTTCTCTTGGTTATATCAATAACAATTTAATTAAAAATATTACTATATCAATTCTGCCAATTTTATTAACTTTAATAACTTACTTCGTTTTTATTTATAAACTAAGAAAATTTAAAAATAAAATTTTTTAATGAATACGTATACAAAATTTTTAATCAATGGTTTTTTAAGATCATTTTTAAATGTTTTTTTTGTAATGATCAGTCTAGTTTTTATCTTAAATATTCTAAAGGAGATAGAATTTTTCAGCGATAAAAAAGTAAACTCATTATACCCAATTTACCTATCTATTATGAATTCCCCGTCTATTATTTTTGAAATGTTTCCTTTCATATTTTTAATTGGCACACAATTTTTTTTTCTAAAACTGTTTAATAATGATGAAATAAATATTTTTAAATACTCTGGTTTAAAAAATATCAAAATAATTAAGATATTAAGTCTAGTGAGTTTTTTTATTGGTATTTTGACTATAACAATATTTTATTCATTTTCATCAAACCTTCAGCATTACTATTTACAAATAAAAAATCAATTTTCTGAAGATAAGATTTATTTAACAGTAATAAATAAAAATGGTTTATGGATTAAAGACGTTATCAATGATCAAACAAACATAATTAATTCTTCAAAAATTAATGGAAATTTTTTAACAGATACTTTTATAACAACTTTTAATAAAGATTTTGATCTAGTTAGAAGTCTTAAGAGTAAGAAAATTGATATAAAAAATAAGGAATGGTTAATCTATGATGTTTCAATTTTTGAAAACAATATAAGTCGAAAAGTTGATTTAATAAAATTTAATTCTAATTTTGACAAGAAAAGAATGGAAAGCTTATTTTCAAACTTATCGTCTTTGTCTTTATTAAAACTACTTGATCTTAGAAAAAATTATAAATCTTTAAATTATTCAACAATAGATGTTGAAATTCAAATTTATAAGATTTTGACATATCCGTTATTTTTAGTGTTAATGACTATTTTATCCTCAATAATTATGTTTAATACTAAAAGAAACAACAGTAAAACTATAAAATTACTGGTTGGTCTATTCTTTTCTATTGCAATCTATTATATTACTAATTTCTTTAACGTAATGGGCACAACTGAAAAAATTCCATTAATAGTATCAGTGTGGACGCCTATCATAACCTTAAGTTTAATTAATTTAATAATGATACTAAATATAAATGACAAATAGATTAAAATATTTTCTAATCATTATGTTTTTATGTCTAAATATTATAGAAAATGTTAAGGCTAATGAACCATTTGTATTTAATGTTACAGAGATTGAAATTTTAGAAAACGGAAATCAAATCAATGGGTATAAGGGTGGTACAGCAATCTCAAAGGACGGTAGTGAAATCACTGCTGAAAATTTCTTTTATAACAAGTTGACAAATATTTTGGAAGTAGTTGGAAATGTAAAATATATTGATGAAAAAGAAAATGTAATTATTACTACAGACAAGGCAATTTATTTAAAAAATCAAGAGAAAATTTTTGCTATAAAAAACTCTAAAGCTATTAATGAAAACAATACTATTACTGCTTCAGATCTTGAATATGATAAAATTAATAATATTTTTAAAGCTAAAAAAAATGCTGTAGTTAAAGATGCTGAAAAAAATGCAACACTTTATGCTGATGAAATAACGTATTTTAAAAAAGAGGAAAAAGTATACGCAATAGGTAATTCTAAGGTTATTAATGAAAACAATACTATTACTGCTTCAGATCTTGAATATGATAAAATTAATAATATTTTTAAAGCTAAAAAAAATGCTGTAGTTAAAGATGCTGAAAAAAATGCAACACTTTATGCTGATGAAATAACGTATTTTAAAAACGAAGAAAAGATATTCACAGAGGGTAAAACTAAAGCTTTAATTGATAACAAATATATATTTAATTCAGAAAATGTTTTTTATAATAGGGCTATAAAAGAGATTTCCTCTAAAAAAAAATCATCTGTAGAGGATGATAATGATAATATTTATAAATTAGAAAGTTTTTTATATAATATTGAGAAAGAAGAGTTAAAAGGTAAAAAAGTTAATGTATTTGCAAAAGTTGATAAAGATAAATCAGATCAATATTTTTTCTCAGAAGGTTTTTTTAATTTTAAAAACAAAACTCATATAGCAAAAAAAACTAAGATAAATGTTCATAAAAATGTGTTTGAAAATGAGTTAATTAAATTAGAAATAGATCCAAAGTTACTTGGATATAATGATCCAAGATTATATGGCTCTTCTTCATACAGCGATCAAAATAAGACTATTGTTAACAATGGAGTTTTTACAAGCTGTAAAATTAGAGATAACTGCCCTCCTTGGAGTATTAAAGCAGAAGAAATAACACATGATAAAATAAAAAAAGATATGATATATAAAAATGCAATTCTAAAAATTTATGACGTTCCTGTATTATATTTTCCAAAATTTTTTCACCCTGATCCATCAGTAAAAAGAAGAAGTGGTTTTTTACAACCTCAATTTAATAACTCGGAAACATTAGGCTCTTCTTTATATGTTCCATATTTTAAAACTTTAGGTGATGATATGGATTTTACATTTAAGCCTACATTATTTGAAAAACTTAAAAGTTTTAAAAGAGAAAAATATCTTTTACAAAGTGAGTTTAGAAAACAAAATAAAAACTCATCTTTAATTGCTGATGTTGGGTTACTTAGAGATTATAAATCACGAAGTGATAATAAATTTAGAAATGCTAATCATTTATTTTTAAATTTTATAAACGATTTAAATTTACCAAATTATACACTTAGTAGATTTGAAGCACAAATTGAGAAAGTAAATAATGATACATATCTTAAAGTATTTCAAAATATTTTTTCCGAGAGTGCTGTTATGCCAGATAGCCTAACATCAATGAATTCTAATTTAAAATTTTATCTTGATAAAGAAGATCAGAGCTTATCAGCTGGTATTGAAGTTTTCGAAAGTTTGGGAACTAAACAAAGTGATAGATATCAATATACATTACCCTATTACACTTTTTCGAAAAATCTAACATCATATATTGAGGACAGTTTTGCTGATGGTTCACTTGATTTTTCTTCAAATGGTAATAATACACTTCAAAATACAAATAATTTAAGAACTAAAATTGTAAATAATCTTAATTATAACTCTAAGACTTATATATCAAATCTGGGATTTACAAATAATTTTGGTTTATATTTTAAAAATTTAAATTCTCAAGGAAAGAACGATACTATTTACACATCAAATGCACAAATAGACGGTATGAGTATTTTAGATATTAATACTTCTTTACCATTATTAAAATCTAATGATACAAGCAATGAAACTTTAACACCTAAAATTTCTTTAAGAATAAATCCTGCAAATAATATGAATGATTACGGTGAATCATCCTCAACAATTGATGCAAATAACGTTTTTAACATTAACAGACTTAATATCTCAGATGATTTTGAAGCTGGAAGATCATTAACATTTGGCCTAGATTACAAGTTTGATCGAGTAGAAAATTATCAAACTGATGAAGCAAAAGACAAATATTTAGAGCTTAAATTAGCAACTGTTATAAGAGATCAAAATGAAACTGATATTCCGACAAGTTCAACAATAAACAGAAAAAATTCCAATATATTTGGGTCTATTAATAATAATTTGCTAGAAAATATAGATTTTACTTACAACTTTTCGTTAGATAACGACATGAGAACAATAAATTCAAATAATATTTCAACTGAAATTTCATTAAATAATTTTATAACAACTTTTAATTATATTGAACAAAGGAACGAAATTGGATCTACTCACGTACTTTCAAATGTTACAGAATATCAAATTAATGATAACAGTTCTTTAAAATTTTCTACAAGAAGAAATAAGAAGATTAATTTAACAGAATATTACAACCTTAGTTATGAGTACAAAAATGATTGTTTAACAGCAGCTTTAAAATTTAACAAGACTTTCTATCAAGACAAAGATTTAGTGCCAACAGAAGATCTATTTTTTACGATAACTTTAATACCTCTTACTACCTATGAAAGAGAATTATACAAAAAAACACCTGGTCAAACTGGTTTAAAAGGCTGGTTTAGATAAATGATTAATAAAATAGTTTTATTATATTTAATAATAAATATAATATTTTTTCATAGTAACTCGTTCAGTTTAGAAAATAAGATTGTATTAAAAATTGAAAATCAAATAATCACTAGTATAGATATTAATAATGAATATAAATATTTACTTTCTTTAAATCCAAATATAAAAAATTTAAAAAAAGATGATATTATTAAACTTTCAAAAAAATCTATCTTACGAGAAAAAATAAAAAAAATTGAAATTGAAAAAAATTTTAAAGACCCAAAAATACCTCAAGAAATTTTAAATAATATTTTACAAAATGTTTATTCTAGAATTGGTTTCAATAATTTAAATGATTTTAAGAAATACTTAATTGCAAATGATGTTGATTATGAAAATGTTAAAAATAAGCTAGAAATTGAAGCTCTTTGGAATGAGTTAATTTTATTTAAATTTTCATCAAAAGTTGTAATAAATGAACACAATTTAAGGGCCAAGGTAAAAAAAAATAAAGATAAGTTTTTAAAGTCTTACCTTATGTCAGAAATTTTTTTTGAAGTTTTGAATTTAAAAGATTTGGATAGTAAATTTCTAGAAATAAGTGAGACAATTAATAATAATGGTTTTGATTATGCAGCACTAAAGTATAGTATATCTCAAACTTCTAATATAGGAGGCAAGTTAGATTGGATCAAAGAAAGTTCTCTTAATAAAAATATTATAAAAGCTGTTAAAGACTTAAAAATAAACGAATTTACAAAACCTATCAAGGCACCTGGTGGTTTTTTAATTTTAAAGATTAATAATATTGATAATATAAAATTTGAAGTTGATAATGAAAAGGAATTAAAAAAATTAGTTAATTTTGAAAAAAATAATCAATTAAACCAATATTCAAAAATTTATTTCAATAGAATAAAAAAAAATCTACAAATTAATGAATTATAAGCCTATTATAATAGTAGCTGGTGAACCAAATAGTATTTTTTTTGAACTTTTTTTTAAAATAAAAAAAAAAGAAATTAAATCTCCTATTATTTTAATTGGTTCAAAAAGATTGTTAATAAAGCAAGGCAAAATATTAAAAAAAAAAATTACTTTTAATACAACCAATTTATTAAAAGTGATTAAAAAAAAAAATAATTTAGAAAAAATAAATTTAATAGATGTTGATTTTAAACAAAAAAAAGCTTTTAGTAAAATTACCGCTCAATCAAATAAATATATTTCTACCTGTTTTGATATAGCTGTTAAATTACTAAAAAATGATGTAAGTGATAAATTAATCAATGGACCCATATCAAAAAAAACTTTTTTAAAGAATAAGCATAATGGAATAACTGAATATCTTGCTGACAAAACTAACACAAAAAAGTTTGCGATGATAATTTATAATAAAAACCTTTCAGTTTGCCCTTTAACTACTCACATTCCAATTAAATATGTTTCAAAAAAAGTTAATAACTTAGAAATAATTAACAAAGTAAAACTTATAAATAATTTTTGGAAAAAAAAATTTAATAAACAAGTAAAAATTGGAGTAACGGGACTAAATCCACATTGTGAAAGTATTGATGATTTTAACGAAGACAAAAAAATTATTTTACCTACAATTAAAAATTTGAAAAAGCTTAAATATGATATTGAAGGACCATTTGCGGCAGATACAATTTTTTTGAAAAAGAATAGAAAACGATTTGATCTAATAATCGGAATGTATCATGACCAAGTACTTACTCCCATCAAAACTCTCTTTGAATATGATGCAATTAATATAACCATTGGTCTTCCTTTTATAAGAGTTTCTCCTGATCATGGCCCCAATGAAACCATGCTTGGCAAAAATAAATCTAATTATTTAAGTTTACATAATTCAATCAAATTCCTAGACTTTTAAGTGATTAAAGCAAAAAAAAGCTTAGGTCAAAATTTCTTAGTAGATAAAAATGTAATCGATAAAATAATTAAAACAGTCCCTATTACCAATAGAGAAATTTTAGAAGTTGGTCCAGGAACTGGTAATTTAACTAGAGAAATTTTAAGAAGTAATCCAAGCAAGTTGTATCTGATTGAAAAAGACTCTTTTTTAGCAGAATCTTTAAAAGAAATAATTGATAAAAAAGTTACTATTTTTAATGATGACATACTAAAATTTGATGAAAATTCATTGTCAAAGAATAAAATTATAGTATTTGGGAACTTGCCTTATAATATTTCAACAGAAATATTTAGTTCATGGATTACAAATTTAAAAAAAGATTATTGGTTTTCTGATCTTGTTTTAATGTTTCAAAAAGAAGTAGCTGATAGAATTATAGCTCAATTTAACACTTCTGCATATGGAAGATTGTCAATATTAGCAAATTGGAGACTACATATGAATAAAATTTGTGATATTCAACCTGAGAGTTTTTCTCCAAGACCTAAAATACAAAGCTCTTTAATTCATTTTACTCCTAAAGAAAGCTTTGTAGAAATTAAAGATCCAGCAAATTTAGAAAAGATTACAAGAATATTTTTTAGGCATAGAAGAAAGATGTTAAAAAAACCATTTAACCACATATTTAATGGAAATACTGATTTAATTAATAAATTTAATATTGATTTAAATTTAAGACCTCAAAACTTAAATTTTAATACTTATTATAAATTAACCATTGAGTATGAAAATTTAAGAAGTTAATTTTTCAATATGATTTCTAATATATTCTAAATCATAATCTTTAGAACCATTAAAAATTTCTGCATTAATCAAGTTGGTAATTTTCGAATAACAACTTTCTAAATCATCATTAATAACTACATAATCATAATTAATCCAATGCAAGACATCTCTTCCAAATTGCTTCATTCTTTCTTCCACAATCAATTTATCTTTCATGTCTCTATTGGATAATCTTTCAAACAAGACTTCTTTACTGGGAGGTAAAATAAAAAATGTAACAAGCTTGTAATCTAACTTTTTATTTTTAATTTGATCTGCACCTTGCCAATCAATATCAAATAAAACATTTTTTCCTTTATTTAATTTATCTATAACAGGTGTTCTGGTTGTTCCATAAAAATTACTAAATACTTTTGCGTATTCAAGAAATTCCTGATTATTTATTAGTCTTTTAAACTCATCTTCTTGAACAAAATAATAATCTTTATTATTGATTTCATTAGGTCTTGGATGGCGAGTTGTATGTGAAATAGAGACTTCATAGTCATCCATTTTGGACAACATTTGAACTAATGTAGTTTTACCCGCTCCTGATGGAGAGGATAAAACAATCATCACGCCATCATTTTCTGAGGGCATTTAAATTATTAATTCGCTTTACCTTCGATAAACTTAACTGCATCACCTACAGTTAAAATTTTCTCAGCTTCACTATCTGAAATTTCAGATCCAAATTCTTCTTCAAAAGCCATCACTAGTTCAACCGTATCTAAGCTATCAGCACCTAAATCATCTATAAAACTAGAATCTTCAGTTACTTTTGCTTCATCAATACCTAAGTGATCAGCTACAATTTTTTTTACTTTGCTTGAAACGTCTTCTGACATATTGATCCTTTATAGTTATAAATTCTTATTAGTTTAAAAAGCTATTTTGTCAAGCCATATACATGCCCCCATTAACATGTAATGTTTCCCCATTAATATAGTTAGACTGCTCTGAACTTAGAAATAATACAGCATTTGCTATGTCATCTGGTTCACCAAGACGCGCTGATGGTATCTTTGATATAATAACTTCTTTGAATTTATCATCAATTTTATCTGTCATTGCTGTTTTAATAAATCCTGGTGAAATACAATTTACATTAATATTTTTCTTAGCATATTCTATTGCTAGACTTTTTGACATAGCAACAATCCCAGCTTTTGATGCTGTATAATTAGCTTGTCCTAAATTGCCCATATGACCAACAACTGATGTTATATTTACAATTTTTCCAGATTTATTTTTAAGCATTTTTTTAATGGCGAATTTGCTCATTAAAAAAGTTGAAGTTAAATTAATATTTATAACTTTTTGCCATTCATCCAAACTCATTCTAATTGCAAGATTATCTTGGGTTATACCAGCATTATTTACTATACCATCTAAACTTCCACCTAATTCACTTGTAGCATTTTCAATAAAATCCTCGATTCTATCACTTTGGGATATATCAAATTTTAATATTTTAATACTTTCAAAATTTTTTTTAAGTTCTTCTAGTTTTTCAATTCTAGTCCCTGAAGCTAAGATATTTGCTCCTGCTTCATTTAGTTTTTTAATTATAGAATTGCCTATTCCACCCGATGCACCAGTAACAATGATATTCTTTTTTTTCAAATTATTCATATTTTTAAACCTTCAATATCTCCTTGATTGTTAATAGTATCTATTTTTACTTCTTTATTAATTCTTTTTACTAAACCTGACAAAACTTTACCTGGGCCTATTTCAATAAAATGATTAACATTACTATTAATCATATTAATCACACTCTCTCTCCACCTCACTCTATTTTCAATTTGTTTTACCAATAGATCCTTAAGCTCTTTAATATTTGATATTTCATTAGCAGTAACATTTGAGATTAATTTATTCTCACCTTCTGTAAAGTTTAATTTATTTAGTTCAGAACTCATTATATTTGTTGCTTTATTCATTAAATTACAGTGAAAAGGTGCACTTACTGGCAGTTTTACATTTTTAATAGTATTTTCTTTTAAAATTAAAATTAATTTATCTAAATCATCTGTTTTGCCACTTAATACAATCTGACCTTCAGAATTATCATTTGCAATTTGAACACTTAAATTTTGCTCATTATTTTTTAATATGTTTTCAATTATTTCAACTGTTGAGCCTAATACTGCGACCATGCCGCCTTGTCCTTTAGGAACAGAGTTTTGCATAGCATCTCCTCTTATTCTTAAAATTTTTAAAGAATCTGAAAAATTTAAACACCCCGCACAAGATAAGGCTGAATATTCACCTAATGAATGTCCTGCAAAATATTTTGCTTTATTCAAATCGATATTAAATTCTTTTTTAATTACATTAAAAATTGAATAACTAATTAAAAATATTGCTGGTTGAGTATTTGCGGTTAAGTTTAATTCCTCTTTTGGTCCTTCCAATATAAGCTTAGATATTGGGAAATTGAGTGTATTATCAGCTTCTTTAAAAAGATTTTTAACAAGATCAAACTTGTCATAGAATTCTTTTCCCATACCAACCATTTGTGAACCTTGACCTGGAAAAATTACTGAAAACATATAAAAAAAACTATTAATTTTACCTTTTTAGCTATTGTAATTGAACATTTATAATAGTATATCCTCACTTTTTATTAAAGAACTTAAATGAATTTATACGAACACACTATTGTAGCTAGACAAGACACTTCACCAAGCGAAATTAAACAATTAACAGAAAAATATTCTAAAATTGTTGAAAAAAATGAAGGTGAAATTATTAAGACCGAAAACTGGGGATTGCTTGATTTATCATATTTAATCAAAAAAAATAAAAAAGGTAGCTACATTCACTTTAAGATCAAAGGTAAAGGAAATGTAATTGATGAATTGGAAAAAATCGAAGCTATAGATAAAAAATTATTAAGATATTTGACTGTAAGAGTTAAGAAGTTTGACCTTGAGGCAAATTACTTTGCAAAAAGAGAATATAATGACAAAAAAGAGAGTTACAAAAATTAATTATGCCAAAAAGACAAAGTGGAAATAAAAAAGGTAAGCAAAGCAATTTTGCGAAGTTAAGCATTTTTCAGCCAAATAAATATAAATTTAAAAAAACTTGTCCATTATCAGGTAAAGCTGCACCTGCAGTTGACTATAAAAATGTAAGACTTTTAAAAAAATATATGTCTGAAAATGGTAAAATTTTACCATCAAGAATTACTAATGTTTCTCAAAAGAAACAAAGAGAATTATCTCTTTCAATTAAAAGAGCTAGAAATTTAGCATTAATATAATATGAAAGTAATTTTACTTGAAAATGTTAAAAGAATTGGTTCTATTGGTGAAGTAATAGATGTTAAAAGAGGTTATGCCAGAAATTTTTTAATTGCTAACAAGAAAGCGCTATATGCTTCAAAAGAAAATATTTCAGAAGTTGAAAAAATAAAAGTAGATTTATCAAAAAAAGATAATGAAAAGAAAAAAGAAGCTACTCAAATTTCAGAACAAATTAATGGTAAAGAATACTCAGTCAAAAAATTAAGTACTGAAAACAATGAACTATATGGATCAGTGAAACCAACGGAAATTGCAAAATTGATTCAGGAAGAGAATAAGATTGATATTAAACCTTCAATGATACAACCAGTTGAAGAAATTAAATCTTTAGGAAAATTTAAAGTAAAAGTCTCATTGCACTCTGAAATTGATGCTGAAATTACAATTAGTGTATCATCAGCTGATACGATCCAATAATTATACATTCTTTTCCCCAACAATTTTTAGTAATTTAATTTATAGTTTAATTCTATAAATTATTATTTATGGAAAACAATTTAAGTGTAGTTAAAGATAAATTTAAAGAATTACCAAATAACATTGAAGCAGAACAAGCAATTATTGGTTCAATACTAGTTAGCAATGACATATTTGATGAAATTAGTACTATAATTTCTAGTATTAATTTTTATGATCCAATGCATCAAAAGATTTTTGAGGCAATTGAAAGTTTAATTTATAAAGGAATGCTTGCAAATCCAATCACACTTAAAAATTATTTCGAAGACGAAAAAGATGATTTAAATGTTCCAGAATACTTAGTTAAAATTACGAAATTCTCTACATCTGTTCGTCAAGCAGTTGAATATTCTAAGATAATTTACGATATGTTTGTGAGACGAGAATTGATCAAAATTTCTGAGCAAACAATTGACAGTGCAAAATTGAATGAACTTGATACAAATGGTCAAACAATTATAGAAAATTCAGAAAGACTACTTTTTGATTTAGCAGAAAAAGGTTCTTTTAACTCTTCGCTAGTTAAATTTGATGAAGCTATGAAACAAACTATTGAAATGGCTTCAGCTGCTTACAAAAATGAAGAAGGTATTGTTGGTGTACCAACAGGACTTAGAGATTTAGACGATAAACTTGGCGGTCTTCATCAATCAGATTTAATAATTATTGCAGGACGTCCTTCAATGGGTAAAACATCCCTTGCAACAAATATTGCTTTCAATGCTGCACAAAAATTACAAGACAGTGGAAAAAAATCATCTATTGCTTTCTTTTCATTAGAAATGTCTTCTGAACAATTATCAACTAGAATTATTTCGGAACAAGCAAGAATTAGCTCAAATGATATTAGAAGAGGTAAAATTTCAGATGAACAATTTGATAAATTTTTAGAAACTTCAAAAAATATAGCTGAACTTCCATTATATATTGATGAAACACCTGCAATTAGTATTGCCGCAATGAGTAACAGGGCTAGAAGAATTAAAAGATTGTTTGGTCTTGACATGATTGTAGTTGATTACATACAATTAATGAGAGGAACAACATTTAATAAAGATGGCAGAGTTCAAGAAATTTCACAAATTACTCAAGGACTGAAAGCAATTGCAAAAGAATTAGGTGTTCCTGTTGTTGCTCTATCACAACTTTCAAGACAAGTTGAACAAAGAGATGATCATAAACCACAACTATCAGATTTAAGAGAATCAGGTTCAATTGAACAAGATGCAGATGTAGTAATGTTTGTTTATAGAGAAGGATATTATTTACAAAGGAAAGAACCAAGGGAAGCTACTGTTGAGCATGCTGAATGGCAAGCAAAAATGAATGAAGTTGCTCACTTAGCTCAAATTATAATTGGCAAACAACGACACGGCCCAATTGGTAATGTAACTCTTGAGTTTGAAGAGAGATTTACTAAATTTAAAGATACTCAAATTAATTAAATTCCAATATAAAAGAGCTAATGTTTGCTCAATTTTATCAAAATGGAGTTCTAAAAAACCCTAAAACAGTATTTATTGTACTTATTATTGCAATAATAAGTTTTGGTTATTTTTCAAAAGATTTTAGATTAGACGCTTCATCAGAAACTCTATTGATCGAAGGAGATCCTGATTTAGCCTACTTAAAAGAAGTTACAGAAAGATATGGGTCAAAAGACTTCTTAATTCTCACTTATACTCCAAATGAAGGGATGGTAAGTGATAACTCGATTAACAATCTTTTAAGTTTAAAATATAAAATTCAAAGTCTAAATTGGGTTCATAGTGTAATTACGCTTTTAGATGTGCCTCTTTTAAGTAATTCGGACGCACCATTACAAGAAAGGCTAGAAAGTTTTAAAACTTTAAAAGATGAAGGGGTTGATAAGAATCGTGGTTTCAAAGAAATTCTAAACAGTCCTGTTTTTAGAAATTTTGTTATTAGTGAAAATGGAAATACAAGTGGAATTATTGTTAATATTAAAGAAAATAAAAAATTAGAAAATATTGAAAATTTATCAAAAGGCGAAATAGAAGCTTACAAAGATAAAATAAAAAAACAAAATCATGAAAATATATTAGAGATAAGACAAGTTATTCTAAGTTATGGAGATGCGGGTAAAATCTATCTTGGAGGAATTCCAATGATAGCTGATGATATGATGACTTTTATTAAAAGTGATATTGTGATTTTTGGCTTAGGCGTTCTTTTATTTATTATTGCAACCTTATGGTTTGTATTTAGAAAGTTAATTTGGATTATTGTTCCAATAAGCAGTTGTTTATTTTCTGTTATAATTATGATGGGTTTGCTTGGAATTCTAGGATGGAAAGTAACTGTAATATCATCAAACTTTATTGCCTTAATGTTAATCTTAACAATGGCAATGAATATTCATATGAGTACTCGTTTCCTTCAACTTAGAAAAGATTTTCCAGCCAAAAATAATTTCGAAATAATTTCTTTGACTACTAATAAAATGTTTTGGCCTATTTTATATACAGTCTTTACAACTGTGTTTGCATTTTTATCTTTAATTTTTAGTGAAATAAAACCTATAATAGATTTTGGATGGATGATGACTTTCGGCTTAATCACATCATTCATTATAACTTTTACCTTGCTCCCCACACTTTTAAATTTTGTACCAATTAAAGATATTTCTATTAAGAAAGAACAAGAATCAAAAATTACTACTTTTTTAGGATCAGTTTCACTTAATAACAAGAATTCGATTTTTGGAATAACAGGAATTGTAATAATTTTAAGTATTCTTGGTATCAGTAAACTTGAGGTAGAGAATAGTTTTATCAATTACTTCAATAAAGATACTGAAATATACAAGGGTATGAAGCTTATAGATGAGGAATTAGGAGGTACAACTCCTTTAGAGGTAATCCTAAAATTTCCTGTTGTCGAAAATAAAGAGACATCAACTGAAGATGATGAATTTGAAGATTGGGATGATGAAGAGGATGGAAATGATGAAAAATATTGGTTTACAAAAGATAAAATTGATAAAATTTCCTCAGTTCATAATTATTTAGATAGTCTTCCTCAAATTGGTAAAGTTTTATCGTTCTCTTCTATTATCGATGTCGCTACTCAGTTAAATAACAACAAACCCCTTGGATCATTAGAGATGGGAGTTTTATACTCTAAAATTCCTAAGAGTATCAAAACTGAAATTATAGATCCTTATTTATCTATCAAAGATAATGAGGCTAGAATAAGTTTAAGAATTATTGATTCACAAGAAAATTTAAGAAGAAACGATCTAATTAATAAAATAAATTTTGACCTCAAAAATAAATTAGGATTAGAAGAAAGTGAATATAAACTGACAGGTGTTTTAATTTTATTCAATAATCTACTTCAAAGTTTGTTTAAATCTCAAATCTTAACTTTAGGATTGGTAATGATTGGAATTTTTTCAATGTTTATAATTCTATTTAGAAATATTAAATTATCTTTAATTGGAGTTGTTCCAAATTTTATTGCAGCATTTTTTATTTTAGGAATCATAGGTCTCCTTGGGATTCCTTTAGACATGATGACAATTACTATTGCAGCTATAACTATTGGTATAGCAGTAGATAATAGTATTCATTATATTTACAGATTTAAGGAAGAGTTTAGTAAAATTAAAGACTACAGTAAAACTCTTAAAAAATGTCATTCAACAGTTGGAATTGCTATTCTAAATACGTCAATCACTATTGTATTTGGATTTTCAATTCTAGTTTTTTCAAAATTTATTCCAACAATTTACTTTGGAGTTTTCACGGGTATTGCAATGTTACTTGCAATGATATCTGTTTTGACTCTATTGCCCACTTTAATCTTAACTATAAAACCTTTTGGAAAATAATTTTCAATGCTAGATATTTTAAAAGATTTTTATAATGCTATATCTATCATTGACCTCATTTATTTAATCATAACCATTTTTTCTCTTATTAGCTGTTATAAAAATGGATTTGTCTTAAGTATTTTATCAATGGCAAAATGGTTATTTGCTTATGTTATCACTCTGATCATATTTCCAAGAATTAAACCTTATGTTAGTAATATTATTGATAATGAGTACGTTTTAGATGTTGGTCTTGGTATCATTATTTTTGTTGTTGTGATTTTTTTAGTACTACTTGTTAACAAAGGGATAAGTAAAGCAATTAATTATACTGGTATTGGTGGGTTAGATACTACATTTGGATTCTTTTTTGGTTTTATAAGAGCTTATATAATTTCAGTCTGCATCTTCTCTGGGTTTCATATTGTCTACAATCACGATAAATGGCCCATAAATAAAGATCAATCATACGTCTTTCCTTACCTTGAAAAAGGTAGTAATTATCTCATAAAAGAATTTCCTAATGAAAAAACATATCAAGATTCTAAAGAAAAAATTGAAGAACTTTGATCCTAAATTAAAAGAAGAATGTGGTGTATTTGGTGTAAGTAATGCAAAAGACGCATCTGCATTAACGGCACTTGGTCTTCATGCGCTTCAACACAGAGGTCAAGAAGGTTGTGGAATTGTTACTTTTGATGGTGAAAAATATTATTCTGAGAAGAGATTTGGTTTAGTTGGTGATAATTTCAATAAAGAAAAGGTGCTTCAAAAACTTAAAGGAAATCATTCAATTGGACATAATAGATATAGTACAACTGGAGAAAATACTTTAAGAAATATCCAGCCATTTTTTGCAGACACTAATGCAGGTGGTGTTGGAGTTGCTCACAATGGAAATTTAACTAATTCAATTTCTTTAAGAAATAAATTAGTTGAAGAAGGAGCTATTTTTTACACAACATCGGATACTGAAACAATTGTTCAATTAATTGCAAAATCTAAAAGACCTAAGACAATAGACAAAGTTGTTGATGCTATATTTCAAATTCAAGGTGGTTATGCATTGGTTATGTTAACACAAAATTCTTTAATTGGTGTTAGAGACCCCTATGGAATTAGACCACTTGTAATTGGAAAATTAGGTAACAGTTATGTACTTGCGTCTGAGACATGTGCATTAGATATTATTGGAGCAAAATTTTTAAGAGATGTTGAAAATGGAGAAATAGTTTTAATTGAAAATGATAAGTTAACTAGTATTAAACCTTTTCCTCCAAAAAAAGTTAGACCCTGTGTATTTGAATACATATATTTTGCAAGACCAGATAGCATACTTGATAATAAAACAGCTTATGAACATCGAAAAAATATTGGAGCGGAACTTGCTAAAGAAAATGATATTGATGCAGATATAGTTGTTCCAGTTCCAGATAGTGGTAATGCTGCTGCACTTGGGTTTGCTCAACATTTAAAAATAAATTATGAACATGGTTTAATAAGAAATCATTATGTAGGACGAACTTTTATTGAACCGAGTCAAAAAATCAGAAGTCTAGGAGTTAAATTAAAGTTAAATGCAAATCAAACTACCATTAAAAATAAAAAGATTATATTAATTGATGACTCGTTAGTTAGAGGAACTACTTCTCATAAAATTGTTAAAATGTTATATGATGCGGGAGCAAAAGAAGTTCATGTTAAAATTGCATGCCCTGAAATTAGATATCCAGATTTTTATGGAGTTGATACTCCAACAAAAAAAGAATTATTGGCTGCTAATAAATCGAATGATGAAATTTGTGAGTATATTGGAGCAAAATCTCTAAAATTTTTATCTCTAGACGGACTATATAAAGCTATCGGCTTTGACAGTAGAAACGAAACTTATCCTCAACTAACTGATCATTATTTTACTGGGGACTATCCAGTTAAGCCAATTGACGAACTTGGGGATAGTAAAATTACTCAATTATCTTTGTTAAGTACTGCTTCTAATAACTAGTAATGAAAAAAGTAAATTTCACAGAAATGAAGAATGGTACTAAGGAAGATTACCAGCTTCTAGAAAAATATGAAAAAAACTTTGAAAGACAAACTGCTGATAGAATAATAAAATATTTAGCTTCTCAAACAACTACTCTAGAAGGTTACCAAATAACTAGACTAGAGCATTCTTTACAAGCAGCAACTCGAGCTTATAAAAATGGTGAGAATGAAGAAATGGTTGTAGCTACTTTATTGCATGATATCGGAGATGATTTAGCTCCAATGAACCACTCTCAGTACGCAGCCTCTATACTTAAACCATACGTTTCAGAAAGAACTTATTGGATTATTCAACATCACGGACTATTTCAAACTTATTATAGTGCTCATCATTTAGGAGGTGATAGAAACGCTAGAGATAAATTAAAAGATCATGAGCATTATCGAGCAACCATTAACTTTTGTGAGAATTATGATCAGTGTTCTTTTGATCCAAACTATAAAAGTATGAGTTTAGAAGAGTTTTCACCAATGGTTAGAAGAATTTTCTCTAAAACCCCATATTATTATCTTTAAATTCTAAAATAAGATATTATCTAAACATTCATGATTAATTCTAAAGAACAAATAATTGAATATTTTAAATCTGGTATAAAACAGACAAAAGATTTTAGGATAGGAATTGAACATGAGAAGTTTCTTTTCAATAATCAAGACAATAAAAGAATTAATTACTCAAAAATAAAGGATATGTTTACAGCCCTTTTAGAATTTGGCTGGAATCCAATTTTAGAAAAAGAAAATATAATTGGATTAAATAAAGGGGGCAAAAATATTACGTTAGAACCTGGAAACCAAATAGAATTATCAGGAGAAAAACTTAACCATATTCATGAGGCTTGCGCAGAGTCACAAGATTATTTATTTGAGTTAAGACAAGTTGCTAAAAAATTAGATATTAATATAGTTAGTGCTGGATTTGACCCAATATCAAAATTAGACGAAATTCCTAACAATCCTAAACAAAGATACGAGCTGATGACTAAAGATATGCCTTTAGGAGGTGAGTTGAGTTTAGATATGATGTATCGAACTTGTGGGACACAATTAAATATTGATTATAATTCTGAAGAAGATTTTATAAAAAAGTTTAAAATAGTTAACTCGATCGTTCCAATTTCAATTGCTTTATTTGCAAACTCATCAATAGTTGAAAAAAAAAATAGTGGATATTTATCTTATCGATCAAAAGTTTGGCAAAACACTTCTAGAGGTGGTCTACCTAAATTATTTTTTGAAGAATTAAATTTTGAAAAATATGCTGAATTTGCAATGAACTTTCCAATCTTATTCATCCAGAACAATGATACTTATATTTCTGGTAAAAAATATATTTTTAAAGATTTTATGGATGGAAAAATTGATGAAATATCGAACCGATTACCAACTGAAAATGATTTAACAACCCACTTAAGTACAATTTTCACTGAAAATAGATTAAAAAAATATATTGAGCTTAGATCTATGGATACATGTGGGTGGGATTGTTTATGCGCAGGTCCTGCTTTTAATATTGGGATGCTATATGGTAATTTAGATGAAGTTCATGAATTGGTCTCAACATGGGATAAAGATAAAATTATAAATGCTTATTTTGAAGCTCCTGAAAAAGGTTTTAATACTCAATTAATGGGTAAAGATCTTCTTTATTGGTCATCAACCCTATTAAATTTATCAAAAAGAGGACTAGAGAACAGAGGAATACTTAACAAGCATGGTAAAGACGAAACAGTATTTTTAAATCACTTGCAAAAAGTAATTGATAATAAAACAACTAATGCAGATCATATGATTAGTAAATTTTCTAATAATGAAGATTTAAGTGAATTATATGATAAGTAAAATTGTTGCTATTCAAGGAAACCACCCCTCAAAACTAAACTCTTTAACTGATACAAGTGTTTTTCTTGCTCACGAAATTCAAAAAAAAAAATATAAAATATTTTACTATGATCCAAAAAACCTATCAGTAATTAATTCAAAAGTTGTAGCTGATGGTTTTTTTATAAAATTTGATTACACTAAAAAAAAATTTTTTAAGATATTAAAAAAACAAAAATTAGACCTCACTAAATGTGAATTTATTTTAATTAGACAAGATCCCCCTTTTAATCTTGAATATATTTCAGCAACTTACATTTTAGATACTATTAAAAATAAAGTAAAAATATTAAATAATCCTACTTCAATTAGAAATGTGTCTGAAAAACTATATTCAGTTAGATATCAACAATATATGCCAAACACTATTTTCACTCAAAATATTAGTGAGATTAAAAACTTTTTTAAAATAAATAAAAAAGTAATTTTAAAACCTATTCATAGTTATAGTGGAAATGATATTCATCTTTTGAATAAATTTAATTTAAAGTTAATTAATCAATTTATTAAAAAACATGATCATATTATGTGTCAAAAGTATTTGCCTAAAATAAGCAAAGGAGACAAAAGAGTATTTTTAATAAATGGCAAAGTATGTGGGGCAATATCTAGAGTTCCAAAGCAAGGATCTTTTTTAAGCAATATGAGTAAAGGAGCTAAACCAATTAATATTAAATTAACCAATACAGAGAATAAAATCTCAAAATTAATTGCCAAAGATCTTAAAAAAGAAAATATTTTTTTTGCTGGGATTGACTTTATTGATGAAAAACTAAATGGTGATATTAATGTTACTTCCCCCACAGGATTAAAAACATTATTCGATTTATCAGGTATTAATCTTGCAAAAACATTTTGGAATGAATTAAAAGTGTGAAGAATTTTTCTTCGCAAAAAAAAGGGTCTCTCCTAGCATTTATTGCTGTAATGTTAATAACACCTGATTCTATTTTTATAAGACTTTCAAATATTGAAACCTGGGGAATGCTTTTTTATAGAGGAGCAATCCCTTTTGTGGTTGTTCTTATTGGGCTTATTTTTTTTTATAAAAATAATCTATTTAAAGCTTTAATAAATATTGGTTATCCTGGTATTTTTTATATTATAAGTTTTTCTATCTGTAATATTACTTTCATCATATCTATTCAAAATACTAATGTTGCAAATACTTTGGTGATGATTGCTATGGCACCAATGTTATCTGCTATATTAGGCAGTATATTTTTAAAAGAAATACCAGATAATAAAACTTGGATTGCTATTATTATAACTTTAGTTGCTGTATCGTATATTTTTCACGACTCAATAGAGTTGGGTAATTTTTATGGTGATTTATTTGGATTAATCACTGCTTTTGGGCTTGCTTGTAATGCTGTTATTGCAAGATTTGCAAAAAATAGAGATTTAGTGCCTTCGGCAGTAATTGGTAAACTTTGTGTTGCAATTTTTGCTTTCTTTTTTGTAGATACTTTCTCTCTTGTAGGTGCAGACTTAATATTTATACCTTTAATGTGTATAATGTGTGTAGCAATTCCTTTTGTATTAGTAACTATTGCACCTAGATTTATCCCTGCAGAAGAAGTTAATTTGTTCTTTCTATTAGAAACTATTATTGGCCCTTTTTGGGTATGGATGGTAATACAAGAACAGCCTAGTGTTGAGACAATTCAAGGAGGTTTAATTATCATCTTAACAATAGCAATTCACTCATATCTTAAACTTAAAAAATCATAATTCTTAAATTACAATTAACTTGATTTAGCCACAAATCAGAAATAGATAGCGATTTAGATGGAAAAAGTATTAAAAAATTCTTGGGCATTATTCTTAGGTATGGGGGCACTCATGTTAGCCTATGGTTTTCAAGGATCTTTACTAGGAGTTAGAGCAATTAAAGAGGAATTTAGTTTAACTGCAACTGGATTTATGATGTCTGGTTATTTTGTTGGTTACTTTATTGGTGCTAAAACTATTCCTCAAATTATTTCTCGTGTAGGGCACATCAGAGTTTTTGCTGCGTTTGCATCAATAGCATCATTGGTAGTTTTAATTCATGCGGTATATGTAAGTCCTTTCATTTGGTTTTTACTAAGAGTGCTTACAGGAATTAGTATGGTTTCTATTTATACTGTTGCTGAAAGTTGGTTAAATGATCGAGCAAGTAATAAAAATAGAGGAAGTGTTTTATCGGTTTATATGGTCATCTTATATGGTGCTATGGGACTTGGAATGTTTTTACTTAACTTTAGTGACCCACTTAACTTTGAGCCATTTATATTAATTTCAGTTATAACTTCAGCTGCACTTATTCCAATTCTACTTACAAAAAGAAAAGCTCCAACATTTAAAAAGATATCAACAATGTCTTTGCAGGAAGCGTTTATTTCATCTCCATTTGGAATGGTTAGTTCATTTTTTTATGGAACTATCCAATCCGCTTTATTTACATTGCTTGCGGTATACGCAACAACAATGAACTTTTCTATTTTTCAAATTTCATTAGTTACATTCTTACTTGCAATTTCAGGTGCAATATCACAATGGCCAATTGGAAAATTATCAGACATATTTGATAGAAGAAGAGTAATCATTATAGTCACTTTTGCAGCAGCTTTTTTTGCATTTTGTGCAATTTTATCATCAAGACAAATGTATTTACCTGGAGAATTAGCTACTAGTAAGTTTTGGTTTTATGTTTTTTTAATTTTATTTTCATTTTGTAGTCTTCCAATGTTTTCTCTAATTTTGGCACACACTAATGATTTCATTCCTAAAGAAAAATTTGTTGCTGCGGGTGCTAGTTTACAGTTTACATTTGGAATGGGTGCCATGGGTGGGCCTTTTTTATGCTCAATTTTTATGGGTGTTGTTGGACCAAATGGATTTTTTATTTTTTTATTATTCTTTCACTCTTTAATTGGTTTTTATGGAATTTATAGATCAAGAATAAGACCTGTTGTTGAAAACCCAGATTCTCAATTTGTTGCAATGCCTCAATCAATCACTCCTGCAGGTATTGAATTAAACCCATCTACAGAGCCTATCGAAGATCCAATTAAACCTGTAACAGAGACTGTTATTGAAGAAAATAAACCTGACAGCTATTAGTATTAAAAAATTATTATAGTTAATTAATTTGAGAGTAAATTTTTTCTTTATTTGTTTGACCAATTGATCGAGATACTTCTTTATTATTTCTATAAACAACAATTGTAGTCCAGTAATCAATACTTAAAAATTTGGCAATATCCTTATCTTCCGTTTGTTCAAAACTCAAAAAAATAACATCTTTAAAATCTTGTTTTGCTTTATCTAATATTTTGACTTGTCTGGCACAAGTTGTACAAGTCTTATTCCAAGAATGAATTACAACAGTTTTTCCATCTAATTGAGATTTTTCAAATATCTCATTGGTAAAAGTGGTTTCTTTACTTATTGCAGTAGCGTTAGAACTAAATACTAGGAAAATAATAATTAATATTTTTTTCATTTTGTAACAGCTTATATTTGATAATTATTAATGTAATAAAACAAATTGTCTCTATATCAAAATCTAATAACCTAATTTTCGATCAATTTGATTAATTAGCTCCTTATTTTCTATAAAAAGTTTAAGATTTTTAAAAAATATTTTTAATACCATTTCAATATAGTTACCTTGACTATCTGATGAAATATGTGGAGTAATAATCAAATTTGGTGTGTCCCAAAAAGTAGAGTTTTTTGGAATGGGTTCATGTAAAAACACATCTAAAATAGCACCAGCTAATTCATTTTTTTTCAATTTAATTCTCAAAGTGTCGTAGTCTAAAACAGATTGCCTTCCAATATTGACTATTCCACATGTAGGTTTAAGGCTATTCAGTCTGTCTTTATTTATTAATCCTTTAGTTTCCTCTGTTTCAGGTACAGCAAGATATAAAAAATCAGCAATAGGTAATATTTCATCTATTTTATCAAAAGTAATTACTTTTGAACAACCCTCAACATCATTTCCTTTTCGATTAACACCAATTACTTCAGCGCCAAGTTTGCTAATGTGTCTTATCATAGAGCCACCAAGAGATCCTGTTCCAACTACCACAGTTTTAAAACCTTCAATAGGCTTACTAAGTAAAGTAACAAATTCTTTATTTTTTTGGTTAGTAACTATTTTCGTGATTTGGTTTTGAAGCATTAAGATACTCATTAATCCAAACTCTCCTGCTTTTTTAGAGTGTACTCCACTACTATTGGTTAAAATTAAATCATCTTTCATCCACTCAAAAGGAGATAAATGATTAACACCTGCTGAACTAACATGGATCCATTTAAGATTTGGTGCAATCTTTCTAATATTATTAGTTGGAAATTGCCAACCCAACAAAACATCTGCTTCTTTCATTGAAGAAAGGTAATTATCTTTATCCCAGTCTACTAGATATTCAATCTTATCTTTAATTTTTGGGTTTTGACTAAGTCCTTTTTCAAATTCATCTTTAGTTATGGTGCTATGTTTTTCACCTTCTAAATCACAAGGTAAAAAACCTTTTTTCCAATGGTTATTTCTTATATGAATTTTAATTTTTGACATTATTTTTAAGATAATACGTTATAAGTTAGTTTCTATAAAAAGTTTATATGATTTATTTACACAAATTTTTACCTCTTATCGCTAGTCCACTATTTTTAATTTTTTTTTTTATTATACTTGGTGTCTTGCTTAAATCTAAAAAGATAACTTTAACAGGTTTTCTAATTTTATTTTTTTGTTCTTTGCCTATTGTTTCTAATAAACTAATCTTTTATTTAGAAAAAGACTATAGCCCACAAAATATATCGACTTTGAATGAAGCAAATGCAATTATTGTGTTAAGTGGAATGTTAAAAACAATAAAGACTAAAGATGGTTTTAATTATGAGTTTGGCGGCGCTGTAGATCGAATTTTGGCAGGAATAGAATTGTTCAAAAATAATAAGGCTCCTATACTTATTTTAACAAGAGGTAAAGTTCCCTGGCAAATAGGATTACCAGAGGGTGAATATCTAAAAAAGTTTTCTATAAAAAATGGAGTGCCTCAAGAGAATATTTTGTTAACAGAAAATGTACAAAATACAGATCAAGAGGCAAAATCTGTAAGAAAAATTTTAAAATCTAATAATGTTGAAGTTATATTAGTTACTTCAGCTTTTCATATGTCTCGAGCAAAAAAGGTATTTGAGGCAGCAAATATAAAAGTAATACCATATGCTGTTGATTATCAAAGATCGACTAACAAAACTACTTTGATGGATTTTATACCTACAGCAGGATCACTGGCTCAAACCAGTAAATTTGTAAGAGAAATGATAGGAAGATTATATTATAATTTAAAATATTAAATTAAAAATGAAATCAAAAAAATTATGCCTTCATTTGATGTAATCAGTAAAGTCAACTATCAGGAATTTGATAATGCTCTTGCAAATTGTCTAAGAGAAATTAGTAACCGATATGATTTTAAAGGGCTCTATATATCAATCGAAAGAAAAGATAAAACCATCACTATACTTGCCTCAGATGAGTTAAAACTTAAGCAAGTTAATGAACTTTTGGAAACTCACCTTGTAAGAAGGAAAGTGGATCCACGTGTTTTGAGTATTAAAAAAAATGAAGGTGCTTCTGGTGGAACTATTCGACAAGTTTGTGAGTTAAAAGAGGGAATAAGCCAAGAAAATGCTAAAAAAATAATTGGAGATTTAAAAAAACTTAAGCTTAAAATTCAAATCAAAATCCAAGGAGAAGAATTAAGAGTTGATGGAAAAAAAAGAGATGATCTCCAGGAAGCTATAGCTGTCATTAAAATAATTGATATTGGTCTACCTATAGAATTTATTAATTTTAGAGATTAAATTTTAGTACTTATGTAGACAATTAAATATAACTATTAAATACCCAAAATTCCTAAATATTTTCCCTTAAATTCTATTATTTGATGCTTCTGATTTTCATTTTTTAAAAAATCTTTAAAATGTAAATTATTATGAATATCATCAAAAATAATAATGCAATTTTGCGAAAAGTTATATCTAAGAGTCTTGATAGCAAAATCTCTTCCTGAGTAAGATTTATCACTATCATAATGAAATAAATCAATTTTAGTATTTCCTAGAAGTTTGGATATTTTAGGAAGAGCTATTTCATCACCTCTTATATCTAGATGCCATCTCTTTTTTAAATTCTTATCTTGAACCAATAAACCAATATGCTTTTCAGGATCTTTTAATCTAAAAAATGGAAAATCTGATGAGTATAAATTACCAAAATTATTTTTCTCGAGCGACTGTAGAATTGCTAAGCTACTCCAACCACTAGCCACTCCTGTTTCTACCACACATGCAGGTTTAAATTTTCTTACTAAAAAATATAATAACAGATAGTTTCCACCATCACCAATTTTTGTGTTGTGATTTTTTAGCAAATAATTTGCTTTTAATTCTAGAGCTTCTACATCATCTTTAACACTTAAAAAAAGTGCTTCGTCTATATTTTTACAAAATTCCTCGATTGTTATATTGGTTTGGTTTTTGACCCAGTTTAGTCCTTTTTCTTTATTAGAATTTTTCAATCTACCAATTAATTTTTTAAACATTATATAAAAATAACCAGGCTTGAACGCGTTAATGATAATATTTTTCAATTTATTTTTTAATTCACTTATTAATTTTTTTAATCTAATTTTTTCAATCTATATTATAATTTATGAATAATTTTTTTTCAAAATAAACTAAATATAAAAGAGATAAATCTAATTTTTGATCAATATGAATAAAGAAAATACAAGTAAACTGTGGAAAATGATACAGGAAGCTGGCGATTATTTGGTGGGTCAATTACCTGAGCACGCAAATCATCCAAAAGGTAGAAACCCTTATGCACATGTTGCAATCTGTGTGAAAGATCATTTTAATTTAAGCTACAAAGATATTCCTGATGAAAAATTTGATGAAGTAGTAAAATATATTGAATTTTTAAAACAAAATCCTAGTTAGAATTTTTTAAACTATTAAGTAAATGATCGACGTCAGTATCTTGAGTATTCCAAGCTGCAACTAGTCTTACTGCTTTACCATCCCACTCGTCTTCATTAATTTGATATCCTTCTGAATTTAAATAATCAATCTTATTTCTTGGAAATGTTGCAAATACTTCATTAGCTTCAGTTGGATATGCTAAATTAATATCTGCATGATCTTTTAATCCATCACTTAATTTTTTTCCCATTTTATTTGCATGTTTTGCATTTCTTAGCCAAACATCATTTGAAATATAAGCATCCAATTGAGCAGAAACAAAACGCATTTTAGATAGTAAGTGACCTGCTCTTTTCATTAAGAAAGCAACATTTCCCACTAAATTTTTTTTAAAAAAAATAATTGCTTCTGCAGCTATACAGCCATTTTTAGTTGCTCCAAATGATAATACATCAATACCTGATTTCCACGTCATTTCAGCTGGAGTTGCATTTAATGAAACTAAAGCATTAGCAAATCGAGCGCCATCCATATGTATACTTAAATTATGTTTGTGGGTAACTTCCGAAATCTTTTTAATTTCATCTAATTGATATACCTCACCAGTTTCGCAAACTTGAGTTATGCTAACTGAAGATGGTTGAGTGTGGTGAACAATCCCCTTTCCACTAATTGCTTGGTCTAATTCTTCTGCAGTTATTTTTCCTTTTACTCCATTTAAAGTGACTAGCTTTCCACCTCCTGTATAAAATTCAGGAGCTCCACATTCATCAGTATTAATATGTGATAATTTATGACAATAAACATTACCGAACGATGGTGTCATAGTAGCTAAAGCAAGTGCATTAGCAGCAGTTCCTGATGCAGTTGGAAAAACTATTACTTCTTTTTCAAATATTTCAGAAAACTTATCTTGTAATTTAGTTGATATTTGATCGTTGCCATATGGAGTGCTATCTCCATCATTTGCTTTTATGATAGCATCTAATACTTCTGGACAAGCACCAGCAACATTATCTGAAGCAAATTTTACTCGATCTCTTTTTGTTTTAATTTTAGTCATATTGTTGTTTTGGAAAGTAATCTTTTAAAGTGCCTTCTCTATAGACATCAGCTGTGCAGCAATGCAAACCTCCACCAAATGCATAAGCATCACGTAATTCTACAGGGAGGACTTCCATGCCTAATTTATCTAATTGCTCTTGCTGATAAATTTCACTTTTTTCAACACAAACTGTTTTAGGGTCTAAAACTAACACATTCATTGACAACCAAGTAGATGAATAACATAAAGGAGGTGGTTCATTGTGAGCTGGTTGAGCGCTGTCTACTATTTCCCAACCATTATCTTCAAATAATTTTCTTTGTTCTTTAGGCAACCTTCTTTGAGGGTTATTTATAATTAATCCCTCTTTAATTGGAGTAAATGTTGCATCAATATGAATTGGATAAGGATCACCTGGAAAATTAACAGCATGAACTCTATGATCTTTATAATGTCTTTTTAACCAATCAATTCCTTTTAAGTTTGTTGTAAAACCATGCTGAACTACAAGATCTTTGCCAAATCTAAGTACATCTGCAGCATCAAACAACGGTTCTTCTTCTGTAGTTACAAAAAATTTGTCTTCAGTCCATTCTAATCTTTTTTGAATACCTATTTTATCTGATAAATAATCTTTTCTATAATCTTTATCTGTAAGTCTTGGTTTTGGTGCTGACTCGTGTCTCATATTTCGGTCTTTGTTATAATATTCTTGAAGCAAAGGTCGATAACAAAGATATTCAAACCATCTACAACGGTAACTCATTGTAGCCTCTAAAATTTCATTTCCAACTGTAAGCAAAACATCTCTTGGTGGCATACAACCAAACATTGTTTCAGCTTCCCAATCAGGTGTTGAAGTTTTATTATTAAAATCAATTGGAGAAGGACGATCTACTTTAACTCCTCTTTTAATAAGCATATTTGAAAAATCATCTAATAGTTGATTTGCTTTATCAACTGTGTCTTTAGTTCTTGGGCCAAATTGACCTAGCATATCACTATCTTCAGGAACTTTAGCATCAAGTGCAGGTTCAGGAGCAGGTATGCAAGTTCCATCTGCTCTTCCAACAATAACATGCTTTAATGGATCCCATTCATTCCAACTATTAACGATAGTTTTATCAGTCATAAAATATATTAGTTTTTTATTATATTATGTTCAGGCCCGAAAGGAAATTTTGTAATATTCTCTGCACTATCTTTACCAATCACTAATATATCATGCTCTCTATATCCTCCTGCTCCAGGATTTCCTTCTGGAATCATAATCATTGGCTCCATTGAGACCACCATATTTTCCTCAAGTACCGTGTCAACATCTTCTCTAAGTTCTAGTCCAGCTTCTCTTCCATAAAAATGAGAAAGAATCCCAAACGAATGCCCATAACCAAATGTTCGATATTGTAAGTATCCAAGTTCAGCAAATAATTCATTAAGTTCGTGACAAATATCAGAACATTTAACACCTGGCTTAATTAATTCTAATCCACGTTTGTGGACTTTGACATTTGCTTCCCAGGCTTTAAGGCTTTCATCATCAGCATGATCTAAAAATAATGTTCTTTCTAATGCTGTATAATATCCAGAAATCATTGGAAAAGTATTAAGTGATAAAATATCTCCTTTAATTAACTTTTTATTAGTTTTTGGATTGTGTGCACCATCTGTATTAATACCTGATTGAAACCAAACCCACGTATCCATATATTCGGCATCAGGATAAGTTTTAACGATTTCTCGTTCCATACAATCACGTCCAGCTATAGCAATTTCAATTTCTGTATTTTCTTCTCTGATATTCTTAACAATTTCTTCTCCACCTAAGTCAGCAATTCTTGCTCCATTTTTAATAATTTCAATTTCCTCATTAGATTTAATCATTCTAAGTTGCATTAAATTTTTTGAGACATCACTAAAAACAGAAAAAGAAAAAATAGATCCTATTTTCTCTCTCATGTCTAAAGTGACATGATCATTTTCTAGTCCAATTGTTTTTGGTGGATCGTCTCTGCCAATAATTGAAACTATAGCTCTTAAAAAATTATCTCTTTTCCAATCTGTATAAATAACATTATCACAATGAGATCTTCTCCAAGGTTGACTTGCATCTATATTGGCCGAAATTGTTGAAATTTTATTTTTAGTAATAATGCAACCATAAGGTCTACCGAATGAACAATAAATAAAACCCGTATAATAAGCAATATTATGCATTGATGATAAAATAACCATATCAAGGTTATTTTTATCCATTATTTTTCTTAAATTATTTACTCTTCTATCGTATTCTGAATTTGAAAAAGGAAGTTTTACTTTCTCACCATTTTTTAATGAAAAAAAATCTGGTCTTTCCATAAAATTAATTTAATCCAATATATCTTTTATTCCATCTCATTACTAAACTGTAATATGTAAGGGATATAAAAAGAAAAAAACCACCAATAATAGTATTGGTAGTTGGTATCTCATTAATACCAAATAAAGGCAACCAAACCCAAAAAATTCCACCAATTACTTCTGTCAAAGATAGCAAGGTTAATTCAGCAGCTGGAATAGCTTTTGAACCGATTGAGTACAAAATTAATCCCAAACAAACTAATGTTCCATGTAAAGAAAATAATGAACTGTTGTAGCTTGTCGAAAAGAAATTTAAATCTTTATAAAAAATCATTATAGTTGCAAAAACTACACAGAATAAACCAGCAAATGCAGTTGTCGTAAACTTTGGAGTATCTTTACGCCATCTAAGGGATACAGAAAAAACTGCAAAACCAACTGATGAAGTCATGCCAAAAACGAATCCAATTAAAGAAGTCTCAGAGGTATTACCCACAGCCATTATTCCAATACCAACTGTCGCAATAATAATTGATACCCATACATTTAAAGAAATTTTTTCTCTTAAAAATAAAAAAGCCAACAAGGCAGTAAAAAATGGCATAGCTGCTAAACATAATAGAGTAATTGCTGCACTAGTATTAGTTATAGAAAACATAAAAGAAATCATTGCAATACCTAAGCCTGATCCTCCTAATAAACCAGATAGACCAATTCTAAAATAATTTTTATAAAAATTTTTTCCTTCTTCAAAAAATAAATATAAATTTAAAAGGATAAATATTGTTAAACCTCTACCAAAAATATACTGCCATGGAATTAATTGAGGATCATTCATATATCTTACAACTAAAGGACCAAAGGACCATACTAGGCCAGCAAATAAAACAACTGGTACTGCTATTCTAGGATTTTTAAGCTCAATCATATCCAGATGTTTAATTGTAAATAGTTTTAACTACAACAAAAATGACATGCATTAGATTAAAGATTGATTAATATGATTTGGAAAAAAACAATCAACAATCTCACCTTTTTTAAACTTAGATTTACCAGTTGGTAATAACGCCCAGATATTTGATTTAACAAATGATTTAATTCTGAATGATTCTTGTCCTTTTAAAATTTCAACTTCTATTTTACCATTTTTAGTTGTGTTTAATTTACTTTTAGCAAATCTTGTAAAATTCTTTTTTTTAATAAAATCATTTTTTAAAATAGCTTTAATTGGTTTTTCTTCACTAATACCCATCACATGAGCAATATAGGGATAAACAAAAAATCTAAAACAGGCCGCAGAAGACATAGGATTTCCAGGTAATCCAAAAATTACTTTTTGTTTATTTTTAATCCTTGCAAACAAAACTGGCTTGCCGGGTCTGATTGATACACTCTTAAAGTAGTTAGATAATTTGAATTTTTTTACAATGTCTGGAACGAAATCGAATTTACCCGCAGAAACGGCTCCTGATGTAATAATAATATCTATTTTAGAATTCAGCATTTTAGATATTTTTGATTGAAATATATTTTCATGATTATCTTTTAAAATTCCACCATCTTTGAAATTAAATAAAAAATTTACGTTTAAACTATTGATATAGTGACTATTTGAGTTTCTAACTTTCCAACTAGGGATATTGTCATTATTAGATATTTCATTTCCTGTAGAGAAAAAAAGAATATTAATCTTTTTTTTAACAGTAACGTTTTTAATGCCTAATGTCTTTAAAGCTAAAATATGATTTGGCTGAATGACTGTATTCTTTTTAACAACTATTTCTTTTTTTTTAAAATCAGATCCAGCAAATCTAACATGATTATATTTGGTTATTTTTCTATCTATTAAAATATTTTTCTTATTTGAATAAAAAATAATTTTTTCAATTGGAATAATAGTATCAAAACCTTTTGGAATGATGCCACCAGTCATTATCTCTACTGTGTCATATTTTTTAATTTTCTTTTTAAAAGGCTTATTACCTGCTGCTATCAACCCTATAATATTAAATTTCTTTGGTAAATTTTTTTTTATATTTTTAGTGTCATTTGAATTAATAGCATATCCGTCAAATGCAGCATTATCTCCTGATGGGTAATTAATTTCAGAATAAATATTTTTCGAAACAACTCTATTTAAAGAATTCGTGCTCTTAATATTTTCATCTTTAATTTTGATAATTGCTTTTTTTAAAATTCTTTTTGAATATTGATAACTAATCATTTCACAAATTTTCTATAGCTTTTTTTAAATCTTCTTTAGTATTTATATTAAAGAAAGGATCTTTATTTTCAAACTTCATATTAATATTTTTAACTCCTATACTATTTGCCCAAACCTCTACTTTTCTTTCTCCTTTATCTAAATCTTCTTCTAATTTATCCATTAAATCTATAGACCAAAGTCCAAATATATTATGTCGAGTATTATTTGATTTGATAAAAAAAAGTTTACCTTCTTCCATATTTATCTTGTTTAAAAAATCTTTTAATATTTGATTTTTAAAAAAGGGAGTATCAGCAGGAAAAGTAGAGATCCATTGATAATCTTTATTATTATCTTTTACCCATTTCATTGCAGTCAAAACTCCACCCAATGGTCCCAGGTCTTTCTTAAAATCTTTAATTAATGAAATCTTTTCAGACTCTTTAAAGTTAATTAGGTTATTGGAAACCACTAATACTTCATTAAATTCATCTATGATTTCCGATAAAATATAATCAATCAATAATTTATCGCCTAATTTAACTTGTGATTTATCTTCACCAAATCTTTGAGACTTTCCGCCTGCTAGCACTGTGCCTAAAATATTGTTATGCTCCATTTATCAAAATATAAAACATTAAAGATTGAATTAAAGAAATATAATGGATTTAAAAATTTTAGAAATAGCATCCCATACAGAGAATAATAAGATTCTTGAAAATTTTACCCATAAATCAAAAAATAAAAATCCATTATGTGGGGACGTAATGGAAATAAGCTTAATAGTAAAAGACGATGTAATAAAAGACATGGGATATCAGTGCAAATCATGTGTTTATTGCCAAGCCTCAGTCAGTTTACTTTCTAGAAAAATAAAGAATAAAAAGATTAATGAAATAAAGGCTTTTGTAACTAGTGGTGAAAAATTATTTGAAGATGTTAAGGTAACCATGGAAAAACATTGGAAAGATTTTAAAGTAATTTTAGATAAAAAAAATTTATCTAGAAAAGAATGTTTGCTACTTCCTTTAAGAACTATCTTAAAGGCCTTAAAAATTTAAATGATTAAAATTACAAAACCTATATTAGAAAAAGCATTAATTGCTGGTTTTTTTTCAGCATTCACTATTGGTGTGTTAACAGTTCTTACATACAAAAGTACTTTAGGTTATTTTTTAGCAGGATCTTTTGGTTCATCTATGGTGTTATTATTTGGTTTTCCTGAAAGTCCATTTGCACAACCTAAAAATGTTTTTTTTGGTCATTTATTAACGGCATTTGTTGGAGTAGTTTTTGTAAATTATATTCCATTGCCAATTTATATTAATATTGCGCTCGCTGTTGGAACTGGAGTTTTTTTAATGATTTTGTTAAATGTGGTTCACCCGCCTGCAGGTGGAAATCCCATTATGATAATAATAGGAAGTGTTTCCTATGAATATTTGATTAATCCAATTATTTTTGGGTGTATAATAATTTTATTACTTGCAATAATAGTCAACAAATACATTTTAAAAAAAAATTATCCTTTAAAATAATTTTATGAATTCTAAATATAAAGTTTTAAAATTTAGCTCTAGTAAATTTGAAAATCTAGATGATTTAGTTTCAATTGAGGAACCTTTGGAAATTTCTTTAAAATTTAAAGAACAAGATAAATGGATTAGTCAAAATTTATCAATCACCATGAGAACCCCTGGTAATGATGAAGATCTTGTAAGAGGTTTTTTGTTTAATGAACAAATTGTTCAAAATATTAAAGATATTGATTCTATTGAAAGTTATGGAGATAAAGTTGGTCAATACAATATTCAAAATAAAATTTTAGCCTCACTTAATAATTCTCAAAATGTTAATATTTCAAAAATCAAAAAAGATTTTCTAACTAATTCATCTTGTGGTGTTTGTGGCAAGTCATCTTTAGATGCACTAGAGATTATAAAAAAAAATAAAACTAACTCTTCAGAACCAAAAATTACAAAAGAAATAATTATTCAATCTCCAAATATTTTACAAAAAAAACAATCTGAATTTAGCAAAACAGGCGGAATACACGCTAGCGGTTTATTTAATAGTGCTGGTGAACTAATTAGTTTAAGGGAAGATGTTGGACGACATAATGCTTTAGACAAGCTTATTGGAAATGCTTTAATTAATGATCAATTAGACCCTAAAACCCAATTTATCACATGTTCTGGCAGACTTAATTTTGAATTAGTTCAAAAGGTTTTAATGACAGATATAGGTATAATGATCGGGGTTGGTGCGCCAACTAGCCTAGCTATTGACCTAGCGAATAAGTTTGACATGACCCTTATTGGTTTCGTAAAGAGGGAAAGTTTTAATATTTACACAAATAACAAAAAAGTTATTGTGAGCTAATTAAATAAAAAGGTAATAGTGTCAAAAAATATAAGTAATTTATCAGGTAGAA
>JACWER010000054.1 GCA_014653385.1 Pelagibacterales bacterium SAG-MED50 | reverse complement strand
AATTTATAAATTCTATTGTAAGCAATATCAATTGCCTGTTTTACTTTTTTATCTAGTGATTTTATAGAATTAGAAATCTGTTTTTGAGAGGGAATAATTATGGTGCTTTGATTAAATCTCTTTTCATATTTTACTAAAGCTTTGTCTCCATTTTTTCTAACATCTTTAATAATACTTGAAACTGAAACTGAATTTGATTGTACTTTTTTCTTTCTTTGTAAAAGCAAACTATCTAAATTTTTATCAAAATTTTTAATGTTACTATTTAATATTTTCATTATTCATTAATTTCGTTTTGATCTTCTAGTCTTACTTCAATTGTTTCTGTAGTCAAAGCAATGTGAGCATTATTGCTAAAAATTAAATTAATTTCATAATCATCTCTATTTTTTAGATAATCTATTGCTATCAATTCTAAAACTAAATCTTCATTATTTTGGTCTATATTTTTAGATTTAACTTTATCAACAAAATCAAACCTACAAATACTATTAATTTTCTTATCTTCCTGACCTGTTTCGATTTTTGTTCTTTCAACTGATAATAAGAAGACTTTGTTTGAGACTAAATATTTTATATCCGACACTTTTACTTTTGCCCCAGCGCTATACGCTGAAATCATTTGCAATCCTTCATTATCTGAAGCTATAATTTTTGCTAAATATTTCTTATCCATTAATTAACTCTTCTGATTTTTGCTCCAACTTTTTTTAATTTCTTTTCAATATTTTCATATCCACGATCAAGATGATAAATTCTATTTATCACAGATTTTCCTTTAGCAGTTAAGGCTGCAAGAATTAATGAAACAGAAGCTCTTAAATCGGTTGCCATCAATTCAGCTGCTTCAAAATTAATATTACCAATAACTTTTGCCTTATTGCCATCAGTTGAAATTTTAGCACCCATTCGATTTAGTTCAGCAACATGCATAAATCTGTTTTCAAAAATATCTTCTTTAATTACAGATTGTTTGTTTGCTTTACACAACAACACCATCATTTGTGCCTGTA
>JACWER010000053.1 GCA_014653385.1 Pelagibacterales bacterium SAG-MED50 | reverse complement strand
AGCAACCTTCTTCATGTGTATTTTTGATTGAGTCTTTATTCATAATAACTGGATTAACAAAATATCTAGGTTCCTTTTTTCCTTCTTTGCCAATATCCATCACTATAATTCGTTTTGGGATACCTATTTGAATTGCTGCAAGGCCTATACCATTGGCATCATACATCGTATCCAACATATCATTCATGATTTGTTGTTCTTGTTTGCCAACACTTTCAACAGGCTTTGAAATCTGTCTGAGCAATTTATTTGGTTCTGTGATTATAGTTTTAACAGCCATTATGAATTATTTTATTATAATTTTTAAACTTTTAAAGGAAGAACTTTTAGCAAAAGTTTGTTCCTAATTAAGTCTGCATTTAATTGGTTCAAAGTATTAATAATAAAATAAACTGTATCATCATCAATATCCTCAATTTTTTCTGGACCAATAACCTCAATTATTCTTAATAATGCAGCTCCTATTTCTTTATTATCAAGCATTTTTTGAATATCTGACGGCATCTCTGATTTGTTAATCTCATAGAGGTTTTCGTATTTTTTTGGAATTTCAATTCCATCAGATTTTAATGCTTCAAGAAAAATTATATCTTTCTTAGATAAAAAATATTTCTTATCCTTTTTTATCTTTTTTAAAAATTTATTAAGGTCTTCTTCGATTTTTGATTTAGCATAATCGCCATTAAAATAATTTACTAACTTAGATTGATGTAAAATTTTATTGTTATACTTAATTTTTTTATTAATAATTGTATCATCTTTTATATTTTGTTTATAAAAAGTAGTAAAATTAGACGGCACATCTACTTCATCAATTTTTTTTAAAAGTTTTTCTAGCTCTAAATCAAAGGCATTCTCAATACCCTCAGATTCAAAAATATCTTTTAAAATCTTAGCAAGTTCAAGTTTTAGTTTTGGCTCTTCTGTTAAAAGTAATCTTTGATAAACCAAAGCTTTACCTTCAATAGAGGATAAAGATTTATAAGACTCTTTTGTATTTAACAGTTGGTTTATATTAAAT
>JACWER010000052.1 GCA_014653385.1 Pelagibacterales bacterium SAG-MED50 | reverse complement strand
ATACTACAGTAAATGAATGGGGATGTGTTCCAGAATATAAAAAAGCTCTTGAAGATCAACTTGGAGAGGGAGCGTTAGAAAAATTTGATCATGCTGCAAAAGATAATATGAATGATATGAATAATTATTCGAAGATTCTTTATGAAAATTTTAAAAAACTTTTATGAATAACAAATTTTTTGAATGGGCAGGGGTTATTACAGCAATCTTGTATTCATTGTTTGTTGCACTAAATATTGGAATAGAATTTTTTGGTTTCTGTTTATTACTTTTATCAGCAATTTTAATAGGAATTTGGGCTTACAGAGGAGGCCATAAAGGAATATTATTATTACAATTTTTTTATGCAACTGCAGGAATTGTTGGAATGATCAGATGGTTTTAGATATGGATATAATAAAATTAAAATTAAAATTATAATATATTTTTTTTATGGAAAATTTAAACTTAGAAAATGTAAAATCTTATGTGGATACCTTATGGGTTATTGATTGCGCTATATTAGTTTTTATTATGCAAGCAGGTTTTATGTGTATGGAAACTGGACTTTCTAGACATAAAAACAGTATTAACGTTGCATTAAAAAATGCAGCCGATTTTGGAGTTTCAGTCGTTATTTTTTGGATTTTCGGTTTTGGTCTAATGTTTGGTTCAAGTTATAATGGTTTGTTTGGAACTGATTTGTTCTTTTTTAAAACAACCAACGCTGAATATATGACTTATTTTGTTTTCCAAGCAATGTTTGTTGCAACGGCAGCTACAATTATTTCAGGAGCTGTTGCAGAAAGAATGAAATTTAATGGCTATTTAATAATTACAATTTTAGCAACTGGAATTATTTATCCAATTGTAGGTCATTGGGCTTGGTCTTCAAGCTATTTAAGTAATATTGATAGTGCTAAAGAATTATTGAATGAAGTAGATCAAGTTACCTCGACAGGTTGGCTAACTAATTTAGGATTTGTAGATTTTGCAGGTAGTACAATAGTTCACTCAGTTGGTGGATGGATTGCTCTTTCAGCAGTAATAATTATTGGTCCTAGAATTGGTAAATATTCTGAGTCAAATAAAGG
>JACWER010000051.1 GCA_014653385.1 Pelagibacterales bacterium SAG-MED50 | reverse complement strand
CTTTATCAAAATTGTTACTAATTAATTTGGATTTATTAACTAGTTCGTTAGTAACACCACTCATATCAGAGTAAGATCTTGCTAATTTTGAAGCAATTTTAGTATCAAGAATGTTATTAGTGTCTGTTTTTAAATAGTATTTGATATGAGCCATGTCTGCTCTTCCATAATGAAATATTTTTCTAGTATTTTCATCAGCAAGCAATTTTTTTAAATTTGGCGCGTTGTAATTCCTCCTATCAAATTGGATTATATGAGCATCAGAATTTCCTGAAGATATCTGAATTAAGCAAAGAGGATCTCGTCTGACATTGAGACCCATAAACTCACCATCAACAGCTATTAGATTGCCTAAATCTAAATCATCTGGTAAATCATTTTTGTGAAGTTGAATATTATTACTCATTTCTAAACATATATAATGGAATTCAAATGAAAGCAAAAAATTGTCTAATTTTTGGTGGTAGTGGTCAAATTGGTCGGAACTTAATTAGAAAGCTAACAAAAAATAACTACAGAGTAACAGTTGTTACAAGAAATATTCATCAGAAGAGTTATATAATTAAAACACAGGCTAATGCAGGGTATATTGATGTAGTAGAGGCTAATATTTTTGATGAAAATAAAATTAGAAATCTTTTTAAAAAAGCAGATATTTGTATAAATTTAATTGGAATTTTATTTGAAAAAAAACGAGGCAATACATTTAAAAATATTCACTCAATTTTACCTTCATTATTAGCTAAGCTCTGTAAAGAATATAATCTTAAACATTTTGTTCATTTATCAGCTTTAGGAATAAATGATGCAATAGACTCTAATTATGCAAAAAGTAAATTAGAGGGAGAAGGTAATGTATTAAAAAATTTTCCATTAGCTACAATCCTAAGACCATCAGTAGTATATTCTGTTGATGATAACTTTACTACTAACCTTATGGCCTTACTTAATAGATTGCCAATTTTTCCAATTTATTATGAGGGTAAGACAAAATTTGCACCAATTCATTGTTCTGATTTAACAGATACTATTTATCATGTAGTCTCTAAAAATATTTATTCAAAAATAATTGAATGT
>JACWER010000050.1 GCA_014653385.1 Pelagibacterales bacterium SAG-MED50 | reverse complement strand
CAATTTCATTTTCTAAAAATAATCAGCAAAAACTAAATACTAATGAGGGGGAAAGATTATCTAATTCTTTGGAGTCTATGGGCACCACATTTATAAAGCTTGGACAATTTTTAGCAACAAGACCTGATATTATTGGTGAAGAATTATCATCTAAACTAGAAAATTTACAAGATCGTCTTCCACCTTTTTCCATTAACCAAGCACAGGAAATAATTAAAAAAGATCTAGGTGAAGAAACATATAATTCTATAATTGCTTTCAGTGAACCTGTTGCTGCTGCATCAATAGCTCAAGTACACAAGGCTAAAATTAATGACAATGGAACAATTAAAGATGTGGCAATAAAAATTCTAAGACCAGATATCAAAAAAATATTTAATGAAGAAATTGATGCAATGATGTTGTTTGCATTTATTGTCGAGTCATTTGCAAAAAAAACGAAAAGATTAAAGCTTGTTGAAGTTGTATTTTTATTAAAAGAAATAACAAATCTTGAAATGGATTTAAGATTTGAGGCAGCTGCAGCTAATGAGTATTCAGAAAATACTAAAAATGACGCTGGGTTTAATGTTCCTCAAATTTATTGGAATTTTACTAGTGAAAATGTAATGACGCTTGATTGGATTGATGGTTTATCTATAAGAGAAACTGAGGAATTAAAAAATAGAAATTTAGATACAAATAAAATTGCAGAAGACATTATTCAACACTTTCTAAGACACGCTGTAAGAGATGGTTTTTTTCATGCCGACATGCATCAAGGAAATATTTTCATTGATAATAGCGGTCAAATAGCTCCTATAGATTTTGGTATAATGGGTAGATTAGACAAGGTTAGTAAGAGGTTTTTAGCTGAAATTTTATATGGATTTATTCAAAGAGATTACAGAAAAGTTGCAGAAGTTCATTTAGTAGCTGGATTAGTTCCAAATAATGTTCCAATTGATGATTTAGCTCAAGCTTTAAGATCAATAGGTGAGCCTATATTTGGCCAAGCAGTTAAAGATATATCTGGCGGTAAACTGCTAAAACAATTATTTGATGTGACTGAAAAATTAAAGAAAAAGATCCCGAAATGGTAGATAATATTAATAAA
>JACWER010000005.1 GCA_014653385.1 Pelagibacterales bacterium SAG-MED50 | reverse complement strand
AATAATACAATGATTGAAATTACCCACATTCCTAATTCTCTAGAAACATACTCACCTGTTAATGTATTTATAAGATAACCTGTTGCTCCAAATAAAACAGCAAGTAAAGGTATTGCGAAAAAAAAAGTTACTAAAACAGAAATAATTCTAATGGTGTCACTTTTATAGTAATCATAATACATTTCACCAGGAGTAATGTATCCAAATTTTCTGCTTAGCATCCATTGTCTTTTAAAAAAAAATATACTCCCTAAAGGAACAGTTATAGCAATAAAAGCCGTACCAACATATTGAAAGCCATCATGAAAGATAAGGCTGGTTTGAGAAATTACAGTTAAGCCTGCAAACGTTGCGGCTGTTGCTGCAAAGAAAAAAACCCATGAAGAAATACTTCTATTTGCTAGATAATAATTTTCTGGATTATCAGAATTATACCTTGATCCTCTAACGCCCCAAAAAAAACAATAGGCAGCATATAATAATATGAAGATAAATAACCAAACTGATTTTTCAGACATATGACTTGGCCATATCGTAGATCCTTTTGTTAGATTAAGTGCAGCGTCTAGGTGCTGATTCACCTTTTTCTTTTTTAATTCTTTCAGCTTCTTCTTGGGCTTCTTTAATCGTTGAGTAAGCCTTATCTTCAAATATTATAAATGGTTTAGCTCTATCAGCATTCAATTGCGCAACACACCATTCTTTGTCAGGCTTAGTGCACATCACCATATACGCACCAGGTATAGGTCCATATTTTCTATTATTTAATGTAAAAAGGCTTTTTGCCAGTTCATTTAATTTATCTTCATCCAAATTCCCTAAAGCATTTTTTTCCAAATTGTTTAATGGAGTTTTATTGTCTGAACCTAAGATACTTTTTCCACCTGTTCCTTCAGGTCTAGTAAATTGATTGCTCATTATGGTAATGGTCCATCTTTTAAAAATCCTCTAATTGTATTTTCTAAAATTTTAGAGACATTATTATTGTAATTATTGTAAGACAAACTTCCACAGAAAGAAAGTGATCCAGGAGCAAACAAAGCTCCATCGTTTGGTGTTTTGTAATAAATCATATCTGCTCTAACCATAGGATTTTCTGTACCTCCGCCATAATATCCTCTTACAGTAAAATGAATCTCTTCATTTACTTGCATCATTAAATTTGTATGGTTTTCTGATCTTGCTAATAGATAAGCATTATGAGGTGTTCCAAATTCTAAATCATATCTATCAAGCTCAAGTCCTGCTGCACCTCCACCTACTAAGCCAAAATCTCCTATTACTTCATCTTTTCCAACACCATCAAAAATCCAAGAACATTCAGGTCGTTCGCTATCAGGAGACCTTTTGTAATAAGAGCTAACGTCAAATCCATATGCTGTAAAAGTTAATCCGCATACTTTTGATGGTATTCTCCCTCGAGCTCTCCACATACCTCCATATTTTCCATCAAAGGCATTATTGTATTCTCCTGGGTTTGCAGTCCATGCTCTAGTACCAGCTTCACCTTTTCTTACTTCAATGATATTTGGATTGTCAGGGTGATACTCGCTAATCCAATAAAAACCATCTGATCCTAAGTATATCCATCTTCCGCCATTAAGCTGATATTGCTCATAAGCTGCTAACATTTTTTCAGAACTATATTCAGGATGTGATCCTGTTAAAACACATTTGTATCGATTTAACAATTCTACACCTTCTAAATGTAAGTCTTCGTCTGTAACAACATCAAAATCTAAATTTTTTTCTTCTAACCAATCAGTTAAATGCAAATCTGCATTAAGTTGCCAAAGAGAAGGTGATAACCAATGTCTATATTTTGGTCTCATATTTAAAATAGGTCTTAGTCTGGATGCAATTGCAACACCACTTCCATCTGAATGTTGAGAGTATGTTGATAATCCATATTCTCTATGTTCATTTAAATACAAATCTGATGCTGACATAACTGGTACTTTTCCAGCTAATAATTGAGCTACAACTGAATTAGTACCAAGGTTGTCATTAGAATAGGCTATGTAACTATTTGTTGGTAAAACAAATAGAAGGTCTGAAGTAGTTTTTCCTTTAGGGGGTTTGATTACAAATGGAATAAAATCTTCTGTTTCTGCTGAGTCTTCACCGTTTATTCTTAATCTTGCTGCATAAACACCACTTCTAATTTTATCTGGGACTTTATAAACAAAATCTACATCCCATCTTGCATCATCAATATCATCATCGTGAAAATGAATAGCGCCGTACTCTTCTGGCTTATGATGAAATACCATCTCATCAGCAGTCCAATTGTATCCTGTCATAGCTCTACAGGGTAAATTTATAATAAAGCCATTAAGATGATTAGATGTCATATCAACAATTAAAGTTGATGCCATATTTTTAGTAATATTAGCATGAAAATCCCAAGCTCCTATAACTTCAGATCTTAGCTCAGAAGTACAACCGCTAAAACCTCTAGCAAGAGACTCTATCTCTGATTTAGATAATGCTTTTTTACTTAATCTTGGTCTATCTATCTTTCCGTTATAAGTTGAAGTTTGTTCTGGTAATTCAATAGGACTAAGTGCTTCTTTATAATGTCCACCAAAAATATGTCTTCCAGATCTATCATTTAATGTACTTGCAGCCATTAAGAATGGAGCATCATTGGCTCTTGGTTTTAAATTACTAATAGATTCAACATAAGCTGTTGTTTCGTCAGCTGGATGAAGAAGTGACATACCAAGTCCACCATTAGTAGGTGTAACACAAGGCTCTTGATATAGTTTTAATTTTCCTGTTTCGGCATCATACGTAGCTGCTACTAAGTACCAAACTTTTCTCATTAATTTCTTTTCACTAGAAACTGAAGTTGTTTGCCCCCCTCCGTCTCCAATCATTACTGATAAACAGCTATTCTCATCTATAAATAACCCATAACCACTTTGAGTTTTATCATTCCATTTTGTTAAAATTCCCTGTTTACCTTTGTCTGGTGTTGTAGGGAAAATATAAGCCTGTAGTGTAAAACTTGTTGTATTCAGTCTTTCATCTTGAGGTATTACAATGTAAGAGCCTCCATGAATTTTTTGATTTTTTCCCTGATAATTTCTATTACATTCAGCACCTATCTCTTCATCTTTATACCCTGGCCCTTCAGGATTTGTATCTCCATGAATTAATCTAACAATTTGAACCTCATAATTTTCATTTTTCTCTGCGTTAACATAAAATTTAATCTCTTCGCCTGGAAAAGATGTGTACTTATCGCTATATCCTGTAATTCTTAACATTTTATATGCCTTTTAATTTTGATCATTGTCCGTGTCTTTCTAAAAGATCTAAAATTCTTTTTAAAAAAATTGCATGTTCGACAGCTTCTTCAGAAGAAAAAGACTCTTCTAAAATTTCAACTGGATCTCCTCTTACTCCTGTAACTATTCCAATTCTATAATCTTCAAAATCTTTTTTACATACCGTTACATATTTTTTAATTGCCATTGGTTGTCTTCTAAGTTTATCTAAAACAATTTGAAGTTCTTTACTATGCTCAACCATTGGCTGACCTTTATGAGGTTGTGGGGCTCGACCAACTGGAGTTGCTCTGTGTTCTTCTATTAATTTGTTTCTCATTTTTTCATCTCTTAACAGTGGTAAGACATATTTTTCAGTAATATAGTCATCAGTACTTGTGTGACCAAGATTAAGTTGAACTCCTGTTTTATCTTTTTCCATATCCCCTCCCAGTAAATTAATTACTTATTGGTCCTTTCTTGGATTATTTTCAAAGCTTCTATTAAATAAACTCTAAATAACTCATGATTTTCACTCATTGGAAAATGCCCTATATCAGGCATTTCAATATAAACTCCACCTTTAATTTGTCTTGCTGTATTTTCGGTAGCTTCAGGTGGTGTTAAATAATCATAAGTTCCAGTCATCATTATTACTGGACATTTATGTCCATCAATATTCTTCAATTCATTTCTTAAGTCATGATCAACGGAATAAAAATATAAATCACCTTTAAATGCCTCAGAACCTTGAGTGTAATAATGCCATGTCAACCATCTATCTTTTTCAGGTGATTGAGGTGCCATTAAATCCCATGTACCACTTCCACAAACTTGAGCTGCATTTGCATGTGGATGTCTCCACCAATCTAAATAGAAACCTGGCGCATGATCTGCTGCCTCAACTGGAATAACGGCTCTAAATTTATTAGGATGACGAAGGGCTAATTGCAATGCTACATTCCCTCCAAAAGAAGACCCCATAAAAATAGGATTTTTTAAATCTAAAGCTTCACATAACTTAATTATAAAATTGCAATAATGTTCTGCAGTTAGTTTATATTCTTCTTTCCAAAATTCTTTATTATGTGGAGGGTCTGATTTACCATGTCTAGGTAAGTCATATGCAATTACATTGTAATTTTTTATAATTTCTTCATCTTCAAGAAGTCCTCTCCATTGATGATTATGACAACCCGCAGTATGTTGACAGATTAATGGTATTCCTTTTCCATTTTGAAGATAAAAAACTTTATATTCACAATCATCTACTTCAATAGTAACATACCGCCCTACTACACTGTGATGCTTTACCATTTTTTAAATCCTTTTAATTCAACAAAATTCATCTTATACGGGAACTCCTGATTTTCTTAATAATTCAAATTGAACAGTAAAATTTCTTAAATTTTTCATTAAAATTAAATGATTGCCCTCTATTTTTAAATCTTTTCTAAAACTTGCTGACCAAATACCATGATACATAGGTTTAGGTATTGGCTGACTAAATTCTTTCCAAGTATTTGCAGAGGCCCTTAAAGCGAAATCATATGGGTCTAATGGGCCTGGGTTAGTGTTAATATTTTTTACTTTTCCATCATGCATTTCAATAATGACTTTTGCTTTTTCCATATCAAACATAAATGAGCATGAATAATATTTTGCCATAGCAGCAATAGTTTCATCACTATTTGTAAGATCTTCGTACTTTTTTGCCCAATTATTCAAATCACTACTCATATTTCTTTAACTCTTTATTTAGAACTTTTAGGTCCTTTAGTTGGATCATTATCAAAATTCATATGATAATCTTTTTTCGGATTTTCATAATCGCCTAAAATATTTCTAATATTACTTATTTCACCTGGTGCCATTCCAATTTCTTTAAGTAAACTATCTAAGAAAGGTTGATGAGCTCTGTAACGCAATGCAGAACTAACTACATTGTCTGCTAAATTACCACTTCTTGCAGATCCACCTGTACCATCAGATGCTTCTCCACCACCTCCTCCAGTGCTGGATGTTCCGCTAAAGCCTGGCAAACCATTAACATCAACAATTTTAATATCTCCAATGTTAGCCATTGGTTTAACACTTTCTCTAATGATTGATTCAATCTTATCAGCAAGTTTTAAACGTAATGCACTTCTTCTACTTGCATCACTTCTAAGATTTTCTGCAGAATTTAATGCTTCTTTTCCTGCAGCATCTATCTCATATCTTAATTTTGCAGCCATAGTTGCATGTCTATCTTGCTCGGCTTTAGATGCAGCTGTAATTACATCTACTTTTTTAATTCCTTGTGCTTTTTCTACATATCTAGCTGAATTAGCTTTTTCCTCTGCTTCTATAGCTCTAGCTCTTGAATTTTCTTCTTCTGCTTTTGATTTTAAAACCTGTTTTGACTTATTAATCACTTCAAGATTTTTTTGATGCTCTTCAATACTTAACCTTTTAGCTTTTTCTATATCAAGAAGTCTTACTACTCTTTCAGATTCTATTCTATGTGAGTCAATATTTTTTTGTTGTTCAATTTTAGCATTTTTAACTTGCTGTTCTGAAACAATTTGAGCTTCTTCAGCCTCCTTTTGTCTTTCAGATTGTTCTTTTATAATAGCTGCTTTTTCTTGAGCTCGTTTGATATCAACTTGTCTTTGTTTTTCAAGTCTTGCATACTCACTTTCTTTATCAAGATTTAAAATTTTAACTTCTGTTTCTAAATCTTTTTGTCTTATTTCAAACGCTGAGTTTTTCTCTAATTCATTTTGCTCTTTTCTTCTTTTTTCAATTTCTTCAATAAGTCTTGTCTCTGTTAATTTTCTTTCAACTTCAATTACTTGATTTTGTGAAATTTTTGCAACTTCAATTTGTTCTTGACTTCTTATTTCAGCTTCTTCTGCTTCTCTTTCTTTTTCAGCTTTTTCTTTTATTGTCTCTGTTTTTTCTTTAGCTCTTTGAATAGCTATTTCTCTTTCTTGTTGATACTTAGAAAACTCCTCATTTTTCTTAATTTCCAACTCTTTTTGAACGGTCTCTAAATTTTTATTTTCAATTGAAATTTTAGTATCTTGAGTAATATCATTTCTCTTTTTCTTTCTCTCTTCGATTTGCTCAGTCAATTGAGTTAAACCTTGAGAGTCAAATGTATTAGCAGGATTAAACATTTCAATCGGTGCTTGATCAAGAGAGATAATAGAAACTGTTTCAAGTGCTAATCCAGTATGCCCTATCGATTCATTTGCAATGTTTGCAACTTGTTTAACAAATTGACCTCTATTTTCTTGTATTTCATCTAATGTCATTTTTGCCGCAACTTCTCCAAGGGCGTCTGCAAAACGACCAGCAACAACTTCTTTTAAATGTTCTGGGTCAAGAGTTCTGTTACCTAAAGTTTGTGCTGCAGTTGATACTGCTTTAGCCTCTGGTGGAACTTTTGTAAAAAATTCTGTAACAAGTTCTGCTCTCATTCTATCTTTTGTAATTAGAGATTTGTCACCTGCTCTCTTTATATTAAGACTAAGGGTACGCATTCCTACTTGCGTAATATTATGAATTATTGGTAAAACAAACGCACCTCCAGATATAACAACTTTTTCCCCTAACATACCTGTACGTACAAACGAAACTTCTTTTGATGATCGTCTGTATAACCAATGTAATAAGTAAACTATAATCGCAATTGCAAGTGCGACTAAAATTATACCTGCTATTATGTCTGCTCCTTTAGTCATATATTATTCCCCCCTTAATTCTGATTACCTTTCTTTGTATCTTCTAAAGCTGCGCTATAAATTATCATTCCAAAAATGATTTTATTTAATACGTCAGCTAAATTATAAATTATGTTTAAACTGTTAATATTTGCTCCCCCCGCAAGGTGCTCTATGAAGTATCCAATGTGATATATTGAAAAACCTATTGTAATTATTAGTCTATTTGCGAAAAATGCCATCTGAACTCGCTCATTGTTACAGGATGCATTTGCACGTCCTGCATCTCCCATATAAAGCTCTCCAATGATATAAAGCCATCCAATAATACCTACTAAGAACCCAAGAGTTACACTCATGTAGCCATAAGCCCCTAAAAGTTGTGCTATAACCCAAACTAACGTCCCAACTAACAATCTCCAGAACATTCCACGCTTAATATCCGTAACTGACTTAAGCATTACATAGAAAGTGAGTATGGTAAGTGGAAATGTTAGCAACCAATCAATATATCTTAGCGCAGTTGGTGCCTGACCATTCAAAACCCACAAATTTTTTGCGTAGAAGTAATGAATAGAGGACATTAAAGCTATTACACCAACAAGATTCATAACTGTACCCCATTTTGGAGACAGTCGGCCTCTTTCAAGAAAGAAAAATATCGCTGCACCTATCATTGCCACAGAGATCAGCCAAAAAGATCCTCCAACAACGTCTTGTGGCAATAATAATTTATTCATAAGTAAAATTTTACCCTCTCAGGCTACATTTAAGGTTAAAATGACGCGCAATGCAAATTAAAAGTATTTATATTTTAAATATATAATTTTTAGATGTAGATAAAAAATTTTATACGAATATTAAAAACTAAATTAAAAAAAATTTTAAATTCAATCTATAGTAGAATTATTTAAAAATTTTTTCAGTTAATTCTTATTCATTCGAACATAATCAAATTATATAATATATTGCTAGCTTATGCTTTCTAAAGTCATAACAATTTCTCAACAAAAAGGAGGGACAGGTAAAACAACCCTTGCCGTTCATTTAGCGATGGCTTTTATTAAATATCATAATTTAAAAGTTGCAATTATTGATACAGATCCGCAAGGAAGTTTGGGCAAATGGTTCATGATACGTTCGGAGAGAAAAGTTTCTAATGAAAATCTGACGTTTAAAACTGCTAGTTTATGGGGAGCACAATATGAGTCAAAAACATTAAAAAATGATCATGATATCGTTATCATTGATACCCCACCAAAAATTGAGTCAGACGCAAGACCTTCTATTGAAGCAGCAGATTTAGTTTTAATACCTATGGCTGCTTCACATGTTGATTTTTGGGCAACAGGAGCAATAGTTGAAATAGCCAAAAAAGCAAATAAGAAAATTTTAGCGCAAATTAATAGATCAAGTCAAAGATCTAAACTTATAGATAAAACAAAAGACTTTATAAAAAGTCTAGATCTTCAATCAACCGATACAATAATAGGAAATAGACAAATTTATACATCTTCAATGGGCGAAGGTAAAACTGCGGTAGAAAAACAAAGAAAAGGTAATGCAGTAGATGAAATTAAAAAACTTTCAGGTCAAATTTTAAATCAATTAAACTAATATGTCTTTGCTTCTAAATACTACTAAAATAATTAATGAATGGACTGATTACAACAACCATATGAATTTATCATTTTATATATTGGTTTTTGATAAAGCTGCAGAAAAAATTTTATCAAAATTTAATATGGGTGAAGAAGCAGCAATAAAAACAAAAAGAAGTACAATGGTTGTAGAAACACACACTACATATAATAACGAAGTCAAAGAAGATGATAATGTAGATGTTTATCTTTCATATTGTGATCATGATAAAAAAAGATTGCACTATAAATTGGAAATGTATGAAAAAAGCAAAAATGTTTTATCTGCAACAACTGAGGTTTTAGCTTTATATATTAATTTAGATTTAAGAAAAGTAGCTGAATTTGAAAATGAAAAAATAAAAATTATGGATGAATTTATCTCAAAAAATAATAGTACTTTTAAAAATGATAATTTGAAATTTTCTTCAAAATTAAAAAAATAGATATTTATGCATCGTTCATAGTATTTACTATTATCACACCAATAATTATAAAAACTAGACCTATGGTAGTTGCAAGATTTGGAATTTGTTTATATTTAAAAATTCCTATTAAAGACAAAGCTACTATTCCTACACCTGACCATGTTGCATAAGTTATACCAATTGGAAGAATTTTCATTGCATGAGATAACGTATACATGCATATGGCTATAGCTAAAATACAGATCAGTGAAGGTATCCATTTAGTAAAGCCATCTGTGGCTTTTAAAGTTCCTGTAGAAATTATTTCTCCTGCAATTGCGACTGCTAATAATAGATAAGCTTGTGTCAATGTCATTCCTTGTTATACATTTTGACAAACCAAAATTCTACCGATAAATTATCCTTGATGAATGTCAAATTACTATCTGGTGCATTAGGTGCAGAAATTGAAGGAATTGATTTAACAGATATATCTGATCAAAATTTTAAAAAGATAAATGATTTATTGTTGGAACATAAAGTAATTTTTTTTAGAGATCAGCCTATAACAAATAATCAACAAATTGCACTTGCTGAAAAATTTGGGCCTCTAGAAACTCATGCTTATGTTAAAGGTTTAAAAGACCATCCAGAAATTGTGAGAATTATAAAAGGTAAAGAAGAAAAAAACCAATGGGGAGAAAATTGGCATAGTGATGTAAGTTATAATTCTAAGCCTACTAAAGCTGTAATATTGAAATCAGTAAAAATTCCTCCTGTAGGTGGTGACACATGTTTTTCAAATATGGAATTAGCATGGGAAACACTAGATCCTAAAATTCAAAATAAAATAGCAAACAAAAAAGCAGTTCATAGTTCACTTGGGGCAGAGTTTTTTATTGATAATTATAAGTACATGGAAGGCAATGAAAAAAGAAACTACGATTCTTATTCTAATGAACACCCAGTAGTAAGAACTCATCCTGAAACAGGTAAGAAAATTTTATATGTTAATTGGACTTATACAAAACAAATTATTGGATTGGAAAAAGAAGAAAGTGATCAAATATTAAAAGAAATTTTTGAACATCAGGCAAGATTAGATTTAACTTGTAGATTTAGTTGGACAGAAAATACAGTTGCTATCTGGGACAACAGAAGTGTCATCCATTATGCTATTGCAGATTTTTTTCCAGGAAGAGGTCTAGGGTATGAAAGAATAATGGACCGTATTGCTATTGAAGGTGACCATCCTCAATAAGTTTAATTTAAATTATTAAAAAATTAATATAAATTTTAAACTATTATGAAATTTGATTATTTAATAATTGGTGCTGGTACTGCTGGGTGTGTATTAGCTAATAGATTATCAGAAGATCCAAAAAATAATGTTGCAATTTTTGAGGCAGGTAAGAACAGTGATATCTGGAAAGTAAACATGCCTCTTGCACTACTTTATACAATGCATGATCCAAAATATAATTATAAATATTATTCAGAACCTGAACCTCATCTAAATAACAGAAAAATTTATTGTCCTAGGGGTAAAATGATTGGTGGTTGCTCAGCACATAATGGAATGGTTTATGTTAGAGGAAATAAAAATGATTATCAAAGATGGGCTTCATTTGGACTTAAAGATTGGAGTTACGAAAAGGTGCTACCTTTTTTTAAAAAAATTGAAACTTGGTCTGGGGGTGAAAATGAATATAGAGGTGGAAGTGGTATTCTACCAATCAATCAATCTAAAAATAAAAACCCTTTATTTAAAGCTTTTTTAAATTCAGCTCAAGAAGCTGGTCATAAAATAAATGAAGATATGAATGGCAAAGATCAGGAAGGTTTTGGTATGTATGATGTTACTATTCATAAAGGAGAAAGGGCAAGTGCATCAAAATATTATCTAAATCCTGTAAGAAAAAAACCTAATTTAAAAGTTTTTAGTGAGTCTTTTGTTGAAAAAATAATTTTTGATGGAAAAAAAGCCATAGGTGTTGAAGTTAAGATAAAAAATAAGATAAAAAAAATTTATGCAAACAAAGAAATTATCTTAAGTGGTGGATCAATAAATTCACCTCAATTACTTATGGTCTCCGGAGTTGGGCCTGGTGAACACTTAAAAGAAAAAAATATTGATGTTGTCCATGATCTAAAAGGTGTTGGAAAAAATCTTCAAGATCATCTTGAAACCTATATCCAACAAGAATGCAAAACATCTGATACTTTATACTCGTATATTAATAAAATAAATATGGTTAGAGTTGGTATTCAATGGTTTTTAAATAGAACTGGACCCTGCTCAACTTCATTTTTAGAAGCTGGTGGATTTTGTAAATCTTCAGAAGATAAAGAATATCCAAATATTCAATTCCATTTTTTTCCATCTTTTGTAATTGACCATGGTACTGTAGATCCTGATCGACATGGATATCAATTGCATGCTAGTTTAAACCAACCAAAAAGCAGAGGTTTTGTAACTTTGAACAGTTCAAATCCTTATGATCATCCAAAAATACAATTTAATTATCTAGAAAATGATTATGACCTTAAAGAAACAATTAAATGTATTCGTGTTGCAAGAAAAATATTAAGTCAAGCTTCTATGCAACCATTTGCAGGTAAAGAAATAGGTCCTGGAGAAAATGCTGAAACTGATGAAGAAATAGAGGAATATATTAGATCTAAATCAGAAACTGCGTATCATCCTTCTTGTACTCTAAAAATGGGTACAGATGAGATGGCTGTTGTTGATGAAAAATTAAAAATTCATGGGTTACAAAATATTAGAGTTGCAGATGCATCTGTAATGCCTGAAATAACAAGTGGAAATTTAAATGCTCCCACTCTAATGATTGGTGAAAGAGCTTCTGATTTTATTCTTAATTCATGAGAACTTCACAGAATAATACTAAAGGTATTCTTTTTATTTTAATTGGAATGGTTGTTTTTTCAATTCAAGATGCCTTAATTAAATTTATTTACGAAGACACTGCTTTGTATGAATTGTATTTAGGAAGAACATTAACTGCAGCTTTTTTTTTGTTTTGTTATATGAAATTTACAAAACAGAGGATTGATTTTAAAACTCATTACCCTTTTTTAACAACTTTAAGAATTATATGTTTTTTCTTTGGTTTTAGTTTTTTTTATATTTCTTTAACATATATGTCCCTTGCAATGGCAAACGCTCTATTTTTCTCTAGCCCTTTTTTTGTTTCAATTTTAGCAATAATCTTTTTAAAAGAAAAAGTTGGAATTAGAAGATGGCTAGCAATCTCTGCAGGTTTTATTGGTGTATTTATCGTTTTAAATCCAGATTTTAATGAATTTGATTATAAGAAGTTAGCACCTATTGCTTGTGCGTTATGCTATTCAATATCAATGACAATTACAAAATACACTTCTGATAAAGATAATTCTTATACACAGATGCTGCACTTGTACTTTGGTGCAACTATAATAAGTATTTTATTCTTTATTTTCACTGGCGACGGTCAGTTTAACACTTCAGCTGACCCAACATTTCAATTTATTTTTAGAGAATGGTTTTCAAATCCGACTTATGCATGGCCAATTATTATTTTAATGGGATTTATTGGGGCACTGGCATTTTTTTGTGTATTTAATGCATACAGTATAGCGTCTCCTTCTGTTATTTCATTGTATGAATATTCTTTGATAATTTGGTCAATAATTATTGGCTATGTGCTATTTGATAATATTCCCACAACAAGAACTTTCTTTGGTGTTTCAATAATTATAGGTGCAGGAATTTATATTTACTTAAGAGAAAAAGTGAAAGATCAAATGATTGTGACCGATACTCCAAATAGATAATGAAAAACTATATTCCAACTATAAATATTTCTTCATTACTTAAATCAAATTTCAATTCTAGATCTGCAAGTAATACAGTAAAAAAAATTGAAAAAGCCTGTGTTGAGATAGGTTTCTTTCAAATTACTGGACATGAAATAAGCATTAAAAAAATAGAAAATATTTGTAAAATAGGAGATAAATTTTTTAACTCTTCAGAAAAAAATAAAAAAAAGTTAGCGCCAAAAAAATGGAATAAAAAAAATAAAAATATTTATAGAGGCTACTTTCCTAATAGCGTCAATGGTAAAGAAGGTTTGGATATTGGAGATCTTAAAATAACTAAAAAGAATTCAAAGAAACATAAATCTCCATATATTGAATATTTAAATCTTAACAAATCTCTAAGCAAATCATCTATTAACAGTTTATCAAATTACTTTGACGAAATTTTTTCTATAAGTGAAATATTATTTAAAAGTATAATTAAACTTTATAAAAAAAATGAAAATATTAGCAATCAAGCTTTTTCAAGAATTAAAACCCTAAGTACTTTAAGATTTAATTATTATCCAAATCAAAAAAAACCAGTAGAAATTTCAAAGCAAGATGGTGTAGCCCTTGGTTGTGAAACACATGTTGATAGTGGAGTTTTTACTGTCCTCTACCAAAATAAAAAAGGTGGGCTACAAGTTCAAAACAGAAAAAATAAAAAATGGTATGATGTTCCATTTAATAAAAAAGCACTCATTGTAAATACTGGTTTAGCTTTAGAATACTTGAGTAATGGCAAATTTAAAGCAACCAACCATAGAGTGTTATGGAACAAAACAAAAAGAATGTCAGTTCCTTTCTTTTTTGAACCATCTTATGATTTTAAGATGTCTCCTTCATTTTTAGATGAAGGCTTAAATATTAAGAATAAAGGTATATTTTTTGAGAAATTTTTAAAAAAATCTTTAAAGAAATTTGTTGAATATCAACGTTAAGATCAATAATATTAATTTATTAAAGCGATACATAACTCATCGTTAAATCCAATACGAAAGTGGGATCGATCGTCTTTTTTTAAATTAGAAAGTTTAAAGGAGGAAGCATGAAATTTGGATACTTTTGTAATACTACTAATTGGACTCACAAGCCATATCACGAACTATTAGACGAAACTAGAGAGATCACAGAATATTGTGATCAAAATAAATGGAATTCTATTTGGTACACAGAGCATCATTTTAACCATGAAGGAATGGAGTCTTTGACTAATCCATTAATGATGGGAGTTGATGCTGCAGCAAGAACTAATCAAATTAGAATTGGTCAGGCTTGTAATGTAATCACATTTCATAATCCAATTAGAATGGCTGAAGATATTGCTTTATTAGACCAATTATCAAAGGGTAGAGTTGAAATTGGAATTGGCAGAGGGATTTATGGAAGAGAGGCTATAAATTTAAATAAAGAAGCCGACATGAAAGATCAAGCTAAAAACTTTAGACTATTTGAAGAAACTTTAACAATTTTAAAAAAAGCTTGGAAAGAAAAATTTTTTAATCACAAAGGTGAATTTTATACTTATCCAGCACCTGATTATGTCTGGCAGCACGATATGAGTCCACCTAACAAAGATTTAGTAAATCTTGAAACTAACATCATGGAAAACATAAGTGTTCTTCCAAAACCTTATCAACAACCTTGTCCACCTATTCATCAAGTTGTAGATGGTATTCGATCTATTGAATGGGCAGCACAACAAGGCTTAAATATAATTATGTGGATACCAACAGTTAAAGCATTAAAAATTAAATTTGAAGCTTTCAAAAATGCAAAATCAGAAGCAGAAAAAAGAAATGTGCCAATGGGTGAAGGTATTTCTTTGGTAAGAGATATGTTTGTTGCTGACACTATGGAAGAAGCAAAAGAAAAAGCTGGTGAGCATATGGTAAATTACATGAGATGGGTGTGTCATTGGAGAGGTCTAGGAAATCATATGGATCCAGGTGAAGAATTACCTGTTACTAAAGGAAAGTTAGATTTACTTAGCTATGATTTTTTACATAAAAGAAATATGCTATTTGGAACTCCAGAATATGTAATTGATAAAATTCATGAACTAAAATCTGAATTAAACTTACAAAATTTACAAGTTTGGTCAAATTTTCCTGGTATTAAACATCAAGATTGTATGAAAAGTATAAAACTTTTTACAGAAAAAGTAATGCCTCACTTTAAAGATGATGTTGATACTGAAGTCAAAAAAGTTTCGTGATCAAACTCCATAGGAAAGTGACCGGTGGTGAAGCTGCCGTTCAATCATTAAAGAAGGAAAAAGTTGACAATGTCTTTGGTCTTATCGGTTCAGCTACAATGGAAATGTTTGATGCTCTTTATCATGAAAAAAACATTAAATTCATTGGAGTAAGAGATGAAAGAACAGGTACTCATATGGCTGATGGTTACGCGAGGGCATCCAATAAACCTGGAGTGATCATTGCTGGACAAAATGGTCCTGGTGCTACTAACTTAGTAACTGGTGTTGCTCAAGCAAAAGCTGCTTTTTCACCAGTAATTGCTTTAGCTGGTTCTTATTCTACCAAAGATAAAATGGAAGATGCTTTTCAGGGTCTTGATCAGCAATCTTTATTTACACCTATTACTAAAAAAACGTGGACTGTTAAAAATCCAAAGACAATACCAGATGTAATTAGTGGTGCTTTTAACTTAGCAATGAAACCACGAAGAGGTCCAGTTTGCGTTAATCTACCAAGAAATATTCTAGCAGCAACAAATAGCTATAAAATCAATACTAATAAACCCTCATTTGAAAGTGAGAGCAGTCTTAAAGGTAACAATGAGAAAATAAAAAAAGCAGCAAAAATTATAAATCAAGCTAGTCAATTTGTAATAATTGCTGGTGGTGGAATTAAATATACTGCCAAATATAAGGAAGTAATCAAACTTGCTGAATTATTAAATACACCAATTGTTACAGCAGCTGGTCACGGTGATGCCATTCCGTTTAATCATAAACTAAACGCTGGACAGATGGGGCCACGTGGAAATCCTGTTGCATCAAGACTTGTTAAAGAAGCAGATGTTATCTTGGCAATTGGGACTAGACTAGGTTTTAACTCTACTTTTTACTCATACGATAACATAAATAAAAAAGCAAAAATAATTCAAATTGAAATAGAAAAAAAGATGCTTGGAAAATATTTTCCAATATTTGTTGGAATTAATGCTGATGCAGCAACAGCCACAAATCAAATATATAATGAAATTAAAAAACAGAAAATTAAATTAGATATAAAAAGTTGGACAAACTCATATCTTAAAGAAAGAAAAAATTATTTAACTAACAGAGATAAAGATAATCTTGGAAAAAATTTTCCAATTCAGCCAAAAGGGTTATTTAAACAATTAAGAAAAGCTTTACCAAATGATACTGCTATTACTCTAGATGCAGGAACACTATGTTTACAAGCAACAGATGCTTTAGAATATTATAATCCACCTTCATTATTTACACCTTTAGACTTTGGATTGGTGGGCTTTTCATTTGCGTGCGGTCTTGGTGTTAAAATTGCAAAACCTAAAAAAACTGTTGTCAGTTTAATGGGTGATGGTGGTTTTGGTATGACCATATCTGAATTAAGCACTGCAGTTGAATATGGGATAAATACAACAACTATTGTGATGAATAATCAAAGTTGGGGAGCAGAAAAAGCTTACCAAAAAGACTTTTTTGGAAAAAGATATTTAGGTGCAGATATTACTAGCCCTTCATTTGACAAAGTTGCGGAACTATATGGTGCAAAAGGTTTTAAAGTTAAAAAAATTTCTCAAATAAATGAGGCTGTTAGAGCAGCAGTTAAATGTAATAAACCTGCAGTAGTTGATGTTGATGTGGATCCTAGTGCATTATATAGTTTTAGAAGAGATAGTTTTAAACATAGGCAAAAATAAATGTCACAAAAAGATATTGGTAATAAAATTCCAATTTATAAATTAAAAGCAGGTAAGGAAGTTGAAGATTATTATGACGAATGGACTGTTGAAAATAAATATGACAAAGACATGGTGGATTGGAAATATTCTGGACCTCAAGAAACTGTAGACCTTTTTGCAAAACATATTACCAACAAAAATATAAAAATTTTAGATGCTGGTTGTGGCACAGGTCTAGTAGGTGTTGAGCTTAAAAAAAATGGTTTCAAAAACTTTGATGGAGCTGATTTTTCACAAAAAATGTTAGATTTAGTGCCAGAGAATATTTATCAAAACTTAATTAAAATCGATCTAAATAAAAGAGTTGATATAAAAGATAATGTTTATGATGGGATAACTTGTGTAGGTACTTTTACATTTGGTCATGTTAATCCACCTGCTTTAGATGAAATGGTAAGAATTTGTAAAACTGGATCATTAATTTGTTTTACAATTAATATTGGTATTTATGAAGAATATGGATTTGACAAAAAGATCAAAGAATTAGAAGATAAGAATTCTTGGAAAATAATTGAATTCTTTAAATCAAATTATATTGCAAGCAAAGGGGTAAATGCTTGGTTGGTGTTAGCTCAAGTAACTAAATAAAAAATTATGGATATCAATTTAAGAAAATTTACTAAATTTGTTGATAAAACTTTCATTGAAGGTGGCAAAAAAGCAAAAGAACCAGTTTTATTAGTTTCAGTTGCTGCTGTTTTTAAAAATCCATGGCATGGACAAGGTTTTGTTGAAGACTTAAGACCTATAATTTTAGATTTAGCACCCAAGCTCGGTGATTTATTGGTACCGGAACTAATTAAAGAAATTGGATCTCCAGAAAAAATATTAGCATACGGTAAAGCTGGAGTGGTTGGTTTAAATGGAGAGATAGAACATGCTTCAGCTTTTATACATACATTAAGATTTGGTAATAAATTTAGAGATGCTGTTGGTGGAACTTCTTATTTAAGTTTTACAAATACCAGAAGTCCTGCTGGATCTAAAATTTCAATTCCAATGATGCACAAAACGGACTCGGGCTTACGACCATATTATTTAACTCACGAATTTACGATACATGATGCTCCATTCGATGATGAAATTGTTATAGCTATTGGCGGAGCTTCAAGTGGAAGAGCTCATGCAAGAACTGGTGATAGATATCAAGATATGAAAGAAATGGGTATCGAACCTAAGTAGTATTTGATGACAACCGGTAATACTGCATCAGGTACATTTTATGTCTTCAATAAAAAAGAGCAACCAGTCCCAATAGTTTTTATTCATGGTGTTGGTTTAACTCATGAAATCTGGCAACCACAATTAAATTTTTTTAAAAGTTATTCTAATCTTTCATATGATATTCTTGGTCACGGAAAGTCGTCTTTAACAAAACAAAATATAAGTTTTGATGATTTTTCAGAACAACTTATTGAATTAATTGATGAACTTAAAATTGAAAAAATTCATTTAGTTGGTTTTTCAATTGGGTCTTTAATAGCTAGAAATTTTGCGACTAGATATGGTGAACGATTACAATCATTAATTCTTTTAGGCTCAATATATAAACGATCTGAACAACAACAAAAAACAGTTAATGAAAGATTTGATCAAGCTAAAAAAGAATTAAAACTCTCTAGTCAAGCATTGAAAAGATGGTTTACCGACAAGTATTTAGAAAATAATCCAGATACTTATGAAAAAATTAGTTCTATTTTATCGGCAAATAATATGACTAATTTTTTGAAGGTTTATGAGTTATTTGTTAGACATAAAAATGATGAAGACTTTGAAAAAATCTATTGCAAAACCTTAGTAATGACTGGAGAAAATGATATTGGGTCTACAATTGAAATGTCACAACAATTAAACAATATAATTAAAAATAGTGAATTAAAGATCATCAAAGATGGTAAACATCTTTGTGGTATTGAATGTGCAGATGATGTAAATTTAGCAATCAAAAATTTTGTAGACAAAAATGACTAAACTAAAACAGTATAAAATGTTTATTAACGGAGAGTGGGTTGACTCGGAAAGCAAAAGAACTTTTGAAACTTTAAACCCAGAAAACAATGAACCTTGGGCAATTGTTCCTGAAGCAAGTGCTAAAGATGTAAACAACGCGGTTAATGCAGCACAAAAAGCATTTGAAGGTGAGTGGCCAAAATTACTTCCAAGAGAAAGAGCAAAATTCTTAAGAGCTATTGGAGATCAATTAAGACAAAACGCAGAGATGTTGGGTGAAATAGAAACTATTGATACAGGAAAACTTTTTAGAGAAACAAAAAAACAAGCAATCTATATTGCTGAATATTATGATTATTATGCAGGCCTTGCTGACAAAGTTGAAGGAACAGTTCTTCCAATTGATAAACCAAATGTTCAAGCAATAACTACAAGAATTCCTATTGGTGTTATTGCTGCTATCATTCCTTGGAATTCACAAATGTTTTTAACAGCAACAAAATTAGCTCCTGCTCTTGCTATGGGTAATACCGTAGTAATTAAATCTTCAGAATTAGCACCTGCTGTAATGTTTGAATTTGCAAAACTTATTGAAAAAACAGGTATTCCTAAAGGGGTAGTAAATGTTATCACTGGATTTGGTGATCCATGTGGAAAAACACTAACAACACACAACTCAGTTGAAAAAATTGCTTTTACTGGGGGGCCTGAAACAGCAAGACATATAATTCGAAATTCAGCAGATAATTTATCAGAAGTAAGTTTAGAACTGGGTGGGAAAAGTCCTGTTGCTGTATTTGATGATGCAGAACAAGAAAATGCGATAAATGGTATTGTTGCTGGAATTTTTGGTGCAAGTGGTCAAAGCTGTATAGCTGGTTCAAGACTTTATATTCAAAAAGGCATTTATGATGAATTTTTAGATAAACTATCAAAACGTGCATCTAAAATTAAAATTGGTGCTCCAATGGACTCTGAAACTGAGATGGGACCATTAAGTAGTTTCAAACAATTAGAAACAATTGAAAAAAATATAAAAGCGACAATTGAACAAGGTGGAAAAATAAAATGTGGTGGTAAACGACACTCTTTTTCTAATAAAGGATATTATTTTCCAGCGACAATTGTTGAATGCGATAACCATAATTTACCTGTTGCAGAAAATGAATTATTTGGACCAGTTCTATCTGTGATGAAGTTTGACACTGAAGAAGAAGTGATAAACAAGATGAATGATAATCAGTATGGATTATCGTCTGGAGTTTATACTAGCAATCTTTCAAGAGGAATGAGAGTTTCTAAAGCAATAAGAGCAGGAATAACGTTTGTAAATACTTATAGATTAATTTCTCCATCTGCTCCTTTTGGAGGTATTAAGGATAGTGGCTATGGCAAAGAAGCAGGTATCGAGTCTATTAAAGATTATACAAGAGTTAAAACAACTTGGTTCTATACTTCTGACGAACCATCACTAGATCCTTTTTCAATTCGGTAATATTTTGTCTCCAAAACATACTGTATTAATTGTTTTGGTAATGTTTTTTCTTGGCAGCGCCTATCCGCTTGGTAAATTTGGACTAAATGCATCAATGAATCCTATTTTCTTTGGTGCTTTAAGAATGGGTTTTGTTTTTTTATGTTTATTGCCATTTTGCAAAATAATTATTCCTAAAAAGAAATATATATTACCTTTAATAGGATTTTCTCTTTGTATGGGTGCTGGTGTAAATATGTTTTTATACCTCTCTATCAATGCAGTGACTTTATTAGCTCCTATTACAATTGGTGCACAATTATCTATACCATTTGCAATATTAATAAGTTCTTTATTTTTAAAAGAAAGTATTAGTCTAAAAAAATGGATTTTTATTTTTTCATCATTTTTAGGAATACTATTTATAGCTTTTGATCCAAATATTTTAGATGAGATTGTTGGTACCTTTTTAGTATTTGGAATGGCCTTTTTTTATGGACTATCTCAAGTTTTTTCGAGATACATAAAAGACTTAGATGTAAAGTTTACTAATGCTTTTATGGGGTTAATAGGTTTTTTAGTCTTGATTATTTTTTCTCAAATATTTGAAGGAGACATCGTTAAACAAATAGAGAAAGTTGAAATAAGTGGCTGGCTTGCAGTTATGTATGCTGGAATGATCATTTCAATTTTAGGACACATGATGATGTTTTATCTTTATAAATTTTATCCAGTAGGAATGGTTATGCCTTTTTATTCGCTATTTCCTATTTTTGGACTGATATTAACTTTCTTTATATTTGGTGAAGTACCCTCTTTAATAACAGTATTTGGGGGTATAGTTGTAATAACATCAATATATTTACTTCAAAAAACTAAGTAATTTTTATTGAATTGTTAAGATAATCATCATTTAATTGTCTTTTTATAAATTGTTAACAATTAATGAGGATATATGGCTAAAAATAAAAGTTTGTTAATTTTAGTGGGTGTAGTTGTGCTCGCTATAGTAATATATTTTTCTACTCAGCAATCTAAAATTGCTAAAACAGGTAAGGGTGGAGAAATTAAAATGGGAATTATATTGGGATTCACGGGTCCTATTGAGTCTCTAACGCCAGCTATGGCTTCTTCTGCAGAGCTTGCATTTAAAGAAGCTTCAGAATCTGGTTCTTTATTAGGTGGTGCTACTATTTCACCTGTAAGAGCAGATTCAACTTGTGTTGACTCAGCAGCTGCTACAGCAGCAGCTGAAGGTGTTATTGCGCAAGGTGTAGCAGCAATTATGGGAGCTGACTGTTCTGGTGTAACCGGTGCAATTGCTACAAATGTAGCTGTACCAAATGGAATTGTTATGATCTCACCATCTGCAACTTCTCCAGGATTAACAACTCTAGATGATAAGGGATTCTTTTTTAGAACTGCTCCTTCAGATGCTAGAGGTGGTCAAATCTTAGCTCAAATTACAAAAGATAGAGGTATTAATAGTGTTGCAATTACTTACACTAATAATGACTATGGAAAAGGTTTAGCTGATGTTTATGAAGCTTCAGTTAAAGCTCTTGGTATAACAGTAACTGCAGTGTCTGCTCACGAAGATGGTAAGGCAGATTATACATCTGAAGCAGCAACACTCGCCGCAGGTGGAGGAGATGCATTAGCTGTTATTGGTTATCTTGACCAAGGTGGTAAGGGTGTAATTCAAGCATCTTTAGACGCTGGGTCATTTGATACTTTTATTATGTCTGACGGAATGATTGGGCAATCTATTGTAGATGCAATTGGAGATGACCTGAATAAATCATTTGGTTCATTACCTGGATCAACTGGAAAAGGTGCAGGAGTATTTGCTGACGTAGCAAAAGCGGCAGGAATTGATAGCGCTGGACCATACACTGGAGAGTCTTACGATGCTGCAGCTCTAATAGTTCTTGCTATGCAAGCAGGAGGGTCTGCTGATAGAGCATCGATTGCAAAAAATGTAATGGATGTAGCTAATGAACCTGGAACAAAAATTTATCCAGGTGAACTTAAAAAAGGATTAGATTTATTAGCTGAAGGTAAAAAGATAAATTACGAAGGTGCGACTGGAGTAACTTTTACTGAAGTTGGTGAAGCAGAAGGCTCTTTTTTAGAAAAAGAAATCAAAAATGGAAAGTTTGAGACTGCAAAACAAAGATAGTTTTAAATAATCTAAAAATTTAAAAACCCCAGTAATAAATGTTACTGGGGTTTTTCTATTCAAATCAATTATAATTTTTTCTTTATCACCTATAAGCAAAATTCAGAAAGACTAAAATTGAAATAATATAAAAGATTCATTAGGTTTTTAAAATTTTATAAATAATAATAATTAAAGAATTTTATTTACTAAAACATGTATTTGTCAGCCATGTACATGGCCCAAGCAATTGCAGCACCCAATATAATATATTTCATAAAAAAGTTACTTTATCTCTATTTTTTCAGGAAGTATACCCTTAGGACGATACCTCATTATCAAAAGCAACCCAACGCCCATCGTCAAATATCTAAAGTAAGGGACGCTTTCAATTAAATGTATTTTAAATACGTTTGTATCTGACATATTTACTGTGAAAAAATTAATTAAAAATAATGCAATTGGGGCTGCTTCAATCCATAAAAACCATACTGCAAATCCACCTAAAATTGCTCCAAAATTATTACCACTACCACCAACTATAACCATTACCCAAATAAGAAATGTATATCTCATCGGCCTATAACTGCCTGGTGTAAACAAACCATCTTGTGTCACTAACATTGCTCCAGCTATTCCAACAATTGCTGAACCTAAAATAAATATTAACAAATGTTGCTTTACAACATTTTTTCCCATTGCATTTGCTGCTTCTTCGTTGTCTCTAATTGCTCTCATCATTCTACCCCATGGAGAATAAAGTGCTTTTTGAGTTAAAATTAAAAGTATAATAACGATAATCAAAAATAATCCTGAATAACAAAGTTTCACAAAAACTGAAGATCCTTCAATAACTAACTGATTAAGTGCAGCCTGTTTGTCTGCAACATTAGAAATTAATTCTAATTTGCCTGAATTAAATTTTGCAACTAAATTTATGAACCAATCTGTAGTTTGAAGATTAACCTCATAAGGTACTGGCCTATCCAATCCTATTACATTTTTAACACCTCTTGTTAACCAGTCTTCATGTTTTATTATTGCAATTACAATTTCAGAAATAAGTAAAGTTGCAATTGCTAAATAATCAGCTCTTAAACCTAAGGCAACTTTTCCAACTATAAAAGCTAGTCCACCTGCAAAAAATGCTCCAACAATCCAAGAAAAGATAATTGGTAATCCAAAGCCACCTAAGAATCCTGTTTTAGCCGGATTAACCCCTTCTATCGCCTCAATCCCAGGTTCAGCTGTTATTCTAATGATTACAATTCCTGCAACTATAATTGCTGCTATTCCATAAGTTCTAAATTTTGATTTTTCAAAATTTTTTAAAATAAATCTAATAGCAAATACCATTGCAATAATTAGCCATAGACACATTAAGATATCAAAACCACCTGCACGCCACGCTTCCTGTACAGGGTCAACTGAGATTAAAACTGCTGCTAAACCTCCAAGCGCTGTATACCCCATAATTCCGAAGTTAATTAGTCCTGCATAACCCCACTGAATATTTGCTCCCATAGTCATTACCGCAGAAATCAAACAAAGATTAAATATTGATAATGCAACATTCCAAGATTGAAAAATCCCTACAAGAATTATCAAGGCCATCATGATGCTATAAGCAGCTATAACATTTAAATTTTTTATCACAATACTTTTCCTTTAAATATTCCTGACGGTCTATAAAGCAGTACTATAACCAATATTGAAAATGAAACTGCAAATTTATAATCTGTAGATAAAAGCTGAACTAAACTTTCAGGCTCCATACTTTCTGGCAAAATATACATAAAGAATTTTTTGTAAGCATAAGTTAAAAATATTTCTGAAAATGCAATAACATATCCTCCTAAAAAGGCACCAAATGGATTTCCTATTCCTCCAACAATTGCTGCTGCAAATATAGGAAGCATGTTGTTAAAATAAGTGAAAGGTTTAAAACTTTTATCCAGACCATATAAGGCGCCTCCAATAGTTGCTAAAATCCCTGCTATTATCCATGTAATCATCACTATTTTTTTTGGATCAATTCCTGATAGTAAAGCTAAATCCTCATTATCAGAGTACGCTTTCATACTTTTTCCTGTTTTAGTCTTATTTAAAAACCAAAACAAAAGAGAAACTAAAACAATTGTAACAAATATTGTTAGTACTTGAGTGGACTTCAGTGCAAGTCCTTCATTAAGACCTGTCATCTCCTTAAATTCTCGAGCTTTAATAATAAATTTTTCACCATCAAAAAACCTTTGATCAGATGGACCAATAATTATTCTTACCACAGCCTGGGTAACAAACATTACCCCAATACTAACCATTGCCAGCTGAACGGGTGGGCTCTTATTAACTCTATAATATTTAAATACAAATTTATCTATAAACAACATGTAAATAATCATAAATAAAATTGCAAATGGAATAGCTATTAAAGCTGTTGGTAACACTCCAAGTGAAATTCCAATTGATTGAAAATACCAGGTAAATAAAATTGTAACCATTGTCCCAAAAGACATCATGTCTCCAGTTGCAAAATTAGCAAATCTCAAAATTCCATAAATTAAAGTAACAAAAATCGCACCTAGTGCTAACTGGGAACCATATGTTAAAGCAGGAATAAAAATATAATTTAATAAAAGAATTATAGCATTTAAAAAATCCACATTATCCTCCTAGAAAAGAGCTTCTTACTCTTGGGTCATTTAATAATTCATTTCCAGTTCCTGAGTATCTATTTTCTCCAGTTACTAGAACATATCCCCTGTCAGAAATATTAAGTGCTTGTTTTGCATTTTGTTCAACCATTAAAATAGCAACATTAGTTTTTTTAACTTTTATTATATGATCAAATAATTCATCCATAACAATTGGTGAAACACCTGCAGTTGGCTCATCTAACATTAGAACTGTTGGTTTAATCATTAATGCTCGACCAAGAGCTACTTGTTGTCTTTGACCACCTGATAATTCACCAACTAATTGATTTCTTTTTTCATTAAGAATAGGAAATAAATTATAAATTTCTTCTATTGTGTCTTTAATTTCGTCATTAATAAGAAAAGCTCCCATTTCTAGATTTTCTTCGACAGTCATCCCAGCAAAAACATTTTTATTTTGTGGTACAAAAGATATTCCTTCTTTAACTCTATCTTGTGGAGATAATTTAGAGATATCTTTACCGTCAATTTTTACAGATCCAGATTTTAAATTCAAAAGACCCAGCATAGCTTTCATGGCTGTTGATTTACCAGCTCCATTTGGTCCAAGGATTGAAACTATTTCACCTTTATTTACATTTACAGAGCAAGAATTAATTATATCGGGACCACTACCATAGCCACCTGTCATTGCGTTTCCTTCAAAATATGCCATTAATTTTAGTCCTTAAGTTTAGATCCTCTACCTAAATAACTTTCTATTACTTTTTCATCTTTTTTAACTTCATCTACAGATCCTTCAAATAAAACTGAACCCTCGGCCATTACAATAACTGGGTCACATAATCTTCCTATAAAATCCATGTCGTGTTCGATCATACAAAAAGTATATCCTTTCTCTTTATTAAGTTTTTCGATCGCTGTCCCAAGATCTTTTAGTAAAGTTCTATTCACACCAGCACCCACTTCATCTAATAATACTAATTTAGCATCTACCATCATTGTTCTACCTAATTCCAATAATTTCTTTTGTCCGCCAGATAAATTTCCAGCTAATTCATTTGATAAATGACTAAGATTTAAAAAATCAACAACTTCTTTTGCTTTTTCTTTTACAATAGCTTCTTCCTCCAAAACTAGTTTTGGTTTCAATAGTGCGGTCATCAGTTTTTCACCAGATTGGTTTCCAGGAACCATCATTAAATTTTCTAAAACTGATAAATTTGAAAATTCATGAGCAATTTGAAAAGTTCTAAGTAAACCTTTTGAAAATAATTCGTAAGATGGAACATCTGTAATATTTTCTTCATCAAAGGTTACTGCTCCACTTGATGATTTTAAATTACCAGCAATTAAATTAAATAAAGTAGTTTTTCCAGATCCATTAGGTCCGATAATACCAGTTATAGTTCCTCTTTTAACATTTAAAGAACAATCAGATACAGCTGCTAACCCACCAAAATATTTTGATAAATTGTTTATTTCTAAAATATTTTCTGACATTAGAATTATTTATCTAGACGTTTATGGATACTATTTAAAGTTTTTTCTAATGACTTATAAAAACCTGCTTTAGTCAATTCTTTAACACCTTGTTCATTAAGTCCTTTTGGTGTTTGTGACTCTTTTACTAGATACTTTAAACCTTCTTTAGAGTTTACAACGGCATCTTGAGATAAAGCCAAGAATAAAGATGTAATATATTTTTGAGCATTATCTCTTTTCACACCTCTTTTTACAAGCCAATCAGTCATAACTCTTAGCAATTCATAAAAAGGTGCCATCATTCCAGAAGTAGACCAAAAATTAATTGAAGATTTTTCATTTTTAATTTCTACGGTTGTTCCTAATTGATTAAAAAATTTTTTTACTTTTGGGTTAGGTGGGCAAATAGGTACTGGTCCTTTTTTTAATGATATTGGAGGCAATGGTATTGCTCTTACAATATTTGCTTTTACTTTAATCGATTTTTTTAATTGAGATAACGTAATCGTTGAAATGAAACTAATAATAGTATGGCTAGATTTAAATTTTAAATCTTTAATTATCTTTTCACCCACTGTTGGTGTAACTGATAAAAATATCCAGTCGCATTTATTAATTATTTCTTGATTATTTTTAGAAATAATAATCTTTTTAAATTTTCTTTTTAAAGTTTTTGCAGTTTTCCTATTTCTTTCAGAGATTATAATTTTTTTGAATTTAATTTTAGATTTACAAATTCCTGTAATTACTGAAGATGCAATTTTTCCTGTACCGATAAATCCTAAATTCATAAATTTTGATTACTTTATATTGATTATATTGAATTAATTAACAAAAAAAGAGCCTCTAATTCTCAACAATTCTCTGTTTAATTCCTTATTTTCTTCAAAAGGTTTTCTACCGTGTAACCAGAAGTAATTATTTGCAATAATAGAATTTCCAACGGGAAGCTTAGTAATAACTTTATTATTACTCTCCTCTAAACCATCTGATAATTTTTGTAAAAAATTTCCTTGTTCCATATTTTTTGGTTCTGGAAATTGATCTATATAAGAAATATGAGGTCTTCCCTTTTCATCTGATGAAAACACAGGGTGTTCAACCTTGTAATCTATATTTTTACTTTTAGGTGATCCCCATATAAAATTTTGTTTACCAACTGGATTACTAAATAAATCATCGCAGTGCTCCCAATCATCTAGATGCAACATTGAAGTCTCACCACCCTTTACATTTTCTTCATTTATTTTTGTCATTATCAACCAATCTGTAATTTCTTTTACATAGGTTCCATCTGTATGAAGATCCATATTTCTATAAGCTTTTCTTAGATAAGAGTCACTTTTGTCTTCATGTTTAACCTCAAATCTTGCATAATATTTTCCAGCCATTGAATCATGATTGGGTACACCAATTAAATGAGCAATTGCAGTAGAAAGTTTTACTAAAAATTTATCATTAATTTTAGAAGTAATATTTTTAGGGCCAATTATGAAACATCCCGTATCCCTGTCTCTTAATATTTTATTCATTAGTTCACTTAATTTATTATTAGTCAAATCATCTAAACTTTTTGCAATAGTAAATCTAGTGAATGGTTTTAGTTCTAATGCTGTTAGATCAAATTTGTTAAAAGGGAAGATTAGTTTTTTTATGATTTCATCATCTAAACTAATATTAATTATTCGTTTTGATTTTTCATGCTCATGTATTTCAAGACCAGATATATTTTGCATAACAAATTCTAAGTTAACTTAATAAATAAATCAATTTTATTTAAAAATAATTGCTTAAAATTGCCATACATACAGCAGAAAAAATAGTTGGATACACATAGTTTTTTTTTGAGATAAAAAAAACAATTAAAGATAAAATTACAACAGCTAATCTACTCAAATAACTAGCATCAATCAAAACACCTACAGGAAAAATAATTGTTCTGGCAATCAATGCGGCTAATGTTGCATAAGCTAAACAATTGAACCATTTAAATAATTTTGATGTTTCTTTAATTCCTTCAGAGCTTACCGCGCCTAAAAATCTTGATAGAAAAGTTGCAAGTGATGTTACAAGGATTGCATAAACAATATTAGCTGACATTTAATTCCCCAATCAAATATGCGATTGTACCACCAACCAATCCACCTAATAAAATTGACCACTCTGGTGTTAAAAAATAAAAAATGGGTCCTAACACTAATCCAAGTACAACTGATAAGGTAACTTGTATAGTTTTAGAAGCGCCAACCATCATGCATAAAAAATAGATAGGATTTAAAATTGCTAATCCCATCATCAAATCTTTATTTAGATAATCTGAGGAAAAAAAACCAATAAAAGTTCCAATTACCGCAATACTCCATGTAGCACTGCCAATTCCAATCCAATAATCAATTCGTTGTTCTTTAGGTATGGATTTGTAGTTGCTTTTCATAATTAACCATGCTGAAACAGCAATGAAATGACATGAAAAATAATATTTCCACTTTGGTTGACTTTCATGCATCATCAAAGGAAATAGTGATACGGCCATTGGATAAAGTCGGGCATTTACAAACCAAACAGCTAAAAAAATATTTAGCAAAGATGCACCAACTAATAATGACTCTGCCATTACCAAAGAACCTGGTAAAGCATAAGTTAACATTGTAGAAAAGATACTTTCTTGAATATTAAATCCTAAATTTTTAAGTAAAGCTCCAATAGCAATAAAACAGCATCCTAATGCAATAGCTGGGCTATCATGCTTTAATATGGATTTATAACCTTTGAGAAAAAACTCTTTATTAATCATTAGCCACCAAGAAATAGCCTACCTACGTCTGGATTTTCCAATAAATCATTTCCCTTTCCAGCAATGGCAGTTTGTCCTGACACCAAAACATAACCAATGTCAGCAAACTCTAGACCTTTCTTTGCATTTTGTTCAACAAGTATTATTGTTTTTTTTTCATTTTGTTGAAGATCTCTTAAAATTTCAAAAACCATATCTATATATCTTGGCTCTAATCCAATTGAAGGTTCGTCAACTAATAGAACTGATGGTTTCATGACTAATGCTCTAGAGATTTCTAAAAGTCTTCTTTCTCCACCAGATAAAACTTTAGCAGGTTGATTTCTCCTGTTTCTTAATCTTTCATATTTTTCAAAAATTCTTTCAGCTTCTTGATAAGATTCCTCAGTATTTTCTTTGGAATAACCACCCATCAATAGATTTTCTTCGACAGTCATATCTGGGAAAACAGAATTATCTTGAAGTATATAAGCAATTCCACATGATGTAAGTTTTTGAGCGGGAGTTAAGCTGGTAATTTCTTTTCCATCTATTTCTATTTGTCCTGAAAATATATTTGTAAATCCATATATTGAATGAAGTATAGTTGATTTACCTGCACCATTTGGTCCAATCAAACATAGTGATTGAGCTTTACTTACATTTAAATCAAAATCATGAAGAATTTCCATTTTTCCATAACCAGCATTTAAATTTTTGATTGTTAAATGAATTTCATTTGGAGATAATTTTTTTAAATCTTCTGGAGTTGGAGCTTTTCCTAATACTTCATATTGATTTGACATTATTGTGCTCCCAGATAAGCATCTATTACTCGCTTATCATTTTTAATTTCATCTGGAGTGCCATTAGCTAACATCTTTCCATGTGCTAGACAAAAAATGTCTTCAGCAAGTTGCATGATCACTTTCATATTGTGTTCGATAACCAAGAGTGTGATACCAAAGTCTTGATTTACTTTAATTAATCTATCTATAATTCCATTAATTAAAGTTGGATTTATTCCAGCTGTTGGCTCGTCTAATAAAAGCATTTCTGGCTCATTCATTAAAGCCATTGCAAGCTCTAGTAGTTTTTGTTGACCAAAAGACAAATCTCCTGCTCTCAATTTTCTTTTTTGATACAGGCCAACGAAACTTAATAAATTTTCCGCTTTATCTGTTAGATCTTGAGGAATTTTGGAGAATATCTTGATCAAACTCTCATCACTTCCTTTATGACTGATTAGCATATTGTCTATACAATTTAATTTTCCATAAATTCTTGTTTGTTGAAATGTTCTAAGTAGACCTAATTTTGCTATTACAGGAACTGGTAGCTCAGATACTTCTTTGTCATTAAATTTTATAGATCCATTGTCTATAGGATATGTGCCAACAATTGAGTTAAATAAAGTTGTTTTACCTGATCCATTTGGCCCAATTAAACCAACAATTTTTCCTTTTTCAACAGACATTGAAATATCAACATTGGCTTTTACACCTCCAAAAGATTTGCTGACATTATTTACTTCTAAGATGGTCATTTTAATTCCACCTGCGCTTTACGATCCGCTTCATCTACCACTTCACCAAATCTCTCTGGATATTTTTCTCTAAGCCATCCCATTAATCCTTCTGGGAAATAAATTACAATTACGACAATCAGTACGCCTAATGCAACATACTGCCAGCCCAAGAAGTATGTCCAAAAACCCTCTTTAAATAAGTGAAATAAAGTTGCGCCAATAACAGGTCCCCATAAAGTTCCTTTACCACCAAGTATTGCCATCAAAACCATGAACACACCCATTTCTCTTCCATCAAAAGCTACATCAGTAGAGTCTATATAACCAACTAATCCACCCATGATACCCCCAGCTAAGCCACAGAAGAAAGCTGATATCATCCAACCAATAATCTTATATTTCATTGTTTGAATGCCCATTGCTTCAGCTTTATCCTCATTATCTCTTATTGCATTAAGAACTAATTTAAATCGAGTTGAGTATACTGATTTTACTGCAATAAAAGTTAACACAAGAACTATAAAGCTTAAAAAATAAAAAAATTGTCCTCTCGACTCTAAGCTTCCAACATCTGGGAATGGAGGAGTTGTAAACCCTTGTCCTGCTCCAATAATTTCAATTCCACCTGATATTTCACCAGCAGCTACACCTAAACCTAATGTGCAAATTGCAAAATAGTGTCCTCTTAAACCTAAAATTGAATAACCAATTAAGCCAGCAACTATTGTTGGTACAATTGCTGCAGCAAGAAGTCCGAATGCCATACCTTGAAAAAACTGAGTCGGTGAATGTACGAAAGTTTTTTCCCCTCCACTTTCAGTCCATTCAGCTAATGGAAAAAACATACCTACTTGAACTGAAGCACAAATATACATACCAAGACCATAAAAAAGAATATTTCCAAAAGAGTTGTAACCCATTTCACCACCTTGGATATTCCAAGTTAATGCTAAGACAATTAATATACAAAGAATAGATAATTGTACCTTGAATGCTGGTAGTATGAATGGTGCAAGTACACCAAAAATTAATATTGCAGCATATAAAATGATATTATTATTTTTCATTTTAAATACTCTCTTTTTTTAGAAAGTTTAAATCTCCGATAAACTAAAATTAAAACTAATAATAAGAATACCGAGCCAATTCTAAATTCTGTTCCTAGAATATAATCAGCAAATTCTTCAAACATTCCTAAACCCATGCCTGAAACAGCAACCCCTGGTAAATTTCCTAGTCCCGCTATAATAACGATCATAAACGATCTAATTGTATAAGGTAGTCCCATATATGGGTGTATTGTAAATGTAATAGCAACTAATGAACCTGCCACACCACAAAGTGCAGCATTAATTCCAAATGTAGCTGCATAAACTTTTTCAGTATCAACTCCTAAAATTTTAGCTGCTCTTGCGTTTTGAGCAGTAGCTCTAATTGCACGACCTAATTTTGATTTTTTCATATAAACAACAAGCCCTATTGCAAAAATAATACTAATAAGCGCTGAGAATAATTTAGAATTTGGTAATGTAACTGAGTTATTAAACAACATAGTTGTTCCAAATTCAGAATTAGCCAGAACAACATCTGCACCAAATGCAAAATTCATTAATTGCATGAAAAGTATGCTAATTCCAAATGTTGCAAGTATTGAGATAAATAAATCTCTATCTACAACTTTATTAATTACTAATTTGTAAAGACCAACACCAACAAAATACATTATGGCTGGAGCCACTATTACTCCTAAAGCAGGGTGTATCCCAGAAAGGTACATAAAATAAGTAATATAGCCACCAAGAATTACTAAATCTCCTTGTGCAATATTTATTATATTCATTACTCCCCACTGAAGAGCCATACCATAAGCTATAAGTGCAAACAAAATTCCAAGTAATATTCCATCCAATGATGCTTGAACCATTAATATTGGTACTTGAAATATAAGTAGATCCATAAATTTTTAGAAACTTTATAAATAAATTTAAAACTCTATATATAAAAATGCCCCCTATTACTAGGGAGCATTTTACATATTAGATATTATCTTTTAGACCAAGAAGGAATTGGATGTATCAATTCAGCTGAAGCCCATTTAGTAGGAGCTACAACTTTATTTTCACATTTATCCCCATCACACATAACTTGGAATAACACCATTGGCTTATCAACATTCTGACCACCTGCTGCAAATTTTATGTTTCCATAAAAAGTTTGCATATCTGTAGCAGCAAGAGCATCTCTGACTTTTACTTTGTCAAAAGAATTAGCTCTTTCAAATGCATCTTTAAAAACCAATAAAGCTGCTGAAGACTCAGCTGCTTGATATGGTGGTGCATAATCAAATAATTTTTTAAAGTCAGCATCATACGTCATACCATCTTTAAAGAAATCATCCTTGTAAGTTAATGTTTTATGCCATTGTGAAGCACATAATGCATATTGTGAATTTTTACCATGTTGTTTTGATAATTTCGCAGCATCACAGTGTGTCATTGCAAGCATTGGTACATCAACTTTCATTTCAGCAATTTGTCTAATAGCTGTTAAGGCACCTTTAGTATGACCTGAAACCACAAGAACATCTGGCTTAACAGCTTTTACTTTTGCTAAAGTTGCTGCCATATCGTTAAGTTCTTTAGGTAGCTTGTCATCTATTACTTTTTTAGATCCTGTTCTCTCAATTGCTTCCAAAACACCTAATCTAACATCTTGTGAAAAAGCATCTTGTTCAAAAGCCATTGCAACTGAAACTGGTTTACCACCATTTTTTTCAACTGCCAAATCTATAGCTACATCAAGATATAAGTTTGCTGGTGCAAGCACTGCAAACAGATATTTGTACCCTTTAGTAAATAGAGATCTAGATGCTCCATTGGCTTCAACCATTGGAACTCCATATTTCTCTGTTACAGGTGCGATTGCTTTTGTTAAACCTGAACTGTATGGTCCAAGCATGTATTCAACACCATCTTGTGAAATTAATCTTTCTGCAAGCTGAGCTGCTCTCTTAGGGTTTGACTCATCATCGTAATAAATGATTTCAAACTTATAAGTTTTTCCACCAACTTTAACTCCACCCATGCTATTAATTCTATCCACAGCCATGTTGTAACCATTCTGTGTATGAACGCCGTTAGATGAGTATTTACCAGTTAACGAAATAGCAGACCCTAAAACTATCTTATCACCTACAACTTTTGCAAAAGATGTCGCTGATGAAGATAATAAAATTGCTAATGCAGAAATAAAACTTAAGATTATTTTATTTAGTTTCATTTTATTTTCCTTTACTATTTTTTAAATTTAAAAACTAATTTAATCCCGAAATTGATCAATAAACAAGGTGGTATTATGTATTGTGACCTAATACTTTTGAATAAAAGCTATGATAATTGCAATTATTATTAGTACGCACGCTGAAATTGTATTAATAACTTTGGGATTAGCTTTAATCCAAATAATTAATTTTCTAGCAAGCACTGCATAAGCAATTAAGGATAAAAAATCCAAAACAACATAAGTTGTGATCAAAATAAAAAATTGAGCAATATAATTTGCACTAAAATCAATAAATTGAGGAAATATTAAGGGAAAAAACATCCAAGCCTTTGGGCTTGTACCTGCAACTAAAAAGCCATCTCTATAAAATGAGAATAAACTTTTTGATGAAACATTATCTGAGCTTATATCTTTTGGTTTTGATTTATAAAGATCATATGCAAGATATAAGATGTAGGCTATTCCAATCCATTTAAAAATATTTAGAAAATTTGGATTATCAACAAAAAAAGATCCTATTACAAAAATTACTAAAGTTGCTTGAATAATATTCGCTGTCACATCTCCTAATGCAGTCCAGATACATCTTTGAATTCCGTAATTCATAGAATAAGAAATTATTACAATTCTGGGTGTACCTGGAGTGATGAATAAAAATAAAATTATTTGTAAAAATAAAAAATAATTTAGGGGGTACATTTTATAGAAGATAGTCCAAAAAAACCGGGAGCTAAAGATGGCTAAGATGGACTATCAATTATTATAATATCATGATCTAAAAAAAATGCATTAATCATTTTTTTCAAATATAAAGGATTTATGAAAAAAAAAGGTCACACCCCGATCACCAGGGTCAAAAATCCAGAACCAGAAGTGAATGACCCAGATTGGGTCATATGGGCTGCTTGGGCTGATAGGATCACTTTTGAAGAAATAGAAAAAAAAACTGGAAAGACTGAATCTGAAGTAATTAAGATTATGCGAAGATCGGTAAAACCTGTTTCATTTAGATTATGGAGAAAAAGGGTTAATCAAAAAAGTATTAAACATAGAAAAAAATTTGAGTATTCTAGAAAAGAAATAACTAGCAAAATTAAAAAGAATGACTATTTATAAGATATGAAATCAGTAACAATCTACACAGGTCCACTTTGCAATTATTGTGATGCTGCGAAAAGATTATTAACTAGAAACAATGTTGAATATAAAGAGATTAACATTGCAACTGTTGATGGGGCAATGGATGAAATGATTAAAAAAGCTAACGGAAAGAGAACTATTCCTCAAATTTTTTTTGATGATCAGCACATTGGTGGTTATGATGAAACTAGAGCCTTAGAAAAAGAAAATAAACTACAAGATCTTCTTAAATAATTAATTACTATCTTCTAAAACTAATTGTTTTTTTGCTAAAGAACTTAGATTTTCTAATTTTACTCTACCATTATAATTAATTTCATAATCTTCTGGCGCAAAATCTGGTGGACTCCTACCTTCTAAAAATTTTTTTGTTTGTTTTACTGTATAATCAAGGTTTTTTTTACAGTATGGGGTTGCACCAACGTAAACAACATTAGAATATTTTTTTCCCAAATGTTTATCCTCAACAGCATGAACGACATCTGGATGCCACCAAATCGTGTCTCCTGGTCTCATTTTTGGAATTGAAACCAAACCTTTTAAAAGTAATTCATGATATTCTTTATTTACCGATAAAGCTTTGCCAAGTTTTGAGCCGCATAATTCATTTTCAGATACATCATCAAGTAAAGCTCTTGTTAAAATATAAGCCATCCCTTTTGCAATCGGAATTAATTGTAAGGTGCCATCATTAGGACCTTGCTCAGTTAAAGCTGTCCAACCTTGAAAGGTTCTAAAGACATGTGCAACTGCAGGTGACTCAAATTCAATTACTCTATCCCTATACTTTGCATCAAAAGGATTATAATTTATAAAGTTGTCTGAAAAAATATCTTTATATATTTTTTGATAAGAACTATCCGTCCATCTTTCAACAGATCCTGCATCACAATGGGGAGATAATCCCAATGTGTCATCACCTGGCTCTCTTCTTCTAACTCTGTCAGCATAAGATAATTCTCTATTAGGATCAAAAACCTTGTATTCGTCATTTTCATATACCCAAAGATTATTGAGCCATTTTTTAACTTTTGCCATTTGCTCAGAATGTCTAATTTCTATTTGTGTTTTAGACCAATACAATCCAAAAATTTGAGGTTTTCCAGATTTAAGGTCACTGAAGTATTTATCTAAATCAGATTTCTTCTTTTGATCAGTGAAATAATCATTGATATTTATATATTCTTCTAGTTTTTTATTTAGAGTATTTATTACTTGTTCGTTAAATACATTTCTAACAATTACACATCCTCTTTGTTTTACCTTTTTAATTAATTCTTCATTATTACCCTCAATACTATCAAAATTTATTTCAGGAATTATTGATTGGTTTAAATCTTTAGATCTTTTGATTTCTTCGATTTCAATATCTATATATCTTTTGATATTATTAAAATTTTGAATGTAGTCCTTTGATTTTTTTTTTAATATCTCTTTGGCTGACTTAATTTGATTGTCTATATCATCAAACATTATTATCAATTATCAACTCTTAGGTTTAAAAACCAAACATACTCCATTATTGCAATATCTTTTTCCAGTTGGGTTTGGTCCATCTTCAAATATATGACCATGGTGCCCACCACATTTTTTACAATGATATTCTGTTCTTGCATAACCTAGATGATGATCAGTTTTAGTTTCAAATACATCAGGAAGTGATTGATAAAAAGATGGCCAACCTGAACCACTTTCATATTTAGTATTTGAATCAAATAATTTTTCTCCACAATTAGCACAATGAAAACTTCCTTCTCTTTTTTCATGATTTAATTTGCTTGTACCAGCAAGTTCGGTTTCTTCATCAAACAAAACTGATTTTTGTTCTTCAGTTAGATTGGGATTAATCTTTTTAGTCATAATTTAAAGTAATTTAGCACAAGACTGATGTAATAAGGAATGTAATTCTACTAATTTGTTAAAATCTTTATTATATCCTCCACCTAAAACACCACAAATAGGTATTCTTTTAGATAAAAAATTTTCAACTATCAGTTCATCTCTTTCCCTTATGCCTTCATCAGAAATTTTTAATTTTCCTAATCGATCGTTAAAATGAATATCAACACCTGCTATATAAAAAACAAAGTCAAAATTTTCATTGTTTAATTCATTTAAATAAAATTTAAGCGTCTTTAAATAAGCATCATCTTCAAGATCATTTTCAAGCTCAACATCTAAATCACTAATTGATTTTTTTGCAGGATAATTAGTTTTAGAATGCATACTAAAAGTAAATACATGTCTATTATCTTTAAAAATTTCTGAGGTTCCATTTCCTTGATGAACATCTAAATCAACGATTAAAATTCTATTAGCAAAACCTCTATCTAATAAATAATGAGCAGCAACTGCCACATCATTAAAAACACAATAACCAGCTCCTTCATTATAATTTGCATGATGACTGCCGCCAGCAGTGTTGCAAGCAACCCCATGGTTTAGTGCAAGTTTTGAAGCTAAAACAGTACCTCCAGTTGCAACTAAAGATCTTTGAACTACACTATCAACTAATGGAAAGCCAATTTTTTTAATTCCACTATTGTCTAAAGTTTTATTTTTTATGTCATTTATATAATTTTCTGAATGAGCTCTATTTAAAGTTTCAAATGAGCATGGATATGGTTTGTGAAATTTTTTTACAATTTTTTGATTTATCAAATAATTAGCGAGTTCACCAAATTTATTAATTGGGAATTTATGATCATCACCAATTTTCGCAACATAAGCTTCATGATTAACTACTGGTAATTCCATTTCTATTCAATAATACGAATAGGCTTTTCATTTACGCAAGCTTCAAGGTCTTCGATCATTTGAGTATAAAAAATACTGTAATTTTCTGCAGTCACATATCCAATATGTGGAGTTAACAAAGCATTAGGCAAAAATCTTAGTTTATTTCCTTCTGGCAATGGTTCTTTTTCAAAAACATCAATACCTGCTCCAGCTATAACATTGGTTGATAGAGCAATAATTAAATCATCTTCATTTATAATGGTACCTCTTGAAGTATTAATTATAAATGAAGTTTTCTTCATTTTATCTAATTCTTTAATGGTGATACAGTCTTTATATCTTTCTCCACCCTGTACATGAATTGATAAAAAGTCTGAGTTGGTTATTAAATCTTCTTTACTACAAGGAAGAACATCAAGTTCTTTACAGTCATCTAAATTAAGATTTTCACTCCAAGCCATAACTTGCATTCCAAAAGCTTTACCAATTTTAGCAACTTGTTTGCCCACCTTACCAAGGCCTATTAAGCCTAAAATTTTACCTTTAAGTTCTATTCCAACAGTTGTCTGCCAATAACCTTGATACATATTATCAATTTCTTCTTTAAAATTTCTAGCTAAACCCAGAATAAGAGCCCAAGTAAGCTCAGGAGTTGGATTTGTATTTATATCGGTTCCACAGACTATAATTTTTCTTTTTTTTGCAGCTTCTAAATCAATTGATTTATTTCTCATTCCAGTCGTAATAATAAATTTTAAATCATTTAAATTATCAATTAAATTTTTTGTTATTGGTGTGCGTTCACGCATAATTAATAAAGCTTCAAAATCAGCCAGTTGCTCTATTGCCTCTGCTTCATCTAAAAAAGGCTCACTAAATATTTTAAATTCATATTTTCCGGATAATTTTTTTAAATCTACAAACTCTTTTGAAACATCTTGGTAGTCATCTAATATTGCAACTTTAAGCATTTTGAACTTTCCTATTCGATAATAAAATTCCTATAATAATGAAACAGGCCCCTAAGATATGATAAAACATAAATTTTTCATTAAAAAAAATCATAGCCATTATGGCACTGAATATGGGCATCAAATGTAAAAATACTCCAGATCGATTTGCTCCGATCATAGATATACCTTTAATCCATAATATAAATGAAGCTAGTCCAGGGAGCAAAACAACGTACGATAAAATTAAAATAAATGGTGTATCAATTTTAATTCTAAAGCCAATTTGATACTCTATGAAATAAACTGGAATTAAAAAAATTAATCCAAATGTTATCAAAACTTGTAATAAGCTTATTTGAGAAATTTCATATTTTTGTTTTTTTAACAAACTGGAATATAGAGCCCATGAAAACATAGCTAATACCATGGTAATATCACCTTTATTAAAATCTAAATTTTTTAAAATTTCAAAATTAGCTTTAGTTATAATTATAATAACTCCAGTGAATGATAGTATTACTCCTATTAATTGAAAAATATTCGTTTTTTCAATTTTTAAAATTGATGAGAAAAACATTATCATTACTGGAATTGTAGATATCATTAAAACACCACTAATAACTTGTGTGAAATTAAGAGAATAATAAACAATTGAATTAAAAATTGTAATACTTGTAACTCCTAGAATTATGAACAATTTATAATTTTTAATTATGTAGTCTTTTTTTCTAATAATTTCAGGTAAAGTGAAAGGGGCTAAAATCAACCAAGCAAAAAACCAACGATAAAAATTTAATGAAAATGGAGGAACATCATAAAGACTGGCAAATTTACCAACTATAAAGTTACCTGCCCAAAAAGTTACGGTTAGTAATAAAAAAACATAAGCTAGAAAGTTAGTCTCTTTTCTCACCTAACTAAATCTTAATGAACTATAAGGTTTTAAATCTAAATTAGTATTTTCGTTTGCAATCATTCCTGAAACAATCTTTCCAGATATTGGGCCTAATGTCCATCCTAAATGATGGTGACCAAAACAATAAAAAACATTTTTATGTTTTTTTGAAGGGCCCATAACAGGCAAAAAATCTGGTAAAGATGGTCTAAAGCCTAACCATTCATCTTCGTGTTCAGGTAAATCGCCAAGCATATATTTGGCATTATCAATTAAATTTTTAATTCTTGATTTAGATAAAGGATTATTTAAACCTCCAAATTCAACAGTACCCACTACTCGTAAACCTTGTTGCATCGGAGTAATTCCAAATCCACGATTTGAAAATATTACTGGTCTACTTAACAAATGATCACATCCTTTAAAATGAACATGATAACCTCTTTCAGTATCTAATGGTATTTTTTCACCTAGATTGTCAGTTAACTTTTTAGAAAAAGCACCACATGCAATTACAACTTTATCAAAAATAAAACTTTGATTTTCAGTTTTAAAAACTGGTTTTTCTTTGTCAAAATTAATATCTTTGATATTTACTTTATTAAATTTCCCACCTTTTTTTAAAAATAAATCAAAAAGTTTTAAAAGAATTTTTTTTGGGTTTCTTGCATGCCTTGCATAAGGATAATAAACACCCGCGTGATAAAAAGGTTTGATATGTGGTTCCAAATCATGAATTTCAGATTTGCTGACTAACTGTTGTTTAACTCCCAATTCATCTCTTATTTTAATTTCTAGCTCTCTACTTTTTAGGTCTTGGTCGTTCCAAATATATAATATTCCTTTATTTTCAACTAAATCCTCTAAATCAATTTCATCAAATAATTCATCATAAGCGGGTAATGCTAGGTCTAAAATTTGATGCATATTTTTTGCAGTATGCATCATATTCTTTGTAGTCGAATTCATAATAAATTTCATAAACCATGGGATCATTTTAGGAACGTAGTTCCATTTTAAAGCAAGAGGACCCGAAGAACTTAATAGCATTGCAGGAATATCTGCTAGAACATCAGGTCGATTTAAAGGAACTGAGGCATAGGGTGAAAAATGACCAGCATTTCCATAAGATGCTGCTTGTGCACCAGGGTTATCACGGTCAAAGAGTGTTACATTGAATCCTTTTTTTGTAAAAATAAAGCATTTGAAACACCTTGTATTCCAGCACCTATAATTCCAACTTTAATTTTATTATTCACAGAAACTTTTTATAGTTAAAATTTTTATATTTGGTAGTGACAAATTATACACTAATTAAGAAGCTGATATTTATGCAATCATTTGCTTATGATTTATTTTTGCACTTAAAACTATTCCAAAACCAATCATAGTTGCTAACAACGAAGATCCACCAAAGGACAAAATTGGTAGTGGTGATCCAACTATAGGAAGTAAACCCAATACCATGGATAAATTTACCACAATGTAAACAAATATTGCAAAAGCAAATCCAAAACAAAAAAGTTTTGAAAAATTACTTCTGGAAATAGCTCCTATTCTAATAATTCTAACAATAATTATTGAATATATTAACAGAAGACAAATTGATCCAACAAAACCAAATTCCTCAGAAAATAAAGTAAAAATAAAGTCTGTATGTTTTTCAGGTAAAAATTCTAAATAACTTTGTGTTCCTTTCAAAAAACCTTTGCCTGTTATTCCACCTGATCCAATTGCAATCTTAGATTGGATAATTTGATATCCTGCACCTAGTGGATCCCTATCAGGATCTAAAAATGTTAAAATTCTCATCTTTTGATATGGTTTCAAAAAAGAAATAATAAAAGGGAGTGAAATCAAAAAGCTAATTAATGAAATAAAAAAATATTTCATTTTTACTCCACCTAACCAAAGAACTATTAACCCACTCAAAGCTATTAAAATTGATGTTCCAAGGTCAGGTTGAGATAAAACTAAAATAATTGGGACTATAATAATTGATAAAGAGATAATAATAGTTGTAAAAGAATTTACATTTTCAATTTTTAATCTGTGATAATATTTAGCAAGACATAAGATTATACCTATCTTCATAAGTTCTGAAGGCTGTAAAACTATAAAGTATAAATTTATCCATCTTTGAGATCCTGAAACTTTTATTCCATATGCAGACACCCAAATTAAAAGAAGAATGATAACAAAATAAATAAAGTAAGAAGTAATATGCCAAAGTTTTATATTAAAAAATGATATTACCATCATTAAAGAAAAAAAGGTTAAAAGCTTGATAAAATGACTTTTGGTATGGTAAAGAATCTCTCCACCATCTGTTGAATACATTACCAGTAAACTGATAGCGGAAAGTAAAATAATACAAAATATTAGAATAAAATCTAACTTTTTAACCTTTTGAAAAAAAGATAATTCTGAATTTAATTTATTATACTGAAACATCTAAATATTTATTTCTTCAAAATTTGACTGTTTGTCTCTTAGTTCCTCTCTATCAATTATCAATTTAAAAAGTTCTTTAGCTATCGGGGCAGCAGCTTTACTACCTGATCCTCCATGCTCTACAATTATACTTAATGCATATCTTGGATTAACATATGGGCCATATGCAATGTACAAAGCGTGATCTCTATCATTATATGGAATTTGATCAATTTTAAGATCAAGTTCCCTTTCTCTTTTACTAATTCTTTTAACTTGAGCTGTGCCTGTTTTTCCAGCAAATTGATATTTTTTATCATCAATTCTTGATCTATACGAAGTTCCCCTAACTTCATTAGTGGAACTAAACATAGCTTCTTGAATTATTCTTAAATTTTTTGGGTTTTTAACTAATTTAGTATTTATATTTAGTAAATTTTGTTCTTTAATAGATTTTTTAACTTCATTAAAAGTTAATGGATTGTTATTAACAATAATTTTTGGCTTAATTGAATAACCTCCATTTGCAATTTGAGCTGTCATTAAACATAACTGTAATGGTGTAGTTTGGGTGTATCCTTGTCCAATTCCTGTAATTAAAGTTTCTCCTAATACCCATCCTTTTCCAAGATTATTTTTTTTCCAAAATGTATTTGGGAATAATCCTTTTTTTTCATTTTTAAAATAAGCACCTAATACCTTCTCACCTAAACCAAACTTTTCTGCTGTAATTTTTAGACGGTCAACTCCTAGTAATCGAGCAATTTCATAAAAATATGTATCGCAAGATTGCTTCATGGCATTTTTTAAACTCATAAAACCATGGCCTTTTTCTTTCCAGCAGTGAAATGTTTGGCCATAAAGTTCTGTTTTACCTGTGCATTTAACTTTAAAGTTAGGGCCAATTATATTATTTTCTAAAGCTGATAAAGCCACAATTGGTTTTATTGTGGAGCCTGGAGAATAAAGACCTGATAGAGTCTTATTTATTAATGGTTTTAAAGGATTATTTCTAATTAGCTCCCATTCATCTTTACTTATACCAAATAAAAATGAATTTGGATCATATGAAGGAGATGAGTGCATTGCTATAATTTCACCCGTATAAATATCCATTACACTAATAGATCCTGCTTTATCTAATAATAATTTTGCAGATAATTTTTGTACTTCTGTATCTAAAGTTAATCTAATTTTAGATCCTTGCTGTCCTTTTTGATGCTCAAGTTGATTAATTCTCTTTCCATAGGCGTTTACCTCATATCTTTGGATAGCATTAGTGCCTATTAGATAATTTTCTAAAGTTTTTTCTAATCCAAGTTTTCCTATTTTCATTCCAGGTACAAACTTTTGTTGTACAACTTCATTTTCTAAAATATCTTTTTCATTTGGTTGACTAACATATCCTAAAACATGAGTGTAGATGTCACTAAAAGGATAATTTCTTGAAATTGTCATTACTGGTTTAACTCCAACTAAATCATATAAATAATTATTAATTTTTAAAAATTGACTCCAGCTTAAGTTTTCAGAAACAATTATACTTTCCCATGGTTTCAATTTTTTCTTTGATTTTAGAATATTTGAAATTTCTCTATCACTTAACTGTAAAAGATTTTTTAACCTTGTTAATAAATAATTAAAATTTTCTACCTGTTCAGGTATTATATGGAGTTGATAAACTTTTAAATTTCCAGCAATTATATTTCCAAAGTAATCTACAATTTCTCCCCTAGTTGGAGGCAACTTCCACTCTCTAATTCTATTTTTATCTGAAAGAGTTAAATACTTTTTGTTATCATTAATTTGTAGAGAAAATAAACGAGCAACTATTCCAGAGAATACTATTAACTTAGCTGCGCCAATTATAAACATTCTTCTGTTTATTACATCTGTTTTTCTTATGCCTGAACTATTATTAATCATTTGGTTGTAACAAAATTTTTTGGTCTAAATAATTAAAAATAAGATAAAATAATGGATACAACAAAAATGTAAATCCAGAATTAATTAGATAAGAAAGATAATCTAGATTGTAATTAAATATCAAATCTAAAATTAATATTTGAATTGAATTTATTAATAATAATGTAAATAATATTGATATCCAATCATTTATAAAATTATAAATTAAAGTTATATTTCTAATATACGCAGTGACTGAACAAATTAATAAATAACACAAGCTACTTATTCCGATTGGAAGTCCCATGATAACATCATTAATTATGCCAGCTAAAAATATTGATATATAACCAAGTTGATTGGGGCTTCTTAAGGTCCAATAAAAAATTAAAATATATACAAAGTTGAACGAAAAATATTCTATTTTTAAATAATTAAAATCATGTTCATTAAATACCGAGAGAAATAATATTAATGTTGGAAAATATGAAAATAGTATTTTTGAAAAACTTGATTTATTAAGTGAAGACATTACTTCACGCTCTCCAGATCAAAGGAAACTATTTTTACATATTCCAATTGAGTAAATTTAGAAAAAAAATCAATTCGACCATTTGATTTTTTAAACATTCTACCCACTGGTATTCCAGATTTAAACAATCCAGCAATCCCAGATGTATAAATTATTCTATCTTTTTCATTAATTTCGTTATCTAGTTTTTCTTTAGTATACTCAATTATGCCATGATTTTCTCCAGTTCCAGAAATTACAGCTTGAATTCTATCTGGTAACAACATCACTGGAATCTTACTATTTAGATCTGAGAGAAGTAATGCTCTTGAATTTGTGTAATTTATTTCAATAATTTTACCTATCAAATATGAGCCATCCATAATAGCCATTCCAATTTTTACATTGTCTTTACTGCCTTTATTTAAAACAATTGATTTTAAAAATGGACTTTCCTTGTCAATTAAAACTTTAGCTAATATCTCTTTTGACGAAACACTTTCTTTAATTAAGTTTCTTAATTTTTTATTTTCTAGTTTTAAAAAATCATTTGTTAACTTTTCTTCTTTTAGAATATTCAGTTCAGATTTAATATCTTGATATTTATTATATATTTCTAGATGAGTTGATAACTGATGTTTGATTTTTTGTATTTTATTTTCAGGTATTGAGATCAAATAAGATGATCTGTAAACAACTTCATTAATTCCAAATTTTATATAATTAATTATCTTTAAATTAAAACTACTTAAAATAAGAACAAATATAGATAAGAATAATAAAGTTAATAGAGAAAATCGTTGCTTATCTTTTTTTTTTAAAATTGCAGATCTAAAGGCTATTACAAAATCATCTCTGCCTGAAGCCATTATTTTTAATATTCAGATAGCATAGTAGAGAAAGTTTCTTCCTGATCCAAAGCTTTTCCAGTTCCAACAGCAACACATGATAATGGATCATCTGCAACATGAACTGGTAAACCTGTTTCTTTTGAAAAACGTTTATCAATATTTTTTAATAATGCACCACCTCCAGTTAATGTTAATCCCATATCAACCAAATCAGCAGATAACTCTGGGGGAGTATTTTCTAGTGCTTGTTTAATAGAATTAACCATTTCCTTCATTATATCATTTAATGCTTCCGCCGTATCTTCTTCAGTAATATTTACTTCTTTAGGAGTACCTGATCTCAGATCTCTACCTTTTACAGGATATGTATTTTTACCTGTTGGTATTGCTGTACCCATTTCTTTTTTAATCTTTTCAGCAGTTCCATCTCCAATTAATAAATTGTATTCTTTTCGCATGTAATTCACAATTGCTGTATCCATTGCATCCCCAGCAATTCTTAAAGATTTTGAATAAACTAATCCACCCAACGACATAACAGCAATTTCACTTGTCCCTCCACCAATATCAACAATCATAGATCCTGTTGCTTCAGAAATAGGAAGACCTGCCCCAATGGCTGCAGCAATAGGCTCCTCAATTAATTGCACTCTTCTTGCGCCAGCTGCAAGTGCGCTATCTTGAATTGCTTTTCTTTCGACTGGTGTAGAGCCAGTTGGAACACAAATTAAGATTCTAGGATTTGCAAATGTACTTCCTTTATGAACTTTTTTTATAAAGTGTTTAATCATTTCTTCAGTTACGATAAAATCAGCAATGACACCATCTCTTAAAGGTCTTATAGCACTTATATTTCCAGGCGTTCTACCAAGCATTGTTTTTGCTTCATCACCAACTGCTAAAACATTTTTCTTTCCGCCTTGTTCAACTATTGCTACAACAGAAGGTTCATTTAAAACTACACCTTGTCCTTTTAAAACAACTAATGTATTAGCTGTTCCAAGGTCAATTGCCATATCTTGGCTCCAAATTTTTTTAACTCTGTCGAATAGTCCCATTTTATATACCTCTCACTTTTTGATTTTCTTGCTCCATAGGAGCTGTTTTATCTCGTTTAATAATCATTTTATTTAATGCATTAATATAAGCATTTGCTGATGCAACTAATGTATCTGTGTCAGCTGCTTGACCTACTGTTGTTTTACCTTTTTCTTCAATTTTAACACTAACTGTTGCCTGTGCATCTGTTCCCTCTGTTACAGCGTGAACTTGATAAAGTTGTAAATTAACATCGTGTGGATAAAGAGCTTTAATACATTTGAATATAGCATCAACTGGTCCATCACCTGTTTCTGAGGTTTGTTTTATATCTCCATAAACATCTAAAGTCATCTCTGCTCTTTGTGGTTCTCCTGTTCCAGCAAAAACTTTTAATGATTTTAAACTTATAGCATTCACCTTATTATCAATAATTAAACTATCATCAACTAATGCAATAATATCTTCATCATATACATGTTTTTTCTTATCAGCTAAAACTTTGAATTTTGCAAATGCATTACTTACCACATCATCAGTAAGATCGGGGTAGCCTAAACTATTCATTTTGTCTTTGAAAGCGTGTCTTCCAGAATGCTTACCCATTACTAACGAAGTTTGTTTAACTCCTACACTCTCAGGTGTCATGATTTCATATGTTTGTCTATTCTTTAACATACCATCTTGATGAATTCCTGCTTCATGAGCAAAAGCGTTTTTACCAACAATTGCTTTATTGTATTGAACTGGAAAACCAGTAGCATTAGATACAATTTTTGATGCTTTACTTAATAATGTTGTGTTAATTCCTGTATCATAAGGTAATAAATCTGGCCTTGTCTTAATTGCCATTACAACTTCCTCTAATGCTGCATTACCTGCTCTTTCACCTAAACCATTTATCGTACATTCAATTTGTCTTGCACCTGCCTGAACTCCAGCTAAAGAGTTTGCAACAGCCAAACCTAAATCATTATGACAATGGGTAGATAAAATTGCTTTATCAATATTAGGAACTTTATTTAATAATGTTTCTATTATTGTTGTAAATTCCGAAGGTATTGTGTATCCAACAGTATCTGGAATATTTATTGTAGTAGCTCCATTTTTAATAGCAAGTTCTACTGTCTTACACATATAGTCCATATCAGTTCTTGTTCCATCCTCACAGGACCACTCCACATCATCAGTAAATTTTCTTGCATAAGCAACATGTTTTCCAATAGACTCAAAAACATCTTCTGGAGACATATTAAGTTTGTGTTTCATGTGTAAAGGACTTGTTGAAATAAAGGTATGAATTCTAAATCTTGGAGCATGTTTTAATGCTTCATGAGCTCTATCAATATCTTTTACAGAGTGTCTAGAAAGACCCGCTGGAATAGATTTTTTTAAAATTTTACTTACTTCTGATACTGCCTCAAAATCTCCAGGAGATGCAATTGGAAAACCAGCCTCAATAATATCAACACCTAATTCATCAAATACTCTTGCAATTTGAATTTTTTCTTCCAAACTCATAGACGCACCTGGTGATTGTTCACCATCACGCATAGTAGTATCAAATATAAAAACTCTATCTTTGTCGCTCATAACTAAATAATTTTGAAAAACCATAATACAATCTATAAGAGAGATTGCAAAATAATTTGTAAAATTTCTCTTATTATTCGACCGTTTCAGGTCATCTAATTTTAGTTATAGATTGACTCAATTTTTGGCATTAAGTGTAAGAGTTCTTTTGTGTAATCATGTTGAGGATTTAGAAATAAATCCTCAGTATTTGAAACTTCACATAATTTACCATCTCTTAATACCCCAATTCTATCACACATTTGTCTAACCACTGGTAAATCGTGACTTATAAATAATATAGTTAAATTGAGTTGCTCCTGAAGATCTTTTAATAAATTTAATATTTGAGCTTGAATACTTACATCCAAAGCAGAAGTTGGTTCATCACAAACTAAAAGTCTAGGCTGTGTAGCTAACGCTCTTGCAATAGATATTCTTTGTCTTTGACCACCAGAAAATTCATGTGGATAACGATCTGCTGAATTTTGAGTAAGCTCCACTGACTCTAATAGATCAAAAACATAACTATCTAAATCATTTTTGCTTATTAAGGGATTATGAAGTTTTATAGGTTCAGAAACTATATCTCTTACTTTTAGTCTTCCATTTAATGATGAATAAGGGTCTTGAAATATCATCTGAATTTGTTTTCTAAATTTCATCATTTCAGAATTTTTTTTAATCTTTGTTATGCAAACATTGTCAAAAAAAATTTCACCTGATGATGGTTTGAATAAATTTACAATCATTTTAGCTATTGTAGATTTTCCACTACCACTTTCCCCTACTAATCCAAAAGACTCTCCTTCTTTTACTTTAAAAGATACACCATTAACTGCCATAACAGAATTTTTTATACTTTCAGTAAAAAAATTATCATCAAAGCTTTTACTTAAATCTTTAACTTGAATTAAATCTTGTTTAATAATTTCTTTTTTAGTCCATCTATTTAATATCTTTAAGTTGTTTTCTTTATTATCATTATTTTCTTTTTCAATAATAACAAATCTTGATATTTTTTTATTTGTTGGTGGAACAGAACTGACTAAACTTTTGGTGTAAGTTTCTCTTGGCTTTGTTAAAATATCTTTTGTAATTCCAATTTCAACTACATTTCCACTTCTCATTACAGCTACTCGATCAGCTGTTTCTGCAATAACTCCCATATCATGAGTTATTAAAATTACTGCTAAATTTCGTTCTTTAGTTAATTTTTTTATTAAATCTAGAATTTGTGATTGAATTGAAACATCTAAAGCTGTAGTTGGTTCATCAGCAATTAAAAGCTCAGGTTCACAACATAATGAAAGTGAAATCACAACCCTTTGTCTCATTCCTCCTGAAAATTGATGTGGGTAATTATCAAATCTATTTTCTGCATCTCTTATTCCAACTTCTTTTAATAAATTAATTGCTCTATTTTTTGCCTCGTCTTTATTTATATCGAGATGAGTTTGAATAGTTTCTATTAGCTGCTCACCTATAGTAAGTATTGGGTTTAGTGATGTTTGTGGGTCCTGAAATATTAAGCCTATTTTTCTACCACGGTATTTAATAACGTTGTTAGGATCTGTGTGGATATTAAGATCACCTAGCATTACCGAACCACCTGAAACTTTGCCTGGCTCATCAATTAAATTAATTATTGCATTTCCAACTGTACTTTTTCCTGATCCAGACTCACCTACTAACCCTAATATTTCACCTTTGTTTACTTCAATATTTACATTCTTAGCCGCATAAACTGTTTCTTTTCTCATTTTGTAATCGACACTTAAGTCTTTTATTTTTAAGAAACTCATTTATTTAATTTTGGATTAAGCGTATCTCTCATCCAATCTCCTAATAAATTAATTGAAAATGCTAATATAACTAAAAAAATCGCAGGAAAAAAAGTAATCCACCATTCCCCTGAAAATAAAAAATCATTTCCTAGTCTAATTAATGTTCCTAAAGATGGAGTAGTAGGTGGTACACCAACACCTAAAAAACTTAAAGTAGACTCAGCAATAATAGCAAGAGCAAGTCCAATGGTTCCAATTACTAATATTGGTCTTAATATATTTGGTAAGATATGTTTAAACATAATGACTAAATTTGAAACTCCAATTATTGTTGAAGCAGAAACATAGTCTTTATTTTTTTCAACTAATGTTGCAGCTCTTGAAACTCTCGCAAATTGAGGCCATTCTGAAATTCCAATAGCAAATATTAAAACATAAATTGCCATTTCGTCATGCATTTCTCTTGAAATTAATCCTCTTGCTATCCCATCAACTAAAAGAGCCATTAAAATACTCGGTACAGTTAATTGAACATCTGTTAATCTCATTACAATCATTTCATATTTACCGCCAAAATATCCAGCTGTTAATCCTAAGCCTACTCCTAATATTAAACTAAAAATAATTGCAGAAAAACCAACTATCAGTGAAATTCTTGACCCATAAAGAATTGTAGAAAGCATATCTCTACCTTGGCCATCAGTTCCCAATATAAATTTTGATAACCCATCCTCAGTCCAAGATGGTGGTGTAAATGCATCCATTAAAGATAATGAGGATGGATCAAATGGATTATACGGTGTTACAAGTTCCACAAAAAAAGAACAAAAGAATATTAAAAATAAGATTACTGAAGATACAATAGCCGTAGGAGATTTTTTAAAACTATAATAGATGTCACTATCCTTAATTCTGCCCCAGGTACTTAAAGTATTATCAGCCACTTTCAACATCTCCTTTAACTCTAATTCTTGGATCAATAAAATAATATAAAATATCCACTATAAAATTTATCATTACAAAAATAAAAGCTATGAAAACTAAATAAGCTGACATAATTGGAATATCAACAAATTGAACTGCCTGAATAAATAAAAATCCCATTCCTGGCCATTGAAAAACTGTTTCTGTAATTATTGAAAATGCAACTAGTGTGCCAATATTAATTCCCGCTATAGTTATTACAGGAATTAATCCATTTTTTAATGCATGTTTATATTTTATGCTTTGTTCGCTTATTCCTCTTGCTCGAGCAAATTTGATGTAATCAGTTTGTAAAATTTCCATCATCTCAGCTCTTACAAGTCTAATTATATAAGTCATTTGAAAAAGACTTAATGTTACTGATGGAAGTATAATTGCTTTCAATCCAGATATTGTTAAAAAACCAGTAGTCCAAAAACCCAAATCAACAACCTCACCTCTTCCAAAGGAAGGGAGTACTCCTAAAATGACTGCAAATAGATAAATAAATAATATACCAATCACAAATGTGGGAAGTGAAACTCCAAGTAATGAGATTGCTAAAATCATATCACTTAAAAAACCTTTCCTATGTATTCCCGTATAAACACCTAATAATGTTCCAGAAATTAGTGCTATTAAAGCAGATATCACAACAAGCTCAATTGTAGCTGGCAATCTCTCTGTTATTAACTCAGAAACTGGTCTTTTTAATTGATAGGAAATACCAAATTCTCCCTTGGACGCATTAACTACAAATCTAGAAAATTGAACATGAATAGGGTCCATTAACCCCAATGTTTTTCTAAGTTCAGCTCTATCTTGGTCTGAGGTTTCTTCACCAACCATATTATTTATTGGATCTCCTACAAAATTAAATAATGAAAAAGACACAAAGGCAACAACAAGCATCACCAAAGCGGACTGAAACAGTCGTTTAAAGAAATATTTTATCAATTTAAGAGGATATTATGTTTTTTATACTAGCCCTTTAAATTATAAAGGGCTAGTAAAAATATTATTTAGTTAAAGCTAGCAGCCTTAAATAACGGTTCATTATTTGGTCTGATAGGCACATTAACCTCACTTTTTGCTGCCCAAGAAATTACTTGGTGATGTAATGGAAGATAAGAAATATCATCTTTTACAATTTTCCAAGCATTAGCTATTGCAGCATTCCTTTTATCCAAATCAACTTCGCCTTCCATAACTCTTATAGCAGCGTCTACTTCTGAGTTACTAAAATTAACTTTATTCCAGCTAGCACCACTTTCATATAAATAATGAAAAACATAATGACTATCTAAAGTAGGAACACCCCAACCAAGCATATAAAAATCACCCTGATTATCTTTCAGTTCTTTGAAGTGTTTGCTTTTAGTTTGTGCAAACAGGTTTACGTTAACACCAATTTTACCAAACATTCCAACCACAGCAGTACAAATTGCTTCATCATTTACATATCTGTCATTTGGACATCTTAGCTCAACATCAAAACCATTTGGATAACCTGCATCTGCTAATAGTTTTTTAGCAGCGTTCACGTCATAAGGTAATCTCTTATCAAGATCTGTAGTGTAACCATTTACACCTGGAAAAGTTATAATTCCCGCTGGTTCACTTAAACCTCTCATAACTTTTTTCTTGATCGCTTCTATATCAATTGCTTGATAAAGAGCTTGTCTTACCTCTTTTTTCTTAAATGGGTTATCACCTGTATTACCAGTTCTTAACTGATCAGCTGCTTGATCCATTCCTAAGAAAATTGTACGCATTTGTGCTGTGCTTTCAACTTTGTGTGCAGATGAAGATCCAATACGTGCTAAATCTTGAACTGGTGCATCGGTAACCAAATCAATTTCTCCAGATAATAATGCTGCAACCCTAGTTGCTGCATTTTTAATTGGAAGTAATTCAATTTGAGTTACTTTTTTATCTTCCATCTCACCCCACCAATGCTTGTTTCTTTTAAACACCGTTTTAGTATTAGGCTCTCTTAAAGTAACTTTAAAAGGTCCTGTTCCTAAAGCATTAGTTGCTGAAAATGTTTCTTGTCCAGCATCCCAGTTTTGAGGAGACATAGCAAAATTCTTTTCAGACCAAGCTTTAGACATTATAAAAATATTAGAAAGTTGATTTAAAAGAATTGGGTTTGGTTTACTTGTTATAATTTTAACTGAGTAATCACCTACAGCCTCAACTCCCGAAATTGTACTAATATACTCTTTAAAATCAGATGTTCTTTGTTTGGCTCTTAACACACTAAACACAACATCTTCTGAAGTCATTGCTGAACCATCGGAAAATTTAACACCTTCTCTCAATGTAAAAATCCAAGTGTTAGGATCAACTGCTTTCCATTTTGTTGCCAAAGCTGGTTGAATTTTCATATCTACAGCTCTTTCAACTAAAGCTTCGTATATTTGTCTTGAGACTTGAGTTGTTGGACCCTCGTTTTGTGCGTGTGGATCTAGTGTAAGACTGTCTCCTTGCATCGACCATTTGATAGTTTTGGCCCACGCTGAAGAAAATCCAAATACTAGAACTACAGATAGTAGAACTCTTATAAAATTTTTGATTTTCATTATTTCCCTCTTATTTAAATTTATTTAAAAAAGTATAGGTGAAATAATAAAATTATTACAGATAAAATTTTATACTAAAAAATTAACTTTTATCGCTATCTACTAATTTTTTCTTACTAATCCATGGCATCATAGCTCTTAACTCTGCACCTACTTTTTCTACTGAATGCTCGGCTAGTTTTGCTCTAGTTGCAAGAAAATTCTTTTGACCATTTTTACATTCATCCATCCACTCTTTAGTAAATTTTCCAGATTGAATATCAGACAAAACTTCTTTCATTCTTTTTTTAGTTTCCTCTTTATTTACAATTCTAGGACCTGAAACATATTCACCATACTCAGCAGTATTAGAAATAGAATAATTCATATTTGCAATTCCACCTTCATAAATTAAATCAACAATCAATTTAACTTCATGAACCGTTTCAAAGTAAGCCATCTCTGGTTCATATCCAGCTTCTGTCAAAGTTTCATAACCATTTTTTATTAGCTCAACTAAACCACCACATAAAACGGTTTGTTCACCAAATAAGTCTGTTTCAACTTCATCTTTAAATGTAGTTTCAATAATTCCAGATCTTCCACCACCTACTGCTGATGCATAAGACAATGCTAGATCTCTTGCTTTACCTGAGCCGTCTTGATGAACAGCAAACAAACATGGAACTCCACCACCTTTTTCATATTCACTTCTAACTAAATGACCAGGTCCTTTTGGAGCAACCATAAATACATCTAGATCTTTTCTTGCTTTAATTAAATCGTAGTGAACATTTAATCCATGAGCAAATGCAATACTTGTTCCTTCTTTAACTCTTTGTTCAATATGATTTTTATAAATTTCAGCTTGTAATTCATCTGGTGTTAAAATCATTACAACATCTGCCCAAGCTGCAGCATCAGATAAATTCATAACCTTTAATCCTTTAGATTCAGCTTTTGCTGCACTTGAAGATCCTTCTCTTAAGGCAACAACTATTTCTTTAACCCCACTATCCTTTAAGTTTAAAGCATGGGCATGTCCTTGGCTTCCATAACCAAAAATTGCAATTTTTTTTCCTTTAATTAATTCCACATCTGCATCTTTTTCATAAAACATTTTCATTTTTTTTCTCTCCTTAATTAATTAGTTAAATATTTCAGCGCCTCTAGTCATTGCAACCGCTCCAGTTCTTGAGACACTTATAAGACCGTGCGATTTTAAATTTTTTGCCATTTTATCAACCTCTCTTCTGAGTGCCGTAATTTGAATTACAGCAGATTTCTTTGTTTGATCTAATATAACTGGATTAAAATTTTTACAAGTATTTAAAGCTTTTTTTATTTTAGCTAAATTTCCAACTACTTTAAATAATGCCATTTCCTTAAAAATTACATTTTTATCTTCTCTTTTGAAATTACCAACTTTGTGAACAGGCACTAATTTTTTTAATTGTAAAACAATTTGCTCAATTACTTCGGGAGTTCCTGTTGTAACAATAGTAATTCTTGAAAGGTTATTTTTTTGATCGACTTCTGCAACTGCAAGAGATTCAATATTGTATCCTCTTCCAGAAAAAAGACCTACCACTCTAGATAGAACGCTAGCTTCATTATCTACCCAAACAACAATTATATGAGTTTCTAATTTACTAAATTTTGTTGGAGTACTATATGCTGATTTAGATTTTGCCATTTAAACTAACGCTTTTCCCTTGCCTGTAATTTTATTTTCTTCCTGATCTTTTGGACCTAATAACATTTGATTATGAGGTTTTCCAGATGGGATCATTGGAAAACAGTTCTCTGCTTGATCTACAAGACAATCAAAAATAACCGGCTTATCAATACTGATCATTTCTTCTATTTTTTCATCTAATTCATCAGGACTTTCAGCTCTAATACCAACACATCCATAAGCCTCAGCTAATTTTACAAAATCTGGTAAAGCTTCAGAATAGCTTTCTGAATAATTTTTTTCATGAAGTAATTCCTGCCACTGTCTTACCATTCCCATATACTGATTATTTAATATGAAGATCTTTATTGGTAAATTATATTGAATTGCAGTTGAGATTTCTTGCATTGTCATTAAAATCGATGCTTCACCAGCTACATCAACTACCAATTTCGTTGGGTTTGCAACCTGAACACCTATCGCAGCTGGTAAACCATACCCCATAGTACCAAGACCTCCTGAAGTCATCCATCTATTTGGTTTATTAAATTTATAGTGTTGTGCAGCCCACATTTGATGTTGACCAACCTCTGTAGTAATGTAGGTGTCTTGATTTTTCGTTAACTCATAAAGTCTTTGAACCGCATGTTGAGGCTTAATAATTTTATCACTATTGACAAAGTTTAAAGATTGTTTTGTTCTCCACTTTTGTATTTTTTGCCACCATTTTGAAATTTTTTGTTTATTTGATTTTTCTAAATTTAAATTTTTCTTCTTTAAAGTTTTTGTCGTTGACTTAATAACATCAGTTACATCTCCAACAATTGCTAAATCTACTTTGATGATTTTATTAATTGATGAGGGATCAATATCAATATGAACTTTTTTTGATTTAGGAGAGAATTCATCAATTTTACCAGTAATACGATCATCAAATCTTGCACCAATATTAATTAGTAAATCACAATCGTGCATAGCATTATTAGCTTCAAATGTTCCATGCATTCCAAGCATACCTAAGAATTGATTATCATCACCAGGGTATGAGCCCAAACCTTGAAGAGTTGAGGTGATTGGAAATCCAGTCAGTGCAACTAATTCTCTTAAAAGTTCACTTGCTTTTGGCCCAGAGTTTACAACACCCCCACCAGTATAAAAAATTGGTTTAGAAGCTTTGTTCATTAATTCAATTAATTGATTAATATCTTTTTGATTAAATCTATTTCTATTTTTAATTTCTATTTTCTTTTCTTTTTTAAGAGAAACGTATTTAGTTTTTGCAAATTGAATATCTTTTGGAATATCAACTAATACTGGTCCAGGTCTTCCAGTTGTTGCAACTTCAAATGCTTGATTCATAATTCTTTGAAGGTCTTTAATATCTTTTACTAACCAGTTGTGTTTTGTACATGGTCTGGTAATTCCAGTCGTATCACATTCTTGAAAAGCATCAGTTCCAATTAAGTGAGTTGGTACCTGTCCTGAAATACAAACTAATGGAACCGAGTCCATGTATGCATCTGTTAATGCAGTAACTACATTTGTTGCACCAGGTCCAGAGGTAACTAAAACAACTCCAGGCTTACCTGAAGATCTTGCGTAACCCTCTGCTGCATGACCAGCTCCTTGTTCGTGTCTTACTAAAATATGTTTAATGGATGTATGATTTTTTAATTCATCATAAATTGGAAGAACTGCTCCTCCAGGATAACCAAAAATATGATTTACCTTTTGCTCTTCAAGGCATTTAAAAACAATTTCTGCTCCAGTATATAATTTTGGCATTTTGCAATCTAGCTGAAGTTGTACTGATTGGTCAAGTTTTAGAATGAATTATTTAATTTTTTTTAAAAATTTATTTAAGTCTTCCGGTGGTAATTTTAACCAACTAATCATGTTGCTTCTAGCCCAAGTGCTTTGTCTTTTAGCATATTGTCTAGTCTTTATTGATATTTTTTCAATAACATTGCTAATATCTTTTCTTTTTTCAAGATATTCTTTTATTTCATGGATACCGATGGCTTTATTGACGCTTTTATCTTTTCTAACTTTTAATTTTAAAAATCTTTTTATTTCATTGATTACACCAATCTCAATCATTTGTTCAGTTCTTTTGTTAATTCTTTGGATTAGCTCTTCACGTGGATAATCTATGTAGATTTTAAAAAAATCATCTTTAACAAAATATGATTTGGTGTTTTGAAACCAATCATGTAAAGATTTTTTAGTAAATTGTTTAACCTCATAAGCTCTTATTGATCTTTGAGAGTCTGTTGGATTAATTTTTTTTTTAGAATTTGGATCATACTTTAAAAGTTCTTGATAGAATTTTTTTTGTCCTAAACTTTTATGTAAAGATCTTATTTTATTTCTATATCGAATTGGAATATTAGGAATACTTACTAATCCATCAGTTAAAGCTTTAAAGTATAATCCTGTTCCACCAACAAGAATTGGAGTTTTTTTTCTTTTTCTTACTTCTTTAATTTTTTTGATTACAAATTTTAACCATTCCCCTGTTGAGAAATTATTTTTAACACTATGAAAACCATACAAGTGATGTTTTATTTTTTGATAATCTTTAGAACTAGGGCGAGCTGATAAAATCCTTAATTCTTTATAAACTTGCATGCTATCCGCATTAATAATTTCACCATTAATTTTTTTAGCAAGTTTAATTGAAAAATTTGTTTTTCCTGAAGCTGTTGGTCCAGAAATTAAGATAATCTTGGATTTTAAATCCATGATTAATCTAGCTTAACACCTATATATCTTCTCTGATTTTGATTATTATATATCGCAAATAAAATTGTTTTTTGGTTTGATTTTAAAACATCTTTAACAATTTTTTCTAAATCTTGTGCATTTTTTATTCTTGTTTTTTGTGCTTCAATTATAATGCTATTGGCCTCAATTGAATTAAGTAGTGGACTAGTATTTCCTACTTTTGTCACAACCAATCCTGATATTTGATTTGGAAGTTTTCTTGCCTTAATATCTTCTTTAGTTAACTTTCTAACTGTAATTTTTAAGTCTTCTATTATTATATCTTTAATAGGCTCAGGTTTTTTTTCACTAACTTTAAAATCATCTGAAGTTTCTAATCTTCCTAAAAGAATATTTTTAGTTAATTCTTTTTTATTTCTCCATATTTTAACTTCAACTGTTGTTCCAACTTTTGTTTTTGCAACAATTGCTGGTAATTCTTTCATTTGATTTATTCTAACTCCGTTAAACTCTAAAATAATATCTCCAGCTTTAATTCCACCTTTATCTGAAGGACTATTTTCTGCAACACTGGCAACTAATGCCCCTCTTGGTTCATCTAATTTTTCAACATCAGCTATTTCTTGTGTAACATCTTGAATTCTAACACCTAGCCAACCTCTCTTAGTCTCACCAAATTCGATTAATTGATCTATAACTAGTTTTGCATCATTAGCTGGAATTGAAAAACCAATTCCAATAGATCCATTTCTTCCTAGTATTGCTGTATTAATTCCTATTACATCTCCATTCATATCAAACAATGGTCCACCTGAGTTACCTGAGTTAATAGATGCATCTGTTTGAATGTAATCTTCATATCTTGATAATCCAATTGATCTGTTTCTTGCTGAAATAATCCCAGATGTAACAGTTCCCCCTAATCCAAAAGGATTTCCAATAGCTATAACCCAATCACCAATTCTTGCCTTATCTGAATCTCCAAACCGAACTGGTATAAATTTTTCATCTGTTTCTAATTGTAAAACTGCAATGTCTGACAAAGGATCAGCTCCAATTACTTTTGCTTTATATTCTTGATCTCCATTAACTCTAACAATGATATCTTCTGCTCCCTGAATTACATGATTGTTAGTAACTACTAATCCTTTTTCATCAATAATAAACCCCGATCCTAAAGCAGATGATTTTCTTTCTTGAGGAGTTCCAAATTCTCTAAACATATCTTCAAAAGGTGAACCAGGAGGAAATGTAAAAGGTAATGGATTAGTATTCGTGACCACAGTTTGTGTGGTTGAAATATTTACAACAGAAGGCATCAATCTTTCAGCAAGATCAGCAAATGATGCTGGTACCGAATTAGAGTTTGATATTGTTTGAAAACTAAAAGTAAAAAACAGTGCTAATAATATAAATCTAATTTTTTTCATACTAACTTTTAATATAATAAATAATTGCAAATCCTATAATTGCAAAAATTAGTCCACCAGTTCTTAATTGACTATCATTTACAAGTTCTAATTTTTTTAACATACTTTTCATTTTTGATGGAAATATGGCATACAAAATTCCTTCTATAAAAAGAAAGAGACCAAATGCTATGATCAATTCCTTCATAAAAATAGGTTATTGTGATTTAGGTTTTATATTTCCAAAAAACTTAAAAAATTCACTATCAGGAGATAATATTAATGATGTATCTCCACCAATTAGAGCAGTTTCATACGCTTGCATTGCTCTATAAAATGCAAAAAACTCAGGATCTCTTCCAAAGGCTTCAGCAAAAATTTTATTTCTTTCACCATCCCCTTCACCTTTCATAATTTCAGAGTCTTTGTTTGCATCTGCTAAAATTATCGAAACCTCTTTGTCAGCTGTTGAGGTAATAGTTACTGCCATTTCAGCACCTTTTGCTCTAAATTCTTTTGCTTCTCTTTCCCTTTCAGTCTGCATTCTTCTATAAATTGCATCACTGTTTGCTTGTGGAAGGTCAGCTCTTTTAATCCTTACATCAACAATTTTAATTCCAAACTTTTGAGCCTCTGTATTTACTCCTTCTTGAATTAATGACATTTGTTTAGATCTATCTTTTGATAATAAAGTTTGTAATTCTTGTTGTCCTAAAACATTTCTAATTCTTGAGTTAATAATTGTTGCTAGTCTTGATCTTGCAACTCTTTCATTTCCAACTGAAATATAAAATTTTAAAGGGTCTATAATTTGGAACCTTGCAAACGCATCAACTATTAATCTTTTTTGGTCAGAAGCAATGACTTCTGCTGGTGGAGTATCAAGATTTAAAATCCTGCTATCTAAAAAAACAACGTTTTGAATAAAAGGTAATTTAAAATTTAAACCTGGTTCAATTATAATTTTTTTAGGATCACCAAACTGTAAAACAATTGCTTGATTAACTTCTTTAACAATAAATACTGAAAAGAAAACTAAGGCTCCTAGGATAGCTACTATTGGTAGTAATATTTTTTGTGCTTTCATTTAATTAGTTGCTTTCTTTTTATTCAATTCTGGTAATGGAAGATAAGGCACCACTCCTGATCCAGCATTTTTCTCGATAATTACTTTTTCAATATCAGCTAAAACTTTTTCCATTGTTTCTAAGTACATTCTCTCTTGAGTAACTTCTTTTGCTTTGTCGTATTCATTAAAAATAGAGATAAATCTACTTGCTTCACCCTCTGCCTTAGCAACAACTTGTTTTTTATAAGCTTCTGCTGCTTGTAATATTTTTTGAGCTTCCCCTCTTGCTCTTGGAATAACATCATTTGCATAAGCTTCGGCTTCATTTTTAGATCTTTCCATGTCAGCTCTTGCAGCTTGTACATCTCTAAATGCATCAATTACTTGATCTGGTGGATCTGCTTTTTGGGTTTGTACTTGCGTAATTTGAATTCCACTATTGTATTCATCCAATATTGACTGAATAATTTCTTGCGTTTCGATTTCAATTTTAGCTCTTCCTTCAGTTAAAATTGGTTGAATATCACTTTTTGCAATTACTTCTCTCATTGCAGTTTCTGCGGCAGCTTTTACAGTTCCCTCTGGGTCTTGAATTTCAAATAAAAATTTGCCAGCATCTTTAATTACCCAAAATACAGAAAAGTCAATGTTTACAATATTTTCATCACCAGTTAACATTAAACTTTCTTGAGGTACATCTGCAACCCCTCCACCTGAAGAAAAACCACTATCTCTCTCAGATCTAAAACCAATATCCATTCTATTAACTTTTGTAACTTTTGGAGTTTCAACACCTTCTACTGGAAAAGGAATATGATAGTTTAGACCAGGTTGAGTTGTTTTTACAAATTTTCCAAATCTTAAAACTACACCCTGCTCATCAGGTAGTACTCTATATAATCCGCTTGCTAACCACACGAAAAGTAAAATAATTAAAATTAAGCCAATTGGCTTTCCACCTGATTTACTTCCACCAGGTAAAAATTTATTAATTTTATTTTGAATATCTTTTATAATTGCGTCAATGTCTGGTGGTGTTGGTCCTCTACCTGAACCGTTTCCACCTCCACCTGGAGGTGATCCCCATGGACTTCCGCCTCTGCCTTTAAAATCATCTGACATATGACAAACTATATAGTGTCTTTATTGTAAAAAACAAGTAATGATCAAAATATGACAGATAAAAAGCCAGAACTAAGTGACGCAATGAAAAAAAAATTAGAGCCAAGAAAATTCATTAAAAATCCTATTTTAGGTACAAAATTTACCATTGCAATTTCAAGTGCCAAAGGGGGAGTTGGTAAATCTACATTTGCAACAAATCTTGCATTAGCTTTAAAAAAAATTAGTTGCAAAGTTGGATTACTTGATGCCGATATTTATGGTCCATCCATCCCCAAGATGTTTGATATTAATGAAAAACCAAAAAGTGATGGTCAAAAATTAGAACCTATCACAAAGTATGATATTCAATGTATGTCCATCGGTTTTTTAGCAGATCAGCAAACTCCAATGATTTGGCGTGGTCCTATGGTTACCAGTGCTATTAAAACTTTTACTCAAAAAGTTAACTGGAAAGATTTAGATTTTATAATTGTCGATATGCCTCCAGGAACTGGAGATACTCAATTAACTTTTTCACAAGAAATTAAAATGGATGGAGCAATAATAGTATCTACACCTCAAGAAGTAGCTTTATTAGATGTTAAAAGAGGTATTAAAATGTTTGATAAACTAGGAGTTAAAATTTTAGGGTTGGTAGACAATATGAGCTATTTTACTGGAGACGATGGTAAGAAATATAAAATTTTTGGCGAAGGTGGTGTTAAAAAAACTGCTGAAGAATTTGAAAAAGAATTTTTAGGAGAAATACCTATAAATCCTGAAGTTGGAAAATGTGGAGATGAAGGAAAACCTATCGTTGAGGCTAATCCTGAACATGAAATTTCAAAGATTTATTTAGATTTTGCAAATAAAATTAAATCAACTTATCTTTAAGATCAAAAGCAATCATTAGCTCATTCCATTCTCTTTTTGAAAGTCCTGAACTATCTACGTCAACATCTTCACCTTTAATTAGTTTTTGAATAATTGCTTTTCCTTTAGCTGAAACTTCAGTGCCGCCAACTCTATAATCCATAAATGCATCATAGGTAATTGGCACCCATTTTTTAACCGTATCCAACATGATATCGGCATAAACTCTAATTTCATATTGAGCATGACTATCAGCCCTTAATCTTAAAAAATTCATCAAGTTTAATAAATCGGTTTTCCAATACCACTGTGTATAAGTATTTAAAGTTAAATTCATTCTAGCAAGCTCTCTTGCTAAACCTTTTTTGTTTTCATCAATCGTTGAACCATCAAATCTTTCATTCAACATAGTTTCATAATTATCATATGTTCTCTCGGAATCATTTTTTAAAAGTTCTAAAACTTCTTTAGCCTGTTCACCTTCTAATACATCTCCTCTACCTTGCCTATTACTTGAAGATTGGGCTGCTAAATTTTCTGCACTTGGTAAATAAAATTCTTTATCTAAAATTGAGTATCTTGCTGAGTATTCATTTACATTAGCTGTTCTATGTCTAATCCATTGTCGAGCAATAAAAATTGGAAGTTTCACATGGTATTTAATTTCACACATTTCAAATGGAGTGCTATGCCAATGTCTCATTAAATATTTAATTAAACCCGCATCTGTTGAAACTTTTTTAGTTCCTTTCCCATAAGAAACTCTAGCAGATTGAACAATCGATGTATCGTCACCCATATAATCAACAACTCTTACAAAACCATGATCTAATGCCGGAATTGCTTCGTAAAGAATATCTTCAAGTGCAGGAGCTGTTACTCTTTTTGTTTTATTCTGTTGGGACTGTTGTTCTTTGATCTCTTGTGTTTGTTCGCTAGTTAATTTCATGATTTTTATTGAATCTCTTTTAAATGCTTTTATATTAATAATGTTGGATTTCCAACTATGACGATAAACGAATTTCGTAATAACCATTGCGGACGTGGGGGCAGTACCCACCACCTCCACCATTACAACTTATGGGGGTGAACTAGATTCGACGGGTGACTAAAGGCTATTCTTTTGTTCGGAATTGTTCCACCGTAACGGGCTAATTTATAATTGCTAACGAAAGTTACGCACTTGCTGCCTAATTAACTTTGTTAATTAAGTAAACGGGGTCCGGGGCACCTGGCAACAGAACGCCCCTAATAATCAAAATATTATATTTACCAATAATTTTTTTTGAGAAACCTCTACGAAGTTTCAATGAAGTCTGAAAAAAAAATAGACTCTAGAGAGGGGTAAATTAATTTTGTGATAGAATATACTTTATGCCTAAATACTTAAAAATATACACACTCTATAACTTTATAACTATTAGAATAAATTTACCTTTAATAGTGGCATATGTGAAGGGCCTCATAATGTGGAGAGTACGATTTAGTTAGATTTATATTTGCTATTAAAAATTTTTATTTTCAAAAACCATATGTACTTCTGAACATACTTTATTTTTATCTAATACAAATTGTAAATCATCTATAAATTTAGAAAACTTTTCATACAATTCTTTAGTATAAATTTTTTTGTTAATTATATTTCCTGTGTTTATTAATGACCTCATTAAATCTGGAAAATCTGTACCAAACCAATATTCTCCAATGATTTTAAGTTTATGTTTTTTTGCCAAATAATTCAGAGATTTTTCAGTATATAAATGTGTATGACCACTCGATAATTGTCTTGGAAAAACATTAGGAAAAGAATTTGCTAAAAAGGATGATAGTGAAAAAAGTGGAACAGAAATATAAAGATATTTTATCTTACTTTTTTTAAATGAATTTAACAATTTATGAGGTTCTGTTAAATGTTCTAAAACACCAATCATTGATAAAGTGTTAAATTCAGAATGATTTTTAATAATCTCATAAATTTTTTCAAAATTAATAGAATATATTTTATTTTTTTTTAATTTTTTATTTCCAAGTTCACACAAATCTTTTGAAGTATCGTATCCAGTGGCAGAAATTCCTTTTTGTTCCAATGCTTTAACAAAATGTCCAGCACCACAACCTAAGTCAAGCAAATTAATCTTCTTTTTTATAACTTTTTTTAGAAAATCAACTTTAGGAATATAGATATTTTCAACTCTTTTATTAAAATCGTTTAAATAATTTTTTGAATAATTTTTACCTTCATTCTCAGTATATAATTTTTTAGCAAAAAAAACTGTGTCCTCATATGCTCCATTCAAATGTCCACAAGAGGAACATAATTTATATGGTATATTAAAGTTTTTAATAAATAATTTTATTTTTTTTGAACCACAATTTTTACAATATTTTCTCAATGGTTGTTTTTTATACTCATTATATATTTTAATAACATTTTTTAAATTTGTTTTATTATTATCGTAAAAATCTTTTTTAATTTTTAAAATATTTTCATATGATTTTGAAAATTTTAATACTTTATTCATATTGCGGTATAAGTTTTTATTAATTAATTACATACAATTCACAAATAAAACAATTCTTATCTGTCATATCACACATAGGATTATTGATTATTTGTCATTTAGAGAGTAGGAATTACTTAAATTGATATGCTTCTAACAGATATTTTCAAAAGAATTAGAAAAAACTTTGTAAGAATTTCTAGTGAATTATTTCTTTAAGAGTTCAATGGTAAAACAAGACCAATGTACTCAATCAGACATATGAATGCCATGAAACTTTATAAAGATTTAAAAGATATTAATTTGGTTGCTCAAGCATTAAATACAAGTCCTGAAATAGTGAAATCAAACTATCTTAATTATTCAGATGAATGGGCAAGAAACAGATTTAAGGTTTGGGGTTATGATAAAAGAAAATTACTTCAATCTTCAATGAAGCTTTTCAAAAAGGTATATATTATTTTATTAATTAAAATTAAGGGCAAAACAGAACGCCCCTAATATTCAAAAAATATTTTTTATTTTTTTAATTCTGCTTGTGCGGCAGCTAATCTTGCGATTGGAACTCTATAGGGTGAACATGAAACATAGTTTAAACCTACTTTAGAGCAAAATTCAATACTCTTCGGGTCTCCACCATGTTCACCACAAATTCCAAGTTTTAATTTTTTATTTTGACTTTTTCCTTTTTCTACAGCAATTTCAACTAGGTCAGCAACTCCCTCGTCTATTGATACAAATGGATCAATTGAAAATATTTTATTATCGATATAATCATTTAAGAATTTTCCACTATCATCTCTGCTAATTCCAAATGTTGTTTGTGTTAAATCATTAGTTCCAAAACTAAAAAACTCTGCGTGTTTGGCTATTTCTTTCGCTTTTATTACTGCTCTTGGTAATTCAATCATTGTTCCAACTATAAACTCTATTTTAACTTTATTCTTTTTTTGAACATCACGTGCAATATTAATTACTAAATCTTTCATTATCTTTATTTCAGCTTCAGTAGAAACTAAAGGAATCATAATCTCTGGTAAAGCTGATTTAATTTTTTTATTTTTTAGTTCAGATAATGCTTCAAAAATAGCTCTACATTGCATTTCATAAATCTCCGGAAAAGAAATACCAAGTCTACAACCTCTATGACCTAGCATTGGATTTTGTTCATGAAGTTCATCAATCCTAGATTCTACCTCTTTAACTGGAAGATTAACTAAGTTAGCTACCTCATCTATTTCTTTTTCTGTTCGAGGTAAAAACTCATGTAGAGGAGGATCTAATAATCTTACAGTAACTGGTAGGCCACTCATAATTTTAAAGATTTCTACAAAATCTTTTTTTTGATGTGGTAAAAGTTTTTCAAGAGCTTTAGCTCTATCTTCTGTGGTTTTAGATAAAATCATTTCACGAACAGATAAAATTCTTTCCTCATCAAAAAACATATGCTCTGTTCTACAAAGTCCAATTCCCTCTGCTCCAAAATCTTTAGCTGTTTTTGTATCTTTGGGTGTTTCTGAGTTTGTTCTAATATTTAATTTTCTAAAACTATCTGCCCATGACATTAATTTAGAAAAATCACCTGAAATTTCTGGTTTAACTGTTGCAACACTCCCTGCAATGACTCTGCCTGTGGATCCATCAATAGTTATAATATCACCTTCCTTAATTTCTATAGACGAAGTTTTAAATGATTTGTTTTCATAATTAATATCAATTTCACTTGAACCAGAAACACAAGGCCTACCCATTCCCCTTGCAACTACAGCTGCATGACTTGTCATTCCTCCTCTAGCAGTTAATATTCCTTTAGCTGCGTGCATTCCTTGAATGTCTTCTGGTGATGTCTCTACTCTTACTAAAATTGTATCTTGCATCATTCCAGTCAATCTTTCAGCTTCCTCAGAGGTAAAAACAACTTTTCCACTAGCTGCACCTGGGGAGGCTGGCAAACCGTTAGCTATAACATTTATTGAGCTTTTTTCATCTAAAGTAGGATGAAGTAATGTATCTAAAGAATTGGGATCAATCCTAAGAACAGCTTCTTTTTTTGAAATTAATTTTTCTTTTACCATATCAACTGCAATCTTTACTGCTGATTTAGCTGTTCTTTTTCCAGATCTAGTTTGAAGCATCCATAGTTTTTTATTTTCAACTGTAAATTCTACATCTTGCATATCCTTATAATGTTTTTCTAATTTTTTTAAAATTTTATGAAGCTGCTTGTAAACATTTGGCATAACCTCTTCCATTGAAAGACCTTTTACTTTCGCCTGTTGTCTTGCTTTTTTAGTTATGTATTGTGGCGTTCTAGTACCAGCAACGACATCTTCACCTTGTGCATTAATTAGATATTCCCCATAAATTTCATTTACTCCATTTGAAGGATTTCTTGTAAATACTACTCCTGTAGCACAATCATCACCCATATTACCAAAAACCATTGACTGAACATTTACTGCTGTTCCCCATTCAGCTGGGATTTGATTTAATTTTCTGTAAACTTTTGCTCTATTACTTTCCCAAGATAAAAATACTGCGTTGATTGCACCAAATAATTGCTGATGCACATCTTGAGGAAAATCTTTATTAGTTTTTTCTTTAACAGTTCTTTTAAAATCAGCTATTAAACCATCCCAATCACTTTCATCAAGATCATTATCTAAAAGAACTCCTTTTGTAAGCTTATAATTTTCAATTAACTCCTCGAAATGATAACCTTCAACTCCCATTACTACATTACCGTACATTTGAATAAATCTTCTATAACTATCTTTGGCAAATCTTCCATTTGAAGTTTTTAAAGCTAGGGCAGTTACAGCCTTATCATTTAAACCTAAGTTTAAAATTGTGTCCATCATTCCTGGCATAGACACTCTTGCTCCAGATCTTACAGAGAGTAATAAAGGATTCTTTAAATTACCAAATTTTTTACCTACATCTTTTTCAATAATCTTTAATTCTTTTTTTATTTGAGATACTAAATTTGAATTCAATTTTTTTTTATCTTTATAAAAAAGGTCACATACTTTTGTTGAAATTGTAAATCCTGGTGGAACTGGTAGACCCATTCTTCCCATTTCAGATAAATTAGCACCCTTGCCTCCTAAAAAGTTTTTAGGGTTTTTAATTTTTTTACTATCTTTAGACTTAAAATTTAAAATTAGTTTTTTCATTGATGGGAATCGATTAAAGAAAAATTAACATAATAATCGAACGTTTTACATAACATTTGGATTAGTTCTAGTCTGTTTTTTTTTATTGTGATGTCCTCTTCATTAACAATTACATTGTCAAAAAAATCAAAAATAACTTTTTTGGAGTCAGCTAGATTATTGATGGATTGTTCAAAATCCTCATCTTTGTTAATATTTTGAAAATACTTTCTTAATTCATTAATCTTTTTATATAAGTTTTTCTCAAAATCAGTTTTAAAAATACCAGGGTCAGTTGTATTTGATAATTCAAGGTTTTTATCTTTTAACTCACTTTCCAATATACTTGAAGCTCTTTTGTAACTTGAAACTACATCTGCTCCGTTAGTTTTATTAATTAACTTATTTAAACTTTTGGCCTTGCCAAAAATAATTACAGATTGATCTAAATTAAGAAAGCTTGAAGAGGCTAAAATAATATCACTACGAATTTTCTCTTCTTTCATATAAAATTTTAATCTATCCATTAAAAAATTTGATAATTCACTTTTTAAGGATTTATTTTCAAATTTAAAACCTTGATCCAAGTACAAACCAGAAGAATAACTAATTAAATCTCTTATTTTAAAATCTTTTTTATTTTCAACTATCGTTTTAATTATCCCTAAAGATAATCTTCTTAAAGCAAATGGATCTTTTGAACTTGTTGGCTTTTGATTTATTCCAAAAAAACCTACTAATGTGTCTATTTTATCGGCTAGTGATAGTGCTATACTATATGGCTTTTTAGGGACCTTTGAATTTAGTCCAGCTGGTAAATATTGTTCACTGATGGCTTTACAAACATCTTTTTCAAAACCCTGTGCTTCCGCAAAATAACCTCCCATAATTCCTTGAAGTTCTGGAAATTCTCCGACAAGTTCTGAAACTAGATCAACTTTACAAATGGATGTCGATAATTCAACTTTATCTTTGCTAATTAATAATTCATCAGAAAGCATTCCACCTAGTTTTCTCATTCTTTGAACTTTGTCGAAATATGTTCCAAGTCCCTTGAAATAATTCATAGATTTAAGTATCGAAACTCTTTTAACTAAATTCTGTGACTTATCTTTGTTCCAAAAAAACTCAGCATCACTTAGTCTAGCTTCTACAACTCTTTCATTTCCAAGTTTTATTAATCCATTTATATCTTTCTTATTAGTTACAACCAAAAATTCATTTGTAATATTTCCTTTTTTATCAAAAGTTGGAAAGTATTTTTGATGGTGTTGCATAGTAATTATCAAAATTTCTTTTGGAATATTTAGAAATTTTCTATCAAACTCACACAATATAACATTGGGTTGATCTGTTAGATCGACAACTTCATCAAGTAACTTAGGATTACTTTCAATTATTATATTTTTCTTATTTAAAATTTCATTTAATTTTTTTTCTATAAAATTTTTTCTTTCATTATGATCTATGGTAATATTCAATTTTTTGAAAAAATTATTATAATCTTTAAAATCAACAATTATTTTTTTCTTTTCCTCAAATTCTTTATCCGCAAATGTTGAATTTGATGAAGTTAAATGATGAAAATTAAAAGTTAATTTTTTTTTATCAAATATTGCTAGAATCGATTTTAATGGTCTACCCCAATTTAAACTAAAATCATTCCATCTCATAGATTTTTTCCATTGAATTTTTTGCAATATTAATGGAACTAATTCTGCTAATAAATCTTGAGTATTAAGTTTTCTTGATTTTGTTTTAAAAAAATAAAACTCTCCTTTATCTAATGCTTTTTTAAAAAGGTCTTTTCTAGAAATATTATTTGATCTTAAAAACCCTTCTAATGCTATTTCTGGAGCTTTTATCTTTGGACCTTTTATTTCCTCAGATTTTAAAGCTATTTGTTTTTGTAAACCTTCAAATAAAATGACTAATCTATTCGGTGTTGAATATGATGAGCTTTTTTTAAATGAAATTGATTTTTCATTAAATACTTTAATAAAACTAGTTAACAGATCCTCCCTTAAATTCTTTTGAAGGGACGAAGGTATTTCCTCACTAAATAATTCTAAAAAAAATTCTGACATTTAACTCTGACTATCTAACCAGATACCTGCTGCAGCTTTAGTAATATCTCTAATTCTCCCTATATATCCAGCTCTTTGAGCTACACTTATTGCTCCTCTAGCATCTAAAATATTAAATATATGACTTGCTTTTAAGCATTGGTCATACGCTGGTAATGATATTTTTTTTTCTACAAGAGATTTGGCTTCCTGTTCAATCATATCAAACATTCTTAATAAACTTTCAACGTTTGCATGTTCAAAGTTATATGCAGAAAATTCTTTTTCTGCTTGATGAAAAACATCATGATATTTTACTCCCTCATCATTCCACATCAAATCATAAACATTTTTTTGTTGTTGTGTAAACATGCATATTCTTTCTAATCCATAGGTAATTTCTACTGAAACAGGTTTGCACTCATATCCTGCCATTTGCTGAAAGTATGTGAATTGAGTAATTTCCATACCATCACACCAAACCTCCCAACCTAAACCTGCCGCACCAAGCGTTGGGCTTTCCCAATCATCTTCAACAAATCTAATATCATGTTCATTATAATCAATACCAATTACTGATAAACTATTAAGGTATAATTTTTTTATATTATCTGGTGAAGGTTTTATCAAAACTTGAAATTGATAATAGTGTTGTAGTCTATTAGGATTGTCACCATACCTTCCATCTGTTGGTCTTCTTGATGGCTGAACATAAGCAGCTTTCCAATACTTTGGGCCTAGTGATCTAAGTGTGGTTGCTGGATGAAACGTACCAGCGCCAACTTCCATATCGTATGGCTGAAGAACAACACATCCCTTTTTACTCCAGAATTTTTGAAGATTAAGAATTGTATCTTGAAATGATTGAAATTTTTGTTTTGGTTTTTTTATTTTAGAAACCATATCTTTGCCAGATTGACCTTTCGTCTAAAATGTTGGCTAATTGATCCACTTGATTGCTAGATGAAGAAAGTTTTTGACTTAACCAACCTTTAGTTTTTTCAAATTTTTTAATAACAACATTATTTCCAAATTTTTCTTTTAGAACTTGATGAGCATCTCCTATTCCATCTATTAACCCTAATTCTTTCGCTTTACTGCCAGACCAAAATTCTCCAGAAAAAAGTTCTACTCCCGATTTGTCTAGCTTAGATCCTCTACTTTTCTCTACTACATCTATAAAATCTTTATGTAAATCTAGCTGAATATTTTTTAATCTTTCTATGTCTTCATTTTTTTCTTCTAGGAAAGGATCTAAAGTACTTTTGTTTTTACCTGCTGTGTGAACTCTTCTTTCAACACCAATTTTTTTTATTAATTCTGTAAATCCGAATGAAGAATAAATAACTCCGATAGAGCCAATGATGGAGCTTGAATTTGCATAAATTTCATCTCCAGCACATGAAATTAAATATCCACCTGATGCAGCTACATCTTCAGCAAATACAATTACTTTTTTTTTTGCTATTTTTAGCTTCCTGTCTAATAAAATTATAAATCATATGCGATTGAACTGGTGATCCACCAGGTGAATTTATGGTTATAGCTACACAAGAGGCTTTTTTAAGCGAAAAGGCCTTTTTAATAATTTCTTCTTGGCCTGCAAAATCTATACCTTGTTTAAATTTTCCAGCATTTCCTATAACTCCGTTTAACTTTATGTGGGCTACGATCTTTTTCTTTTTAAAAAAAGAGAACATTATTATTCCTTATAGAATTAATTATTGAATATATTAATTACTTATAAATGAAGAATTAGGTGCGTCAATTGATAAGTAATATATAAAACTCAAATATATTAATTTAAAACCATTATGGGAACTGTAGTTCAGCTTAAAAATCAAATAAACGACTCATACTTTCAACTTAAAGACTCTGTTGAAGACAAGCTAATTCTTACTGAAGAAAAGATAAAATTAAAATTAGCCAGTGATGTTGAATTAGTTCAAAAAATGACTGACTACCATGTTCAAACAGGTGGAAAGAGATTGCGTGCTCTATTAACTCTTGGATCTTCAAAATTATGTGGGTATTCTAAAGGCTCAAGAGATATCAATTTAGCAGCTTGTGTTGAATTAATTCATAGTGCAACACTAATGCATGATGATGTAATTGATGAGGGTATAGTTAGAAGAGGTAAAGAAACCTTAAATAAAGTTTGGGATAATCATTCATCAATTTTAATTGGGGACTATTTATTAAGTCGATGTTTTGAAATGATGGTAGAGGATGGTAACTTAGAAGTTTTAAAATTATTATCATCAACCTCCTCAAAGATCGCCCAGGGAGAAGTTTTGCAGCTTCAACATAAAGGTGAAATTGATATGCTTGAAGAAACTTACCTGAAAATTATATCAGCTAAAACTGCTGAGCTTTTTGCGGCTGCAACAAAAGTAGGAGCTATTTTATCTGATGTCGATTCTAAAGAAAAAGATGCTCTTGAGTTCTATGGAAGAAATCTTGGATTAACCTTTCAAATCGCTGATGATACACTTGACTATAATTCTGATTTAAAGTTATTTGGCAAAAAGATTGGTCAAGATTTTTTTGAAGGCAAGATTACTTTGCCTATTATTTTACTATTTCAAAAAATAGATTTTAATGAAAAAAAATTATTAATTGAATTTTTTAAAAAAGATTTAAGAGATAAAAATGATTTTAACAAAATAATTATTTTAATTAAAAAATATAATATTATTAATG
>JACWER010000049.1 GCA_014653385.1 Pelagibacterales bacterium SAG-MED50 | reverse complement strand
AGCCACATGACCCTGAACACCTATAATTGAAAGTCGACCATTCATGCTTCCTCTTCGTCCTATTTTAATCATTTCTCCTAATTTATTAGGATTAGTAGGTTCGCCAACCAAGCAAAAATCTATTTTTTCTTTTTTCTTTCTTAAGTATTCGACTACTTTTTTAGTGCCATTGATTGCCACTCCCTCTTCATCTCCTGTAATTAAAAGACTAATAGAGCCATTAAATCTTCTTTTATTTCCAACAAAATTACTCACTGCAGAAACAAATGCTGCGATCGAACTTTTCATATCATTAGCACCTCTACCAATTAGATGGCCCTTTTTAATAGAGGGTTTAAATGGGTTTACAGTCCAATCTTTTAAATTTCCTGCGGGAACAACATCTAAGTGACCTGCATAACAGAAATTAGGACCTTTATTGCCAAGCCTTGCATAAAGATTTTTTACTGGTTTGCTGTTCTTTTCTTTAAACTCTAAAATTTTAGATTTAAATCCAAGTGTTTTAAGTTTTTTTTCTAAGAACTTCATTATTCCAGCATCAACAGGCGTAACAGTTGGAAATTTAATTAGCTCTTTAGCTAATTGAAGTTCATTAATTGAAGCCATAAAAAATCTATTCTCTTAAAAGATCGTTAACAGAAGTTTTAGATCTTGTTTTTTCATCAACTTGTTTGATAATAACTGCACAATAAAGTGACGGAGAAGAAGAATTATTTTTATCAGGTAATGATCCAGGTACTACTACAGAATAGGGAGGAATTTTTCCATAAGTGATTTCTCCAGTTTTTCTATTTACTATTTTAGTAGATTGTCCAATATACATTCCCATACTTAACACTGATCCTTCTCCAACAATCACACCTTCAACAACCTCTGACATTGCGCCGATAAAACAATTATCTTCAATAATAGTTGGTAATGCTTGAGCAGGTTCTAACACTCCACCAATTCCACTTCCTGCAGAGATATGACAATTCTTTCCAATTTGGCAACAACTGCCAGCACGACTAAAGGTATCCATCATAGTACCCTCATCAATATAAGCTCCAATATTAACATAGCATGGCATTAGTACTGCATTTTTACCAACAAATGATCCTTTTCTAACAGGAGAGTTTGGTACCAT
>JACWER010000048.1 GCA_014653385.1 Pelagibacterales bacterium SAG-MED50 | reverse complement strand
AAAATTTATCAGAAATTCCAAGCCATCCTTTTTGTGAGGTTCTTGAAAACTTTTCTTCTTGGATGTCATCATAATCTTCTTCGATTAGCTCATCATCTAATGTTGCCAGAAGTCCTTCGTGAAGGATATAAAAATTTGATATATCAGGAATTTGCTTTCTAATTATTTGTCCATATGAATAAAAATCATACTCTTTACTACTAGAATTGATTACTTTCTGTTTAATTGTGAATAAAAATTTGTCATCTAAAGTTATCTCTTTTTCAAAAGTAATTCCCTGATCGTTAGTCCAAGATAATCTAACAGGGGATTGATTAGTTAGTTTGTTGTTTCCTGATACAGACCATACAGAATTTGAATTTGGAATATCAATATTTTTATCTGTAGTTATAAATCCACTTTCTATTAAGTATCCATCTTTAGTATTTCTTGGTGATAAAAGTTTAACTTTCTCATCACTTTCTAAAGCAACATTATATTCTTTAAAAGTTAAGTCATCGATTGCAGCACCTTTTAAAGAAATCGAGCCAACTATATTTTGGTTCTCGAATTGAATTCTTTTATTTTGGTTTAAAGCTTCTTCTCTTGTAATTTCAGTTACAGTCTCTTTTTGATCCAAACTAGGGGCATCTGTATTTTGTTCAGTTTTATTTTTTTCAGCTAAGTTCTCTTTTGTAATTGGGGGAGGGGCAAAAAATAAGCTATATAAAATAATAACCGCTGCCGACAAAGAAATAGCTGCAATAACGTTTTTAGTATCCATTATTTTTTAGCTCTCATTTCTTTTTTAACTGGGTCATAACCATCTCCACCGCCTAAAAATTTTATGGGATGACAGGATAATATTCTCTTTAAGCTCATAAAACTTCCTTTAACTAAACCAAATTCTTTTAAAGCCTCAATACTGTATTCAGAACAAGTCGGTAAATATCTGCAAGATTGACCAAGCAACGGACTAATAAGAAACTTATATCCTTTAATAAATTTAATTAAAATAATTGTGAAAATGTTCATTATTTAATTTTTTCTAAGTCCTGAAATAGAGTTTCTTTTATATTTTTGTACTCATTGTTTAGCATAGTTGACTTAGCAATAACAAGATATGAATAGCTAAATTTTAATGATACTTTTTTTACT
>JACWER010000047.1 GCA_014653385.1 Pelagibacterales bacterium SAG-MED50 | reverse complement strand
CATTAGGTTTAAAAGAAGCTAAAGATCTCGTAGAGGGGGCACCAAAAGAAGTTAAATCAGGTGTTAATAAAAAAGAGGCTGAAGAGATCAAAGCTAAGTTAGAAGCTGCAGGCGCTAAAGTAGAACTTAAATAAATTAATAAGAAAGAATTCGAATACTGATTATTTTTAATCAGGATTATTAAACATAAATGCAATTATCTTTTACTGAGAAGAAAAACATTAGAAAAAGCTTCGGTAAACTAAAAGAAAGTTTATCTATTCCAAATCTAATTGAAGTTCAAAAAAATTCTTATAAGGAGTTAACTGAATTTAATTCTGAAGCAGAATTAACCAAAGGTTTTGATAGAGTTTTTAAAAGCATTTTCCCGATTGAGGATTTAAATGACAAAGCAACATTAGAGTATGTTTCTTATAGATTGGATAAACCAAAATTTGATGTTGAAGAATGTATTACTAGAGGTTTAACTTATTCATCTGCTCTAAAATGCACTTTAAGATTAGTTGTTTATGAAATAGATCAAGAAAACAATACTAAAGACATTCTTTCAGCAAAGGAGCAAGAAGTTTACATGGGTGAAGTACCTATGATGACTAATAGTGGTACTTTTATAACTAACGGTGTTCAGAGAGTTGTTGTCAATCAAATGCACAGAAGTCCAGGTGTATTTTTTGATCATGATAAAGGGAAAACACACGCAAGTGGAAAACTATTGTTTAATGCAAGAGTAATACCAAACAGAGGTTCTTGGTTAGATTTTGAATATGACGTTAAAGATTTTCTTTATTTTAAAATTGATAGAAAAAAGAAGATTTTTGCTTCAACTTTATTATTAGCATTGGGATACTCTAAAGCAGAAATTGTAGATGAATTTTATGCTAACGAGCAATATACTTTTGATCCTAAAACTGAAAAATGGAAAACAAAATTTAATCCAGAAAATTATAAAGCAAAAAATTTCTCAGAAGAGGTTACTGATGCAAAAACTGGCAAAGTAGTAATTAAGCTAGGTGATAAAATTAATTTTTTAAATGCCAAAAAGCTATCTAATGATGGTTTAAAAGATATCTTAGTAACAAGAGACTCGTTATTTGGAAAATTTTTACATAGAGATGTAAAGGTTAATGATGAAGAAGAGGGCACTTTTTCAATAGGAACAGAGCTTA
>JACWER010000046.1 GCA_014653385.1 Pelagibacterales bacterium SAG-MED50 | reverse complement strand
AGGATATTCATACAAAGTTTGGAGTTGATGCTTCAAAAGTAATAGATGTGCAATCTCTAGCGGGTGATAGTAGCGATAATGTTCCTGGAGTTCCAGGCATAGGAGTTAAAACAGCCGCAGAACTAATTAATAAATATGGAACTTTAGAAAAGCTCTTAAAATCAGCAGGTGAAATAAAACAAAACAAAAGAAGAGAAACATTAATTGAAAATAAAGATAAAGCATTGATTAGTAAACAGCTTGTAACGTTAATGAAAGATGCCCCAACTAATAGGGAGTTAAGTGAGTTTAAATTAAAAGATATAGACAAAGATAAGCTTTATACATTTTTGAGTGAAATGGAATTTAATCGACTTTTGAGTTCTGTCATATCTGCATATGGTGAACCAAAATTATCAGATAAAACAATTGAAAAAGATTTATCAGTTAAACAACAACCAATTAATAATAAGAATTATCATCTAATTAAAAATCCTAATGAAATAGATGAATGGATAAAAGAGGCTGAAGAAGTAGGAGAGGTTGCGGTAGATACTGAAACAAATTCTTTAGATCCTCATCAAGCTGATTTAGTTGGTGTTTCTCTATGCTCTAAAATTGGTAAGGCTTGTTATATTCCAATTGGACACAAATCATCAAAATGTATTGATAAAAATGTTGTCATAAAAAAATTAAAACCTTTATTAGAAGATCCTAGTGTTAAAAAGATTGGTCAAAATATTAAGTTTGATTTTATAGTTTTATATAAACATGGAATAACAATTTCATCAATAGAAGATACAATGCTCATGTCTTATGTGTTGGATGCTGGAAAAAATAGACACAATATGGATACACTATCTGAAATTCATCTAGGCCATAAAACAATTTCTTTCAAAGAGATTGTTGGAACTGGTAAAAAAGAAATAAATTTTAGCGATGTAGAGATTGATAAAGCTAAAGATTATGCAGCTGAAGATGCAGACATAACTTTTAGATTATATAAAAAATTTATCAAAAATTTGAAGTTAGAAAAAATGGTAAATATTTATGAAATATTTGAAAAACCGTTAATTAAAATTCTTGCTTTTATGGAGATGGAAGGAATTGAAGTTGATAGTAAATTCTTAAAATCTCTCTCTTTAAAATTTGAAAAAAAAATGAATAACTTAGAAAAAAAAGTTTTTAAAATTTCAAA
>JACWER010000045.1 GCA_014653385.1 Pelagibacterales bacterium SAG-MED50 | reverse complement strand
ATCTAAAGTTATTGCTGGAAGGTCAATTGATGAAATTTTAAAAAGATTTGATAACAAAATTAGGGATCCAAGAGGAACCAAAAAAGGAGAAAATGTATCAAAGATTATTAAAGAGTTTTTAAAAATTAAATGTCCAATTAATAAAGCTGCAAGTGAACTTAATAAGTTTTTTAAAAAGAATAAGATTAATTTAGTAGTTGATCAAAAATATTTTCCAATCTCAAATAATAAAATCTCAAAATTAAATGTTGTATTCTCTGCTTCATTTGGAAGACAGTTAGAATATTATACTGGCATGGTATTTAAAATTGATATCAATTCTAAGTCAAAAAACAGAAACGTAATTAACGGTGGAAGATATGATAAATTAATTTCAGATCTTGGGGCCAAAAATCAAGTGCCGGCAGTAGGGGCTGCCTTAAATTTAAATTACTAATGAAAAAGAATATAATTAATATTGGTATTCCAAGTAAAGGTAGACTTAGAAAAGATATTTTAAAAATATTCAAAAAAAATAAATTAAATCTAGTTTCTGAGCGTGGCGAAAGAGATTTATTAGGATCCATAAAACAATTAAAAAATGTTAAAGTTTTATATTTACATGCAAGAGAGATAGTTGAAAGACTGGGAGATGGTTCATTAGATCTTGGTTTTTCAGGATTTGATCTATTAAAAGAGAGTGAAGTAAATATTCAAAATAAAATCAATGTAACTAAAAGATATGATTTTGGAAAAGCAACCTTAGTTGTTGCAATTCCTGATCCATGGATAGATGTTCAAACAGTTGCTGATTTAGAGGAAATCGCATTTGAATTTAAAGAAAAAAAGAAAAAAAGATTAAGAGTTGCAACCAAATATCCAAACTTAACTAGAGAATTTTTATTTTCAAAAGGGGTTACACAATTTAAATTGGTTGGAAGTTTAGGGGCAACGGAGGCTTATCCTTTTACTGGATCAAGTGAAATTATCACTGATATAACCTCAACCGGTGAGACTTTAAAAGCTAATAATCTTCGTGTTCTAAAAGATGGAGAAATATTAAAATCAGAGGCATGTATGATGATATCAAAATCATCTGTAAAAAAACCAGAAGTTAAGAAACTATTTAAACTACTTTCTAAGAATTAAATCTTTCCAATAAATTAAAATAATCTTAATAATATCAAGGTTTCTAGCAATTGCAT
>JACWER010000044.1 GCA_014653385.1 Pelagibacterales bacterium SAG-MED50 | reverse complement strand
ATTCAACAATATTTTTTCTAAGACTTGTTATTGCTTCGTTAGATGTAAAGATATGTTGGTTTTCAGCAACTGGCGTATGACATGAGGCTACCATTCTTGTTGGACCATCTTTTTCTAAAGCAACTTCAACTGAACAAACTCGACAAGCACCATAAGGAGCTAAATTTGGATCATCACAAAGAGTTGGAACTTTTTTTTCTCCAACATAGCTTTTAACAAATTTTAATATAGATGTGTGATTAGCACCAATTTCATATGGTTTGCCATCGATATAAGCTATTTTTCTTTTTTCGGAACTCATTAATTATCTTTCATCATATCATTCTTCATTTCGTCTCCAAAGTACTTAAGTATATTCATTATTGGAGTAGGAATGGCCCCACAAAGAGCACATAAACAACCTTTTTGCATTGTTACAAGCAATTCGTTAAGTAATTTCAAGGGTATTTTAGCAGTTCCTTTCTTTGCTTGATCAAACATTTCTTTACCTCTGTATGAACCAAGTCTTCCAGGAAAACATTTGCCGCATGATTCTTCTGCTGAAAATTCAAATAAATGATGAATATATTCAGACATTGAAAAATCTTTTGGAATACTAACAACACTTGCGTGCCCTAACATAAAACCTTTAGCTGTAAATTCTTGAAAATCTAAATTTAAATTATCAATTTCACTTAATGGCACTACACCACCTAATGGACCACCAACTTGAAATGCTTTAACTGGTTCTTTATACCCTCCACCAATTTCATTAAATATTTTTTTCATAGGTGTTCCCATATCTATTTCGTAAACACCAGGATTATTAAAAAAACTATCAAGACAAACAAGTTTAGTTCCTGCAGACTTTTTATTTCCTATTGTTGCAAATTTTTCAGGTCCATTTATTAAAATACCAGTTGCAGCAGCTAAAGTTTCAACATTGTTAACTACTGTAGGTTTTTTATATAGGCCTTCAGTTACAGGAAATGGAGGTCTAACATCTACTTCTGCGCGTCTTCCTTCTATAGATGCAATCAAGGCAGTTTCTTCTCCACAAATGTAAGCACCTTGACCAATACAAATACCCAAATCAAAAGAAAAATCTGTTCCCAATATATTATCACCTAACAAATTTAATTTTTTAAGTTCATTAATACTACCGTTAATTGCTTCAATAGATTTTGGATATTCACCTCTAATATATAAAACACCTTCATCACTTCCAATGACTATTCCACAAAGAACCATACCAAAGATAACTTTTAATGGTTGATCTTCTAATAAGTATCTATCAGAAAAAGCACCAGAGTCACCTTCGTCAG
>JACWER010000043.1 GCA_014653385.1 Pelagibacterales bacterium SAG-MED50 | reverse complement strand
GTAAAACATTTACGACAACAAAGTTTGTTTCAAGAGTCTTGCATGGTACAATTAAAATTTAGACCACCAACTTTAAAAGAAAAAGATTGGGTCGTTGTAACTAATCAATTATTGAACAATGCAGAGATCACAGAACCTGCAGAAGGATTACGTACAGAGGATCAATTACAAAACCACTTACAAGAATATTGTTTGAACCGGGTATCAGTAGATTCAAAAGATGATTTACCAAGAGGTGGTACATGGACTAACAATGGTTATCATCACTTTGTGTTTGATAAATTTTATCACAGTCATTTGATGAGACGAAGATGGGACTTAGGTTATTCAAGAACAGCAGAGATGCTACGAGAAAAATGTGGTTGTGAAGATAAACGTATAGGTAAAAATAAATTATCTGTGTATGTGGTAAAACAGTTTGAGATAAAAGATGAAGAGTACAAACAAAAAGTATTAAAAGAAGAGGCACCATACTAATGAAAACAATAGTATTAGGACCACCAGGTACAGGTAAGACTACTACGTTGTTAAATAAAGTTGATGACTATTTAAAACAAACAGATCCAGATAAGGTCGGATACTTTGCATTTACACAGAAAGCTGCATACGAAGCAAAAGACAGAGCTATTAAAAAATTTAATTTAGAAGAAGATGATCTACCATACTTTAGAACGTTACACTCTCTAGCTTTTAGAAGACTTGGTATAAAAAAAGAAGATGTCATGCAGCGAAGACACTACCAGGACTTTGGTAAAAAGATAAAAGAAGAAATAAAATATGCAGAGTACGAAAACGATCACAATGGAATTTTTACTACAGACAGTGAGTATCTTAGAATAATTAATCTTGCAAAACTACGAGAGATCACACCAGAACAACAATATAATTTACAAGAACACAACCAAGAATTAGAATTACAAAAATTAAAAATTATAGCATCAGAGTTAGAACGATACAAAAAAGAATATAATCTTATAGATTTCAATGACATGATTATTGAGTTTACAAAATCAGATGCCGCTGTACCAAAGTTTGATGTTGTATTTATAGATGAGGCACAAGATTTATCTAAGATGCAATGGCATATGGCTAAAACTATTTGGCAAAAGACAACAGATTCTTTTATTGCAGGTGATGATGACCAAGCAGTATTTAGATGGGCAGGAGCGGACGTGGATTCTTTCATAGCACAGAAAGGACAAATGCTACCTTTGCAGCAGTCTTACAGGATTCCTGCAAAGGTGCATGGACTGGCTATGGGTATAATAAATAAAATTAAAACTAGAATAGATAAAACTTGGCAACCAAGAACACACCAGGGTTCTTTGTCAAGATACTATGACTT
>JACWER010000042.1 GCA_014653385.1 Pelagibacterales bacterium SAG-MED50 | reverse complement strand
GGTAAAGATATTGTAGAATGGGCAAAAGAAATAGAAGACCGAGGTGCAGGAGAGATATTGATTACATCAATCGAAAAAGATGGAACATTAATGGGATATGATTTAAAATTAATTGAGACAGTTGTAAATACAGTAAAAATACCAACATAAAACAAAGATGGAAGAATAAAAATAAATCTACCGTCTTTAAAATGTGAAAAATGATACTGTATTGAAGAAAATAAATTAAGCCCCGCAGAAGTGCTTACTTCATAATAACCACTCCAAAGTATATGCATCATAAAAGCATTAGGAAGTTTAGTTTGCATTATACTTTTAAAATCTTCCTCAGAAATATCTAATTTACCAAAAGACAAAATGATCACTATTGCAGACAGTGTCGTTATAATTGGTACAATTGTAGCAACATTTAAAATTTTAAATTTATTTGATTCATTACATATGTAGAATGCAAAAAATTGAGCAGGTAATGTAAAAATAAAAAGCTCATGAATGAGTATACCGATAAATAGAAGCAAGCTAAATATTATGAAATTTCTTACAAAAAATATATTTATGATAGAAATTATTAAAATAAAAATATCTAAATTACCAGTATTATAACCTTGATGAATTATAAGTGCTGGAGACAATGCTATCCCTAAAACAAATAGAAAATCATTAATATTTTTTTTATAGCAATAGTAGGCAATTAGACTTGTCATAATAAAAATAGAAATAATATGAATAAATAATGCAGATATATATTCATTTGAAAATAAAGTGTTAATTCTGCTCTCTGTTAATAAAGTTCCCATCAAACCACGCCGAAAAAAACCAAAATCAGTGTAAGAAATGTTTAATTGCCACAATCTACCATAAGACAAAAAACCAAGGTCAGTAAAGACCCATCTATTTAAAACAGCAAAGGAATACAATAATGCAAAAGTAAAAATCAAAAATAATAAAAAATTTGAATTTTTTCTAGCCATATTAATCATAATTTCTAAATTTATGTTTTTTTTAAAAAAATAGCTATGATGATTTTATAAACTATTGGTTTTCAAACCAAATCCTCTGAAATTTTTATCAAATATTCGCCATACTCGTTATTTTTCAAATTTGTACCTAGATTAACTAATTCTAACTTTGATATCCAACCGTTTTTATATGAAATCTCTTCTAAGCAGGCTACCTTGTGTCCATGAGATTGTTCGATAGATTTCACAAACATGTTAGCTTCTAGCAAACTGTCATAAGTACCTGAGTCAAGCCAAACATATCCTCGACCAAGAAGCTGAAGCTCTAGTTGACCATCCAGAAGATATTTCTCATTTAGAGATGTAATTTCTAATTCTCCTCTATGTGATGGTTTAAGATTTTTAGCTTTT
>JACWER010000041.1 GCA_014653385.1 Pelagibacterales bacterium SAG-MED50 | reverse complement strand
GGTTGAAAACCACGTTGAATAAAAGCCGATAAGGGTAAACGATAAAAGACAGCACCGTTTTCCATGATGGCATGCCAGAGGATAGCTTGTCCTGCAATTGATGTAATGCCGAAGATAACACAATCTTCAACTTCTCCATGATGTTTTTTAAGGTCATATAAATACTCCTTTTTTATTTGCGCGTATATTACAGGAATATTTGCATTTAAGTAAGCCATAATTTATACTCATTTTATTGTACCCCAATTAGGACCAGATTCATAGTCCACTTTGTTAGGCACCTCTAGTTCAACAGCAGACTCCATAATATCTTTTATCTTATCTGCATTATCACTAACAGATATATCAAGTTCATCATGTACTTGTATATGTGGTGTAATACCTTCTTTGTGTAATTCTATCATAGCTTTTTTTGTCATGTCAGCGGCTGATCCTTGTATCAATCTATTCAAAGCTTTGTATGTGTAAGCTCTTCTAATCCCTGGTCCGTGTTCCGCGAGTGCTGCATCGTGAGTCAAGGGTTTATGAATCCCAAACTGATTGGGCTCCCACAGGTGAAACCTGCATAGTCTACCCAGCAAAGTTCTAACCTTACCACGGTCCTGGGCTCTTGCCATAACACTATCCATCAATTGTTTTACAAATGGTACACGAGCGTGATACTGTTTAAATAAATCATTTGCTCTTTCTTTATTGACACCTAACTCTGCTTGTAATTTATTTTTACCCATACCATAAAACAAACCAAGATTAATTGTCTTAGCCTGTGATCTTGGTATGTCCGCCATGTCAGCTACAATCTCATGAAAGTCTGCATCACCATCTTTGTATGCTTCTAATACATCTCCAACCGCATACATGTTTTGTAGCGCTGCATAGTGAACAACTAATCGTGGTTCTTGTTGTGAGTAGTCAAAACAACCCCACGTGTGTCCTTCCTCTGGTAAAAACAATGATCTAATCATTGGTCCTAGTTCCTTGTTCCGTGCAGGAATTTGCTGTAAGTTTGGATTAGAATAACTAAATCTACCGGTTACAGTTCCACCTTGATCTGATCTAAGTTGGTTGATCTCTGCATGTATTCTACCCTTGTGTGAATGTTTTAGTATGGTATCAATAAATGTAGTATGAGATTTATTTATTTCTCTAGCACGAGCTATCTGTTTAACGATAGGGTGTGGATGGTTCTGCAGAAAGTTTTTAGTAAATGATGGAGCACTTGTTTTTTCAGTTCGGTCAAATGGTAGGTTCAGTTTTTGAAAGACTTTCGCAATTGAACGTGCAGCCCATATTTGAGTATCTAGTCCTGTTTCTTTTTTTTATTTTTTGTAAGCATTCTTTTTCTTGTGCTAGTAAGTTTTCTTTTAATTTGTGCGCTCCTTCGACATCTACTCTTACTCCTAAAAAACGCATATCTACGAGGCAAGGAAATAGTTCAGTCTCTAATTTAAATATGTCTTCTATATCTTGAGAGTATATTTCTTTCTTCATCTCCTCCCACAATTGTAGAGTCATCTCAGCAT
>JACWER010000040.1 GCA_014653385.1 Pelagibacterales bacterium SAG-MED50 | reverse complement strand
CAAACTCATTTAAGCCTGACAATGATATTAATAAAAACTACTGGTTTACTTTAAATAGAGAGGATATTCTTTCATACACTGGAAAAAATTTTTCTAAATATATAATATATTTGAATGGAGATTATAAAGCTCCAAAACCTAAAGTGATTACCGCTAATATTTCAAACAACCATAAAAAGTATGCAATTACTTGGTTTTCAATGGCGATTTCAATTCTTTTAATATATTTATATTTTAGGAAAAAAAATTATTAGATGAAATATATAAGTACCAGAAATAATAAAAAAACGTTTGAATTTAAAGATGTTTTTATAAAAGGACTGGCAGATGATGGCGGTCTATTTATCCCAGAGTCACTCAGCAAATATAGTGAGACAGAAATTAGTAGCTTTACAAATCTTGAATACAATGATTTGGCAAAAAAAATTATTTCTACTTTCATTGGAGATTTCATGAGCGAAAATGATTTAAGTAATATTATTGATAAATCTTATTCAGTATTTAGAAAAAAAAATGTTGTTAATCTTATTAAAGTTGGTGATAGATCTGTGCTTGAGTTGTTTCATGGACCTACATTAGCTTTTAAAGATGTTGCAATGCAACTTTTAGGAAATTTTTATGAGTATTACCTTAATAACGAAAATCAAAAAATTAATATTGTTGTAGCAACCTCAGGAGACACAGGGGCAGCAGCAATAGATGCCATTAAGGGTAAGAAAAATGTTAATATTTTTGTTCTTCATCCTCACAATCGTGTTTCATCAGTTCAAAGAAAATTAATGACTACTGGAAAAGATCAGAATGTATTTAATATTGCAATTAATGGAAACTTTGATGATTGTCAAAACCTAGTTAAATCAATGTTTGCAGACAAGAACTTCTCAAATGAAATTAAAATGTCAGGGGTTAACTCTATAAATTGGGCAAGAATTATTGCACAGAGTGTATATTATTTTTATAGCTATTTTTTAATAGAAGATAAGGATAGGCCCATAAATTTTTCTGTTCCTACTGGAAATTTTGGAGATGTGTACGCCGGATATTTAGCAAAAAAAATAGGCCTTCCTATTAACAAATTGATTGTTGCAACTAATCAAAATGATATTTTACATAGAGCAATTTCAAAAGGGAGTTATGAGGTAGAAAAAGTTGCAGAAACTATTTCCCCAAGCATGGATATACAAATTGCAAGTAATTTTGAAAGACTTATCTACGATTTAAATAATGGTAACGATACAGAAACTATTAAAGCAATGAATGATATTAAAGAAAAAGGTAAGTATATAATAGACCAAGAAAAATTAGATAAAATTAATACTAATTTTTTGTCATCTAAAATGAGTGAGGATGAAATTTTAAAAACTATTGAATTAGTTTATAAAAAATTTGACGTAGTTTTAGATCCTCATAGTGCTATAGGTTACGGAGCTTTTGATAAAGTGAATATAAGTGGAAACAATATAGTTTTAGCTACAGCTCACCCTTGCAAGTTTCCTGATGCAATAAAAAATGCTATAAACTTAAATGCTGAACTACCAAAAGAACTAATCTAT
>JACWER010000004.1 GCA_014653385.1 Pelagibacterales bacterium SAG-MED50 | reverse complement strand
AAGAACTTAACAAGATTTATTTTACTTGAATATTTGGTTTAAATATAATTAATTTATCATTTATTAAAGGAGGCCTTGATGAGTAAAAAAATAAAGAAAAATGAAAAAAGAAAAAAAAAGATTACTAAATCAATAAATAAACTTAAAAATAAAATCAATTTAAAAGAAAAAAAATTATCTAAAATTAATATAAAAATTGCAAGTTTAGAAAAAAAAGTAGCTGAGAAAAAAGCAAAAAAAATAGCTAAGAAAAAAGCTAGTGAAAGCTCTGCATCTGTAAATAATTAATGTCTAAATTCGTCTTTCTCTCTTCTCAGTTAAAAGAAGAGAGAAAGTAGTTAATTAACAAAATTTAAACTAATAGGAAAAGAATAAATTATTATTAAAATATAAATTTTGTAACAAATTTTTAGATGATTTTAGTTACAAAAATATTTATCTAGTATTACAATTATATTAATTTTAAAAACCTCTCTTTTTTTTAATAATAAAAAAGTTAACAAACCAATAATAATTAATTATTTAGCAAAAGCAGAAACTAATTCTTTTAATTTTAACTTTTCTTTTTTTAAAGTTCTTAACTGCTCCCAAGATGAGAACGTCCTGTCATTAAGTCTTAATTTGGTTAAATGATTAATTTCTACTTCTATTTTTTTATGTTTTTTTATTAGCTCTTTAAAAGCTTTCATATTGAAACACTATATCATATTTTTGAAATTCAAGTTGTTGATAACTAAATATTTTTAATTTTAAATTTTTAAAAAATTAAAAAAAAAGATCTCTTAAATTAATAAGTAAAAAAAGCTGAATTATATTTTTTGCTTTTATATTTCTTGTGCGGTATGATCTATCTGAGTCCCGCTCTAATTCAGCCTTGTGCTGACAATCAATAATTAAAATTAACAATTTAAAGTGTCAAAATTATGATTTTGAAATTGATAAAACTACTGTGTTTTTTGGGATTACATAATTACAAAACAATTAATATTGAATTTGGCTTTAATCCAACTGACAGAGTTACAACCCTTGAATGTAAAAATTGCGGTTTTACTAAAATTAAATCTGGTAGGTAAAATTTATACTAATGAAAAGTATTAGAAAAAATATTGAAATAAGAAGATTTTTAGAATGGTCAAAAATAGTAAGGGGAAAACCAATTCAAATAAGATTATATGAATTGATATATCTTGAGCTTCTAGAGTTGTGGTTAGAAACTAACAAGCCACCATTAAGAAAATTAATATATGAAACTATAAATTCAAATAATTATGATGAAAAATTTATTAAGGGAAATATTTTTCAAGAATATATTAATGAAATTTTAGAAACACCTTGTGAGGATCAATCAGGTTATTACAATCCTGATTCAAGAGAAGTATTAACTAAAATTAATATTAAAGAATTATATGATGTAAAGTTTTTAATAAAAAGTGAATTAGATACTGTCATAATGATTGATAGATATAACGCAATTTATACATTTTGCAGATTGTATGAAGAATGGTGTTTAATGAAAAAATCTGAACAAATTGATGACGTTACTAAGAAAGAAAGATTTGATGTTACAAAAGATTTACCAATAAAAATTTCCACACAAAGATAGTTCTACTTAACCCTACCATAAACATCTTGATATCTAACTATATCTGTTTCTTTTAGAATTGATCCTACTTGTGCTTCCATAATTTTAACTGGCTTTTTTCCAGGATTTTGAATTCTATGAATTGCTTCAAGTGGAATAAAAATATGTTCATTTGGTTTTTTTACAAAACTATCTTTATTTAGAGTTATCTTTGGATTTCCTTGTGTGACTAACCAATGTTCAGCTCTATGATGATGTTTTTGTAGACTTAAAATACCTTTAGTTTTTACGTATAATTCTTTAATTAAGAACTCTTTTCCTTCAAACAAATTAGTGTACTTACCCCATGGTCGGTAATAAACATTTTTTTTCTTAATGTATTTATTTTTATTCTTGTTGTACATTTTTAAAATCTCTTTCCAACTTCCAAGATCTGACCAAGAAATATCCAATTTAATAGCATTAATTTGTTTTGATTTTTCTAAGATTGCATAATCAAAAGATTTTGCTGTTGCTTTAATAAATGATGATTTGTTTAGATAATAAGTATTATCTTTTAATTTTGCTTTTTTAACAGCATTCACACAATTTTTATAAATAGTTGGTTGATTTTTTTTAAAGTTATTTATTATTGAGTCTTTTCTAAGAAAAAACATTCCTGAATTCCAATATCCTTTTTGTTTTATAACTTGTTTAGCTTTAGCTTCTTTTGGTTTTTCAATAAATTTAGTTACTTTATTAATATTTTTTTTAACCTTTTTAGTTATGAAATAACCATATTCACTTGATGGAGATGTTGGTTTAATACCAAATATAAAGATATTTTGGTCAGTTAAGTTTGATTTATTTTTATTTATTGCTTTATTAAAAATACTCATTTTTTCAATTAAATGATCGGCAGTAAAAAACATCAATGGTTGGTCATTTGGAATATCTTTGATTAAGGCGGCACTTAATATAGCTGGAGCTGTATTTCTTTTTGCAGGCTCTAATACTATTTTGTACTTTTTGATCTTATTTTTCTTAAGATGTTTTTTAACTGCTTTAAGGTATTTTTTATTTGTACTTATAATTGGTGCATCATAAATAGATGCTTTTGTTCTCTCCAAAGTTTTGTCTAATAAAGTCCAATTACCAAAATCAATAAACTGTTTTGCTTGATGATTTTTTGAATTAGACCAAAGACGTGTTCCAGCACCACCACATAAAATGACTGGACGAATTTTCATTAAATTTCTGAATAATCCTTAACTTCTTTTTTCTTTCCCGGATGAGTTGGTGCGCCTAAATAAGCAGGACCTACTGTTTGTGCATACTTCCATAAAGTTCCTGATCCAAAATCAGATTTTCTAGCCTTCCATTTACTTTTTCTTGAAGCTAATTCTTTTTTAGAAAGTCTTACATTAATGGTCCCCTTTTTAGCATCGATATCAATTACGTCTCCATTACGTAATAAGGCTATAGGACCTCCTAAGGCCGCCTCAGGGCCTACATGACCCACACAGAAGCCTCTTGTTGCTCCAGAGAACCTTCCATCAGTTATAAGAGCTACTTTCTCTCCCATTCCTTGGCCATAAATTGCACCGGTAGTTGATAGCATCTCTCTCATACCTGGTCCTCCAACAGGTCCTTCATAACGAATAATAATGACGTCCCCTTCTTTATACTTCCGGTTTTGTACAGCTGACATTGCAGCTTCTTCGTTATCAAAGCATCTAGCTTTACCCGTGAATTGTAATTTCTTAAGTCCTGCAATTTTAACAATACCTCCATCAGGAGCTAAATTACCTTTTAGACCAACTACACCACCATCTGGAGATAATGGATTATCGTATTTTCTTAGAACTTTTTGTTTAGGATTAAATTTAATATTTTTTAAATTTTCTTTCATAGTTTTACCGGTAACAGTCATACAATCACCATGAATAAAACCACCATCGTATAAAGTTTTAAGTAGCATTGGAACACCACCTGCTAACCACATATCTTTTGCAACATATTTTCCACCAGGTTTTAAATCAGCAAGATAAGGAGTTTTTTTAAATATTTTAGCAACATCCATTAAATCAAATTTAATTCCAGCTTCATTAGCAATTGCTGGTAAATGTAAAGCAGCATTAGTAGATCCACCAGTTGCAGCAACTATTGTTGCAGCATTTTCTAGAGCTTTCTTTGTTACAATATCTCTAGGTTTAATTTTTTTTGCTAAAAGATTCATTACTGTTTTACCACTCTCTTTTGCGTACTTATCTCTTTCTTCATATGGAGCAGGAGTTCCTGCTGAATAAGGAAGTGCTAAACCGATAGCCTCTGATACACATGCCATTGTGTTTGCAGTAAACTGACCACCACAAGCACCTGCACTTGGGCAAGCAACTAATTCTAATTTTCTAAGTTCTGCAGCAGACATTTGACCGGATGAATGTTTTCCAACAGCTTCAAATACATCAACAACGGTTACATCTTTTCCTTTATATCTTCCTGGAAGAATTGATCCTCCATAAATAAATACACTTGGTACATTTAATCTAACCATCGACATCATTAGTGCTGGTAAAGATTTATCACATCCAGCAATACCAACTAAGGCGTCATAACAATGACCTCTAACAGTAAGTTCAGCAGAGTCTGCTATTACTTCTCTTGAAATTAAAGAAGCTTTCATACCTTCGTGACCCATTGCAATACCATCTGTAACTGTAATGGTACAAAATTCTCTAGGCGTTCCACCGTTGGCTCTTACACCCTTTTTAACAGATTGAGCTTGTCTCATAAGGGCAATATTACAAGGTGCAGCTTCATTCCAAGTTGAAACAACTCCTACAAAGGGTTTTGCTACATCTTTTTCGGTTTCACCCATTGCATAATAAAATGATCTGTGAGGAGCTCTGTCTGCTCCTAATGATGTATGTCTACTTGGAAGTTTCTTTTTATTAAATTTTGCCATTATATACCCTTTATTGTTACTAATATTTTATCAATATCATTCTTTAAATTATTATAATTAGTTTTTTCCTGATCAACAATCTCTTTTGGTGCTCTATCTACAAAACTTTTGTTTTCTAATCTTTGAGATATCTTATGCATTTCTTCTTTAATTCTATTTTGTTTGTTAGTTAAATTTTCTTTAATAAGTTTTAAATCAATATCTTTATCAAAATAAATCTTAAACAAATCACCTGAAACAACCATAGTTGCTGCTGATTTATCTAAATCATCATTAAGAATATTGTTTATTCTTCCCAATTTTTTAAGAATAATTTCATTATCATTAATAAACTTTTTTTGATCATCGTTAATATTATTTATAGACATATCTATAAATGAACCAGGGCCTACATTTAGCTCATTTTTAAAAGATCTAATTTCAGATATTATGCTTATAATATTTTCAACTTGTTTTGTACTAGTGTCTTTATTAATTTCACCATTAGGCCAATTAGCAAGCATCAAATAATCTTTATTTGAATTATCAAATTTATTTTTAAGCCAGATTTCTTCTGTAACAAACGGAATAAAAGGATGTAATAAAATTAAAATTTGTTTGAATACATAACTTGAAACTTTTTTAACTTCAGATTTTGCTTCTTCATTATCAGAGAATAGTATTGTTTTCGATAATTCTAAATACCAATCACAATAAGAATGCCACGCAAACTGATAAGCATTTTTGGCTGCCTCATCAAACCTGTAATCTTCTAAATTTTTCTCAATTTTAGATTTTGCTTCAATCAATTCTGCATAAATCCATTTGTTAATATTAACTGATAAACTTGGAATTTTATCAGTATTTGAGAAGTCACATTTATTAGTTATTAAAAAATTATTAGCATTCCAAAGTTTATTTAAAAAGTTTCTATATCCTTTAACTCTATCTTCAGAAAGTTTTACATCTGTTCCAGGAGAAGCCATTGAAAGAAGAGTAAATCTCAATGCATCTGCACTATATTTTTCAATTAGATCTAAAGGATCGATAACATTTCCTTTTGATTTAGACATTTTTTGACCCTTTTCATCTTTAACCAATGCATGAACATAAATATCTTTAAATGGTTCTTTGTTTAGAAATTCTGTTCCAAACATAATCATTCTAGCAACCCAGAAAAATATAATATCAAAACCAGTTACTAAAACAGAAGTTGGATAAAACTTTTCAACGTATTCTTTATTTTCTGGCCAACCCAATGTTGCAAATGGCCAAAGTCCAGATGAGAACCATGTATCTAAAACATCAGGATCACGAATTAATTCTTCATCTTTACCATAATGTTTATTAGCTAATTTTTTTGCTTCTTCTTCGTTGTAAGCTACAAAGATTTTTTTATCTGGGCCATACCAAGCAGGTATCTGATGACCCCACCAGAGTTGTCTTGAAATACACCATGGTTCTATATTGTTCATCCATTGAAAATAAGTTTTAGACCAATTTTCAGGAAAGAAATTTGTTTTTTTAGAATTAACTACCTCTTTTGCTTTGATAGATAGTTTTTCTGCGTCAGCAAACCATTGCTCTGTTAAAAAAGGTTCTATTATTGAATTAGACCTATCACCATATGGAACTTTATTCTTAATATTTTCTTCCTTAACAAAAAATTCTTGGTCTTTAAGTTCTTTTAAAATTCTCTTTCTTGCTTCAAATCTATCAAGTCCAATATATTCTTTAGGAGCATTTTCATTAATTTTACCAGCTTCTGTAAAAATATTAATAATTTCAAGATTGTTTCTTTGTCCAACGTCATAGTCATTAAAATCATGTGCAGGTGTAATTTTTAGTGCACCAGTTCCTTGTTCTGGATCTGCATAGTCATCTTCTATAATGTTAATCTTTCTTCCAACAATTGGTATTGTAACTGTTTTACCAACAATGCTTTTAAATCTTTCATCTTTTGGATTAACAGCAATTGCAGTGTCGCCAAGCATAGTTTCAGGTCTTGTAGTTGCAATTGTTATAAATTCATCAGTTCCATCTATAGGATATTTAATATAATAGATTTTAGAATTAACTTCTCTTTGATCCACTTCAAGATCAGAAATTGCTGTTTTTAAAACTGTATCCCAATTTACTAGTTTTTTATCCTTGTAAATTAAATCTTTATTATAAAGATCTACAAAAACTTTAATTACAGATTTTGAAAGATTTTCATCCATCGTAAAAGCATTACGTGACCAATCACAAGAACATCCAAGTTTTTTTAATTGATTAATGATAATGTCACCATATTGGTCTTTCCATTCCCAAACCTTTTCAATAAATTTATCTCTACCAATTTCATTTTTATCAATTTTTTCTGCTGTTAATTTTCTCTCAACTAAAGCTTGTGTTGCAATTCCAGCATGATCTGTACCTGGTTGCCATAAAGTTTCGTAGTTATTCATTCGATGATATCTAACTAATAAATCTTGAATGGAGTTATTTAAGGCGTGGCCCATATGAAGACTACCTGTTACATTTGGAGGTGGAATTACAATTGAAAATTTTTTTGTATTTTCTTGAGGTTTAAAAAGACCATGTTTTTCCCAATAAGAATAAATCTTATCCTCGACATCAGAATGTATATATTTATCGCTACTCATCTATGTTTAAAGTTTATAATTTAATAATCTAAATTAACAATAATGAATTTAGCTCGTTATTTAATAGACTAATTAGAAATATTTAATATAAAAAGGCATCTGAAGCTATTAGTCTAAACAAGATGGCAACGTGGCGGAATGGTTACGCAGAGGATTGCAAATCCTTGTATCCCGGTTCGATTCCGGGCGTTGCCTCCAAAAAAAATCTTGTTTTAGCTCTAAAAAAAAGTAAGTTGAGTTTTTTACATTCCTCGGTAGCTCAGTTGGTAGAGCAGTTGACTGTTAATCAATTGGTCGCAGGTTCGAGTCCTGCCCGAGGAGCCAAATAAATATTCCTAAATAATAATATTTAATTATAAATAATTAATAATAATAGAAATTGATGAATTAAATTTTGGGGTCTCAAACAAAAAAAAATTAAACTGCTTTTGAAATAACTGATCCTGAAATTTGCAAAGATTTATTAAATTTTAATTTTTGGTCAGCACTAAGTTCTGAATATAATTTAGTTAAGAAATTATAGTTAACATTCATATGACCTTCTTGAGATTTTTCTAAGTTAATTAAATATTCTGAAAAATCTTCAAAGAAATAATTAATTGGTACTTTTAAATAATTAGATAACTGCAGTAATCTAATTGAACTGACACCATTAGTGCCTTTTTCGTATTTTTGAATTTGTTGAAACGTTACATTGATAGCTTTTGCTACCTTAGTTTGAGTTAAACCCAAAGCTAATCTTCTTAGCTTAAGCTTACTACCCAAGTGTTTATTGAAATTATCTTCCATTAAGACCCCTCTTAATTAAATTTTAAAAACATATTGAACAAATTTATTAATGTTACTGCAATAAAAAAATTTATTTATTTTCCATAAAAGTTGATTAACTAAAATGCTGTCAAGCATAAGTTGATGATAAAAACTCATAATAGGTTTCTAAAAATTGACTAAATTAACGCTAAAATTTAAGTATTTTTATAAAATTTGACTTAAAAATAGCTTAGTTCTTTCACTCTTAGGATTGGCAAAAAATTCTTTGGTGTCTGCCTTCTCAACAATTCTTCCTTCGTCCATAAATATCATACTATCTGCAACTTCTTTAGCAAAACCCATTTCATGAGTAACAACAATCATCGTCATACCCTCTTTTGCTAGATTAACCATTACATCAAGCACTTCTTTAATCATTTCAGGGTCTAATGCAGAAGTTGGCTCATCAAATAACATAATTTTAGGTTCCATACAAAGAGCTCTTGCAATAGCTACCCTTTGTTGTTGTCCCCCTGATAGTTGACCGGGAAATTTTTGAGCTTGATCTAATATTTGAACTCTTTCTAGATGTTTAAGTGCTAATTCTTCAGCTTCTTTCTTGGGCATTTTTTTTACCCAAATAGGAGCAAGTGTACAGTTATCAATAATAGATAAATGTGGGAATAAGTTGAACTGTTGAAATACCATTCCAACTTCTGCTCTTACTTGTTCAATATTTTTAGTGTCTTCAGAAATTTCAGTACCATCAACAATGATGTTTCCTTTTTGATGTTCTTCTAATCTATTAATACATCTAATTAATGTAGATTTACCAGATCCAGAAGGTCCACAGACAACAATTTTTTCTTTAGATTTAACTTCAAGATTTATATCTTTAAGAACTTGAAAATCACCATACCATTTATTTACTTCACTAATTTGTATAATTGAGTCTGACATAATTTATCTATCTGTTTTAAATTTTAATTCTAATTTTTGACTATATTTACTCATACTGTAGCAAATAATCCAGAATATTATTCCAGCAAACACATATCCTTCCATTGAAAAACCAAGCCATTTAGGATTTGTTTTCGCTAAGTTCAACATACCGACTAATTCTAATAACCCTACTACAAAAATTAATGGAGTATCTTTTACTAAAGCTAAAAACGTATTAGCAATTCCAGGAATAACTAATTTTAAAGCTTGAGGTAAAATAACTAGCAAGTGAAGTCTCCAGTAACCCATACCTAAAGATTTTGCAGCATCATACTGACCTCTAGGTAATGCTTGTAAACCACCTCTAATAACCTCTGCTGTATAAGCAGCTTCAAATAATGTGATCGCAACAATAACTCTGATCAATTTATCAACATAAGTTCCATCTGGCAAAAACATCGGAAACATAACAGCAGACATGAATAAAACGGTTATTAGCGGTACACCTCTCCAAAACTCAATAAATGAAAGTGATGAATATTTAACAACAGCTAAATCTGATCTTCTACCAAGAGCTAACATCATACCTATTGGAAAACAGAATATTAGAGAAAAAAATGCAACAATAAACGTTAATGATAAACCTCCCCAAGCACCAGTTTCAACCCATTCTAAACCAAATTCACCTCCAGATATTAAATAATAGATTAGTAAAAATGATATTATTGGTAAAAATATAACATAATAAAAAGTTAGATATTTTTTAAATCTTAATGGAAAAAAATAACCTAACGCCATAAATCCTAGAACAATAATAAATGTAGCATTAACTCTCCATTGTTCAGCATTTGGATACATTCCATAAATAAATCTATTAAACCAAACTTTAATATATACCCAACATGCTCCACCACCCGTGCAAGCTTCTTTGCTATCTCCTATAAAATTTGCATCTAGAATGAACCAATTAAGTAATGGTGCTACCCCAAAAATTATTAATATAATTATACTGATACTTAAAGCTGCATTAAAATTGTTAGTATTTATATTTTTATTTAATTCATCTAATATTTTAATCCCAGAAAACTCTATTCTTATTAAATGAAGGCCTATCATTCCAAAAATTAAAGGAGTAAAAAAACTGATAAATCCAGGTAAAAAACCTGTGATATTTGTTTCATAAAAATTATTTAAGCAAAAATCAAGTATTCCTAATGCAAAAAATAAAGTTCCAAAAACTAAAAATAAATTTAGATTTTCTCTATTTGGCTTTAAAAAATTTACATTATTCATTATTACTTTTCCTGTATCGCTATTCTTTTATTGTACCAATTCATAAACATTGAAATGGTCAAACTGATTGTTAAATAAGTGGCCATTGTAATACCAACAATTTCAATTGCTCTTCCTGTTTGCATCATTGCAGTACCAGCAAAAACTAAAACTAAATCTGGATAAGCAATTGCAGCTGCTAGAGATGAGTTTTTAGTTAAGTTTAAATATTGGTTTGTTGTTGGTGGTATAATAATTCTTAAAGCTTGAGGCATTATAACAAGCTTTAAAACTTGGCTTGGCGTTAAACCAATTGAAGCTGCTGCCTCTTTTTGACCTTTACCCACACCTTGAATACCGGCTCTAACGTTTTCTGCAATAAATGTAGCTGTATAAAGAGTTAATGCTAGTGTTAATGCAATCAATTCAGGAGGTATGCCCATACCACCATCAAAAGTAAAAGATGTTTTGGCTAATTGTTTTAATTCTGGGAAACTCCAAGATAAATCAACACCACCTATTAAAAAAGTTAATGATGGTAATATTATAAAAATCCCAAGTGATATTAAAAATTTAGGATACTGTTTGCCTTCTTTTTCTTGCTTTCTCTTTGCAAATTTATTGAAAAAGAAAATAATTATCATTGCAATAATTAAGGCTATAAAAAATACATCAAAATTATTCCAAATTGGTGCAACAGTATAAAGACCTTTAATAGTCATATATGATGATCCAAAAATCAATGGAGCATCTTCTGGCATTGGTAATGCTCTTAATGCCGCAAAATACCAAAAAAATATCTGTAATAATAAAGGTACGTTTCTAAAGAATTCTACATAAAAACTAGCAGTTTTATTTATTAAATAGTTAGGTGATAATCTAGCAACTCCAACGATTATACCCAAAATTGTACATAAAATAATTCCAATAAATGAGACTAATAAAGTATTTAACAATCCTACTAAATAAGCTCGACCATATGACATGGAGCCATCATAATCAATTAATGAAAACTGAATATCAAATGAAGCTGATTTTGATAAAAAACCAAATCCAAACTCAATACCTCTCGTATCCATGTTCTCTTGAGCATTCATGGTAAAGAAACCAAAAATTAAAACTATAAATAATAAAGTTAAAAATTGAGGTAGGATTTTTTTAAATTTCATTTGATTTGATACTATAAAAAAAGGGCTAGATAAATCTAGCCCTTTTTAATTAATTTATAACTTTAAATTATCTTGATGGTGGAACGTATAAAATACCACCTTTAGTCCATAATTCATTTGGACCTCTGTCTGGTAAGATACCAGTGTCAGCTATATTTCTCTTATAACTTTCACCATAGTTTCCAACTTGTTTGATAATTCTTAAGTTCCACTCGTTATCTAAACCGAATGCAGCACCCATTTCACCTTCAGCACCAACTAATCTTTTGATTTGTGGGTTTTCTGAAGTTTTCATCATGTCAGCATTTGCAGAAGTAACACCGTACTCCTCAGCTTCGATCATAGTATTTAAAGACCATCTTACGATATCTTCCCATACTGAATCACCTTGTCTAACAACAGGCCCTAAAGGCTCTTTTGAAATAGTTTCAGGTAATACCATGTGATCATCTGGGTTAGTCATTTTAGTTCTTTGTGCAGCAAGACCAGATTTGTCAGTAGTATAAGTATCACATCTACCAGCATCATAAGCAGCTACAACTTCATCAGCTTTTTCAAAAGCAACTGGAGTGTAAGAAATTCCTTTAGAGTTAAAGAAGTCTCTCATGTTTAACTCAGTTGTTGTACCAATGTTAGTACAAGCTGAGATTCCATTTTTGAATTGGCTTGTTGAAGTAATTCCAGAGTCTTTTCTAACCATAAAACCTTGACCATCGTAGAAGTTTACTCCAACGAAAGTAAGTCCAATGTCAGCGTCTCTAGAAAGAGTCCAAGTTGTGTTTCTTGATAAGATATCAATCTCACCAGAAGTTAAAGCTGTAAATCTTTCTTTAGCACTTAATGGTGTAAACTTAACTTTGTTTGCATCACCTAGTACTGCAGCAGCTACCGCTCTACATACATCAACGTCAACACCAGTCCAATTTCCTGCAGCGTCAGCATTAGAAAATCCTGGTAGACCTTGAGATACTCCACATCTTACAAAACCCTTCTTCTGAGTGTTTTTAAGTGTCTTAGATTTTTTAGCAGCCATAGTCTCTGTTGTAAAAGTAAACAACACAGCAACCATTGCCACTAAAGAAGTTAATTGTTTTAAGTATTTAAACATTATTCTTCCTTTTAGTTATTTTTATTTGTTAACAAATAATTCAAATTAAATTTGAATTAGATCAAGTTTCTATCATTATATAAAGTTGATCAAAGAAAAATTCCAAATATTAGAATTATTATAACTATATCTAGTATGAAAAAAAAATATATGAATATATATTGATAATGGTGCGCCCTGCACGACTCGAACGTGCGACCCTCGGTTTAGAAAACCGATGCTCTATCCAGCTGAGCTAAGGGCGCAATTATTAAATACAGATACATATATAATACTTAATTAGTATTTAAAAAGAAATTTTTTTGCTATTAAAAGTAAAGATATAAGCTCGACTCTACCAATAATCATAAAGAAAATTATAAAATATTTAGTTAAAAAATTTAAATTACTAAAGTTAAATTCACCTAAACCGTAGGCAGAGGAATTTACTGTGTTCATTAAAGTTAGAACTGCCAACTTAAATGAGCTTTCAAAATTAATATCACCTAAACTTAACAACAAAGTCAAAATAAAAAGTGAAATAATAAAGATAACAATCGTTAAAAAATATTTATTAATTTCTTTTAAATCAAAATTAATTTTGGAAAATACTAACTTATTCATAAAAACATTCTTAGGTTTACTAAAAGACAAAATTTGATTTAAAGAATATTTAGTAAGTGAGTATATTTTTAAAAATCTTAAACCTGAACTCGTAGAAAAAAAAGATCCACCAATTATAACTAAGATTAAATAAATAAAACTTAGTTTTGATTGATCAAATTCAAGTGAAATACCTATATTAGATATACTACTAACAAGAGATAAAAAGCTATAAATAAAATCAGTATCAAAGCTAAAAAAAATAAAAAAAATTGTTACAATAAATAAGAAATATAAAAATAAATGAATATCCTCATAAAAAAAATTAAGATTTTTATCTCTTAAAAAAATCAAATTATAGATGAAAAAAATACTAAAAAAAGAAACTAACATTAATAAGGAAAATATAATTATCTGACCTTCATTAACTAAAATTGAAGAAAGATCATTTGACGGCAAAAAACCACCTGATGCTATTATAGTCATTGATAAATTAAGAGAGTGAAAAGATCTTATATCAAAAATATTTAACATAAAAAAAATAGATAAAGTTATACATGAGTACAAAATAAAAATTTTAATTGTTTGTTTTATAACTTCGCTGCTATTAAATGATAAAAAGTTTGTAAGTGATTTTTTTAAACTATCATCATATATGTCTATTAAAAAAATAATTGAAAATAAAAAATACAGCCCCCCTATCCACTGAATAGATGATCTCCATAAAATTAGGCCTTGATCAATATGTTTTATATTATCAAAAATTGTAAATCCTGTAGAAGTAAATCCTGAAACAGCTTCGAATAAAGAGTTTAAAAATGTTAAATTATAAATACTAAAATAAAATGGTAGTGACAGTATAATTGGAATTAATAGATATCCTAAAAATACTGTTAAAATTTTTTCAAATATAGAAGGTTTTTTATTAACCTCTTTAATCTTATAAAATAGTAGCCCAATAATTAATGATGAAAATAAGCTAAAATAATAAGTGTAGAGATTTAGATATAAATTAAAATAATAAGAATAAATGATGTTAAAAAAAGAAAAAACAGATACTAGGATAAAAAAAAAACTCAGATATTTAACTCTAAAAAGAGACATTATAATTATATAGAGCTTATTCTAAATATATTTTCTACAACTGAAATAGAGTCTTTTTTAGCTAAAAAAACAACTCTATCATCTTTTTGAAACACAAAATTTGATCTAGGAATAACAACTTTATTGTCACGTAAAACCGCACCTATTCTAATCTCTTCTGGCAAATTTGAATTTTTTAGTTCTTTATTGATTAACTCTGAAGTTTCAATAATTTCAGCTTCAATAACCTCATATTCACCATTATGAATTGTATAAGCTGTTTCAATAGTACCCTTATGAATATGTTTTAAAATACTCGAAACTGTATTCATTCTAGGATCAATCAAATCATCTATCTTTAAAGAATTTTGCAGTAAAGAATAATTTGGTTTATTTATCAGTGCCATCGTTCTTTTATCATCAATCTTACTTTCATCTTTAGCAAATTTTTCAACAAGTACACTCACCATCAAATTATCCTCATCATCATTTGTTAGAGCAAGAACTGTTTCTGCCTCTTCTAGATTTGCTTCTATTAAAACTTCCTCATCAAGGCCATCTCCATTTATAATTATTGTGTTATTAAGTTCGTTTGCTAGAAACTCGGATCGATCTTTATTTTTTTCAACTATTTTCACTCTAGCAGTATCTAAACTTTCTTCCAGATTTTTTGCAAGGTTAAAACCAATATTACCACCACCAACAATCAATATCTTTTTTGATATTTTTTCTGTATGGCCAAATGCTTCTAATGTCTGAGACATTTGTGAAGAGTTTATGATAACATAAATCTTATCCTCTTTCTGAATATCATCATTCTTTTTAGGAATTAAAAATTTTTCTCCTCTAATAACACCAATAATATTTGCATCTAAATTAGGATGTTTTTTTGTTAACTCATTAAGTTTGATATTAATTAAATTACAATCTTCGTTAATCAAAATTTCTAATAATCTAATTTTATTTTCTGCAAAAGGTACACTATCTAAAGCACCTGGTGCCTCTAATTTTCTTTGAATTGATTTTGCTATTTCTAACTCAGGTGAAATAATTACATCAATCGGTAAATTTTCTTTATTATAAACAGTTGTAAATTTTGGATTTAAATAATCTTGAGATCTAATTCGAGCAATTTTTTTTGGAATATTAAAAATAGAAAAAGCAATTTGACAAATTACCATATTTATTTCATCATTACGTGTAACAGCTATAATCATATCTGCCTCTGATGCGTTAGCCTTTTCTAGAATTGAAGGATAAGTCGCTTTACCAACTATTGCTTTAACATCTAATGAATCATCAATTTTTTGAATATCTTCGCTAGATTGATCTATTACAGTTATAGAGTGTCCCTGTTCACTTAATTGTTTGGCTATAGTAAACCCTACTCTACCGGCACCACAAATGATTATATTCATTTTAATTAAATTCTTTTATTCCCAAACCTTTTAATTTTCTATGTAAGGCACTTCTTTCCATTCCAACAAAATTTGCTGTTTTTGATATATTGCCATTAAATTTTTTAAGTTGGATAGTTAAATACTCTTTTTCAAACTTTTCTCTAGCATCTTTTAATGGCACAGATAGGCTATTTTCTGTAATTTGATCATCAAAATTATCGATTTTTAGTGACTCTTTAATAATATTTGAAATTTTATCTTTTGAGTCAGGTTGCAAAATAGCAATTCTCTCAATTAAGTTTCTTAACTCTCTAACATTACCTTGCCAGCTATGATTAAGTATATAGCTGTTATTCTCATCAATATCTAATTCTTTGATATTATAATTTTCTGAAATTTTTTTGGAAAAATATTTAATTAATAGAGGAATATCTGAAATTCTTTGGCTTAATGGTTCAATATTAATTTCAAAAACATTTATTCTATGAAACAAATCTTCTCTAAAATTACCTATTTGAATTTCTTTTTTTAAATCTTTGCTTGAAGAACAAATTAATCTAACATCTACACTTACATCATTATTTCCATTAACTCTTTTAAATTTTTGGTCAGTTAATACTCTTAATATTTTTGACTGAATATCAAGTGGTATTTCTGAAATTTGATCAATAAGCAAAGTACCTCTATTAGCTTTCTCCAAAGCACCATATGAAATTGATCCATTTTCTTTTTCTTCACCAAACAATTCTAATTCATACTTATTTGAGTCTAACAATGCTCCATTTAATACTATAAATGGTTTTTTACTACGTAAAGAATTTTTATGTATTTTTCTTGCAACCAATTCCTTTCCTGATCCTGATGGACCATGTATAAAAACTCTACTTTCTGTTAAAGATATTTTTTTAATTTGATCAATTATATTAATTGTATTTTTACTATCACCAATTAAATCATAAGAAGAGAATAATTTACTTTCATACTCTCTATTTTGTTTCTTAAGATTATAATTCTCAACAGCTCGACTAACAAAGTTTAATAATCTTTCTTGATCAAATGGTTTTTCAATAAATTCAAAAGCACCGTGGTGTAAAGATTTTATAGCCATTTCAATATTTGCGTGACCTGAGATTATAATCACAGGAACATCTTTATTTTTCGTTTTGATATGAGATAAAAGTTCAATACCATCATTGTCACCTTTATCTAATTTTACATCTAGAATGGCTACATCAGGTAATTTTTTATCTATTTCAGCTAGGGCTTGATTATAATTAGCTGCAATTCGTGTTTTGTAGCCAGCATCAATAATTAATTCATTTATAATATTTCTTATATCAGCGTTATCATCAACGATTAAAATTTCAGCATTCATTATTTTATAAATACAATCTTGATTGATGCTCCATCATCTTTTTCAATAAATTCAATACTGCCATTATGATCATTAATTATTTTGTTTACAATAGATAGACCAAGTCCAGTTCCATCTTTTTTTGTTGTAAAATAAGGATTCAAAATTTCTTTAATATTATTATTCAAATTTTTAAAACCTATACCATTATCATTTATTGTAAGACTTATATGACTATCAAACTCATTAACTTCAATGGTAATATTCTTGTTAAAATTACTTACTTTTTCAGCTTTTTGCTGAATACTTTCAATTGAATTTTTAATTAAGTTAAGAAAAACTCTACTTAATTGTTCTTTATCTCCATTAAAAAAAAGTTGGTTGTTATCGTGATTGAAATTAATTTTAATCGTTTGATCTAATTCTTGAAGTAATTTTATATTATCATTAATTAATTCAATCAAATCATTATTTTGAAATATAGGTTTGGGCATTCTTGCAAAATCAGAAAATTCATTAACCAGTTTTTCTATTTGTTTAATCTGATTATTAATTACTTTTAAATTTTCTGAAAAATTTTCCTTATCTTTTATATTTAATGTAGAAGAATATTTATTTTTAAGTCTATCAATAGTTAATTGAATTGGAGTTAATGGATTTTTGATCTCATGAGCTAGTTTTCTAGCTAAACTACCCCAAGCTTCATGTCTTTCATTAATAATCAATTTCTCTTGTTGATCTTTTAGACGCTCAATCATTTGATTAAAATTTTTATTCAATATTTCTAAATCTTTATCAGTTTTAACCTCAGGAACTTTTATATCTAGATTGCCTTTACCAATTGAAGTTGAGGCTAAAATCAAATTATTAATTGATCTAAAAAATCTAGAAGAAAATCTAATAGCAATAGATATTGATATAAACATTAAAAGTGAAACAATGATAATATAAATTATTGCAAAGGAAATTTTTATACCTGTGCTTTTTTCTTCAACAGTATAATAAAAATTAATAGCTTCTTGAGATTCTGTTAAATATTTAGAAATATTTTTATCAAGATAATTAACAACATAAATAAATCTATCTTCAAAATTTTGTAATCGCATTATAGCTGCAGATCTATTTTTAAATGCATTAATAATCTTTAAAGGACGGTCATCATCTAATACAAGATCTAAAGCTTGATCTAGTGGTGGAATATAGGGATCGTCATCTTCGAGAGTTGAGAATAATAACTTTTTTTGTGAATCAATAATATGAATTTCGTCAACTCTTCTAATTAGTTTTTGAGTTTTTAAAAATCTTTTATATTCTTTTGTGTTATCATTTAAAAACTTTTTACTTTTGTTAACATCAAAAGCTATAAGAACTATTTCTGATTGAATTTTATTCCTTACTTCATCAACATAATCCTTGGCAAGCTCATAAGAGTTGTTAACAACGGTGGTTACTTTTTTATCAAAATATTTTTCTAGAGCAAAAGAGAATAGAAATAATGAAAATACAGATATTAATAATGACGGTATAAATGTAAATAATGCAAAATAAGTTATATATTTTTTATTAGATTTAAGACCATCTTTATCAATATCATTTCTAATTGTTTTTTTAATTTCTAAAAAGATAAATACAAAGAGAAGTATTAATAAAGCAATATTTAAGATTAATAAAAATTGTAAGTTTTGATCTGACAACTCAATTAAACCCTTATCAATAAAAGTTAAAAAAGTTAAAAAACCTATAGATAATGTGATAATAAATAGGAATATTAAATATATGTTTTTTTTGATAAAATCGTACATTCTTAATAAATAATCACCTAATATGATGAATAATTATTTTATAATACTTGCATCTGGACAAAGCAAAAGATTTAATTCAAATAAACCCAAGCAATTTATTACGTATAAAAATAAAGCTCTTTTTGAACATTCTTTAGACAAAGCTATTACATCAAAACTTTTTAAGAAAATTATTCTGGTGATTAATGATAAAAAACAAATCAAAAAAAAATATTCAAAAAATGTTTTAATTATAAAAGGAGGCAAAGAGAGATCTGACTCTTCTTTAATTGCATTAAAATATATTAAAAGATTTAAACCAAATAATGTTTTGATTCATGATGCAGCTAGACCAAATTTTACAACTAAGCTTTTAAAAAGACTAATTAAATCACTTCAAACAAATAAAGCATCCATTCCTGTAATTTCATCAAAAGATTCGATTAAATATAAAGTTAAAAATCAATTATTTAATCTTGATAGAAAAAATTCTTACTTAACACAAACACCCCAAGCTTTTAAATTTAAAGATATTTATGACCTATCAGTAAAGCAAAAAAAAATAGTTCAAGATGAAGCAACTTTATTTATTAACAATAATTTAAAAATTAAATTTATAGATGGTGAAACTTTAAATAATAAAATTACTTTTAAAGAAGATTTAAATAATACGAAAACTTACTTTGGAATTGGATTTGATGTTCATAAATTAATCCAAGGTAAAAAGCTTTATTTAGGTGGCATCAAAATTCCTTTTCATTCTGGTCTTAAAGGACATTCAGATGGAGATGTAATTTTACACTCAATAATAGATGCTTTATTAGGTGCTATGAGAAAAAAAGATATTGGTACTTTTTTTCCAGATAACAAAAATAAATTCAAAAATATTAGATCACCAAAAATGTTGGTGCCTATTGTTGATATCTTAAATAAAAATAATTTTTATATAAATAACATAGATATTAATTTGATATGTGAACAACCTAAAGTCTCAAAATATAGAGCTAAAATAATAAATTCTTTATCCAATTTATTAAATTTAGATAAAGATTTTATTAATTTAAAAGGTAAAACAGTTGAAAAATTGGGATTAATTGGAAGGGAAAAAGCAATAGCTTGTGAAGTTATTTGCTCAATATCACAATGAAAAAGATTAACGTTTTAATATCAACTTTTTTTGGTTATGGTTATTTGACCAAAATACCAGGAACTGTTACATCACTTGTTACAGCTGTATTCATATACATTGCCTACGAATATCTTGGATACACTGATATTAAATTTTCAATAATTTTTTTTACTCTTTTATTTTTTTACTCCTTTTATGCTGTAAAAGATGCTGAAAGCGAATTTAAGAATAAAGACCCAAGACAAATAGTTATTGATGAAGTTCTGGGTCAAGCTATGCCTTTAATTCTTGTATTGCACTTAAGCCAAAACAATCAATTGAGTTTACAAATTGAAATTTATTATGTTTTATCTTTTATTTTCTTCAGATTTTTTGATATTTTAAAGCCTTTTCCAGTCAGCTATTTTGATAAAAATTTTAAAAATTACTTTGGAATAATAATGGATGATATAATGGCTGGATTATATTCAATGATATTAATTTACTTGATAAGTCTTAAATTCTAATGACTATTCAATTACTTCATAAAAAATTAATTAAAAAAAAATTAACTATATCAGTAGCTGAGTCTTGTACTGGTGGATTATTGGCTCATAATTTAACTAAATTAGCCAGTTCATCAAAGTACTTTCAAATGGGTTTAACCACATACTCTAATCAAGCAAAAATAAAGATATTAAAAGTAAATAAAAATATAATAAAAGAATATGGGGCAGTAAGCAAAGAATGCTGTAAATCTATGGTCCAAAACTTATCTAAAATATCAAAAAGTAAAATAAATGTTTCTATTACTGGAATTGCAGGACCTGGTGGGGCTTCTATAAATAAACCAGTAGGTTTGGTTTATATTGGAATAAAAAAAGGTAAAACCTTACTTATTAAAGAAAATAAATTTAAATCAAAAAATCGTAATTCTATTCAAAAATCAACTGTTCGAAAAGTAATTAAGATAATTTTAAATTTGATTTAATTAATTATCTATGGGCTTATAAAGATCTTCAGCTCTTCTTTGAAAAGCATCTGCTATTTTATTTAAACCAAATTCAAAAGATTTTGACATTAAAACATTTAAAAATTTATTTTCGATTTCAAAGTCAATATCGAAAGAAATTTCAGTACCACCTTTCATTTCATTAAACTTCCAATTATTTTCCAAATGATTTAATGGACCACCTATATTGGTTACATTTATGGTACTGTTTTCTTTGTCAAATTTTACATCACTTTTATATGTATCTTTAAATGGTCCTTTACCAATTGTAAGATCAGCAATGATTAAGGTTTGTTTACCCTCTTTATTTTTTTCGTAAACATGAGAACCTAAGCAAAAAGGAACAAATTCAGGATATTTTTCAATATCTAAAACTAAATCAATTAGCTGATCTTTCTTACATTCAATTAATCTCTTAACTGATGCTTTAGGCATTAATGCTTATTTAATCTATTTTGTTGAAGTTTAGCAAAATCTTCATCCGCATGATAAGAAGATCTAGTTAAAGGTGATGAAGATACTAGTAAAAAACCTTTTGCTTTTGCTATTGTTCCTAAATCATCAAATTCTTTTGGGGTATAATATCTATCTAATGGATAGTGTTTTGTTGATGGTTGAAGATACTGACCAATAGTTAAAAAATCTACATCAGCAGCTTTTAAATCGTCCATTACTTGTAAAATTTCATCTCTACTTTCACCTAAACCAACCATAATTCCTGATTTAGTAAAAACATTTTTATTTATTTTTTTAGCATTTTTCAAAAGTTCTAAAGATGAAAAGTATCTTGAGCCTGGTCTAACTTTTAAATACAAGCTTGGAACAGTTTCGATATTATGATTAAACACATCTGGATTTGCATCTAATACTCTTTTGTATGCATCTCCTTTTCTTAAAAAATCTGGTGTTAACACTTCGATAGTAGTATTTAGATTTTGTTTTCTTGTTTGATTAATTGTTTCAAAGAAATGTTCAGATCCACCGTCATCAAGATCATCTCTATCAACAGAAGTGATAACAACATGTTTTAAATTTAACTTTTTTACAGCTTGAGCAATTTTAACAGGTTCAAGTTGATCCAATTTTCCAGGTAAACCAGTTTTAACATCACAAAAAGCACATGCTCTCGTGCAAGTATCACCCATTATCATGAATGTTGCATGTCTTTTACTCCAGCATTCAGTTATGTTTGGGCAATTAGCTTCCTGACAAACAGTTACTAAATTATTATTATTTACAATTGTTTTTGTTAAAAAAAACTCTTTACTATTTGTAAGTTTAGACCTTATCCAATCAGGTTTTTTCTTAATTGGATTTATTGGTTTGTTTTCTTTTTCTGGATGTCTAGTTTTCATCTTTTTTAATTATATAAATTGTCTCTCTTTCTTTACCAAATAAAAACCTTTTTCTAATTAAAGTTTCTATATAATCAAGATCCAAATTTGTGCTTAATAATGAATTCTTGTGATCTAAATCTGATATTTTACTAGTTAAGGATAATTCTTCTTTTTTCAAGTTGGACAAAAGTTCTTTTTTTTCAATATAGGAAAAAAGACCTCTTTCACCAGATAATAAATTAAATCCAAAATATAAAATCAAAAATACTGATATTAATAAAAAATAATTTCTTTTTATTAATCTTAACATTAATTGATCTTATTCATCCTCGCTTTTTTTCCAAGTTCTTCTTCAATACGAATTAATTGATTATATTTAGCAACTCTTTCTGATCTTGCTAATGATCCAGTTTTTATTTGATTGGAATTTGTTCCAACTGCTAAATCTGCAATAAATGTGTCTTCACTTTCTCCAGATCGGTGAGAAATGATTGTTTTATATCCAATAGTTTGAGCAAATTTAATAACATCTAAGGTTTCGGAAACTGTGCCAATTTGATTTAATTTAATTAAAATTGAATTTGAAGAAATATTCAAAAAGCCTTTTTTAAGTCTTTCAAGATTGGTTACATACAAATCATCCCCAACAATTTGAACGTTCTCGACTGATTTCATTAATTTATTCCAAGCCATCCAATCATTTTCTGCAAATGGGTCTTCAATTGATTTAATTTTATATTTCTTAATAATTTTTTGATATTCTTTAATTGATTTTTCAACTGAAATATAATTTTTAGAATGAATTGAGTATTTATCTTTTTTAAATAGCTCATTAGCAGCAACATCAAGACATATTGAAACATCTTTACCATTTTTAAAACCTGCTTTTTTAATAGCTGCAACTATCAAATCTAATGCTTGATTATTGCTGCTGATCATAGGAGCAAATCCTCCTTCATCACCTACAGATGTTGATAAACCTTTATCTTTGATTAGTTTACTTAAACTTTTAATAACTAAAAAACTTACTCTCATTGCCTCAGAGAAACTTTTTGCTCTATCTGGTCTTATCATAAACTCTTGAATTCTAAGTCCGTTATTAGCATGTGCTCCACCATTAATTATATTCATTAAAGGATATGGCAGTTGAAAACTCTTCTTAACTGAAAATGTTTTATACAATGGTAATTTTTTAACTTTAGCTGATAGTTTTTTAACAGCCATTGAAACAGCTAGCATTGCATTTGCACCAAGGTTTGTTTTTTGTCTAGTTCCATCAAGATTAATCAAAAGAGTATCAATACGTTCTTGATTATGAACATTTTGACCTTTCAATTTTTTTGAAATTTTGGAATTAACTAAATTTACAGCTCTAAAAACACTTTTTCCTAGATATCTTTTATTATTCTTATCTCTTTTTTCATAAGCTTCGAAAGTTCCAGTTGATGCTCCAGAGGGACAAATAGCAGTAGCACTATTATTTTTTGCAAAAACTTCGGCTTCAACTGTTGGATTTCCTCTACTATCAAATACTTGACGTGCTTTTACTTTTAAAATTTTACTCACTATTTTTTAATTAAATTATCAATATCGGTTAATTGTTTTAATAGATTTTCTAACTTATTTAATGGAACCATATTTGGTCCATCAGAAGGTGCATTATCTGGATCCTGGTGGGTTTCAATAAAAACACCCGCAACACCTACAGCAACAGCTGCTCTTGCAAGATATTCAACAAATTCTCTTTGTCCTCCAGATGACTCTCCTTGTCCTCCAGGTTGTTGAACAGAATGTGTTGCATCAAAAATTACTGGATAACCATTCTTTGCCATAATCGGCAAAGATCTCATATCTGATACTAAAGTATTGTACCCAAAACTTGCTCCTCTTTCTGTAACTAGAATATTTTTATTTCCTGAGTCAGCTATTTTTTTTGTTACATTTACCATATCCCATGGTGCAAGAAACTGACCTTTTTTAACATTTATAATTTTATTTGTTTTAGCAGCAGCAATCAATAAATCTGTTTGTCTGCATAAAAAAGCCGGGATTTGTAATGCATCAACATGATCAGAAACAAGTGAACATTGCTCTACGTTATGAATGTCAGTTAATATTGGAACTTCTAATTCTTTTTTAATTTTATCAAAAACTGGAAGTGAAGTATCTAAACCTGCTCCTCTTTGTCCTTTAAGACTCGTACGATTAGCTTTATCAAAAGAAGTTTTGTAAATAAATCCAAGTCCAAATTTTTTTGTAATCTCTTTAATTTGACCAGCCATATCCATTGCATGTTGCTCTGTTTCAAGCTGACAAGGACCTGCGATAATACAAATTTTATTGTCGTTAGAAATTTCTATGTTTCCGCAATTAACTTTAATACTACTCATTTATGATTTTTAGCTGCCTTGATAAATGAAGAGAATAAAGGATGAGGGGCTAAAGGTCTAGATTTAAATTCAGGATGAAACTGTACTCCAATAAACCAGGGATGATTTTTTAACTCTATAATCTCTGGTAGCTTACTATCGGGTGATAAACCTGAAAAAATCATACCTTTTTTTTCAAATTTTTCTCTAAAAGCAATATTCACTTCATATCTATGTCTATGTCTTTCTTTAATTAATCTAGATTTATATATTTTTCTTATTAATGAGTTATCTTTTAATTTAGCATCATATAAACCTAATCTCATTGTTCCACCAAGATCTTTATCAGTACCCTTGATCATTTGTCCATCTTTAGTCCATTCATTGATTAATCCAATAATTGGTAAACCTTTTTTGTCAAATTCACTTGATGTAGCATTTTTTAAATTTAATTGATTTCTAGCAAATTCAATAATTGCCATTTGCATTCCATAACAAATACCTAGGAAGGGAATCTTATTTAATCTAGCATATTTAATCGCCTCTATTTTTCCATCCGTTCCTCTTTTTCCAAATCCACCTGGTATTAATATTCCTGAAATATTTTTAAGTTTATTTTTAATTTCTGAAACTTTTAATTTTTCAGAGTCTATTCTAACTAAATTAACTTTAACTTTATTATTTATTCCACCGTGAGTTAATGCTTCATCTAAGGATTTATAAGCATCCTTTAACTCTACATACTTTCCAATTATTGCAATGTTTACTTGTTTTTTGTTATTTAAAATAATTTTAGTAATTTTTTTCCAAGGATTAAGATTTGCAGATTTTTTTGATTTTAATTTGAAATAACTTAAAACTTGAAGATCTAGTTTTTCTCTAAAAAAACTCAAAGGAGCTTCGTAAATAGTTCGAACATCAACAGTTTCAATTACATTTTTAATATCAACATTACAAAATAAAGAGATTTTCTTTCTATGATCAAGTGGTATTGATCTTTCTGATCTACAAATTATTATATCTGGCTGAATTCCAATACTTCTTAATTCTTTAACAGAATGTTGAGTTGGTTTTGTTTTAATTTCATCAGAGGCTTTTAAATAAGGTACTAATGTTAAATGAATAAATAATGCATTTTTTTTACCTACATCATTTGCAAACTGTCTAATTGCTTCAACAAATGGTAAACTTTCTATATCACCTACTATTCCTCCAATTTCACAAATTACAAAGTCTTCTTTTGAAGAATCGTTTTTAATAAACTGCTTTATACGATCAGTGATATGTGGAATTACTTGTACTGTCTTTCCTAAATATTCACCCTTTCTCTCTTTTTTAAGAACATCGCTATAAATTTTTCCAGTTGTAATATTGTCAGATTTTTTAGCTGATACACCAGAAAATCTTTCATAATGACCAAGATCTAAATCAGTTTCTGCACCATCATCTGTTACATAAACCTCACCATGTTGGAATGGACTCATTGTTCCTGGATCTACATTTAGATATGGATCTAATTTTCTTAATCTAACTTTATAACCTCTAGATTGTAACAAATAAGCAAGCGATGCTGAAGAGAGACCTTTTCCTAGGGAAGAAACCACGCCGCCGGTGACAAATATATATCGCGCCATGGAATTATCTTATAGCGAATAAAAATTGAATTGGAAAGTGTTAATTAATTATTTTCAGGTATTGAAGGTGTATCTTCTGTTTTTTCTTCAATAGTATCTAAAACTGAACTTGTTGGTGTTAATTCAGCTCTTGAAATAATAGTTAATGCTAAACTACAAATTATAAATAGAGTAGCAACTATCGCTGTTGCTTTAGTCATAAAACCACCTGCTGATCTTGATAGCATGAAATTTTCTTGAGAAACACCTATACCTAAGGCTCCCCCTTCAGATTTTTGCAATAATATCAAAGACACCAAGATTAAAGCTAAGATGATGTTAATTACTAACAGTACATTTTCCATGAAGGGTTAATTAAAGGTTTTTTTAATTATATCAATAAATTTTTTTGAATTTTGTGAAGCTCCACCAATCAAAAAACCATCAATAACACTGATATCTTTTAATTGGGCAATATTTTTACTGTTTACAGAGCCACCATATAAAACTTTTGGAATTTTTTTACGAAATTTATTTTTGATAAATGATATCGAATTTAATAAATCATTTGATTTGGGAATTAAACCAGTTCCAATTGACCATACAGGCTCATAAGCTACGATAATATTTGAAGTATCGTTAATAGACTTCAGTCCATTATGAATTTGTTTTGCTAATACTTTGTTAGTTCTTTTTTTTCTTTTTTCACTAAATGTTTCACCAATACAAAAAATTACTTTTAATTTTGACTTAATCGCACTTTTAATTTTTAAATTAATTAATTTGTCAGTCTCACCAGATAGTCTATTTTCTGAATGTCCCAAGATAACATATTTAGCTCCAACATTTTTTAACATTTTTGAATTTACATGACCTGTAAATGCTCCATAGTTTTCACTCTCATGACAATTTTGTGCTCCAACTTCAAGATTTGTTTTTTTTAGCCTCTTTGATAATGGGCGTATAAGAGTGCTAGGTGGACAATAAATAATTCTAAACTTGGTGTTTTTATTATTTTTTGAAAATTTTATAACACTATCAAGTGAATTTAATGTTTTTAAATCACCAAACATTTTCCAATTAGCTATAAAATACATATATTTATTTGTCATAATTGAAATTTTAATCTATAGATTTGTTTTTTACAGATCAATAAATTTATAGCTAATGATAGAAACTTTGAAAAAATTTGGTGCAAAAAAATTAGGTGGTTTAATCTTAATTGCTGTCATTATAATTGCTTTTGGCTTTGGTGGCTTTGGAGGAGGTTTTAGTACTAACAACCAAAACAACATCGCTAAAATTAATAAAACTAATGTAACTACTCAAGATTTTATGAACTATGTTAATGAAAGTGGAATTTCACAACAAGCTATTAGAGAAAATTTAGAAAATAATATAATTGAGGAACTATTGTCAGGTTTAATCTCAACAACTTTAATTGACTTAGAAGTAGAAGATTTTGATCTTTCAATTACTGAATTAACAGTTTTAAAAAAAATTAAAGAAAACAAAAATTTTCAAAATGAGAATAACGTTTTTCAAAGAACTAAGTATGAAAAATTTTTACTATCAAACAATATGTCAGCACAAATGTTTGAATTACAATTAAAAAATCGTGAACTGCAAAAACATCTATTTGATTTTATTGGAGCTGGAACAATAACTCCCAATTTTCTTACTAAAAAGAAATTTGAAGAAGAGAATAAATCTTTAGATCTTGAATATTTTGCAATGGAAAATCTTTATAAAGATAAAAATGAATATACTAATTTGGAAATTGAAAAATTTTTAGAGGAAAATAAAGAACAATTAAAAAGTGAGTATATAGATTTTAAATATGCTGTTCTAAATCCTAAAAATTTAATTGGTTTAGAAGAATTTAATCAAGAGTTTTTTGATGAAATAGATAAAATTGAAAATAGAATCTCTCAAGGAAACAGTTTTGAATCTATTATTGAAAATTTAAGTGTAGTCGTAAATGAAGTAAAAGAATTCACTCCTACTGCAACTGAAAAAAAAAATGAAGATAATATATATTCAAAAAGATCTACAAAATTAGACCTTATTGAAGATGGAGATAATTTTTTATTATATAATATCACTAACCAATACGACAAAGTGCCAGATTTAACAGATGAAACTATCAAAAAAGGAATACGTGAATTGGTGTATCAAAAAGGTAAATTTGATAAAAATAAAAATATATTAGAAAACATTCAAAAAAATGAATTCGATAACAATAAGTTTAAAGAAATGGCTGGTTTTAGTATTGAGTATATAACTATAAATTCAATAGATGATATTGAGAAATTTGAATCAAATTCAGTAAAAATGCTTTATTCATTACCCATTAATTCTTTCACATTAGTAAATGATAAAGAAAACAAAATATATTTAGTAAAACTAGTTAGCACAAAAAAAAATACATTTAGCGAAACTGATAAAGATTATCTTGATTTTGTTAATAACCAAAATACTAATACTAGAAAAACTATTCTTCAATCTTACGATCAACTACTAAATATTAAATACCAAGTACAATTAAATCAAAAAACTATTGATAGAGTTAAAAATTATTTCAAATGATAATCAATCGAAACTTCAAGGATTTTAAGTTTCGACATAGAAGCAAAAAAAATCAAATTATCTATACTTCTAAAAAAGTCAAAAATGATGATGAAGTAATTAATTTAATTGATAATTTTTTAATTGAAAAAAATAGCTTTATTTTTGAGTCTGTTGAAAAAGGGAAGATAAAAGGAAGATATACTATTTTTGGCAAAAATCCTGATAAAATTTGGGAATTTAATAACAAAAATTCTTATCTAACTAAAAACAAAAAAAAAATTAAGTTAAAAGATAAGCCTGAAAAATTAATAGAAAAGATAATTGAGGAGTTTAAATTTGAAACTCCTAAAGAATTACCAAAGATTTGTTCTTTAATCTCGGGATATTTCTCATACGATTCCATTAGATATATCGAAAAAATCCCTAATAAATGTAAAAATGATCTTAATTTACCAGACGTTAGATTGCTAAGACCTAGAACTCTTGTAATTCATGATAATTTAAAAAAAGAAATATTTTATATAATTAATATATTTAATGATGAAAAAATTACGAATTATCAAAAGAAATTTGATGATATAAATTCTGAACTTTTCAAACTTACAATTCAATCTTCTTTAAAAAATTTAAACAAATCTAAAAGTAATGCTCTTAAAGAAATTAAAGTTAAGTCCAATACACCTAAATACAAATTTCTTAATATGGTTAACAAAGCAAAAAAATACATTAAATTAGGTGATATTTTTCAAGTAGTTTTGAGCCAAAGGTTTGAAGCAAAACTTACAAAAAACCCTCTTGAGATTTATAAAAAATTAAGGGTTACAAACCCCTCTCCTTTCATGTTTTTCTTCAATTTTAACGATTTTCAAATAGTTGGGGCTAGTCCTGAAATACTAGTAAGATTAAGAGATAACAAGATAACTGTAAGACCAATAGCTGGAACAAGGCCAAGAGGAAAAACAAAAAAAGAAGATCTTTGTTACGAAAAAGATTTATTAAAAGATAAAAAAGAATTGTCAGAACATTTAATGCTTTTAGATCTAGGTAGAAATGATGCGGGTAAAGTTTCTAAAATCAATTCTGTTAAAGTCACTGAGAGTTTTATTATTGAGAGATATTCACATGTCATGCATATAGTTTCTAATGTAATAGGAGAATATAATAAAAAGTTCTCAAAATTTAAATCATTATTGGCAGGCTTTCCAGCTGGCACAGTATCTGGAGCTCCTAAAATAAGAGCTATGGAAATTATTGATGAATTAGAAATAACAAGAAGAAAAGTATATGCCGGAGGTATTGGATATTTTTCAGCAAACGGAGAATTTGATACTTGTATTGCTTTAAGAACAGCTGTTGCAAAAAATAAAAAATTTTATGTTCAAGCTGGTGCTGGGATAGTTGCAGACAGCAAACCAATAAAAGAATATGAAGAAACAGTAAACAAAGCTAAAGCTTTAATTAGTGCATTGAGATAATGAAAATATTACTAATTGATAATTACGATAGTTTTACATTTAACCTTTATCATTATCTTTCATCTTTAAAAACAAAAGTCGATGTCGTCAGAAATGATAAAATTACTTCAAAAGAAATTATTAAAAAAAGATATAATAAAATTGTAATTTCACCCGGACCTGGGAATCCAAATCAATCGGGAAATTGTTTGAATATTTTAAAAACCTTACATAAAGATCTTCCATTTCTTGGAGTGTGCCTGGGACATCAAATCATAGGTCAAGTTTTTGGATCAAAAATTATTCAAGCAAAAAAATTAATGCATGGAAAAACAAGTAAAATCAAATCTAGACAAATTGGGATTTTAAAAAATCTTCCAAGATCATTTGAAGCCACAAGATATCATAGTTTAATTATTGATAAAAAATCCTTATCTGAAAATTTAGAAATTACTGCTGAAACAAATGATGGATTAATCATGGGTGTTCAACACAAAAAATACAATATTCATGGTGTACAATTCCATCCAGAAAGTATTAAAACTAAATTAGGAATAAAAATATTAAAGAACTTTATAAATTATTAATTTATGGAATTAATTTTAGAAAAATTGAGAAAAAAAAATGATTTAACTTTTGAAGAAAGCAAATCTGCTTTTGAATTGTTAATGACAGGTAAAGCCAATGAAGAGGAAATTTATGATTTTTTAACCCTACTCTCTGAAAAAGGTGAAGTTTCAGATGAAATTGCTGGTGGAGTTTATGTCCTTAGAGAAAAATCAAAAAGAGTAAATGTAACTGATTGTGTTGATACCTGCGGAACAGGTGGTGATGGCATGAATACCTTAAATATTTCTACTGCATCAGCTTTACTTTTAGCTAGTATGGGCACAAAAGTAGCTAAACATGGTAATAAAGCAGTCTCATCAAAATGTGGGTCTGGTGATGTTTTGGAGGCACTTAAAATTAAAATAGATCTTGAGCCAAACGACATAGAAAAAGAAATTAATAATAACAATTTTGGTTTTATGTTTGCACCAAACTATCATAGTGCAATGAAATTTGTTGGGCCTGTAAGAAAGAAAATTGGTAAAAGAACTATTTTTAATATGATTGGTCCATTAAGCAACCCTGCATTAGTTAATAGACAGGTTGTAGGAGTATTCGATAAAAAATTACTTACAATATTTGCTAAAGGACTTAAAAACCTAAGTATAAAATTTGCATGGATTGTAAATAGTGAAGATGGTTTAGATGAAATCTCTCCATACGTAAATACAAATGTTATTCAATTAAAAGATGGAAAAATATCTGAAATTATAATTAATCCAAAAATTCTTAATGTAAATGCAGAAAAATTTGAAAATTTAATTGGAGATGATGCTAACTTCAACGCTAATAAAATGATTGAAATTTTTAAAGGTAAAGATAATGATTTTTCAAAAGCTGTTTGTTTAAATGCAGCAGCTGGATTAATAGTAGATGAAAAATTCATAGAATTTTCAGATGCATATAAATTTACAAGAGAGTTTATCTTAACTGGTAAGCCCTACTCACATTTGGTAAAAATACAAAATGTCTGAGAATATATTAAATAATATTATCACAAAAAAAATTGAAAGAGTCGATGCTCTAAAGAAATCCATAAGTTTAGATTCTTTAAATGAAATTATTGATAAAAATAGAAATTTTACTAATTTTAAAGAAAAAATTCAAAATAATATAATTCAAGATAAAATCTCAATTATAGCTGAAATTAAAAAAGCAAGTCCTTCAGCGGGAGTAATTATAGAAGATTATAATCCTGTTGAAATTGCAAAAATTTATAACGAAAATAATGTAACTTGCTTATCAGTACTTACTGAGGAAGATTTTTTTTTAGGAAATTTAATTCATATCAGTAAAATTAAACAAAAATTTAATTTACCAATTTTGTGTAAAGATTTTTTTATTGATAAATTTCAAATACCTTTAGCAAAGAGTTATGGTGCTGATGCTATTTTAATTATTCTGGCGGGAGTATCAGATGATTTAGCTAATGAATTATATGAAGAAGCATTAAAATTTAACATGTCAGTTATCGTTGAAGTGCATACTGTAGAAGAAGCGAAAAAAGCTTTGAATTTTAAAGAAGCTATAATTGGAATTAACAATAGAAACTTAAAAACACTTAAAACTGATATTAATACAACCTACGATATTCATAATGTGCTTTTAAATCATCAGGGACCTTTAATTTCTGAGAGTGGAATTAAAACAAAAGATGAACTTTTGGATTTGAAGAATAAAACTTCTATAAAAACTTTTTTAATTGGTGAATCACTTTTAAAAAATTTATCAGAAAATTCTATTTTCTCAGTTTTGTAGTTAAATTACCCCACATTTTACTAAGTTTTTTTACTGTTGTTTATTGATAAGAACTTTTATAGAACATTGTTTGTACGATATTTGTTCTTATGCTTACTAAAAAACAAAAAAACCTGCTTTTATTTATCAACAAGAAGTTGAGGAGTTCTGGTGTCTCTCCCTCTTATGAAGAAATGAAACAGTCGTTAAATCTAAAATCTAAATCAGGTATCCATAGATTAATTAGTGCATTAGAGGAAAGAGGATTTATTAAAAGATTAGCCCACAAGGCAAGAGCCTTAGAGGTAATTAAATTGCCAGAAACCGCTTCTGCAAATGATATTTATAACAGTTTCTCGCCTAGTGTAATTAAAGGTGGTTTAGATGAGGTTAATATTAATTCTGATGAAATGGAAGTTCCTGTTCTTGGTAAAATAGCTGCTGGTACTCCAGTTGAAGCTATACAAAATGAAGTATCAAGAATTCCTCTACCAAGTAATCTAGAAAAAAATGGTGATTATTTTGGATTAAAAGTTCAGGGGGACTCAATGATAGAAGCTGGTATCAATGAAGGTGATACTGTAATTATAAGAAGAACAGATACTGCTGATAATGGAAAAATTGTAGTAGCTTTAATTGATGAGCATGAGGCTATGCTTAAAAGAATTCGTAAAAAAGGTAAAGTGGTTGCACTTGAAAGTGCTAATAGAAATTATGAAACTAAAATTTTTGGACCAGACAGAGTTAAAGTCCAAGGAGTTTTGGTATCTTTATATAGAAACTTCTAAAAAAATAGTCTAAACATCACTGATGTCAAAAATAGCAACTAGATTTGCTCCCTCACCTACTGGAGCTCTTCATATTGGTGGTGTAAGAACAGCCCTTTTTAATTGGTTATTTTCCAAAAACCAAAAAGGGACTTTTCACCTTAGAATTGAAGATACTGATAAAGAAAGATCTAAAGATGAACATAAAATTCAGATTATTAAATCTTTAAAATGGCTTGGCATAGAACATGATGGAGAAGAATATATTCAATCAACTAAAATTAAAGACCACGTTAATGTTGCAAATGAACTATTAAAAAATGGTAATGCATATAAATGTTATTGTTCTACAGATGAAATTGAAGAACAAAAAAAGAGAGCTAGACAAAAAAAACTTCCCTATATCTACAATAGAAAATGGAGAGATATACCAGAATCTGAAGCTCCAAAAGACATAAAACCAGTAATAAGATTTAAAAGTAAAATAGAAGGCTCGTCAATATTAAAGGATTTGGTTCAAGGTGACGTAGAAATTGATAATAACACAATTGAAGATTTTATAATTTTAAGAAATGATGGTTCGCCAACATATAATTTGTCTGCAACAGTTGATGATCACCAAATGAATATGACACATATTATTAGAGGAGATGATCATAAAATTAATACATTTAAACAAATGCAAATTTATTTAGCAATGAACTGGGATTTACCAAAATTTGCACATATACCTCTTATTCACACAATAGAAGGTAAGAAATTATCAAAAAGGGATAACGCATCAACTTTGGATGATTATTCAAAAATTGGCATTATGCCTGATGCATTAAGGAATTATTTGCTAAGATTAGGTTGGTCCTTTGAAGATAAAGAAATATTTACTTTAAAAGAAAGTATTGAGCACTTTAATTTAGAAGGTATTGGCAAATCTCCTTCAAAACTAGATATGAGCAGAATCTTATCGATAAATGAATATTATATAAAAAACATAGAAGAAAATGAACTCTATCAACATTTGGTCGAATATTGTGATATATATAAAGAAAAAATATATCAAGCAAAAGAAGTAAAAATCAAAACTTCATTATCTTTTCTCAAAAATAAAGCGAAAACTTTAGAGGATATTTACAATAATGCAAAATACATACTATTAGATGAAGTAAAATTTGAAGATGAAGATTTCAAATTAATAGATGAAAAAGCAAAAAAAATCATAAAAGAATTTAATAATAACTTATCAAATATAGAAAATTTAAATAAAGAAAGTCTTGAACCAGTCGTAAATCAATTAATAAAAAAATATGAAACAAATTTCAAAGGAGTTGGGCAACCATTAAGAGTGGCCTTAACTGGATCCAAATTTGGCCCAGGACTTTATGATATTGTAATTTCTTTAGGTAAAGATGAAGTTAAAAAAAGATTAGGAAGTAAGATACTTGCTTAAGATTGAAGCTGATTCATTTGAAGAAGATGTTTTAGATTTAATACCCTCTAAAGTTTTATTACAATCACTTAATTGTTTTTTAATTAATTCAGGATTTTTTAAAAAATAAATAACTGTATTAAAAATTTCTTTAGCATTACATTCGTTTTGTAATAATTCTGGAATTACTTCTCTGTTATTTATTATATTAATAATATTAGCAAATTTAACATTCACTAATAATTTAAAAATCATAAAGTTTAAAAAACTTAATTTATAAATTATTATTGATGGTACATTTGCACTTGAAATTTGTAATGAAACAGTACCTGATTTAGAGACAGCGAATATTGAATTAGATAATATTTGTGATTTGATATTTTCATCAGAAACAACATCTACGTTATTTAAATTAATATTATTAATTTCATTAATAATAAAATCTTTATTTTCATCTGTCGCATGAAAAACAAAAAAATAAATATTTTCTTTTTTATTCATCAGTTTAACAAAATCTAACAATATAGGTAAAAGTACGTTTGTTTCTGATTTACGACTACCAGGAAAAATTGATATAATTTTCTTATCTTTGGATATTAAATTATTTAAATCTGTTTTTATATTTTCTTTTTTTTCAATTAAAGGATGTCCTACAAATGTTGTTTTAATATTTTCTGGTTCAAAATATTTTTTTTCAAAATTAAATAACAAAAGCATATGATCTATAAACTTTTTAATTTTTCTAACCCTATTTTTACGCCAAACCCAGACTTGAGGAGCAACATAATGAATTGTTTTAATATTATTATTTATTTTTTTAACTCTTTCAGCTACTCTTAATGTGAAATCTGGGCTGTCAACGCTAAACAATATATCTGGATTAAATTTTATAATTTCATCAACTGTTTTATTAATTCTATTCCTTATCTTAAAAATATTAAGTAACACGGTTGTAAACCCAAGATAAGTAATTTCTTTGAGGTCAAAAATTGATTGAATACCAAGCTTTTTTATATGAGTTCCTCCTACTGATAAATACTCAACATTAGGGTCTTGTAGCATTAGTTTTGAAATAACTGTTGAAGCTAATTTATCTCCAGAGGGTTCGCCAGTTAAAATAAATATTTTCTTCATATAATCTTAATAAATATCTTGTTTTTGTTGGCAAAGTTTATGCATTTATCTTTATCTAAGAAAATATTTTTTTTTGATTTTAAAACGATGCCATTTAAACCGTATTTTTTACAATCTTTTAACGTGTTTAGACCAATTGTTGGTAAATCCATTCTTAAATCCTGTTTTTTCTTAGGTAATTTAATTAAAATTCCTGCTGATTTTTTTTTTAATTTTGATAACATTTTTTTAGTTCCTTGATTGCCTTCTGTAATTATAATTTTGTCATCTTTTACTATTAAAGCCTGAACATGATCTAAACTGTTTAATTGATTAAAGTAATCAACTCCTTTTTTTATAGATTTACCATCTTTATACGTTGGTCTTATTTTCGTATAAATTCCAGCTTTTAATGATAGTTCAGGACTAAAAAAATTTGAGCTTATTACTTTTATATTTTCTCTATTTAATATTTTAATAATTGCTTTTATGATTGCAGCATCGCCTGATTTAGCAGCTTTAATGACACTTGGCATATAATACATTCCTTTCAGATCAAGTCTTAATGTTGAAAATTTAGGTTTAGATATTTTTCCTGCAAACAAAACTTTTTTTGATTTTTTCTTTTTAATTAAATTTATTATTTTTCCGAATTTACCAATACTTATTCGATTTGAATTTAAATCTTTTTTAAATTTATTATTTTTTGAAAAATCTATTATAAAATATCTTTTTTTTAATTTTATAATTTTGTTAAGAACAATTTCTGAAAAATCAGTATCACCTAAAAATAATCCAATCATTTTATTTTGAAAAAGGAGTGCAAATTGGTCTTTTTTTATCTTTTTCTAAAAAATTAACCACTTCCAAAACTAAATCATTCCTTTTAAAATCTTCACTTAAACTATTTAAATTATCAGTTAAATTTTCATTTTTAAATATTTCTTTATAAGCATTGCTTAAAGTCATTATTTCTTTGTTTGGAATATTTTTTCTTCTAAGGCCAATTAAATTTAAACCTTGTAATACACTTCTGTTACCATGAGCTATTCCATAAGGTATTATATCTCTTACAACACCACACATTCCACCAATCATTGCTGATCTACCTACTCTTGTAAACTGTTGAACCGCTGAATTACCACCAATGATAACATTATCTTCAATTTCTGCATGTCCACCTAATGGAACATTGTTTGCTAAAATTACATTATTTCCAACTATACAATCATGTGCAATGTGTGATGAAACCATAAAAAGACAGTTATTACCAATCTTCGTCAATCCACCTCCACCATTTGTCCCAGGATTGATTGTAACATATTCTCTTATTTTATTATTATCACCAATCTCAAGTTTGGTGTCTTCACCGTTAAATTTTAAATCTTGAGGATCATTACCAATAGATGAAAAAGGATATATTTTATTATTTTTACCAATCTTGGTATTACCAACAATACTTACATGAGATTGTATTTCTGAATTTTCATCAATTTTAACATTTGGGCCAACTACAGAATATGGTCCAATTTTTACATTTGAAGAAATTTCTGCTTTAAAGTCTATAATTGCTGTTTTGTGTATCATTTATTTTTTCTCAAAAAATCTCTGATATTTTTTGCGGGGTAGCCCATAACCTTTGAGTTATCGGGTATGTCTTTTATAACTCCAGAACCACCAGCTATTTCAACATTATTACCAATTTTTAAATGACCTGAAATTCCCACTTGACCACCAATTTTAACATTATCTCCAACCACAGAACTACCAGCTATTCCTACCTGTCCAGCAATGATTGAATTTTTACCTATTCTGACATTGTGAGCAATATGAATTTGATTATCTAAATAAGTATTTTTTCCTATAGTAGTATTTGACATAGAGCCCCTATCAATAGTTGAGCCACACCCAATTTCACAACCATCTTCAATTATGACAATTCCTATATGAGGATATCTTAGGTTTTTATTTTGATTAGGAAAAAAACCAAAACCATGTTTCCCTATGACACAATTATCTAAAATTCGAACATTATCTTTAATTAAAGTATTTCTAATAATTGTATTTGATCCAATAGAACAATTATCACCAATAGTAACATTTTTTTCAATAATAGAATTATGTCCAATTAAACAATTTAAGCCTAATGAAACATTTTGTCCTATCAATACGTTTTTACCAAATTTAACATTATCGTTAAATTTTGTATCATTAATTTGTTCTACGTTATAATCATAATCATCAATAACAGCGTCTGGATAAAATTTAGCAGTAATAATAGAAGTTGCTACAAAAACATTATCTACAATTATTGGTTTACAATTTTTTGGTAATTCATTTTTCAAATTTTCATACGTTATACAAAAAGCGGCTTTAGTATTGTTTGCAATTAATTTGTACTTTTTTGAATGAAAGAAAGTAATTTCATTTGGGTTAGAGTTTTGCAAATCTTTAATGTCTATAATATTTAAATCACTATTATTTTCAAAAGTCTCAATGCTTAATACTTTTAAAATTTCACTTAATTTAAAAGGACCATTATTTTTAAAAAATGGATTTACCATGATTGCTTTTAACAAAGCAAAAAAGTTTGGGTTATCAATAATTATTGCTATTTATTTCTTATCTACAATTGTGGCTGACCATATTGCATCAGCCATTTTTTTATCGTCAACAAAAGCTTCTCCCTTATACTTCCAAACTCTACCATGAGATCTTATAGCTTGAATTTTAAGCAAGAGTTTACAATCAGGAATAACAGGGCTTCTAAAGCGTGCTTTTTCAACGCCCATAAGAAATACAAGCTTATTTTCATAGGTGGATTTATCTATACCATGAGCTGTTAGAGCAGCAGCTGTTTGACCAAAAGCTTCAACTATCAGAACACCTGGCATCACTGGTTGACCAGGAAAATGACCTTGAACAAAAAAACTATCCTTTTTAACATTAACTATACCAGTAGCAGATGTAAGTTTTTTAATATCATGAAGCTCGTCTATTAACAACATAGGGTCTCTATGAGGAAGCAAATTTTCAATATCTTTTTTATTTAGACTATTCATTTATTTTATATCAACTGTTTTAATTTGATTATTAATGAGTTCAATTAATTTATTTGTAATGTCATAGTTTTTACTTGCAATAAAAATATTTTTTTTATCCAAAAGTATATAAATTGAATTATCATCCATATATTTTTCTATAATTGGGTTTATCAAATTTAAAAAATTCATAATATTTCTGTTTCTTTTTTTTTTAAGTTCATTAATTTCTCTATTTTTATTTTCCTTATATTTTTGAAATTTTATTTGTAAAGATTTCATCTCTTTATTAACTTCTTCTTTGGAAATTAAATTCTTTTTAGCTAATATTTTATTTTCATCATTTTTAAAACGTTTATCAATTTCTTTAAATTCATTAACTTTTAATTGTTCTTCTTTTTTCAGATTATCTAACAGTAATTTACCAGATAGAGTAGTTGCTAAAATAAAATCAATATCTATATAAGCAACTTTATCATCTGCTTTTAGTAAATTATTTGAAAGTAATAATATAATTGTTATAAAAAAAAAATTTTTTAATATTCTCATTAAAAAGTTGTTCCTAAGTTAAATCTAAAAGACTCTGTTTTGTCTCCAGTTTGTTTTGATATTGGATATGCCAAGGTAAAGTTAACTGGGCCAATAGGTGTCATCCAATCCAAAGCTACACCAACAGAAGATCTTATGCCATTTCCCTCTATAGACGAATTATAATCTACACCCCAAATATCAGCCATATCTGCAAAAATCATAAAATCTAAATTTTGAGATTCTTCAAAAACTAATGGTATATTAGATACAAAATTTAATGAGTACGCATAATTACCTCCTACAAAATCATCACCATCTTTTGGGCCTATTTTACCATATTGAAAACCTCTAAGTTTACTTGATGGAATTGATATTCTTTCAGATAATTTGATGTTTTTATTATTTACTGAATTTGCCGATTGAAGAGATAAAGACATTGATGAAAAATTTTTATCATAAAAACTAAAGTATTTTGAATAATTATAATAATTCTTAAAAGTATTTGTGTCACTAACAACTGGCAAACTAATTGAGTAGAAAGATTTAAAACCTGAGCTTGTTTGAAATTTTTGATTTCTTTTATCATAATTCATATCAAATTTTAAAAAAGAGTCCCAATAGTTTCCTTCTTGACTTTGCTGTTGAGCCGAAGCAGTGCTGTTGGTTTCTATTCTTTCGTAAAAATTTGAACTATTTAAACCTAAATAAAAATCATTTAGATACTCAAAATTAGTACCAACACGAAAGCCTGTTTTATTTGTTTTATAACCAAATGTTTCATAATTATTAATTTCGGTTGCTTCTGCTGAAAAATAAAGTGATTTATCTGAATTATTAAAATTAGGATTTGTAAAAGAAAACTTTCCTTTAAATTGAGAAGTTGAAATTAATAAATTTGAGTCTAAACCTATCCCATTACCTAAATAATTATTCTCCTTTACACCAAAGCCAAATGAGGCACCAGATGTCCCCGCGCCTGCAGAGGCATAAACTTCACCTGTGGGTTTTTCTTCAACAAAAATATCAATTGATTTTGTCTTGGTTTCGTTATTAATTTTAGTTTTTTGTTTTACGATTTTAAAAAAATTGAGGCTTTTAATATTGTTAATAGATTTATTTACTAATATTTCACTATATGGGTCACCCTCGTCCAACACTAATTGGTTACGAATTACATGTTCTGAGGTAATTGTATTACCAAAAATATTAATCCTATCAACGTAAAATTTATCACTATCTTCTACAATAAATTTTAGATTAATTAGATCTTCATCAATATTTTCATCTACATAGGCCTTAATAAATTTATATTGTTCTTGAGTTGTAATTAAATCAATTTCATCAAGTATTCTTTCTATTGAGTTAATCGAATATTGCTTACCTTTAGTTTTGTTAAATATTTTTTTTATTGATTTAAAATTTTTTTCATCAAAATCAGAAGGTAGACTAAGGCTCAAATCACCAAAAAAAACTTTAGATCCAGCATCAATATTAAATATTAGTTCAAATTTATTTTTATCAATTAATTTAGCAAAAGAAGAATTAATCTTAGCATTATAATATCCATTATTTTTATAAAAGTTTTTTAGAAGTCTTTCATCAAGTGAAACTGTATTTTGATTTAAATATTTTCTACCACTGATGAACTTCCAAAATCTATATTCTGTACTAGTTATAATTCTACGAAGTTTATTGTCTTTAAATACCTTTTTACCAACAAAACTTATCTTTTTAATTTTTGATTTTTTTCCTAAATTTATTTCATAAGTTATATTAATTAGATTATCATTTGATTCTTCAATCAATATATCTAATTTTGAATTATAATAACCTAGTGTTTTTAAAATATCTTGAATTTGTAATTTTTCTTTATTTAAAAGCGTTTCATTAAATGAAGATCTTGATTTAACAGAAGTGCCTTCTTTTATTATATCTAAAATTCTATCACTTTTGATACCAGTATAGTAAATATTTTCTATAATAGGATTTTCTACTACATAAATAAATAAAGATTGGTTTTTTAAATTAATTTTTACATCTTTAAAAAAGTTAGTTTCATAAAGATCTTTTAATATTTTATTTAAATCATTATAATCAATTTCATCATTGATATCTTTTGAAATAAATAACTTTATTGTTTGATCTGATATACGATCATTACCAGTAATTTTTATATTTTTTATAGTGTCAGATAAAGCATTTGTTGTAGAAAAAATTAGAATTAATAAAAATAATTTAAAGTAATTTCTAAGTAAAGGCATAATATTTATAAAATTAAATCATTAATTTTTTTTCGAATATAATTATTTAATTCGAATATTGACTTAATATTACCTGGTTTCTTTTTATTATATTTTTTAAATTCTTTCATTTTAATTAAATTTAGAAGAATAACAGTTATATCAGTAAAATTAATTTTTTTTAATAAAAAAAGATTTACTAACTCGTCATTAGCTAAAACAATTAAAGTTTCTAACAACGAATCTTTATTTTTTAGCAATTTTATAATTTTAATTGATGGAAACTTATTCATATCAACCTTTTTAAAATTTAAAAAATTTAATTTTTTTATATTTAAATTATCAGTCTTAATTAACTTATTTTCATTATTATATAATGAATTAAATATAGGAATTTTCATGTTTGTATCGTGAGCAATAATATCAATTATACCATCATTATATTTGGCAATTGCATGGATATATGATGAGGGATGTACTAAAATATCCAATGTTTCATATTTTAAATTAAATATTTTTTTTGCCTCAATAATTTCAAAAACCTTATTCATCATAGTAGCTGAATCTACAGATATTTTTTTTCCCATTTTCCAATTAGGATGATTAATTGCTTCAGAAATTTTGATTGACTTAAATTTATTTTTAGGAAAATTATTTAATGGACCTCCAGACGCAGTTAAATATATCTTTTGTATATTTGAAATATTATTACCACGTAAGGAATAAAAGATCGAAAAATGTTCTGAGTCTACAGGTATAAATAAAGTATCAAATTTTTTAATTTCTTTTTGAATAAGATGCCAGCCACATATAATTGCTTCCTTGTTAGCAATAGCTATTTTTTTTGTATATTTGATAATATTAATTGTTGGTTCTAAACCATAAACACCTGATATAGAGCTCATAACATAATCAATTTTTTTATTAAAAATTTTATTAAGTGAACTAAAATTATTAAAGATCTTGATATTTTTTATTTTTTTTTTTTTTAAAATTAGATAAGAATTTTTATTGGTTATTATTATGTTTCTTACTTTAAAAATTTTTGCTTGGTTAAGGATTTCTTTATAATTTCTATCTGCAGTAAGAAGGACTATTTTGAAATTATTTTTATCTTTTTTAATTAATTCAATTAATGTTTTACCAATTGAACCTGTTGAACCAAGTATTGCAATTTTTTTTTTCATTTAAATTAATTTCAATAAAAAATAAGAAAATGGCACAGCAAATATAATGCCATCAACCCTATCTAAAATTCCTCCATGACCAGGTAATATTTTTCCTGTATCTTTAATTTTAGCTTTTCTTTTAAGATATGAGATAAATAAATCACCTAATTGACTTACTAATGAAACTAATAAAAAAAATACAATATCATTTAAATTAACCTCTAAATCTAAATATCCTAGATTTAAAAATAAAATAAATGGAACTATACAGAAAATAAACGAACCTATTGTTCCTGATATAGTCTTATTTGGACTAATCTTTGTCAATTTTGGACCACCGATAATCTTACCAAATACATAACCTCCAATATCAGTAAAAAAACATATAGAAATTAAATAAAGATAAAAAATTGGGCCTTCAAATCTATGTATTTCATACGAAAAATTACAAAAAATAAAAAAAACGTAGTAAAAAGATATAAAATGCAAGACAAGAAATTTAAAGTTAATTATTTTAGTATGTAATTTTTTTTTTTGAAACTGAGTCTTTGAAAGTCTTGAAAAAATATTATTTACTTCAAAATTAATTAATAAACCAAGTATTAAAATTGATGAAATAAAAATCAATTGATTACTAAAATTAATAATAATTAATAAAGATAATAAAATAATAGAAGTTATTATTCTTTTTAACAAATCTTTTTTCATTAAATCTTACCAAAATTTCGTTTTATTTTTTTAAATTTTCTAATTATCTTGATATAATCTTTTTCACCAAAATCTGGCCATAACTTTTTTTCAAAAAAAATTTCTGAATAAGCTAATTGCCAAAGTAAAAAATTGCTTAATCTTTTTGTATTACCTGTTCTGATTAATATTTCAGGGTCAGGAGTATTTTTAGTTTGTAGATATTTTGATAAATTTTTTTCATTAATCTTATCATTATTTATGCTTATTTTCTTAATTGCATTTATTATTTCAGATTTTGAACCATAGTTTAATGCTAAATTAATTTGAAGTCTGGTATTTTTTGATGTTTTTTTTTCAGAAGAATTTAAAAGTTTATTTAATTTTTTTGAAAAATTTTTAACTCCAATAATATTAAGTTTAATATTTTGTTTGTGAAGATCATCAATTTTTTTTAAAAGAAAATCCTCAAGTAAACTAAATAAATATTTTATTTCATATTGAGGTCTATTCCAATTTTCAGTCGAAAATGCGTACAACGTTAGATATTTAATTTTAAGTTTAATAGTTTCTTTAATAATTATTTCTACTGTCTTAAGGCCAGCTTTATGACCTTCATTTCGAGAATTTTTATGTTTTAAACCCCACCTTCCATTACCATCCATTATAATGGCTACATGACTAAGTGGATTCATTTATATGGTCATTATTTCTTTTTCTTTTAAAGAAACCTTTTCGTCAACAATTTTAATATGATCATCTGTAATTGTTTGGACATTTTTTTCAGATGATTTTTCTTCATCTTCACCAATTTCTTTTGCTTTTAAAAGTTTTTTTAATTCTTCATTTGCTTCTCTTCGAATATTTCTAATAGAAACTTTGCACTTTTCACCAATAGATTTTATTATTTTTTTTATTTCTGTTCTTCTCTCTTCATTTAGCTCCGGAACTGGAAGCCTAATTAATTGGCCATCTATTTGTGGATTTAAACCTAAATCTGATTTTTTAATTGCAGCATCAACTAATTGTACATTGTTTGCATCCCAAACTTGAATATTTATCATTCTAGGTTCGGGAGTAGTTATACTACCAACTTGGTTTATAGGCATTTGTTGTCCGTAAACATCAACTTTAACCAAATCTAGCATTCCCGCATTAGCTCTACCAGTACGTAGTGAAGATAGTTCTTTTGAGAAAACCTCAATGGCTTTATCCATTTTGATATTGTATGACTTTTCGTCAAACATTTACTCTCCAATCTTAATTCTATAAAATTCTTTTATTCTTAAATCAGCAATTGAAAGTTCTTTGACTATATCTTGCACCTTCTTTTTAGGCTCCATAACCCAAGCTTGAGTTAAAAGAGAATTTTCTTCTTTAAATTTATTCATCTTACCTAAGCTAATTTTTTTAGCAATATCCTCAGGTTTTCCAGAATTTTTTAACTCTTCAGTTACTAATTCCTGCTCTTTATCTATAACTGATTTGTCAATTAAATCAGATGTAAGTGCTAATGGATTTGAGGCAGCAATGTGCATAGATAATTGTTTTCCAAAATTTTTAACAGTATCAGAGTTATCTTTTGTTTCTAAAGAAACAATAACTGCTAGTTTTGAAATATTATCCTTAACAACTGTATGTAAATAATGATTATTTACAGTTCCACCATTTTCGATAGTTTTTGCTTTTCCAATTGTTATTTTTTCACCAATTTTAGCAATTAAAGATACAACGTTGTCTTCAACTGTTTCACCATTTTTCATTTTTGAGCTTTTTAAATTATCTAAATTAGAATTTTTTTCATTATTTAATTCGCTAAGTTCTTTAACAAAATTGGTAAAATCTTCATTTTTGGCAACAAAGTCTGTTTCACAATTAACCTCAATGACTGATGTTTTGGTTTCATCGCCACTTACAGCAACAACGCCTTCTTTGGCATCTCTAGACATTTTTTTTGACGCTTTTGAAATTCCTTTTACACGCAAAATCTCAATAGCTTTATCAATATCACCACCAGACTCTTTTATCGCAAGATTACAATCTTTAAATCCTGCACCTGTCGCTTCTCTTAATTTCTTAACATTTTCTATATCACTCATATCAATTTAAAGTCTCCTTTTTTTCTTTAGAAAATTTTTGTTCTAATTTTTCTCTGTCAATTTCTTGAACCGTCTTCCCTAGAGTTTTATCTTTAGTTTCCTGAACAGTTTCTTTTTTAGGTTCAGGTGCTGGAATTGAACTTTTTGCATTATTAATAGTCTCTTTAATTAAATTGCAATAAAGATCTATTGATCTACGAGCGTCATCATTACCAGGTATTGGATAATCAATGTTCTCTGGATTTGAATTACTATCTAGAATAGCAATTATTGGAATTCCTAACTTGACTGACTCTGCAATTGCTAACGACTCATAATTTGTGTCAATTATGAAAACCAAATCAGGAGTTTTTTTCATTTCAGCTATTCCACCTAATGATCTTTCAAGTTTATCTTTTTTGACACTCATTTTAAGAAGTTCTTTTTTTGTGAAACCTCTATTTTCAGCAACTAAATCAGATTCATATTTTTTCATTTTTTTGATAGATCCAGATATAGTTCCCCAGTTAGTAAGCATACCACCAAGCCATCTATAATTTACAAAGTACTGATCTGTTTCTTTGGCGACTTCAGCAATTGCTTCTGACGCTTGTTTTTTAGTTGAAACAAATAAAATTTTGCCATTATTTGCTACTGTTGAATAAATTTTTTCTAAAGCAACTTTAGTTAATTCTAATGTTTGAGTTAAATCCAAAATATGGATCGAGTCTCTTTTACCAAAAATGTATTTTTTCATTTTTGGATTCCATCTTAAAGTTTTGTGTCCAAGATGAACACCTGCTTCTAATAATTGCTGTATTGTTATGTTAGGTATTTTCATATTTATTCCCGGTTGAGCCACCACAGTAATTTCCAATTAAGGACCGGAGGTATAAAACCAACAACTGTGTGCGTGTTAATTTAAATTAGGCTTTATTTACTAATAATTCATGAAATTAACAAGTTTTATTTAGCTTATAGTACTTAAAATTTCTCTTTTTCTCAAAAGATTTAGTGATTTTCGATCAAGACTCCTTGTATTGTTAAGTTTAAATTTTAAGGTTTTGTCATCAACAACAATATTAAAATTAACCTCTGTTTTGCCTTCTACAGCTAAAGTTTTTGAGATTGAGTCCAGATTTTCATTAGAATTAACTTCAAAATATACTTTATTAATTGGACTGTTAAATAGCTCAGTCAAAGATCCTATTTTATGAACATTAATTCTTTTAAATCTATTTTCATCATTTGATATACTTTTAACCAAGGTTAATAGTAAAGAACTGCCTTCTTTTAAAATTTCACGGTTTAATTCTAAAATATCAGAAAAAATAAATATTTCAAAAACACTGCTTAAATCGGTTAATTTTAATACGGCATAAGAATTTCCTTTTGCAGTTTTTCTTTCTTGAACTTTTAGCAAAGTAGCTGCAATATTTGCTTCTTTTAATTCATTACTAGAATTAAAATTTGAGTAATCAGTAATTTTATAATCTTCAAAAATTTCTGTAAATTGATTCAGTGGATGATCTGATATAAAAAATCCAACTGCTTCAAATTCTTTAGATAATCGTTCTTCAAACTTCCAATCTTCAAATTCATTAACAATATTATTTTCTGAGGCATCTTCATCAGAAAATAAATCAATTTGATTTGCAGATTTATTTTCAAACATATTTTTAGTTTTTAGAATGAAATTGGGTATAGATTCAAAAAGTGAATGCCGATTTTTATTTATACTATCGAAGGCACCAGCTTTAACTAAACCTTCTAGCTGAAGTTTGTTCATATCTTTTGGGTTAATTCTACTTAAAAAATCATTTATAGATTGAAATTTTCCATTTTCAGTTCTTTCCTTAACAACGTTTGAGATAGCCTCAAATCCTACAGCCTTTATACCACCCAAAGCATAATAAAATTTATTATCTATTGATTTAAAATCAGCAAAACACTCATTTATATCTGGTCTTTTAATTTCAATATTTAATCTTTTTAATTCTTCATAAAATTCACTTAACTTGTTTTGATTTGAAATATCCATAGTCATTGATGCAGCAATAAATTCTTTAGGATAATAGGTTTTTAAGAAAGCAGTTTGATAAGAAATTATTGCATAAGCTGCTGCATGACTTTTATTAAATCCATATTCTGCAAAAGGCTCAATTTTTAAAAAAATTCCAGCGGCAACATCTTTTGCTATTCCATTTTTTAGTGCTCCAGCAATAAAACCTTGTTTTTGTTTTTCTAACTCTACTCTTTTCTTTTTTCCCATTGCTCTTCTAAGAAGATCAGCTTGACCAGCTGTAAAACCAGACAATTTCTGGGCTATTTGCATAACTTGTTCTTGATAAATGATTACACCATATGTAGGTTTTAAAATGTCTTCTAATAAAGGATGAAGATAATCTGGAGTTTGTATTCCATGTTTGCAATCGTTATAGGTTGGAATATTGCTCATTGGTCCAGGTCTATAAAGCGCAACTAAAGCAATAATATCTTCAATATGATTAGGTTTCATCTGAATTAGTGCTTCCCTCATTCCAGCACTCTCAACCTGGAATAATCCAACCGTGTAACCACTTGATAATAGATCAAATACTTTTTGGTCTTCATAACTAATATTTTCTATATCAAAATTTTTATCAATTTTTTTGACTAATTTTTGAGTATTATTAATTACAGTTAATGTTTTTAATCCTAAGAAATCGAATTTTACTAAACCTGCATTTTCTGCAGAATACATGTCAAACTGTGTGGAAGGTAATAGCAAATTTGCAGAAACATCTTTGTAAAGAGGCACAATTTCTGTAAGTTTTTTATCTGCAATTACAACACCAGCAGCATGTGTTGCAACATTACGATTTAATCCTTCGAGTTTTAAAGAAAGATTGGTTAATTTTTTTACTCTAGGGTCTTCATTTATAAGTTTTTGTAATCTTGGTTCACCTGCTATACATTGAGATAAACTTTGTGGTCTGGACGGATCAAACGGTATCATTTTTGAAATGTTATCAACAAAACCATAAGGTAAACCTAGCACTCTTCCTACATCTCTTATTACCATTCTCGCTTTCAATTTACCAAAGGTAATGATGTGAGCGACACTATCTTGATATTTTTTGGTCAAATATTCAAAAACGAGATCTCTTTTATCCTCACAAAAATCTATATCAAAGTCTGGCATTGAAATACGGTCAGGATTTAAAAATCTTTCAAAAATTAAATTAAATTTGATTGGATCGACATCAGTAATTGAAAGACACCAAGCAACTAAAGATCCAGCTCCAGATCCTCTACCGGGGCCAACTGGAATATCATTATTTTTTGCCCATTTAATATAGTCAGATACGATAAGAAAATAACTAGAATATTTCATTTCTATTATAATTGATAATTCATGTTCCAATCTATCTTTATAATCTAAGTATGTTTTATTATTTTCAAGATTATTAGCTTTGTTACCAAAAATTTTATCAAATTTAATTCTTAACCCATGCAAAGAATCTTTTTTTAAAATATCATCAGCATTTCCACCTTCTTCGGAACTAATATTTGGTAAAATTGGATCTGAAAATAATGGTCTAAAATTACATCTTAAGGGAAAATTATAATTATTTTCTAATGCTTCAGGTAGATCTGCAAATAATTCTGTCATCTCTGAATTATTTTTATAATAGTGTTGATTACTTAGTCTTATTCTTGATTTTTCATTAACATAAGTTTTATTTCCAATACATATCAATGCATCGTGAGCTTCATGCATATCTTTGTCTAGATAAAAAACCTCATTAGTTGCAATTATTGGAATTTCTAATTCTAAAGATTTAGTTAGATTAAATCTTTCAAAATCTAACTCATTATGATCATTGTGTCTTTGTATCTCTATATAAAATCGATCATCAAAGTTTAATTTTAGTTTTTTATATGATTCAGAGATTTCGTTAAATTTTCCTTTATTAAATAATTCTCCAAATAATCCAAAAATAGTTCCCGAAAAAATAGCAACACCTGTATTGTCATCTAATAAATCATTAAAATCAACGTGTGGGTCAGATAGTTCATCATTTTCAAGGAATGAATTTGATGACAGCTTAATTATTCTTTTATAACCCTCCTCATTAAGAGCAAACAAAGGTAATAAACCTATACAGTCACCATATTTAAAATTAATTTGAGTACCAATAATTGGCTGTGTCCCAACTTTAGAAATTTTTTCAGCAAATTCTAAAGCTCCACATAAATTAGAGGTATCACATAGAGCTAATGATCTTATTTTATTTGATTTTGAAAAATCTTGTAAATCATCTATTTTTATAGCACCTTCGCAAATAGAGTATTGAGAATGTATTTTTAGATGGTTAAAATTTTGGTTAGAAGACTCAGGCATTAATAGTTTTTACACTACCATTTATCATCTCCAAAAGGCAATCTGCCTTATTGGCAAAAAATCTATTATGGGTTGCAAATATAATAAGTCTGTTAGGTTTTTTTTGGTTATTTAAAAGTTGAAATATTTCTTTTGCAGTATTTAAATCTAAACTTCCAGTAGGTTCATCAGCAAGAATTATATCTGGATCATTAATAATTGCTCTTACAATTGCTACACGCTGGCATTCACCGCCAGATAGTTGAGAGGGAAAATGATTCAATCTATTTGATAAGCCTATTCTTCTTAACAAATCTTTTGCTTTTGTCATTGCTATGTCTTTATTATTATTTATGGATAGGTTTGCCAAATAAACATTTTCTAATGCTGTAAAATCAGGAAGCAAATTATTTTGTTGATAAACAATACCAATATTCTTAGCTCTAAAGATATCGTTTTTTTTATTATTTTTGAAATTAACTATGTCATCATTAAATTTAATTGATCCAAGAGTAGGTTTATCTACTAAAGATATCAAATTAAGTAATGTTGATTTCCCAGACCCTGAAGGACCCACTAATGCGTACATTTTTCCTTTACTAAAATCATATGACAGATTTTTTAAAACTTTAATTTTTTTTTCATTATTAAAGTTTTTAGAAATATTTCTTAATCTTAAAAAATTATTCATATTTTAATGCTTTAATTGGATCTAAATTAGCAGCTTTAAATGCAGGAAATATGGAAACAATAGTTGTTATTAATATTGAACTGATTGCAATCAATAGGATGGACGTAGGATTAATTTCTGAAGGCATAGTACTTAAAAAATAAATTTCTTCAGGAAATAAAATAATATTAAAAGTTGAACTTAAAAATTGTCTAAAATTTTCTATATATAGAGAAAAAGTAATACCTAAAAAAATTCCAAAAACAGTTGCTGAAGTTCCAATTATTACTCCAATTAAAAAAAATATTTTAATAATTGATTTATTTAAAACTCCAATTGATTTTAAAATTGCAATATCTCTTGTTTTATTTTTAACTAAAATTGTCAATCCAGATATTATATTAAATGCAGCAACAATAATTATTAAAGATAATATTATAAACATTACATTTCTTTCAACCTTTAGTGCTGAAAACAAAGAGCTATTCATATCTGCCCATGTATAAATAAATTCTTGATCAAAAATTTTTTGAACTATTTGCTTTTGTGAGTCTATATTTTTAGGATCATTTAAATATATTTCTAAATTTCTATCTTTTTGGTCAAAACCAAAAAAATCATCTAATGTATCTAAATTAATAAGAGCTATATTGTTATCAAAATCTGCTAATCCACTATTAAAAATTGAAGTTACTTCAAAAGTCTTTTGTTTTGGCATACTACCAATAATAGTTTCAACTCCTGAAGGGGACATAATAGTAATTTTGTCTTTAATTTTAAGACCCAAACTAAAACTTAGTTCGTTACCTATAGATATAGAATTTTTATCTAATTTCGAATTATCACCTTTGAATTTATCATTTTTAATTATTGTCAAATTAGAAAATTCTTTAGCTTGATATCCTCTTAACACTATTCCTTTTGAAGTATCTTTTTTTAAAATAATGGCTTCGCCTGAGTTACTAAAAATCAAATTTTTAGTAATAAGTTTTAAATTATTGTTATCTAATTTATTGAGATCAATCCCATTATTGTCATAAGATTTTACTGTTATATGGGGGTTAAAGCCTACTATCTTATTTATTAATTCTGTTCGAAATCCATTCATAACGGACATAACAATTATTAAAACAGCAACACCGAGACTAATGCCTATAAAGGAAAAAATTGATATAACATTTAAAAAGCCATCTTTTTTTCTAGCTTTTAAAAATCTAAAAGTAATTTCTTTTTCTAACGTAGAAATCAATTTGAAGCTTTTTGTTTTTTTATAATTTCTATTATTTTATCTAAACTGAAATTCTGAGTTTCACCACCTGTCTCCTTAAATTCAAGAAGATCACCCTCAGATTTTTTTCCTATAATAATTTGATACGGAGCTCCAATTAAATTCATCTTTTTTATTTTAGAAGAATAGTTTTCATCAGTGTCATCAATAATTGCTTCAATACTATTTTTTATCAGTTCAGAATTTATATTATTTGCTTTTTCTAAAGCGGTAGTATCATTCTTATTTATCATAGGTATTAGAGCAATATCATATGGAGCAACAGACAATGGCCATTTCATGATTTCGTTTTTATCATCATATTTAGCCTCAATTATTGCCCCTACTAACCTTGATACACCAATACCGTAAGAGCCCATTTTAACAAAATCCTTTTTTCCACCAGGAAGATCAACTGCAGCATCCATAGACTTTGAATATTTGTCACCAAAATAAAATATATGACCTACCTCAATACCTTTTGTTATCAATCTATTTTCTTTTGAAACTATTTTTTCGAATTCATCTTTGTTGAATTTTTCATCTGTTACTGAATAAAACTGCTCATATTTTTTACGCATTTGTTCTAAGGAAGATTTTTCCAAATTAGTACCTTCGCTAGTTAAATCAAAAATTCTTTTGTCAGTAAAAATTTTACTTTCACCTGTATCGGCTAAAATTATAAACTCATGAGATAAATTCCCTCCAATAGGACCTGTATCAGCAGCCATGGGAATTGCTGTTAATGATAATCTTTTAAAAGTTCTTAAGTATGATAAGAAAAATTTATTATAAGAATAAAATGCATCTTCATCTGTAACATCAAATGAATATGCATCTTTCATATAAAATTCCCTACCTCTCATGATTCCAAATCGAGGTCTTATCTCATCTCTAAATTTCCATTGTATGTGATATAAAAGCTGAGGTAACGATTTATAAGATTTAAATGAGGATCTAAAAATTTCAGTTACTTGTTCTTCGTTAGTTGGTCCGTAAAGCATTTCTCTATCTTGACGATCTTTAATTCTAAGCATTTCCTCTCCATAATCATCGTATCTTCCACTCTCTTTCCAAATTTCACTTGATTGAATTGTAGGCATTAAGATTTCTTGTGCACCAATTTTGTCTTGTTCTTGTCTTACAATAGCTTCGATTTTTTTCATCACTTTAAATCCAAGAGGTAACCAAGAATAAATACCTGCCGAAGCTTGTTTGATCATTCCTACTCTCAACATTAGTTGATGAGATTTAATTTTTGCCTCTGAAGGATTATTCTTTAAAATTGGAATAAAAGATTTTGATAAAAACATCTTAGTTAATAATATTTCTTAAATTTAAATATTCAAATTTTATTAATAGATAAATTATTATAAAAATAACTGTCGTTATTCCTGTGCAATAAAGGATTTTTTTTAGCATTTTTGGATTTTCAGGTGATCCAGGGTCCTCACCATCAATTTTAACTGTTTTTGTTCTGTTTACATCAATTGGTAAGATAGCAAAAAAAACTATCCACCAAATGATTATGTAGATTATCGCTAAGCCTGTGATGCTCATTAAATTCTTACTAAGTTAATATTTGTGAAAGGTTTTTTTCCAGTTTTTTCTTTTGAAAATTTTCTACATGCTATCTTAAGAGCATCTATTAAATTATGTTCTTGTTGTTTACTTCCCAATCTAAAAGTTCTTGTAATTTCTTCAATTGCATCCTCTAGACCATAAACAAACTCTTCAGTATCCTCAACTGGAATACCTCTAAACGTTAAAACTGGTCTTTTATGAATGTTGCCTTTTGGAGTAATTAATATAGTAGCCTCAATATATCCATTGGCACTTAAATTTTTTCTATCTTTAATCGATTGAGCATCTTCTACTACACTAATATTACCATCTACATAAAGCCTACCACTTGGTGCTTTATCATATACCTCAGGTTTGCCGGGATATAACTTAACAATATCACCGTTTTCTACTTGGACAGGGTTTGGTACATTCATTTCTTTTGCAAATTTTATATGCTCAATCATATGTCTGTGCTCTCCATGAACAGGGATGACACACTTCGGTTTTACCCATTCATACATTTCTCTTAGATCATCTCTATTTGGATGTCCTGAAACGTGAACAAATTCATTTTCTTCAGAAATTACTTCAATACCATCTTTAACTAATTGATTTTGTAAATTGTATAATTTTTTTTCGTTGCCTGGAATAATTTTAGATGAAAATATAACAGTATCATCTTTTTCTATAAAAACATCTGGATGAGTATATTTAGCTATTCTCATTAATGCTGCCATAGGCTCGCCCTGACTACCTGTGCAAAGATAAACTATCTTTTCTCTTGCAATATTTTTTGCCTCACGAGAATCGATCGGCTCAATAACATTTTTTAGATAACCACATTGTCTTGCAGCTTTAAAAATTCTATGCATTGATCTTCCGACTAAAGAGATTTGTCTACCAGTTTTTTCAGCACAATAAAAAGCCGTTTCTAATCTAGCTACATTTGAGGCAAAAGAAGCAATAATAATTCTTTTTTTTAAACTGCTCATGATATTAAGCATATTTTTTCTAACATCTAATTCTGAGCCTGCTTTACCCAAACTAAAAACATTTGTTGAGTCACAAATCATTGCTAAGACACCATCGTTACCAATTTCTTTCAATCTATTAGAGTTAATGTTTCCACCAATTAAAGGTTCTGGATCAATTTTCCAATCTCCAGTATGCAAAATTATACCAGCAGGTGTTTCAATTCTTAAACCGTTTGGCTCTAAAATAGAGTGAGTTAATGTTATGTATTCAATTTTAAATGGATTTAAATCTACTGTTCCATTTAATTGAACTATCTTTAGATGGCTAGTTATATCAATGTGCTTTTCTTTAAATTTTTCTTTAATTAGAACAGCAGTAAATGGTGTAGCAAATATCTTACATTCTAGTTTTGGCCAAAGATGTGCTATAGCCCCAATATGATCTTCGTGAGCATGAGTTAAAACAATTCCTAGTAGATCATCTTTTCTATCAACAATAAATCCAGGATCAGGGTAAATTAAATCAATACCTGGAAGAGTATCATCAGCAAAGGTAACACCAATATCAACCATAATCCATTTCTGCTCACTAGGCTTTCCGTAAGCAAATAAATTCATGTTCATGCCAATTTCACCAGATCCACCTAATGGACAAAATAATAATTCATCTTTCATGCTATTTAATTAATTTTGAAATCTTAATTAGACCTTTAATTGTAATGTTTTTGTTGTGATTAACTTTTGTTTTAATTGATTTTTTAAATAAATCAGAAAACCCTCCTGTAATTATTACTTTAAAAGATTTTCCAGTCTCTTTCTTAATTAAATAAATAATATTGTCAATTAATCCTGCATATCCCCAAAAAAAACCAGATCTAACAGCAGAGATTGTATTATTACCTATTACATTCTTAATCTGTTTCAAATCTATTTTAGGAATAAGAGTCGCTTTATCTGAAAGTGTATTTAGAGAAAGTCTTACACCAGGAGCAATAATACCACCTGAATAAACATTCTTTACTAAAATGTCAAAAGTAGTAGCTGTTCCAAAATCTAGAATAATAAAATTATTATTATTATTTACTAAGCTGATCGCATTCGTCAATCTATCAGAACCAACCTGCTTATAGTTTGCTTTAATTCTTATTAAAGATTTTAAATTTAATTCTTTTACCTCATGGCATTTAAGTTTTGTTTTTTTGGATAAAAATTTTTTAATAATATTTAATGATTTAGGCACAACACTACAAAATAGTATTTTATTTACTTTTTTATAATCGGCTATAAAATTAATAAATAATTTATTTAGTCTAGTATAATTTATATTTGTAGTTGACAGATTTAATTTTTTAATAATCTTATTATTAGTTGAAACCAAAAATATTTTAGTTTCAGTATTTCCTATGTCTCCAAGTATATACATTAATTATTTATTAAATTTTTTATTCAATTTATACATTTTTAAGAAATTCCTTTCAAAAATTAATTTTAATTTATTCTCAACATGTCTTTTACTAATAGATTTACTGGTCAATTCATCCAAACTTGTTGTTGGATAATTTCTAATTTTGGGACTTTTCTTAATATTTATACCTATACCAACAATTAAAAATTTATCACCAAATATAGTTACTATTTCTTGCAATATTCCACTTATCTTTTTTTTTTGGATTAATAAATCATTAGGTTTTTTAAATACAATTTTTTTTTTATAATAATTTTTTAATAATTTTTTAATTAATAAACAGTTAATTATTGTTAATCTTGGTAAGGATAATTTGATATTTTTAAGTTCATAAAAAAAACTTACAAATAAATTACCTTTGTGAGAAATCCATTTTTTACCATATTGACCCCTACCCATTGTTTGAGTATCAGAAATAACCATTCCATATTTTGAATTTGAACTTTTAATAATTCTTATTGCTGTATTGTTTGTACTTTTAACTTTTTTGAATTTAAATTTTTTAAATTTCATTAAATAATATTAATTCTTGATACAACTTCAATCAGTTGACTTGGAAAAATGAAGTATAAAAGAATTAATATTGTAGAAAATGTAAGTGAGAATTTTAACCACAGACTGTGATCGTCATCATATTTTTCTTTTTCCTTATCAAAATAAATTATTTTAATAATTCTCAAATAATAGAAAGCTGCGATTACTGTCGACAGTAATCCAACGATTGCCAAAAAGTACATTGATTGTTCAAGTACTGCAGTAAAAATATAGAATTTTGCAAAAAAACCAGCTAGTGGAGGTATTCCAGCTAACGAGAACAATATAACTAGAAATGATAAAGATAATAGGGGATGATTTTTTGACAAACCTGATAAATCTTCAATATCTTCATAATATTGATTATTTCTCTTCAGCATTAATAAACATGAAAAAAATGCCAAATTCATAATTACATAAATAGTTATATATACTATTGAGCTTTGAATTCCTTCATTAGACCCTGTGGCTAATCCAGCTAGTGTATAACCAATATGACCAATCGAACTATAAGCGATAAGTCTTTTAATATTAGTTTGACCTATTGCTGCAATAGCTCCAAATAGCATAGAGGCAATTGATAGGAAAATTATAATCATTTGCCATTGATCAATTAAATTTAAAAAAGGTACATATAAAAATCTTATAAATACAGTTAACGCAGCAATCTTTGGCACCATTGTAAAAAATAATGTAACAGATGTAGGTGACCCTTCATAAACATCAGGTGCCCACATGTGAAATGGAACAGCTGAAATTTTAAATGCTAATCCAACTAAAATAAATACAATTCCAAAAGTTAGAACATAATTTGATGAATTAAGCTGATTTGAAATTACATCAAAGTTAGTTGAACCTGAAAATCCATAAATTAGTGAGCATCCATATAAAAGTAATCCTGATGATAACGCGCTTAGAACAAAATATTTCAAGCCTGCTTCTGATGATTTTAGTTGATCTCTATTAAAAGTTGCTAAAACATATAATGCTAAAGATTGAAGTTCTAAACCAATATAAAATACCATTAAATCATTTGAGCTAATCATTACCATCATCCCTAAAACTGAACTTAAAATTAGAATAGGATATTCAATTTTAAAAATTTTAAATGTTTTAAGATAATTAAATGAAATTACTAAAACCAAAAAAGCTCCTACTAGAGTAATAATTTTCATTAGTGAAGACATATGGTCTATTACAACACTATTATTAAATAAAGTTGTGTGATCAATATTAGATGTTTCATTTAAAGTAATAGTAGCTGTAATTAAAAGTACCAATAGAGAAATATTAAAAATTAATTTTGAACTGTCATTTTTGAAAACACCTAAAACCAATAAAAACATAATTGATAATGAAACAAAGATTTCGGGTAATACTAAATTAAGATTTTCCATTTTATTTACTTATAAGGTTGGCGTTATATGTATTTATTAAATCATTAACAGAAACTTCAATTGTATTAATTAATGGGTCTGGATAAAACCCAAAGAATAAAGTTGGTACAGCTAAACAGGTTAAGATAAAATATTCAGATTTATTTAAATCAACCATTTTTATTAGATCTGTATTAATTAGTTTCCCAAAAACTACTCTTTTATATAACCAAAGCATATATGCAGCTCCTAGAATTACTCCTAAGCTTGCTATAACAGCTACTATAAAATTATCTTTGAAAGCACCCATTAAAATCAAAAACTCTCCTATAAACCCGCTAGTTCCAGGCAAACCTAGAGCAGCTAGAGTGAATAACATGAATAAAACTGAGTATTTTGGAATAATAGTCACAATTCCACCATACGAACTAATCAGTCTTGAGTGCATACGATCATAAACAACACCTACGCATAAGAATAAAGCGGCTGATACTAAGCCATGACTTATCATTTGTATTATACTTCCTTCTATACCTTGTTGTTGGATTGTAAAAATACCTAAAGTTACAAAGCCCATGTGGGCAACTGAAGAATAAGCAATTAACTTTTTCATGTCTTCCTGCATTAAAGCAATCAACGATGTAAATACGATTGCAATTACACTTAAGGTATAAATTAAAGGTGTAAATATTTCTGATGCAATCGGAAAAAGTCCTAGAGAAAATCTTATAAACCCATAACCAGCCATTTTAAGTAATATTGCAGCAAGTAATACGGATCCAGCAGTAGGTGCTTCGACATGAGCATCAGGTAACCAAGTATGTACAGGCCACATAGGTGTTTTAACAGCAAATGAACTAAAAAAAGCAAGCCATAAAAGATTTTGATATTTTGCGTCTATTCCAAGTTCATAAAGTTTCATCACATCTGTTGTGCCTGAAATCCAATATATAGAGATAATAGCAACTAGCATTAAAACTGATCCTAATAAAGTGTATAGAAAGAATTTGAATGCTGAATAAACTCTCTTAGGGCCACCCCAAATACCTATAATTAAAAACATAGGAATTAAACCAGCTTCAAAAAATAAATAGAATACAACTAAATCAAGTGCACAAAACACTCCTATCATGAAACTTTCCATAATTAATATTGCTATTAGAAAATCTCTTAATCTAACTTTTATAGTATTATTTACGGAGATAATGCAAATTAGAGTTATAAATGTAGTTAAGATTATGAATAAAATTGAAATTCCATCTACCCCTACTTTATAGTTTATAAAACCATTAATCCATTCTCTATCTTCAATAAATTGAAAGCTTGAAGTAGATTGGTCAAAAGAAATCCATAAATAAATTGAAATTAAAAAATTTACAATTGTTGTGAATAAAGAAACATATTTTGCAGTTAAATTATTTCCATTTTTATCTTTGGTAAAAAATAAAAATAAAGCACCAATAACTGGTAATAATATTAATGAAGATAAAATTGGAAAGTTCATTATTTAATAATTAAAAAAGTTAATAAAGCAGAAAAACCTAATAGCATTACAAAAGCATATTGATATATGAAGCCACTTTGAAATTTATTAGCTTTAATTGAGCATTTTTTAATAAATGATGAAATTCCATCAGGACCAAAACCATCAATTAGTTTACCATCACAAAATTTCCACAGAAATAAGCCTATTTTTTTTGAAGGTTTAATAAAAATTACCTCATAAAGTTCGTCAAAATACCACTTGTTGATTAAAAAGTTGTATAAAGGCTTGTTCATATTCGCTATTTGATTTGGTAATTCTTTGTTTTTGACAAATAGATAATATGCAATTGGAATAGAAAATAGCACTAAGCATGGTGTTATTAATAAAAACCAAGTTGGTGGATGATCGGTACTTAATGGTACTAAAAATTTAATAGAATCGGACCAAAAATCATTACTTTCTACATGACCTACAAACAAATCTTTAAATAGAAAGCCAGCAAATATTGCACCTATTGATAATATCATTAGAGGTATCAACATTACTAATGGTGACTCGTGTGTTTCTTCAATTTTAACTTCTTTATTATTATATTCACCATGGAAAGTTTTAAAAATTAATCTCCAAGAATAAATTGAAGTTAAAAAAGCAGTAAATATTCCAATTCCAGCGGCGTAGAAACCAGTAGTGTTTCCTTTTAAATACGCAAATTCTATAATTGCATCCTTAGAGTAAAAGCCCGATAAAAATGGAAAACCAGTTAAAGCAAGAGTTCCTATAATCATTAATGCATACGTGTAAGGTAATTTTTTCCAAACACCTCCCATATTATTAATATCTTGCTCATCTTTAAATGCATGAATTACTGATCCTGAGCCTAAAAAAAGTAGTGCTTTAAAAAAAGCATGAGTGAACAAATGAAACATGGCTACATTATATGCGCCAACACCAGCTGCAAAAAACATATAACCTAGCTGACTACAAGTTGAATATGCGATAATCTTTTTAATATCTGTTTGAACTAAGGCCACAGTTGCAGCAAAAAAAGCTGTTGTCATGCCTACAATAGTAATCAAGTTTAATATTAAAGGTGAATACTCATAGATTGGTGAGCATCTGACAACTAAGAATACTCCTGCTGTTACCATTGTTGCGGCATGAATTAGTGCTGATACAGGAGTAGGTCCTTCCATTGCATCTGGCAACCAAGTATGTAGTAAAATTTGAGCTGATTTACCCATAGCACCTATGAACAATAACAAACAAATTAAATCTATAGCTTTAACCTCAAAGCCTAGAAAAGATAAATTTTTGTCAAGTACAGTTGGAATTTGTTGAAAAACTTCTGAGTAGTTCACGGTTCCAAATAAATAAAAAATTAGAAATATTCCTAGAGCAAACCCAAAGTCTCCCACTCTATTTACCACAAACGCTTTAATTGCTGCAGCGTTAGCACTTTCTTTTTTAAACCAAAAAACCAATTAAAAAATATGAACATAGACCAACACCTTCCCAACCAAAAAATAACTGAATGAAATTATCAGAAGTAACCAACATTAACATTGCAAATGTAAATAATGACAGATAGGCCATAAATCTTGGTTTATGTGGATCATGAGACATGTAACCAATTGAATAAATATGTACTAAAGACGAAACAAATGTAACAACAACTAGCATCACGGCAGATAAAGGATCAATTAACATTGACCAATTTACATCCAATGATCCTGAATTAATCCAAGTGGCTATGACAATATTTTCTTCATATTGATTAAAAATTACATGATATAATACAAAAACAGACAAAAGTGCTGAAATTGATACAAGAGCACTAGTTAAAATTTCAGAATTTCTATCACCAATATATTTTCCAAAAAAACCTGAAATTATTGAAGCTATAAGTGGAAGAAATAAAATTGAAATTTCCATAATTACCCTTTCAATTGATCTATTTCTTCAACTCGAATGGTTCCCGAGTTTCGATAATAAACAACTATAATTGCAAGACCTATAGCAGCCTCTGCTGCTGCAACTGTTAAAATGAATAAAGTGAAGACTTGACCTGTTAAATCTCCAAGAAATATTGAAAACGCAACTAGGTTTATGTTAACTGCAAGCAATATTAATTCTATGCTCATTAATATTACAATGATATTTTTTCTATTAAGAAAAATTCCAATAACACCTATTGAAAAAATAACAGCACCCAATGTTAGATAATGTCCTAAACCAATTTCAGTCATCAATTTTAACCCCTTTATTGGTTTTAACGTCTAATAATTCAACTCCTTCAGACCTTTCTCTGGATATTTGTTTTATATAACTTTGTTTTTTAACACCTTCTCTTTTTCTAAAAGTAAGCACAATAGCACCAATCATTGCAACTAATAAAATCATACCGCTCAGTTGAAACACATGAATATAGTCTGTATACAATACTTGGCCAAGTGAATGGGTATTACTAACGTTAAAGTTATTGGTTGTATTATTTATATCAAAAAGATCAGGTTTATATTTCCACCCACCTATAACAATAATTAATTCAAAAAATATAATTGTACTTATTATTAATCCTACAGGTATATGTTTTGAGCTTGCTTCAGATGCAAACCACTGGTTTTTTTGTTGAGCCACATTTAGCATCATAACAACAAATAAAAACAAAACTGCAACAGCTCCAACATAAACAATTAACATTATCATTCCCAAAAATTCAGCACCTATCATTATAAAAAGACAAGATATGCTTATAAAATCTAAAATTAAAAAAAAAACAGAATGGACAGTATTTTTAGAAACTGTAACCATGATTGCTGAAATTATAGCAATGATTGAAAATGTATAAAAAAAAATTGAATGTGCTATCATCAATTTACCTGTAAGGGTTATCAGCTTTAATATTTGCAGCTAAAATATTTTCCCATCTATCTCCATTATCTAAAAGTTTCTCTTTTGTATAATAAAGTTCTTCTCTTGTTTCTGTAGAAAATTCAAAATTTGGTCCTTGAACAATTGCATCAACTGGACATGATTCTTCACATAAGCCACAGTAAATACACTTCATCATATCTATGTCATATCTAGTTGTTTTTCTACTTCCATCATCTCTTTCAGCTGACTCGATTGTAATTGCTTGTGCTGGACAAACAGCTTCACATAACTTGCATGCAATACATCTCTCTTCACCGTTTGGGTATCTTCTAAGGGCGTGTTCTCCTCTAAAACGTGGGCTTATTTTTCCTTTTTCAAACGGATAATTAATAGTCTTCTTAGATTTAAATACTTCTTTAATTGCAATGATTAAACCTCCAACAAAGTCAGTCATAAATATAGTTTTTAAAAATCTTGATAATTTCATAATTAATTTGTCGGTAAAAGATTGAAGTAAAATAAATAGCTAGAAGTTAAAACTACCCAAATTAATGATAATGGTAAAAAAACTTTCCAACCTAGTCTCATTAATTGATCATACCTATATCTTGGAACAATAGCTTTAACTAGCGCAAATAAAATAAAAAGTAATAGTATTTTTAATATTAACCATATTGCACCTGGAACGAGTGTAAAAGGATAGATTTCTATAGGTGACATCCATCCTCCCAAAAATAAAATTGCTCCCATTGCACACATCAATAAAATATTAGCATACTCACCCAACCAAAACATTGCATACATCATTCCAGAATATTCTGTTTGATAACCAGCTACTAATTCTGCTTCAGCCTCTGGTAAGTCAAAAGGAGGTCTGTTTGTTTCAGCTAATGCTGAAATAAAAAAAATAACAAACATCGGAAATAATGGAATTATAAACCAAAGGTTTTGTTGAGCTTCAACAATATCATTTAAATTTAACGATCCAACACATAACAATACATTGATAATTATTACACCTATAGACACTTCATAAGAAACCATTTGAGCTGCTGATCTTATCGCTCCCAGAAAAGGATATTTTGAATTTGAAGCCCAACCACCCATAATAATTCCATAAACACCTAAAGATGAAACTGCAAAAAGATAAAGTATTCCAACATTAATATCGGCTAATACTAATGTAGCACTGAAAGGTATTACTGCCCATGAAATCAAAGCTAGTGTCATTGTTACGATTGGAGCTAAAATAAAAATTACTTTATTTGAAGTAGACGGGATTATTATTTCTTTGAATATATATTTTAAGGCATCTGCTAATGATTGAAGCAGTCCAAATGGTCCAACAACATTTGGTCCTTGTCTTTTTTGAACGAATGCCCAAACTCTTCGATCCAACCAAACTATCATAGCAACAGATATAAGAACGGGTACCAACAAAAATAAAATCTTATAAACTTCTTGAAAAACTGTATTAAAGTATTCCATTTTATCCTTCTGTCCCTGTAGGTTTTAAATTCAATTTTGAGTTATTACATTCAACCATTGTTTTCGAAGATCTAGCAATTACATTAGAAAAATAATAATCTTTAACACTAACAGTTAAAGTTTCATTGTTAAAATCATCTGTGCTGATATCTTTATTTTGATCAACTAAACTATTCTGTTTTTCTTTTTTTAAATTAAGATAATTAATCATGCTGCTTTCTAATTCATCTTTATCATTAAATAATTTTCTATTATTCATAACTTCGGCTAACTCGTTAATGATTTGCCAATCTTCTTTTGCTTCTCCTGGAGGATATGAGGCTTTATAAGCTTTTTGAAGATTGCCCTCTAAATTAGTAAAAAAACCATCTTGTTCAGTATAAGCAGATCCTGGTAAAATAATATCAGCCATTTCAGCACCTTTATCACCATGGCTACCTTGGTAAATTATGAATTCATCTTTTTTATCAAAATTTAAATTATCTTGTCCAACTAAATAAATAATATCAAATTTATGATTTTGTAAATCTTCTAATAAGTTATTATCCTCATTAACTAAACCAAGATCAAAATTACCAACTGTTGCAGCATCAGAAGATAAAATATTAAATGAATTCCAATCATCATTAATTTTGCCATTTGAAACAAGAAATTCTTTAATTATGTTAAAGAAATATTTTGAAGATTTCAAATTTAGCAATGACTCTCCTATTATTATAATTGGTTTATTTGCTGCTATAATTTTTTTAGAAATTTCATGATTATCCTCAAAAATATCTTTTAATGTTTGAGTTTGACCATCTAAACTTTCATAAGGAAAAGTTAAATCGCCTAAATCATTTAATGAAATAACTTTAGTATTATTGTTTAAAAAAGACTTTCTAATTCTTGCGTTTAATATTGTTGCTTCATATCTAGGATTTGTTCCAATTAAAAAAATTAAATCAGATTCTTCGATTCCATTAATAGAAGAATTGAACAAATAGTTTTCTCTTTTATTTATATCAATAAATCGATTATCCGATCTAGACTCATAATTTTTTATATCTAATGTTCGATCAAAAAATTCCTTAAAAATATAACTTGTTTCCATGTTTGTTAAATCACCAATAAAGCCACAAACTTTTTCTTTTGAAGTATTTTCAAACTTTGATTTAATAATTTTATTAACTTCTTCCCATGAAGCTTTTTCAAATTTTCCATTATATTTGATAAAAGGTGTATCTAACCTTTGATTTAAAAGACCGTCACAAGCATATCTTGTTTTATCTGAAATCCACTCTTCATTAATATCTTCGTTAATAATAGGTAATACCCTTTTTACTTCCCAGTCATAGGTATCAACTCTTATATTTGATCCAACAGCATCCATAACATCTATAGACTCGGTCTTTTTGAGCTCCCAAGGTCTTGCTTCAAATACATATGGTTTTGAAGTTAATGCTCCAACAGGACATAAATCTACTACGTTTGCAGAAAGCTCGGATTGCATTGATTGTTCTAAATACGTTGTAATTTGCATATCTTCACCTCTACCAATAGCACCAATTTCTGGCACACCTGCTATTTCTGTAGCAAATCTTACACATCGCGTACAATGAATACATCTTGTCATTTGAGTTTTAATTAAAGGGCCCATATTTTTTTCAGGAACAGATCTTTTATTTTCTTTAAATCTTGATTTATCTACTCCATAAAACATCGATTGATCCTGAAGATCGCATTCTCCACCTTGGTCACAAACTGGACAATCTAAAGGGTGGTTAGCTAGCAAAAATTCCATTACACCTTTTCTTGCTTTTTCAACAAAGGCGGTATTTGTTTTTATATTCATTCCATCTGCTGCTGGCATTGCACAAGAAGCAACTGGTTTTGGAGATTTTTCCATTTCAACTAAACACATTCTGCAATTTCCTGCTATTGAGAGTTTTTCGTGATAACAGAACCTAGGAATTTCAACTCCTACTTTTTCGCAAGCTTGAAGAACGGTTAAACCCTCCTCAACTTCTACATCAATGTCATTTACTTTAAGTTTAAGCATTTTTTTTATCTAATAAGTGTTGATCGACTAAATAAGGAATATTATTTTTTTTCTCATGAATAGGACTTAGGTTGTTTCTATCTTCAATTTCTTTTTTAAAGTGTCTTAATAATCCTTGTACTGGCCAAGAAGAGCCCTCTCCAAATGCACAAATGGTATGACCAGCTATTTGATTTGTTACATCGCCTAACATATCAATTTCATCTTTTGTTGCCTCACCTTTTGCCATACGCTCTAACATTCTCCACATCCACCCAGATCCCTCTCTACAAGGTGTGCATTGACCACAACTTTCATGTTTGTAAAATCTCGCAATTCTTGCCATGCATTTAATAATGTCTTGATCTTTATTTATTACAACTATACCAGCTGTACCTAGTCCACTTTTTTCAGCCATCAAAGAATCAAAATCCATAGTTAATGTTTCACATTTTTCCTTAGGTATTAAAGGCATTGATGAACCTCCTGGAATTACGGCTTGTAAGTTATCCCAACCACCAATGACACCACCTGCATGAACTTCAATTAATTCTTTTAAAGGAATATTCATTTCTTCTTCAACATTACATGGATTATTTACATTTCCTGAAATACAAAAAATTTTAGTACCTGTATTTTTTTCTCTACCTAACGAGGCAAACCACTCTCCACCACGTCTTAAAATAGTGGGAACTACAGCTATAGTCTCAACATTATTAATAATTGTTGGACAACCATAAAGACCTATCAAAGCTGGGAATGGAGGTTTTAATCTTGGTTGACCTTTTTTTCCTTCTATACTTTCAAGTAAAGCTGTTTCTTCTCCACATATATATGCTCCTGCACCATAATGAATATAAATATCTAAATCCCATCCAGTACCAGCTGCATTTTTACCAATTAATTTTTTTTCATAAGCTTCGTCAATTGCAGCTTGAAGTTTTTGACCATCAACAAAATATTCTCCTCTAATATAAATATAACAAACATGTGCCTGAACAGCGTAAGAAGCTATTAAACAACCTTCTATTAACTTATGGGGTTCAAATCTTAATATATCTCTATCTTTACATGTGCCTGGTTCCGATTCATCTCCGTTAATTACTAAATAATGAGGTCTGGACCCAATCTCTTTAGGTGCAAAAGACCATTTCAATCCAGTTGGAAATCCTGCTCCACCTCTTCCTCTTAATTGTGAGGATTTAATTTCATTAATTATCCAATCTCTTCCTTTATCTGTTAATTCTTTAGTATTAACCCAGTCACCTCTTTTCTGAGACGATGAAATATCTGATCCCATATCGTTATATAGGTTTTGAAAAATTCTATCTTTATCTTTAAGCATTTTTTAAATCCAGCAATGTTTTTCTATTGTTTTCAGGTTCATTATTTATACGTCCTCTATAAGATCCTGGTTTTGGCGTTTTACCTTCTAAAATTTGATCTAAGATTACTAAAGTTTTTTCTTTATCAAGATCTTCATAATAATCATCATTAATCTGCATCATGGGTGCATTTACACAGGCTCCAAGACACTCTACTTCCATCCAAGAACAACTTTTATCAGATGATAATTCAGACTCGTTCTCAGAAATTTTTTCTTTACATGCTTCAACCAACTTGTTAGCTCCTCTAATCATGCATGGAGTAGTTGTGCAAACTTGTACAAAATAATTTCCAACTGGAGACAAATTGTACATCGTGTAAAAAGTAGCAACTTCATAAACTTTGATGTACGGCATCTCTAAAAATTTGGCTATGTACTTCATTGCAGCTAATGGTATCCAATTATTATTTTGCTTTTGAGCTATATATAATAAAGCCATAACTGCACTTTGTTGTTTATCTGAAGGATATTTTGAAACTATAGTTTTGGCTGCATCTAATGATGAAGAGTTAAATTCAAAAGTTTCTGGTTGATCTTTTGCTGGTTTTCTTAAACTCATCTGTCAACCTCTCCAAAAACTATATCCATAGACCCTAATACAGCGGGTACATCAGCTAACATGTGTCCTTTTATCAAATAATCCATAGCTTGAAGATGTGAAAATCCAGGTGCTCTAATTTTACATTTATATGGTTTGCTTGAACCATCAGAAATTAAATATACACCAAATTCACCTTTGGGCGCTTCTACAGCAGTATAAATTTCATCTTTTGGAACTCTATAACCCTCTGTAAAAAGTTTAAAATGATGAATTAAAGCTTCCATAGATTGTTTAATATCTTTTTTAGGTGGGGGACTTATTTTTCCATCTAAAGATTTAATTGGTCCTTTTTCCATTTTTGAAAGACATTGTTTGATTATAGAAACACTCTCTTTCATTTCTTCAATTCTGCACAAGTAACGATCATAACAATCTCCATTTTTACCAACAGGAATTTTAAAATTTAATTGATCATAACAATCATATGGTTGAGATTTTCTTAAATCCCACGGAACACCAGATCCTCTCACCATAACACCTGAAAATGAATAATCTAAAGCATCTTGTTTTGATACAATTCCTATATCAACGTTTCTTTGTTTAAAAATTCTATTATCAGTTAGAAGACTTTCCAAATCATCAATAATTTTTGGGAATGATTCACAAAATTTTCCTATATCATCTTCAAGTCCACTAGGAAGATCTTGATGAACTCCTCCTGCTCTAAAGTAATTTGCATGAAGTCTAGAACCAGACGCTCTTTCGTAAAAAGTCATTAATGTTTCTCGTTCTTCAAATCCCCACAAAGAAGGCGTTAAAGCACCAACATCTAAAGCTTGTGTAGTCACATTTAAAATATGACTTAAAATTCTTCCTATCTCACAAAAAATTACTCTTATGTATTGTGCTCTAATAGGTACATCGATATTTAATATCTTTTCAATAGCTAGAGCAAAAGCATGCTCTTGGTTCATGGGAGCAACATAATCTAACCGATCAAAATAAGGAACAGCTTGCATATAAGTTTTGTTTTCAATTAACTTTTCGGTTCCTCTATGAAGCAGACCTATATGTGGATCAGCTTTTTCAACAACTTCCCCATCTAGTTCTAAAATTAATCTTAGAACTCCATGAGCAGCTGGATGCTGAGGTCCAAAATTTAAATTTAAATTTTTAATTTTTTTTGTCATTATTGTCTATTTCTTCTTTAATATATTTTGTTCCTGCCCAAGGACTTTCATAATCAAAATTTCTATAATTTTGCTCTAATTTCACTGGTTCACTAATAACTTTTTTTTGTTCTTCACTATATCTAACCTCACTATGTCCAGTTAAAGGGAAATCTTTTCTTAAAGGATGACCTTCAAAACCATAATCTGTTAATATTCTTCTAAGATCAGGATGATCTTTGAATGATACACCATACATATCAAAAACTTCTCTTTCCATCCAATTAGCTGCTGGAAAGATAGTTGTTAAAGATGAGATTATTTCATTTTCATTTATAAAATAACTCAAAATAATTCTCTGATTAAATTCATGACTTAAAAATAAATAAACCATTTTAAATCTTTGTGAGTTTTCTGGATAATCTACAACTGTAACATCTATCAGTTGTCTAAATTTAGTTTCTTGATTTGTTTTTAATAAAAGTGTTACATCAATTAAATCATCTTTATCAATTTCTATATACAACTGATTATGTTTAATTTCAGTGCTATTGATTTTAGTAGTTAACTCTGAATTAATTTTTTTTTCTAAATCTTCTAAATTATTCATGACTATCTAATAAATGAACCTTTGTTCCTTATTTTTTTTTGAAGTTGAAGTATTCCATACAATAATGCTTCTGCTGAAGGCGGACACCCTGGTACATAAATATCAACAGGTACAATTCGATCACAACCACGGACTACAGAGTATGAATAGTGATAGTAACCACCACCATTAGCACAACTTCCCATAGATATTACGTATCTTGGTTCTGGCATTTGATCATAAACTTTTCTTAAAGCTGGTGCCATTTTATTTGTAAGAGTTCCGGCTACAATCATTACATCTGATTGCCTAGGTGATCCTCTTGGTGCCGCTCCAAATCTCTCTACATCATATCTTGGCATAGCAGTTTGCATCATCTCAACAGCACAACATGCTAGACCAAAGGTCATCCAATGCAATGAACCTGATCTAGACCAGTTTATTAAGTTATCTAGTGAAGTTGTAATAAAACCATTCTCACTAAAATCTTTAGCGAGTTGTTTAAATTCATCTGGGACTTGATCTATTTTGTTATTCATTGTGGTTAATGTTTATTCCCAATCTAAAGCACCTTTTTTCCATTCATAAATAAAACCAATTGTAAGTATGAATAAAAAAATCATCATTGAAGAAAATCCTAATATACCAATATTGCCAAGTGATATTGCCCAAGGAAATAAAAATGCAATTTCTAAATCAAAAATAATAAACAAAATAGCAACTAAATAAAATCTAACATCAAATTCCATTCTTGAATCTTCAAATGGTTCAAATCCACACTCATAGGCAGATAATTTTTCTGGATCAGGTTTTTTTGGTGAAAGTATAAAGTTTACAACAATAAAAGCACAGCTGAGCCCTAATGCTATAATTAAAAATAGAATAATTGGTAAGTAATCTTTTAAAAATTCAGATAACATGGAAGTCTATATACCAGTTTTTATCCTTTGTTGAAGAGCTGATACGTCACATTTTAATTGATATTAACAGAATAAAATAGGGAAAAGTGGCGGGAGTGAAGGGACTCGAACCCTCGACCTATCGCGTGACAGGCGATCGCTCTAACCAACTGAGCTACACCCCCACTTTTTGTTATTTTGGTGGGTAGTAAAGGACTCGAACCTTTGACCCCCTCGGTGTAAACGAGATGCTCTACCAACTGAGCTAACCACCCAAAATCAAAATACATGAGTTTTTATAATAGAAATTTTTAGAAAGCAATAAATGAATAATAGCTATTTCTCTCCATTTGTGATCAATTTATTACATCAAAAGATGATTGGCTATTCAAATCACTCATAAACTTTAATAGTTAAAACTTAATTTTTCACACAAAATTTTAATAAGTTTTTATAAATTATCTTACTTTTTATTGATACGCTCTAGAAAAGACTTAACGCCTGATTTAAATCTTTTAATATTTCCTTTGGATCCTTCAGTATTAACATATATAGTATTATGATCATGTGATATTTCAGACGATGGTCTAGTTTTTGTGTAGTAGTAAGTTGCTAAAGATTTACGGCTCATTCCATCAGGAATATTAAGAGGTTTAGGGTGTCCATGAAAACTTACCTCATTAGTTTCAAATATAACACAACGATTAAATTTTGGTGAAATTTTTTTTAATAAAGTTTGTTTCGACTCATTTATTTCCCAAAGTTCCAAATGTCCTTCATACTCATCTTTCCAGTTTTTATTCATATATATTAATACATTTATTCTACGATGATACTTTGTTTTAGGATGAAAGTTATAGTCAACATGAACATTTAAAAAAGCTCCATTTATTGATTGGTGTAATCCACCACCAAATAACTCTGGATCTGCAATTAATGGTTCTTCAATATTGGTGATGAAATTTAACCATTCTAAAAAAGATTTTGAGTTTAATTCATCAAATACCTTTTGTATTAAAGAGTTATTTTCAAAATTTCGTTTATGAAATTTATTGTTTTGATCTAAATATGTTTTTTTATCCCAAGCACCATCAATTACTCTAGGGTATGAGTCGTGAATAGATTCGGCCGCTTCTTCTAGTAATATATTATCAAACACTAAATATCGAAATGGTGATTTTGATTGAAATTCTTTATTTAGGTCGTCACGTAAGTAAAGAAGTCTATTAATATCAATAAATTTCATGCTACTCTTCATTATAATAAAATTTAACAATATTTATTATTTAATAAAGAAAATTAATTATTATTGAATACTAGCTTGAGATTTATCATTTTTTTTTGATATATCGACCTCAACCCACTCAGTTCTTTTAAGTTCTTTTGTTAAAGCAACTTTTAAAACTTGATCAGCATATTCTACTGGTGTGATATTAATATCATCAATAATTTTTTTAGGCATATCAACTAAATCTTTTTCATTTTCTTTTGGTATCAATACCTCTTTAATTCCTGCTCTGTGAGCAGCTAAAAGTTTTTCTTTTAATCCACCAATTGGAAGTACTTGACCAGTTAAAGTAACTTCACCTGTCATTGCAACATCTCGTCTAACTGGAATACCAGTAATCGATGAGACGATTGAAGTTACCATTCCAATCCCTGCTGATGGTCCATCTTTTGGTGTCGCTCCTTCAGGTACGTGAATATGAAAATCTTTCTTTTCAAATAAAGGAGGAATAATTCCATACTCTAAACATTTTGATCTTACAAAAGATTTGGCTGCTTTAACAGATTCTTGCATTACATCACCAAGTTTACCTGTAATTTGCATTCTACCTTTTCCTGGCATTGTTACAGTTTCAATTTTTAAAATTTCACCGCCATACTCGGTCCATGCAAGTCCAGTAACAACTCCGACTCTGTTCCCTGCTTCTAGTTCGCCAAATTTAAATTTAGCTATTCCAAGAAAATCAGATAAATTTTTATTATTTATATTTACTTCTTTTTCTTCACCAGCAACTATTTTCTTAACAACTTTTCTTGCTAATTTTGAAATTTCTCTTTCTAAGTTTCTGACCCCAGATTCTTTAGTGTAACCTCTAATAACTTCTTTAATAATATCATTTTCTAATTTCATTTCTTTATCTTTGACACCGTTATCTTTAATTTGCTTAGGTAAAAGAAATTTGTTGGCAATACTAATTTTTTCATCTTCGGTATAGCCAGCAAGTCTAATCACTTCCATTCTATCTAAAAGTGGTGGAAGAATATTTAACGTATTAGCTGTAGTTACAAACATTACATCAGACAAGTCATAATCAACTTCTAAGTAATGATCATTAAAAGTAGTGTTCTGTTCAGGATCTAAGGCTTCTAATAAAGCAGATGAAGGATCTCCTCTATAATCATTTCCAATTTTGTCTATTTCATCTAGTAAAATTAGTGGATTTTTGGTTCCAGCTTTTTTCATCATTTGAATAATTTTTCCAGGTAAGGATCCAATATATGTTCTTCTGTGACCTCTAATTTCTGCTTCATCTCTCATACCACCAACTGACATTCTTACAAACTCTCTGTTAGTTGCTTTTGCAATAGATTTTCCTAATGAAGTTTTACCTACTCCTGGAGGTCCAACTAAACATAATATTGGTCCTTTAATTTTTTCCATTCTTTTTTGAACAGCAAGAAATTCGATTATTCTTTCTTTTACTTTCTCTAATCCAAAATGATCTTTATCTAAAATATTTAGAGCTTTTGTTAAATCAATATCAACTTCACTTTTCTTGTGCCAAGGAAGATCTGTCATCCAATCTAGGTAGTTTCTAACAACAGTCGCTTCTGCTGACATTGGACTCATATTTTTTAATTTTTTTAACTCCTGAAGACATTTCTTTTCAACTTCTTTAGGCATTTTTGCTTTTGTGATAGCTTTATTAAGACTAGTAGTTTCATCTTTACCATCTTCAATTTCACCTAATTCTTTTTGAATAGCTTTCAACTGCTCATTTAGATAATATTCTCTTTGAGTTTTCTCCATTTGAGTTTTAACTCTTCCCCTAATTCTCTTTTCTACACCAATGATGCTTGTTTCATTTTCCATTATTTTAATAATGGCATTTAATCTTTTTTTGACATCGACTGTTTCAAAGATTTGTTGTTTCTCAGATATAGTTGCATTTATATGAGATGCTATGTTATCTGCAATTTGAGATGGGTCTTTGAGTTGTTTAATTGTATTAATGGTTTCGCTTGAAACTTTTTTATTAATAGAAGTTAATTTTTCTAATCGTCTTAAAGCAGTTGCAGCAAGTGGATATAAATCTTCATCTTTTGTAACTACATCACTATAATTAGCATAGTCACAAGTTATAAATTTATCATTATCTTTAAAATCTAATATTTTTACTCTTTTAATACCTTCAACCAATACTTTAACAGTTCCGTCTGGAAGTTTTAAAAGCTGAAGAATGTTTCCTTCACAACCAAACATAAATATGTCTGTTTTTTTAGGATCGTCAATTTCAGAATTTTTTTGAGTAACAAGAATTATTTTTTTATCAGTCTTCATTACTTCGTTTAAAGCTGAAATAGATTTATCTCTTCCAACAAACAAAGGTATTACCATACTTGGGAACACAACTATGTCTCTAAGTGGTAGTAAAGGTAATGTGATTTTAACATCCATGGCATTAATATGGATATTATATTTTATATTGCAATAGCTTTTTGTTAGTTATTAAGGATATTAAGCCGCTGATGGCTTATTAGACTTCGATTTACTGTCACCTTTAGCATGAACTAATATAGGCTGAGACTGACCTTTAGCTGATCCTGCATCAACTATAACTTCTTCTATATTTTCTTGGCTAGGAAGGTCATACATAGTCTTTAGTAAAATATTTTCTAAAATTGATCTTAAACCTCTTGCACCTGTTTTTTTCTTAATTGCTTTTTGAGCAATTTCTTTTAGTGCATTTTCTTTAAAAGTTAATTTTGCACCATCAAGTTTAAATAATTCTTGGTATTGTTTTGTTAATGAGTTTTTTGGCTCTTGTAAAATTTTAATTAAAGATTTTTCATATAAATCTTCAAGTGTTGCAATCATAGGCAATCTTCCAATAAATTCTGGGATTAAACCAAATTTTAATAGATCTTCTGGTTCTAAAGTTTTCATCCATTCACCTGTTTTCTTATCTTGGGTATTTTTAACATCAGCACCAAAGCCTATTGATGTACCTTTATCTCTTTGAGAAATAATCTTATCAAGTCCAGCAAAAGCTCCACCACAAATAAATAATATATTTGTTGTATCAACCTGTAAAAATTCTTGTTGTGGGTGCTTTCTTCCTCCTTGAGGTGGAACGCTTGCAACTGTTCCTTCCATAATTTTTAGTAAAGCTTGTTGAACACCTTCACCAGAAACATCTCGAGTGATTGATGGATTTTCAGATTTTCTGCTAATCTTATCTACTTCATCAATGTAGACAATTCCTCTTTGAGCCTTTTCAACGTTATAATCTGATGCTTGTAATAATTTTAAAATAATATTTTCAACATCTTCACCTACGTAACCAGCTTCTGTTAATGTTGTTGCATCTGCCATTGTAAATGGAACATCTAAAATTCTTGCTAAAGTTTGAGCAAGTAAAGTTTTACCACACCCTGTGGGACCTACTAAAAGTATATTAGATTTTGCAAGTTCAACATTTTTACTAGTTTTACTCTCATAATTCAGTCTTTTATAATGATTATGAACAGCAACTGATAAAACTTTTTTTGCATGAGGTTGACCAATTACATAATCATCTAAAACTGAGCAAATTTCTTTCGGTGACGGAAGTCCATCCTGATGTTTAACAAAAGTGTCTTTGCTTTCTTCTTTAATGATGTCCATACACAGTTCAACACACTCATCACAAATGAATACTGTTGGGCCAGCTATAAGTTTTCTTACTTCATGTTGACTCTTTCCACAGAAAGAACAGTAAAGAATATTTTTATTGCTTGTTGTCATAATATATTTTTTTACGAATCAATTAGGTTACTTTATTATAGAAGAGTCCCACTAATCAAGTTTGGATTGTATCATATCCAATATATTGTGGTTTAAGATCTTTTATCTACTACTTCGTCTATCAAGCCAAAGTCTTTAGCAACTTCTGCTGTCATAAAGTTATCTCTTTCTAAAGCAGACTTAACTTCATCAACAGATTTACCTGTATGCTTAGAATAAATTTCATTTAATCTTTTTTTTAGAGATGAGACTTCATTAGCGTGAATTTCAATGTCTGTTACTTGACCCTGAAAACCTGCTGAAGGTTGATGAACCATAACTCTTGAGTTTGGAAGTGAAAACCTTTTACCTTTTGTTCCAGCTGCAAGTAGAAATGATCCCATTGAAGCTGCTTGACCAATACATAATGTTGAAATATCTGGTTTTACATATTGCATAGTGTCATAAATTCCAAGACCAGCAGTAACAAGTCCACCAGGGCTGTTTATGTATAAATAAATTTCTTTTTTAGGATCTTCTGCTTCTAAAAATAATAATTGAGCTGTAACTAGTGACGCAACATTATCATTTATCTGGCCAGTTAAAAAAATTATTCTTTCTTTTAAAAGCCTAGAATAAATATCGTAGGCTCTTTCGCCTTTGTTAGATTGTTCCACTACCATTGGAACTAAAGTATTCATATGCTCAGATAATTTTGTTGTCATAAGTTGATTCGTATTACTTATACAACTTGAGATTACTTTTTGCTAACTTTTTTTGTTACAGACTTAGATTTAGAAGCTTTTGGTGTAGGTTTTTTTTTCTTTTCAGATTTAGCTTCAGCTTTTTTCTTTGTATCTTTTTTTTTATCTTTTTTATCATGATCATGATCATGGTTGTGGTCATGATTGTGGTCATGATTATGAGCTTCTTTTAAAATCTTTTCAGCTTCATCTTTTGAAATTTCTTTTTTATTTGGTTTGGCTTTTTCTTTAATCAAATTTAAAATTTTTTCTTCATAAACAGTTCCTCTTAAACTAGCTACAGCTGAAGGGTTCTTTTGATAAAAATCCATTACCATTTTTTCCTGTCCAGGCATCATTCTTAATTGCTTTTGAACTTCGGCTTGAATTTCCTGTTCAGTTACTTGGATTTTATTTTTTTCACCAAACTCGTTTAATATTAATCCAGTTTTAATTCTAGTTTTTGCAGTCTCAGTAAATTTAGCTTTATTTTTTTTAGCTTCCTGTTCATCCATACCTTGTGAAAGAATTTTAACTTCTTCTTCAATTAAATTTTCAGGAATTTCATCTATTTTAATTTTTTCAATTTCTTTTAATATTTGAGTTTTAGATAATTGATCTAATGAATTTTTATATTCATCATTGATCTGTTTTGATATTAAAGTTTTAAGATCATTTAAATCTTTAGCACCTAAATTTTTTGCAAAAGTATCATCAATTTTTACATCCTCAGGATTTTTAACATTTATAATTTTACATACAAATTTAGCTTTTTTATTTACCAATTCCTTTTCAGGAAAATTTTCTGGTAAAGTAGCATCAACTGTTTTTTCTTCATCTTTTTTGACACCTATTAACTGTTTATCAAAACCTTTTAAAAATAAATCTTTACCAAGTGTTAATTGAGTATTTTTACCTTCACTACCTTTAAACTCTTTACCATCAACTGTTGCTTGATAATCTAATACTACTAGATCGCCTTCTTTAGCTTTGGTTTCAGGTGATGCGTCTTTAAAACTTGGTTGATTTTTTGCAATTTCTTTAATTCTTTTATCAGTTTCACTAGCATCAATTTTAACAGAATATTGATCAAATTTTATATTCTCTAAAGACCTGGTTTCAACTTTAGGAAGTTCAGTGACAGACAGCACATACTCTAATTCCTTATCTTCACCATAAATCTTTAGATCAAGCTTTGGTTGTCCTGCGGGTTTAATCTTATTTTCTTCAAGTGCTTTGGTTGATGTATCTTTTAAAACTTTATCTAAAACTTCACCAAATAATGCTTTCCCAAATTGTCTTTTTAAAACTTCTTTTGGTACTTTTCCTGGACGAAATCCTTTTAAATTAACAGTACCTTTAATTTCCTCATACTTTTCATCCATATGAGAGTTCATAGTGTCTTTATCTATAAAAACTTTAATGTCTTTATTAAGACCTTTTATGTTTTCTATTGTTACTTTCATAATAATTTAAATGGTAGGGCGAAAAGGACTCGAACCTTCACATCCGAAAATATTGGTTCCTAAGACCAACGCGTCTACCAATTCCGCCATCGCCCCACAAATTAGGTGGTTTTATATATTATTGAAACTGTTTGTCCAATGACAATTGATGAAAAAATAACTATTTATCTGTTGTAATTTATATTAATTTTAAAATTATGATAATTTCACCATGTATTAGTATCTGTAAAACTGACCCATCAACAGGATATTGCTATGGATGTGGACGAACCAATGAAGAAAAAAAGACGTGGAAAATTGAAACTACTACTAACGAATGGAAAACAAATAATTTAGAAGAAATAAAAAAAAGACTTAATGGATGGCAATTAGAAAGCTTTAATGAGTCATATGAGCATAAAATCAATAATGGAATGTCTCTTTTTAAAAAAAATCTTATTAAAGATTAAATTATTATAATGAATAAATTAACTTTATTAACAATTATTTATATCGTTGGAATTATAATTGGAGCACTTTTTTTTGATGTTTGGGGAGCAGAAACAACTTTCTTAAAAACTATGTCAGTGTTTGTATGGACAATTATTTTTTTAATTGCTCTTTTTTATATAGATAAAAAACAAAAACGATAGATATACTATTTATTTTTTTTTGTCTTAGGTAATTCTTTTTTTTTAAAACTAAATTTATTATAAGAAATATTACTTCTGTGTTTAGCGTAAGATTGTTTTTGCGCTTGCTTCATTGCTTTTTTGGAAGACATAATAGTTTATTTTAATATTCAATTTCAAAAGTATCAATAACTTTTAAATCTTTATCTGAAATAACTATCTCACCTGATGAAGATCCATAATTTAATATTTCAGAAATAACCACATAATGAGTAACGAATACTAAGTTTTTTTTTCCATCCCAATTATTAATAAATCTTTTTAATTTCTTAATCTGCGGATCTTTATTTTGAGCAAATTTTGAACTAAAAAATGAATTTAAAAAACTTTTATTTTCAAACTTATTAAAAGCAATTAATGATGTTTCTTTACATCTACACCATTCACTTGAATATATTTTATCAATCAAGATATTGTTAACCTTAAAAAAAGAGCCAATTTTATTTGCTTGCTCTCTACCAGAATCGCTCAAATTACGTTGGGTGTTACAGTCATTAATATCAAAATTATTAGGATCACCTCCACCAGGGGCATAAGCATGTCTAATAAAAATTAATTTTCCCCCTTGTTTGAGTTCATTAATCAAATTCTGATTTGAATCTGCTTTAATTGGTGAATTAATAGTTATAAATATTATTAATAAAAATTTTATAAATTTCATTAATGAGTATTAAATTTAAAAATCTTAATAAAACAATTATTAAATGTAGAAAATGTCCAAGGTTAGTGAAGTTTATAAAAAAAATTACTACTGAAAAAAGAAAAAAATATATTAATGAAGTTTATTGGGGAAAACCAGTAACTGGGTTTGGAGACACTAGTGCTAAACTTTTAATATTAGGTCTTGCGCCAGCTGCTCATGGTGGAACCCGAACCGGAAGGGCTTTTACAGGTGATAAATCATCAGAATTTTTATTCAAATGCTTATATAATGCAAAAATTTCTAATCAATCAACTTCTGAGAATTTAAATGATGGTCTAAAGCTTAAGTCTACTTATATTACTAATATTTTAAAATGTGTTCCACCAGGAGATAAGCCTCTTAATAAAGAGCTGAATAATTGTTCTAAATATTTTGATCTTGAAATTTTTAATTTAAAGAAATTAAAAATCATCATTACATTGGGGAAAGTTGCTTTTGATAATTGTCTAAAATTTTATAAAAAAAAATATAATCTAGATAAAAAATTTCATTTTAAACATGGTAAAACTTATATTTTACCAGATAATGTAATTTTAATGCCCTCCTATCACCCAAGTCCTCGAAATGTAAATACAAAATTAGTATCTCAAAAAATGATGATTGATTTATTTAAGAAGGCAAAAAAATTATCTACAATTTGATACTATCACAAAAATAGGGCTTAAAATTATCAAAAATTATAACTGGAACTTTGACTGGTTTTCCTTTTTCATTAACAAAAACTAAATGAACTTGAGCTTCAGTAATTGTAGTTTCATCATTAGTTATAATTTGGTTCATATAAAAAGAAGTTTTGGTAACTGATTTTATAAAAGATTTAATTTGTAATTCATCTTCTAACTGTGCAGATTTTTTATATTCTATATTGCATGACTTAACTATGATCTGTGCACCAAATTTATCTTTTATTTGAAGATTACTTAATCCGATAGTTGATAAAGCCTCCGTTCTAGCTCTTTCCAAATATTTAAGATAATTAGCATAATAGACAACACCACCAGCATCAGTATCTTCATAATAAACTTTTACATTGTGAAAAAAATTTTCATGCATGAAAATATTGTACCAAAAAAAATAATATTTTAATACAAACTAAGATATAATTAAGGAATGAAAATATATATCATTTGGTTAATTGGAGTTATCTTGTGGAACTTTGGTTTTCCAAACGCTTCTCCAATTGCAGATGTAATTGTTGCAATTCTTTTATCTTTTTTAAGTATCGGGCTAAAGAAATGGTTAAAATTTTAATTAATCTGCTGAAAAATAAATATTTTGATAATAAGTTATTGCTTTCATCTTTGAATTATCTGTATCTGACATAATTGCTAATCCATCTAGTTGATCTACATCCAAATTATGAAATCTTTTAAAATCTTCTTTAACATTAGCTTTTACCGTAACCCATTCATTTAAATTTTTTTGGGTTGTAGCCAAAACATTATCTATTGATTTTTTTGTATAAGGACTTGGAAAATTTTCTCCAACTTTATTATTGCTAGAAAATACATAGTTAATTGCTCTATTTGATAAGGGTGTCGCTCCAGTTTTTTTTATTGCAAAAACTCTTGCTGCAAAATCATGTCCTTTTTTAGTATTTTCTTTTATGCCTTCTAAATCTTTTTCCACTTTCCAAGTAATGTTGATTATTGGTGTTTTATTTAAATCAATATTTACTTTTTTACCTAATCCTGATGCAGCATTATCAGCCACAGCTTTTAGATAGTTTCCATTATCGTTAGAACCGACTGAATACTCAGTTTTTTTGTCTGCCCCTCTCACTTTTCTAACTTCTAATTCTGAAAGTTCTATCTCAGTAAATTCAAAAATATTTACTTTATCAGCAAAACTTGGGCCTGATATAATTAAGATTATGATTAATAACTTGGCTACAACTTTCATATTCAGTTAATAAGTAGATCTACCACCACTTATATCAAAAATAGCAGCTGTTGAAAAAGTGTTCTCTTCTGATGAAAGCCAGCAAATTAAAGATGTAAATTCATATATCTCTAAAAATCTTCCTCTTGGAACTTTTGAGAGCATTCTCTGAACATGTTCTTTACTCATTTGATCTAAAATTCTAGTTTTTGCACCTGCTGGTGTTACAGCATTTACAGCTATATTTTTGTCAGCTAATTCTTTACCAAGTGATTTTGTAAGCCCTATGGCTCCAGCTTTACCGGAGCTGTAAGCACTTGCATTAGCATTACCATCTTTACCTGCAACAGAAGCTACATTTACTATTCGACCATAATTATTTTCAATCATGTTTGGAACTATTGCCCTACAACAATTAAAAGTACCAACTAAATTAATTTGTACAATTTTATTCCACATCTCAATATCATATTCCCATAATGGTGCTGTAGGTCCTGTAATTCCAGCATTATTTATTAAAATATCAATTTTATTTTGAGATGTTATTTCTGAAACAGTTTTTTCTATTTGTGAGTAATTTGAAACATCAATAACATTATAACTTAGATTTGAATGATTAACTTCTTTAACTGCCGATTGAAGCAACTCCTCATCTATATCCCATATAATAACTTTTGCTCCAGAATTTAAAAATCTTTTTGCAATATCAAGACCAAAACCTTGTCCTCCACCAGTAATTACAGCTGTTCTGTTATTAAAATCAAATTTGTTCATTAAAATTATTTTTTAGCTAAAAGATAATAAGTTAAGAAAGAGATAAATGCACCTATTATCCAGGCAAAGGATTGTAAAAACATTAAATTAGGATTCCAAATTGTAGAAGCAGAAAAAATAAAACCTACTAATATTGAGTAACAACCTTTTATATGCCATCCTTTTGAAAAATAATAAATACTATCTGCATCTGTTGAATAAATATCTTTATTGCTAATAGACTCTGATTTAATCAAATAATAATCGGCAATCATTACCCCAAATATTGGGCTAAAGAAGGAAATTAAAGTGTCAACAAATGATAAAATACCAATTTGGCTTAATATTGTTAGCCAGAAAATACCAACAAAAAAACCAATAATTGAAATTACATAGCTTGCACTTTTTAAATTTAGTGAGCTGGGCATAAAATTAATAAGTGAATATTGAGAAGGAATAAAATTAGCTATCAAATTAGTTGATGCTGATGCAATAATAATAAAAAAAATAGCAATAACTGTAATAGACGTATTGTCAAATTTGCCAATTATGTCAGTTGGACTAGTTAAAATTGAACTTAAATCAAGAAATCTTAAATTCAAAAATACATCTGACCCAATAACGATAAATACAGAGAAAAAAGAAAAGATGATCAGATTAGCAATTAAACTAAAATTACCTTTTTTTAGTTCATCTTCATTTTTAACATAACGAGAAAAATCACCAAAACTAATAATTATAATTGAAAAATATGCAAAAATTGATCCAGCAACTGACAATAAAGCAAAAATGTTTTCTTTATCAAAAAGATTTTTATAATCCAACAATTCTGAAAATGCTTTTGATGTAAGTTTTACATCACTTAATAATATTCCTAAAAAAAATATTATCATTCCCACATAAACTGTAATTGCAGAATAATTAATTAATCTCTTATTTAAATTTATACCCACACTAAAAATTAAAGTTTGGAAAATAATAACAACAGTAAATGAAATCCAATCAATAATATCAATACCAAGTAAAAAAACTAAAAAAATATCGTTATTTAATAACGAACTATCAATCGAAAAAATCAAAATTCTAATTAAATAACCAAAAGCTTTCGATAAAAAATATGTTTGAATACCAAACATAAAAATTCCAACCAAACCTCTTAGTAAACCAAAATATTTTGCTCCTCTAAATCCTAATGAAGAGCGTAATAATACAGCAAATGGTAGGCCAAATTTCTGAGACGGCTTACCTATAAAATTAGAAAAAAGATAAACGAGAAAAGATCCCAAAATAGTTCCAAAAAATACTACAAGTGTGTTTAAGTCGTACACAATGTATAGTGATGCAATTAAAGAAAATGCAATAACACTCTGGATATTTACACCCCAAAAACAAAACAAATCTTTCCAATTCCAATTTTTATAATTAGGATTAACTGTAACTAGATCCCAATTAGAAAGCGAATATTTAACTTTTGGCTGATTCATTATTGAATAATAAACTAATTAATTATGATACAATATCTTTTTTTTAATAATTTATAAAAAATTCCAAATGATTAATTTTTTTAAAAAAAATAGTGGTTATTTTGCTATGCTCTTAGCTGTAATAGGCTTTGGTGCTGGTCCTCCATTTGTAACTTTAGCACTTGAAGAATTCTATATTATAGATTTGTTAGCAGTAAGATTTTTTATCGCTTTTTTATTAATGGTAATCTTTTGTCTTATAATGAGAGTAGACATCTCAATAAAACAAGTTGGATTAAAACCTTTTTTAATGGGCTTGTTGAACCCATTTTTAGTAACTTTATCTTTCCATGTTGGGCTTTTATTAACAAGTCCAGTTAATGGAGTTGCTATAATAAGCACCTTACCTCTTATACAGCCATTTGTTGCAAGAATTTTTTTAAAAGAACAAATCGAAATAAAAGTAATAATTGGTGCATTTATTACTGTAATAGGAACCTATCTCTTGCTTACAAGTCAATCAAAATCAGGTGTTGGGAATTATTTGGGTGATTTAATAATTTTTTTAGGAATTTTGTGTGCATCTACTAACGAAGTTATTGGAAGACGTTTTATGCAAACAAAAGTCAATCAATTATCAGTTAATACTTTTCAGTATTTTACAGGATTTGTATTATCATTTTTAATACTGTTTATTATTTGGCCTAACTCTAGTTTTGACTACACTTATCATCTTGAATTTACACCCTCAGTAATGGCAGCTTTAACTTTGTCCTTTATCACTTTTGCTGCTTATTTGTTTTATAATTATGCATTAAGAAGAGTTTCTGTTGGAAGAATTAGCTTAATGTATCCACTTACTGGACCTATTGGAGCAACTTCAGCTTGGTTGGTAATTGATGCACAAATTACCCTAAAAATTTTTATATCACTAGGTATAATATTATTAGGAACAATTATTCCTTATATTAACAAAAAATAAAAAATTAAGGTGATGGATACATTACCTCAGGTAGCCATAAAGCTATTTGAGGGAATGCAATTATTAATACTAAACCTATCACTTGAATTACCATAAACTGCATCATTCCTAGGTAAATATCTTTTAAATCCCATTCTGGAACTACACCTTTTAAAAAATAAGCAGATAAAGCTACAGGTGGTGAGAGCCATGCGGTCTGGAGGTTAACAGCAACTAAAATTGCAAACCAAGTTAAATTAAATCCAAGTTCTTGAACTAATGGTAATAGAATAGGTAGCACTATTAATACAATTGGAACCCATTCTAAAGGCCAACCTAATAAGAAAATTACAGCCATCATAATAGCTAAAATCCAATATTTATTTATTTCTAACCCTAATAAATAATCAGTAAGTAATGAAGGAGTACCTAATTTTGAAAAAACTGCTCCAAAGAAATTTGATGCAGCAACTAAAAACATAATTAAAGCTGTAATTTCTAAAGTTTTAATTAGAGCATCTTTTAAACCTTGTAGGGTAAATTTTTTATAAGCTAATGCAAGAATAATAGATCCAAAAGCTCCCATACCAGCTCCTTCTGTAGGAGTTGCTAAACCAAACAAAATACTTCCGAGTGCAAAAAATACTAAAGCTGCAGGTGGTACTAATCCCATTATAAATTCATACCAAACTTTACCCATGTTCTTTGGTCTCTCACTTACTGGTAATACTGGGCCAAGTTTAGGATTTAAATAACATCTTAATGTTGTGTAGCCAGCATATAAGCATGCTAACATAATTCCTGGCATAATTGCTGCAGCGAATAAATCTGTAACTGGAATTTCTAAAACTGGTCCCATTACAACTAACATGATACTTGGTGGAATTAAAATTCCTAAAGTTCCCCCAGCACAAATTAACCCTGCAGAAAGTCTTGTATCATATCCTGATCTTATCATTGTCTTACCAGCCATAATTCCTAAAATTGTAACCGATGCACCAACTATACCTGTTGCTGCTGCAAAAATTGTTGAAACAAACATCACTGCGTAAAATAAAGCTCCTCTTGTTTTTGAAAGCATTAATTGCACAGCATTAAATAATCTTTCCATTAAGCCAGCTTGCTCCATAAGGATTCCCATAAAAATAAAGAGGGGTACGGCGGCCAGGGTATTTTCGGTCATTATCATATTAAATTGGAGTGTCATTAGATAAAATACTAATTTACCAAAACCCCAATAACCGAAAACAATTCCTAAAAAAATTAATGTAAATGATATTGGAAAACCGATAAAGATTGCAAAAAGCATGCAACCTATCATTATTGCTCCGATGACTTCTGGACTAAAAATTTCCATTATGGCCACCTTCCTTTAACAAAAGCATAATAACTTTTTAAAACTTCTGAAAATCCTTGAATCAAAAGTAAAAAAGCACCAATCGGCATACAGCTTTTAAGAGGCCACATAATTGGCATCCATGTTGTATCCATTGCCCTTTGAATTCTAACTTTTCCACCTAAACATTCCATTAGGTCTGATCTTCCACAAATTGATGTATATGCGTAATCAAAACTAACCAAGAAAAAGATTAAAAAGCCTGGGAAGAAAAATAATAAATATAAAAACAAGTCTACTTTAGCTTGATTTTTAACACTCCAATTTCGATATAAAAAATCGGCTCTAATATGTATACCTTTAGATAATGTATAAGCGGCTCCAAGCATAAATAATGCTCCAGCTAACATTCTGCTTATATCAAAAGACCAAAGAGTTGGTCTGTTAAAAAAATGTCTGCCTATTACTTCATAAACCATTGCAAAAATAAGTGGTACAGTAATCCAGCAAATTATTTTGCCAGTAATAAGCATTTTTGCATCTATAAATTCTATTGTTTTAGCCATCCAAGGAGTCATATCCTTAGGCATTTTAAGACTTGTTCTTCGCTCAGCTATCAGTTCATCAGTGATGTCTAGATTTTCTTTTACATTAGGTTCTGATTTTTTTTCTACCATTCTAAATAAACTAGACTTTTAATTTTTAATTGAATTGATCTTAAAAAAAACGGGGATTATTAAAATCCCCGTTTTTATAATTTATAACTTACTGTTGACTTGCAAAAGCAGTTCCAATTGATGCATCAGATGTTTCCATTTGAGCGATAAAAGGTACTACGATTTTTGCATGTGCAGTCATGTGCTCATATACTTCTTTAAAGAAAGCGTTCTCTGCTGCATTCTTTTTAAGTGTAGCTTGAGCTGCATTCATGTACTCAGTGAAGTAATCAGCTGGAGTATCATGAAGAATTACACCATGATTTTCTGTTAAATCAATTAGTGCTTTTCCATTTTCAACTGCTCTGTTAGTGATATTTCTAGTGATCATAGCTTCAGAAGCAATTTCCATAGCATATTTTTGATGATCAGTTAGAGAATTATAAACGTCACCGTTTATGTAGATATCACCATTTACAACGTTTTGGTGTAAACCTTGTAAGTAGTAGTTTTTAAGAACTTTTTGAAAACCGAAAACAGAGTCAGGTTTTGGACAACACCATTCTGCAGCATCGATTGTTCCTTTTTCAAGTGCTGGTAATATATCACCACCTGACATAGAAACTGATGCAACACCAATGTCTTTGTAAGTTTGTCCAGGAATTCCCGGAGGAGTTCTGAATCTGTATTTTCTGAAATCAGCCATACTGTTGATCGGCTCTTTAAACCAACCTAAAGCCTCTGGACCAGATGATGCCATAACGAAACCTTTAACATTCATACCCATTTCGTCCCACATTCTGTCGTAAAGAGCTTTACCACCGTTATCAAAATACCAAGCTAACCATGATTTAGTACTTAAACCAATACCACCACCTGCAACTGGCGAACCAAATAACATTGCAGCTGGGTGATAGTTAGACCAGTAGTGAGTCCAAGCAGCACCACCATCAACAAGACCTTTGTCAACAGCTTCTAAAGTTTCTTTCATACCAACAACTTCACCTTTTGATAAAAGTTCAAATTTTAACTCACCTCGAGTTAATTTTGTTACTCTATCAGTCCACATCTTAACGATTTGTCCATCGTAAGAAGTTTTTGGAAAAGTAAGTTGGATTTTTAATGTTTTAGCAGAAGCAGATCCAATTAGAGATACTGCAAATACTAAAGCTAAAATCATTGAAGTGATTTTTTTCATTATATTTCCCTCTCGTTTATTTATTAAGTCTTAATAAGAAATGAAATAAACCTTAAATTTGCACAAAAGTAAAACTTTTTATTCTATATTTTTTTATTTTTACAACTAGAAATGTAATTACTAGATATAGTATTGTTTTAATACTATTTTAATTTAATTTTGGTTTAATCTTTACCTTTTGGATCAAATGGATAATCCCAAGCATCTCCACCAATCATCTTAGAAATACCGGAATAATCTGTCTCACTATCACCGTCTTCACAAAACTTAGAAAAAATATCTAAGGCAGCTTTACCAAGTGGTGTGGATGCATCTACAGATTTTGCAGCATCTCTTGCTAAATTTAAATCTTTTTTCATCATAGCAGCTGTAAAACCTGGTCGATATTTATTATTTGACGGAACACCTTCAGTAAGGTTTGGCAATGGTGTATAATTAGTCATAGCCCAATTATTTCCTGATGCCTCTTTAATAATAGAGTGAACTTTTTTTACATCCATTTTTAATCTTTGAGCTAACATTAAAGCTTCGGCAGATGCTATCATTGAAATTCCTAAAGACATATTGTTACAAATTTTTACACCCACTCCACTCCCTTGTGCACCAGCATGCAGAATTTTTTGTCCCATTATATCAAACAGTGGTTTAGCTAAAGCTACTGCTTCATCAGTTCCTCCAACTAAAAAATTTAATTTTCCAACTCTTGCACCCATCACTCCACCTGTAACAGGAGCATCAATCATATTAATTCCATTTTTTTTTGCTTCACTGCCAAGAGCTAAAGATGTTTCAATATCAATAGTTGAACAGTCAATTATTAAACAATTTTTTGGAATGCTTTTTAATATTCCATTATCTCCTAAATAAAGCGAACGAACATGTTTACCTTCTGGTAACATAGAAATTACTGTAGTTGCTCCTTCGAGTAATTCTTCCATCGAATTGATTACATTTAACCCAGACTGTTTTGCAATTTTAATTACATCTGTAGAAACATCAAAAAACTTTTACATTTAATAATTGTTTTATTAAGATTTTTAAATTTAATACTCATTAATGAAATTTATAAAATTTTT
>JACWER010000039.1 GCA_014653385.1 Pelagibacterales bacterium SAG-MED50 | reverse complement strand
TCTTCTCTATAAGCAATGTCCATTAATTGTGCTCGTTCTTTAATAATTCCTGGTCTTTTGGCCAACTCTTTAACAATCAAAAATTCTGTTGTAGTTAGTTTGTCTGGAAGCTGTTTACTATTCCACTCACACTCAAGTTGAGAAGGATCTAATTTTAGTCTTCCGTGTGAAATCAAACTTTTGTTTTCCTCTAAAATATTATTCGTATCTTTTTTTCTTAGTTGAACTCTAATTCTTTCAATCAATACTTTAATTGAAAAACCTCCAGATTTTTTTACAAAATCATCTGCTCCTAGTTTTAATCCTAACAATTCATCAATCTCATCATCTTTAGAGGTTAAAAAAATTACAGGTAATGATGTTTTTTTTCTAAGCTTTTTGAGCAACTCCTCTCCATCCATTTTTGGCATCTTTATATCAACCACTGCTAAATCAGGGGGCATTCTGGTAAGACCAATTAATGCACTTTCACCATCAATATAAGTTTGAACTTTAAAGCCTTCTTTTTCTAAAGCTATACTTAAACTAGTTAGAATATTTCTATCATCATCTATTAAAGCTATAGTTTGTTTGTGCATTCTTTATATAAAAATACTAAATTGTTCTAAATTGGGCAATCTAATTAAATTAATGAAGCATTCCCCAATTGTCTCCAATATTAACATCTACAGTTAGTGGAGTTGAAAATGAGTGATAGTCACTTTGAGCAACACTGGTCATTTCTTCTTTTATTAATTTGACCATCATTTTTTCATCTTTTTTGGGTACCTCAAATATTAATTCATCATGAATTTGTAAAAGCATTTTAGATTTAATATTTTTTTGTTCTAATAATTTTTTATCCAATCTAATCATGGCTAAACGCATAATTTCTGATGCTGATCCTTGTATGGGGGCGTTAATTGCAGCTCGTTCTTGAAAATTTCTAATATTAAAATTTTTATCATTAATTCCATTAAAATGAGATCTTCTACCAAAAATGTTATTTACATAACCACTTTTCCTACAAAACTTAATTGTACCATCCATGTATACTTTTATTTCAGGAAATTTTGCAAAGTATGCATCAAGAAATTCTTCTGCTTCATAATTTGAAACATTAATCTGTTTTGCCAAACCATACTGTGAAATTCCATAAATAATTCCAAAATTAATTGCTTTTGCTTTTCTTCGATGATCTTGATTTACTTTTTTAATATCTATATTGAAAATCTGACTAGCTGTTAATGAGTGGATATCTTCATTATTTTTAAAAGCTTTTTTAAGTTCTTTAACATCTGCTAGATCTGCCAAGATTCTCATTTCAATTTGATTATAATCTGCTGAAATTAGTAGGTGATCTTTTTTAGCAGCAAAAGCTTTCCTAATATCTTTTCCATCTTCTGATTTTATTGGGATATTCTGTAAATTTGGATCACTAGATGCTAATCTGCCAGTTGTAGTGGCTGCTAATAAAAAAGAGGTGTGCACTCTTTTTGTTGATGGATTAATGTGTTCTGGAAGAGAATCTGAGTAAGTATTTTTAAGTTTTGATACTTGCCTCCAGTCTAGAATTAATTGTGGAAATTCGTGACCTTTAAAAGCTAAATCTTCTAAAACACTTGCGCTTGTGGCAAAACTTCCTTTTTTAGTCTTTTTTAGAACTGCAATCTTAAGATCGTTATAAATTATTTCACCTAATTGCTTTGGGGAGGCAATATTAAA
>JACWER010000038.1 GCA_014653385.1 Pelagibacterales bacterium SAG-MED50 | reverse complement strand
AATTCATCAGAATATTTATTGCCACCAAGTTTTAAACTTGTTTTATTGAATGGTCCAAAATTTATTGCATGAATTTTATTTTCTTTAGCAAGTTCTAAAGCTAAATTTAATGCTGATAAAACACTTTCTCCAGACTCTTTAGAACATTCTGACAATTTATAGTTATGATTTTTACCTTTAGAAATATCTAGAAAAAATTTATTTCCTTCTTTAAAATTTATTTGATCAAAATTATCAACATATTTTAGATTTTGTGAACTACCAGAAATTTTATTACCACCTTCTAAAATATTTTTTTCACCAATCACAACTATATTAGCATTATTGGTAATCTCCTCACTCAATAATTTAGATACAAGTTCTGGACCAATACCAGACGGATCTCCTAGAAGAAGAGCAATATTAATTTTATTTTGAGGCATTTTTTACTTTACGCTTTGTATCAGATAATGTTTATATAATTAATTATAAATTAACTAAAGAGGGAAATAATGAAAAAAAGTTTTAAACTTTTCTTAGCTGCTGCGTTTCTAGTGACTGAATTTTTTGTTATAGCATTACCAATGCTTACTACTTCTGCAAGAGCAGATGGTGCTATACAAGCAATCACACACGCTGGTTTCGGTGGTGGTACTGACGTAACAACTAGAATGATGCTTTTAAGAGCTCGAAGAGTTCTTAAACAAGACATGCAATTAGTTAACAAAAAAGGTGGCGGTGGAGCTGTATCTATGGATTACATGATGAGCTTACCTGCTGACGGTCAACACACTTTAACTTGGACTACTGGTCATGCTGTATCAATGGCATTAGGTAAAACTAAAGTTAAAATTAGCGACATGCAACCACTAGCAAGAGGAACAGATGATCCTCAATTATTTGTTGTAAATTGTAAAGCTGACATCAAAGATGCTAAAAAGTTTATTAGCACTCAAAAATCAAAATCACTTAAATATGGAACAACTCATGTTGGTGGGATTGATGATGTAAGTGCAATTGCATTTACTAAAAAAGGTGGATTAAAAGATCCTACTATTGTTGCTTATAAAGGTGTAGCTCCAATTAAAACAAACCTAATCAAAGGAGATATTGATGTAGGTGTTTTAAATTTAGGGGAGGCACTAACAGAAATAAATGATGGAACACTTTGTGTTTCTGTTGTTTTAGCAAATAATAGAATGGCTAAAAATTGGAGACTCTCCAACAGCTAAAGAATTAGGAATACCTGTTTCTTTATCTACTGTTAGAGGATTCGTAACTAAAAAAGGAGCTCCGGCTGAAAGAGTTAAAGAGTTAGAAGCTGGAATGATGAAAGCTATGGGACACAACTACTATAAAAATTTCTTAACTGAAATTGGTCTAGATGACACTAGTGTTGTTGGTGCAGATGAATGGGGTAAGCAAATGGAAGAAATGCTTACTGAAATGACGGCACAACTTAAAGCTTTAGGTTACATTAAGTAATATAAAGATAGTACATTTAACTTATGAATAATGTACGAAAACAAAAAAGGGCAAACAAAAGTTTGCCCTTTTTTTTTAAAGATGAATTTAAAGTTTCATTTATAATCATATTTATCTCAACTATTTTATTAATAACCACTTTTTCTTTTGATATTGTTCCTCCAATTTTAAATAGAGGTATTCAACCCGCAACTTTCCCAAAAGGATTGTTGGCTTTAATAATTGGCTTAACGTTAATTATCTATTATTTATCAATCAAAAAACCTTGGAA
>JACWER010000037.1 GCA_014653385.1 Pelagibacterales bacterium SAG-MED50 | reverse complement strand
ATTACGAAAAATAAACTTATAATTATAGTATGCGATAACGGAGGGTTTGCAGTTATTAATAGACTTCAATTATTTAAAGGTGGAAAAGAATTTAACAATTTACTTAAAAGTTCAAAAACACCAGGACTTGTGAATGTTGACTTTGCAAAACATGCCGCAAGCATGGGTGCTAAATCTGAAGAGGTAAGTTCAATTTCTGATTTAGAAGAAGCATTTAAAAGAGCAAAACAATCTGATGTAACTTATGAAATTTAATCCAAGATGGTTAGAAGAGCCAGTTATAGCAGATGACATTCATGGATATGCTGAATTAAACAATATGAATATGATACCAATTTCTGGTGGTGAACATGAATTTAATATGTTTGGTTTTAAACAATTATTAGATTTAAAAGCAGTTAGCTATATTCAATATGATAATAATAGAGTTGGTGGTTTTACTGCTGCTCAAAAAATTAATGCTATTGCAGAAGCTCATCAAGTTCCAGTAATTCCTCATGCTGGTCAAATGCATAATTATCATTTAACAATGTCTAATTTTAATTGTCCTATTTCAGAATTTTTTCCTGTTCATGATGTTGAAATTGGAAATGAGCTTTTTTATTATATTTTTGAAGGTGATCCTGCTCCAGAAAATGGATTTATTGATTTAGATGATAATAAACCAGGATTAGGATTAACAATAACTGATAAATATCAATCAGACTTTAATATCATAGAATAATTAATTAATATTCTTCTACTTCTTTTAATGTTGGCATAGAACTAGCTGCACCAAGTCTTGTTGTTGATATAGCTGCAACTTTATTAGCAAATATTAATGCATCTTTATACTTAAGCTCATTTGAAAGAGCTACAGCAAATGCTCCATTAAAAGCATCTCCTGCTCCTGTAGTATCTATAACTTCATCTTTCAATTTTAATGCATCAACAAAATATTCTTCGTCTTTATTGGCAAAATAAATACCTTTTTCACCTAATGTAATAATAATATTTTTAATACCCTTATTTAAAAATTCTTTTGCAGCATTTTTGATATCTTCATTTGTCTCAATTTTTCTACTAAGATAAAATTCTGCTTCAGTTTCATTTGGAGTAAAAAAATCTAATAATTCAAAATCATTTTCATTTATTTTTCTAGCAGGGGCTGGATTTAAAATTGTAAGACAATCATTATCCTTAGCTTTTTTTAAAGCATACATAGTTGTTGAATCTGGAGTTTCCATTTGAGTTAAAAAAATCTTTGATTTTTTTATTACTTCTAAGTTTTTATCAATATCTTCATTTTTTAAATGAGCTGCAGCTCCAGCAAAAACATTAATTGCATTATTCCCATTCTCATCAATCATTATTCCTGCTACGCCTGTTGAAAAATTAGAGTCTTGAGAGATGCTTTCCACATTGACCCCTGCCTCTTTATATAAAGAAAAAGCCATATCAGCATGATTATCTTTACCAACTTTAGTTATAAAATTAACTTTGCTATCTAATCTTGCGGCAGCAATTGCTTGATTAGAGCCTTTTCCACCTGGTCCAACTATGTGGTTATTTCCTAAAACTGTTTCACCCTTTACAGGTATTTTATCTCCAAAAAAACAAAGATAAGAAACAAGAAAGTTTATATTTAAAGTTAATTCCATATTTTGATAAATATGGAATATTACTCTTATTATTACTCATGATATTAGTGATGCATATTTTGCAGCCTGATGTTTTTTTATCTTGGCGAAATGTTACTAATGTTTTCAAACAAATATCAT
>JACWER010000036.1 GCA_014653385.1 Pelagibacterales bacterium SAG-MED50 | reverse complement strand
AGTGATATTTGAGCCATGTACAGTATTGTGAGCTAAAGCATACGCCGCACATTGAAAATAATAATCATCAATCCATTCATCTTTTTTAGGTTTATTACTTTGTTTAAAATCAATTATGGTCTCTTTATTCTCATAAACACCAATACAATCAGCGGCTCCTGCGTATTTTCCAGGATAATATAATGTTGCCTCGCACCCCCAAATTTCATCAAGCTTATTTCTTAATCCATTTTCAATAATCTGATCTGCCATCATTCGCTCTTTGGTATTATCTCCTAGTAAATCTAAATTTAATTTACCGAGTAAAAATTTTTCTAAGTATTCATGCATTGAACTACCCCTGCTACTTGCCTCACGAGTAATAATTTCAGCCTGCTTTTGGCCTACCCTTTGCTTCCAAGCTTGAAGAGATGCTTTTTTTTCTTCAGATTCGGTTGCCTTTAAAATTGTTGTCACCGAAGGTAATCTTTCTTCATTTACAGAGTAATGTCTTGAGCCATCTACTATTGCTCTAGTCGATTTTGGATAGTTATATTTATTATTCCACTCCATATGATTTCTTATATTCGCTATTTTAGAAAAAAAGAAATTAATTATTTGCTTGTTTTGAACGATCAACAAATTTTTCTACATTTTCTGTTTGGACTGCTTTTTCAAGTTGTTCAGGATCTTTGATACTTTCAAGTGTTCTAGTAATTGATCTTGCGTCTGTTCCAAACTTATCGACAACAGACATGGCTTCTTCTAATTTTTTTCTAAGAGAAATTATATTATCAAAGTGTTTTCCAAATCTTGAGGTTATTGTTTTTAAGTGATTATAAATTTCGGTAGCACCTTTTTGAACTTTTAGAGATTGAAAACCCATGTGAAGAGATTGTAAGTAAGCTGAAAGAGTATTAGGGCCACAAATTACAATTTTATGTTTTTTCATTAATTCTTGAGTTAATAATTCTTTAGTGCTCGGATCTTGGTATTCAGTTAATTCTTTATATAGACTTTCAGTTGGAGCATAAACGATTGCAAAATCTGTTGTTTTTGGTGGAACAATATATTTTTCATTAACACTTTTAGCTTTAGCTTTAAAAGCGGTTGCTAATTTAGCTCTAGCATCTGCGACAGCTCTTTTGTCTTGCGCGTCATGACCATCGGTAATTGCTTTAAATTTTTCTACTGGAAAATGGCTATCTACAGGAACTAAAACATCTCCTTGAAGTTTGATTGCAAATTCAACATTTTCACTGGTATCTTCCTTCATCTTAACGTTAGTCATGAATTGAGAGGCAGGTAATAAGTCTTTAATTAAAGCATCCAAACTAAACTCGGCAAGCGTTCCATATTTTTTAACTCCTGCTAAAATTTTAGTGATCCCCTCTTGGCTTTGATTTAATAATTGAACTTGCTGGTTAAAATTTCCAACTTTTTCATCTACTTTGGTTAAGGCCTCAGTCATATCTTTTGTAACCCCTGTAGATAAATTATTAAATGAGGTCGACATTGAGCCAAGTGACGTATTAATAGTATTATTAAGAGTATCTTTTAAATTCTGTATTTCAGTCTTTAAGTTAGCTATCTCCTCAGCTTCCTTATTTTCATTATCATCTCTAGGCTTAGATTTTAGATTTAGATAAAGAATTGATGAAGCAATTCCTACCAATAAAACTAACAAAACAATTAAGATTATATCCATGATTCTAATAATTTATTTTATAGTAAAAATATGATTAATATATTTAATTATTTAAAACATATCTGATGGAACTATTCTTAATATTGAAAATTATATTTATTATAGGGGCAGTAATTGCAGTTTATGCAATTGCTAGAA
>JACWER010000035.1 GCA_014653385.1 Pelagibacterales bacterium SAG-MED50 | reverse complement strand
AAAAGATTTCACTGTTTTTGCAAAATCATTAGAAAAAAGATCTATTAACTTGGATATTAAAAACTTACAAAAATTAGATGAGCAAAATAGACAACTAATTCAACAAAAAGAGGCCTTAGAAAAAGAAAAAAAAGATATTTCAAAATCTAAAGATGAAAAAATGTTTAAAAAATCTAAAGAAATTTCTTTAGATTTAGAAAAAATTTCAGAGAATCAAAAAAAAGTTAAAATTGAATTAGATAATATATTATCAAACATTCCAAACATACCCCATCCCGACGTTCCTGATGGTAAAGATGAAAATGATAATATTGAAATTTCTAAATCAGGTAAAATTCCAGATTTTGATTTTAAACCTAAATCTCACTATGAACTTGGTGAAAATTTAAAGATGTTAGATTTTGATCTTGCAACAAAAACTACAGGTTCAAGATTTGTTTTTGTTAAAAGTAAATTAGCTTTATTAGAAAGGGCGTTGTCTAATTTCATGCTGGATATTCATGTAAATCAAAATGACTTAAAAAACCATCTGTTGTTAAATATTGAATTGGTTTACCTGGAACATCTTTCCGACCACCAGGTTTGACCCAATCTAATTCCATTAAAATTTCTAAAGTATTTGTTCCAAAAGCAACACCACGTATCTCCTCAATTTCTGCTCTAGTAACAGGTTGGTGATAAACAATTATTGCCAAAGTTTCTATTGCAGCACGAGATAATTTTTTTTCAACAGTTTTTTCTTGTGTCATTAAAGTTGAAAGTTTAGGTGATGTTCTAAAAGACCATTTGTTTTTAATGCAGACCAAATTTATACCTCTGCTAGAATATTCTTGTTGTAATTTTTCTAACGATTTAACAACATTAGCTTTCTTTGAAATTTTACTTTCAATTGTATCAACATCAAGAGGTTCGGCAGCTGCAAAAATTACTGCCTCAATTTCTTTATCAATATCATTAATCTTAGTTGGAAAATTGACTACATTATCTTTTTTTGTCACTTTTGCTTTTTTAATCATTAACTTCCCTTACATAAATATCATCAAATAAATTATCTTGTTTCATCGAAAGATTACCCTCCTTAACTAATTCTAAAGATCCAGCAAAAATACCAGCCTTACCTGTTTTTTTATATTTAGAACCAGTTTTAAAATTTTTTGGAATTAGTTCATCAAGGTTTTTCCAATCCATAAGTTTACCAAGAAACTGTTTTATAGTCTTAATACCATCCTCAGTAGTAAATACAGGTAATTTTGGAATATTCATTGTTTGAAAATCTTTAGTCATTACTACAGAAGAGTATGATTTCAAAAGTTCAAATAAACTTACATTGTATTCGGAACTATAAATAGATCTAATGTTTCCTTTTATTCCACGTGTTCTAATTTCTCTGCCCAATCGATTTCTTTTAAGCATCTGTTCTGAAAGTAATCTAATCAATTCTAATTTTTTAAGCTGTAATTTTAATTTTTCAGCAACTTCTTGAACTTTAAATTCTTCTTCAGGAGTACCAGGAAGTAATAATTTTGATTTTAAATAAGCTAACCATGTGGCCATTAACAAATACTCAGAAGCTATTTCTAAATTTAGGTCTTTTTCTTTAGTGATATAATCATGAAATTGATCAGCTAATTTAGTTATTGATATTTCTTCTAGATCTACTTTTTGAGCCTTTGCAAGATCTAACAAAACATCTAAAGGGCCATTATAGTTATTAATATCGACGTTAAATAAAACAGAATCAGACTCAGACATAAATAAATATTAACTTAAAATTTTATAAAATTGTGATGTTTTTTTAATTATAAAGCTACTTATCAAGGGTGAATTTTCAGCCACTATCTTCATTTCAGCTAAGTTACCGTTGCAATGAAGAACTATATTACATCCAGCTTTAAAAGATTTAACAGTATTTTCTCCCATAGAATCTTTTAAACTTTTCATTGAAAGATCATCTGAAATTATAATATTTTTGAAACCTATTATTTTTCTAATATGATTAATGACTTTTTTTGAATGAGTTGCGGTGTTTAACTTATCTATATTTTTATAGATAACGTGCCCTGTCATTGCAAAGAAACATTCTTTTTTTTTAAATACACTAAAATCATTTTTTTTAAGATATTTAAGTGATTTATT
>JACWER010000034.1 GCA_014653385.1 Pelagibacterales bacterium SAG-MED50 | reverse complement strand
AAATTTAAAATATTGGTTTTATAAAAAAGAGAGAAGTTGGTGGAACAAAATATTTGTTAATGAAGATAAAAATAAAAAAGATGACAATACATTAGTAAATCAAATTGATCATTTTGCAGACGTAGTCTCAAAAAAAGTTAAACCAAAAGTAAATGGTAACGATGGATTAATCTCTCTTAAAATTTTTGCGGCAATTACAAAAAGTGCAAAGCTTGGAAAAAAAATTAGACTTTAACTTTATCCTTGTTGCCTTCAGTACGAATAAATAACAGCCCAAATATAATAATTCCAATTACACCTATAATTTTATTGTAATCAAAAGGTACACCAAAAATTAAGAAATTAACAATCGTAGACCAAATTAATTGTGAATATTGAAAATTTGTAACGAATGATAGGTTGGATAATTGTATTGCATAAATTATTAATGAATGACTCACAAATCCTGCGGCACCAAGTAATACTAAATAAAGCCAATAAATATTTTTTTCTAACGGTACCCAATTGAAAGATATAAAAATACTAAAAATAATTGCACCTAAAATTGATGTATAAAAAATTGATGCAAAAGGTTCGTTGTCTGTTGATACAACTTTTGTAAAAAATTGATAAAGAGCCCAACAAATAGGTGGTACAATTGGAAAAATTAAGTCTAAACTAAATATTTTCATACTTGGTCCTAATGAGTAGATAATCGAACCAAAACTTAGAAGCATTAACATTATTCCTTTAAAAGATAAAATATCTTTTAAAAAATATGCAGATAATAATGAAACTATTAAGGGTGCAGAAAAAAAAACAACATATATATCTACTAAGTCAAATTTTTGTAAAGAATAAAACATGAACGTTGTAGCTGTCACCATCAATAATGATCTTACTATTTGAAGTTTAAAATTTTTTTTTAAATTTACTTTTGGTTTTAAAATTAAAAAAAATATAATCAGAGATACTAGGTGAAAAAAAAATCTACCCCAAATTGCTTGTGTAACTGGCATTACAGTACCAAGATATTTTGCCGTAGAATCCATACAAACAAACATGAAAAAACCACCAGCAGCTAATAAAATTACGTTAAATAAAGGGGTTTGTTGGGGCACAATGGAGATCTTTGTTACATTACCACGCCTACTTGCCAAGGATTAAATTCCTCGTCACCGTAGCCGTTGATCTCACTTTTTGATTTATTTCCTGATGCTGTGTTTACTATTAGTTCAAATATTTTTTGTCCTACTTCTTCTATTTTTTCTTCACCTTCAGCAATCGTTCCACAATTGATGTCCATATCCTCTGACATTTTTTCATACATTGCTGAATTAGTTGAGAGCTTTAAACTTGGAACTGGTTTACATCCAAAACAAGATCCTCTACCTGTTGTAAAGCAAATTACATTTGCACCTGATGCTACTTGACCTGTTACTGATACAGGATCATAACCTGGTGAATCCATAAAGTTAAAACCTTTGTTTTTTAAAGGCTCTGCATACATTAAGACATCTTGAAGTATAGAGTTACCTCCTTTAGCAACAGCTCCTAAAGATTTTTCTAAAATAGTAGTCAAACCTCCTTTTTTATTTCCTGGCGCAGGATTATTATCCATCGAACTATCATTAATTGAAGTATAATTTTTCCACCATTCAATCCTCTTTATTAGTTTATCTGCTGTTTTTTGTGAGTTAGCTCTATTAATCAGCAAATGTTCTGCACCATAGATTTCAGGAGTTTCTGATAAAATTGAACTTCCTCCTTTTTTAACTAAAAGATCAGCCGCAACACCCAAAGCTGGGTTTGCTGTAATTCCAGAATATCCATCAGATCCTCCACATTGTAAAGCGAGTGTTAAATGATTTACTGATTGAGATGTTCTTTCAACTTTATTTGCTTCATTTAGCAAATTTTTAATTTGAGATAATACTTTTTCAACAATTTTTTTTGTTCCGCCTTCATCTTGAATAGTTAAGAAGTGAATTCTATTATGTTTTTTTAATGACTCATCAAACAAACTTACTTGTGCACACTCACATCCTAACCCTATTACAAAAACATGTGAAAAATTTGGATGATTTTTAAATCCATCAATTGTTCTTTGAAAGATTTGCATACCTTCACTTTCTGTATTCATTCCACATCCTGTAGAATGGGTTATAGGAACTATGCCATCAATATTTGGATAATCTTTTAAAATATTTGAGTATTTAATTCTTTCTACAATCATTTTAGTAACTGTTGCAGAACAATTAACAGTACTTACAATTCCAATATAATTTCTAGTTGCTACATCACCATTGTCTCTTAAAATACCATTAAAAAAAGTATCTGCTTTTTCATTAATAAAATTTTTTTTTATCAGTTACTTTAAAATCTCTTTTAAATTCTCTAAATTCTAGATTATGTGAATGAACATGCTCACCTGGTCTTATATTATCTAAGGCAAAACCAATTATTTGATCATATTTTATTATTGGATCACCTTTATTTATAGATTTTAAGCAAA
>JACWER010000033.1 GCA_014653385.1 Pelagibacterales bacterium SAG-MED50 | reverse complement strand
ATGGGCATACCGTTACAGCTCATACAGCTGGTAAGTTGAGAAAAAATAGAATTAGAGTATTGCAAGGCGATAACGTGACAGTCGAAATGACACCTTACGACCTTACAAAAGGCAGAATAATCTTTAGAGGTTAATTTTTGCCTCGGTAGCTCAGGAGTAGAGCAGAGCCCTGAAAAGGCTTGTGTCGGAGGTGCGAATCCTTCCCGAGGCACCACCATTCACTTTTCGTCTTGAAATAATCATAAAAGAAATTAACTTAATTGAATAATAAATAACAAAAGGACTAAGAAATAAGATGAGTACACTAACTGGTAAAATTAAATGGTATAACGGTAAAAAAGGCTATGGGTTCATTGAAAGAGATGACAAAGAAAAAGATGCCTTTGTACATGCGTCAGCAGTTAAAGCAGCTGATATGAGATATCTAAATGAAGGTGATAAACTTGAGTTTACACTAGAAGACGGTCCAAAAGGTCCTTCTGCAGTTAATCTAAAAAAAATAGACTAATTTAAAAATATTTCAAAGGGCGTTAAATCTATAAAATAGATTAACGTCCTTTTTTAATTAAAATCTTGAATAATCATAATTTTTGTCTAAAAGACTGCTCATGATTATAAATATTACATATAGAGAGACTTCAAGAAGTACTCATAGAATATGTTTCCATAGCCTGTAGGCTATTTATTTATAATATAATTTTTAATCCATACAAAAATAATATAAAAACAAGGAATGCCTGGGTGGTGTAACGGTTAGCACGAAAGTTTGTGGAACTTTAAGTTTGAGTTCGATTCTCAGCCCGGGTACCAAAAAATGAATAAAGAAAATAAATTAGTTCCTGGATTACCTTCAGGATTTGAAGATCGTTGGGATAAAAAACTTCTTCTCAAAAAAAAGCTATTAAAAGCTATTGAGAATAATTTTATTAAGTTTGGAGCAGAGGCTCTTGAAACCCCTTCGTTTGAAATTAGTGAAAACATAGGATCTTTTCTAGCAGAAGATGATAGTAATCCTATGTCTGATGTATTCTCGTTTCAAGATGGTGAAAAAAGTATTACGCTTAGGTACGATCTATCGAGCCCACTAGCTAGATTTGTTGCACAAAATAATCAAGAACTACCATCAATTTATAAACGTTATGCTATTCAAAATGTATTTCGTAATGAAAAAGCTGGAAATGGACGTTACAGAGAATTTATGCAAGCAGACTTTGATATAGTTGGAAATGTTAATCCTGCCCAAGCTAATGCAGAACTTTGTAACTTAATTTCAAGCACATTATCTGATTGTGGATTAAACAAAAATCAATTTACCATCAATGTAAGTAATAGAAAGATTGTTCAAGGATTAATTGATGAATTAAAAATTTCTAAAGAAAAACAAATTAAAGTTATTCGAGCAATTGATAAATTAGATAAACCTGGGTTTGGTTTAAAAGGAGTTGAAGATTTACTTAAAAAAGAAAGAAAAGATCAAAGTGGTGCTGTCACTAAAGGAGCAGATCTATCTGATGATCAAGCAGCACAAATATTAAATTTTTTAAAAATAAAAGATTTAAAAGAATTAAAAGAAACTTTAAAAAATCCATTATCTCAAGAAGGGATAAGTGAGCTTGAGAATGTATTTGAAGTACTTAGATATGGATCAAACTTAAATCAAGTTAAGACTAATTTTACAATAGTAAGAGGTCTTGCATATTATTCAGACTTTATTGTAGAGACTAATTTAAATTTCAAAGTTACTAATAACAAAGGAAAAGAAGTAGATATTGGAAGCATATGTTCAGGGGGTGCTTATGCAAAACTCATCTCAAGATTTAGAGGCGTTGATATTCCAGGAACAGGAATAAGCTTTGGTGTAGATAGATTATTGTTTGCTTTAATGCAATTAGATCAAATTAAAGTTGAAAATCAAAAACCAGTTTTAGTTTGTGTTATGGATCAAAAGTATCTAAAAAATTATTATGAATTAGTGGATCTATTAAGAGACAATAATATTAATGCTGAAGTTTTTTTAAACACTAAAAAAAACTTAGGTAAACAACTTGATTTAGCAAATAAACGTCAATTAACCGTTGCTGTCATTTGTGGAGAAAATGAATTTAACGATAACACAGTCACTATTAAAAACCTTAAAGGGGTTAAGGGTGAAAACAATCAAACAATTCCAAAAGCTGATTTAATTAATGAAATCAAAAAACTTATCTGAAAATATCCTTAGATCCGTCAAATCTAAAGGATTTAAGTATATTGATTTACCTTCAGTAATTGAGGCTAATCACATTGTTCAAAGATCAGGTGAAAACTTTAGAAAATTTATATTTTCGTTTATTGATCAAAATGGAAGTGAGCTTTGTCTTAGACCTGACTTAACTATTGCTTCGTGTCTCAGGTATTTAGAAAACAATTTAAAAGGAAATGAGAAGATTTTTTATAGTGGTCAGGCTTATCGTAAGTCACTAAATAAAAAAGATTCTATTATTAGAGACCAAGTTGGATTTGAGATTATCGGATCTAAAGATGAAAAAAATGATGATAAAGAAATTATTAATACCTCTTTAAAATCACTTCAAAATATTAAATATAAATCAGGCACACTTAC
>JACWER010000032.1 GCA_014653385.1 Pelagibacterales bacterium SAG-MED50 | reverse complement strand
AACTTTCATACTTTCGTCAAAAACGTATTCAGCCATTGTTCCTAGTGGAACAGCAACTTTTTTACCTTCTAACTCAGAACCATTTGCTTTTGTAATACCAGAAGCATTAGATGTAACACATGTAGTTCCACCCATTCCGTATTCCATAGCAATATCTACAAGCTTTAATGGTGCTTTAGATTTAACTGCGTTGATAAAAGGTACTAAACCTTGTGAGTAAGAAATATCGATATCACCAGCTAACATTGCGTCAGTCATAGCACCACCATTTGAAAAGTTAGTCCATTTTACTGGAACACCTAGAGCTTTTTCATATATTCCTTTTACTTTATCTTCTTGGTTTGGCGTTGGCCATTCTAGAAAGAATGCAACTCTAACTTCTTTAGCAGCTGAGTTTGCAACTGACATAGAAAGAGTAAGAGCAACGATAGATCCAAGAATAAAACTTAGTATTTTTTTCATTTATTCCCCTTAGTTAATTAAATTAAATTAGGTATATTAAAATTCAATTTAACGACGATGTAAAACAAAATATATTGCATACCTGCATTGACAAAAATTAAAAGTTTCAATCATAAGTTGTATTGTGTTCTTTGTTCAAAGTGGGTTACAAATAACTCTAGCAAACAGAACTATTTAGTCTATGAATCGAAAATATAACTAAATTAAAAAAAATTATGAGCTCAGAAAATAGAACTTCAGTACCAAATTCATTAAATGAACATTGGATGCCATTTACATCTAATAAAGATTTTAAAGCAAACCCAAGATTAATTACTGAAGCAAAGGGAGTTTATTTAAAAACTCACCATGGAAAAACACAAATTGATGCAAGCTCAGGATTATTTTGTAATCCATTAGGGCATGGTAGAAAAGAAATTACAGAAGCTGTAACAAAACAATTAGAAACTTTAGATTATGCTCAACCTTTCCAACAAGGTTTTGGTGGATCATTTGAATTAGCTACAAGGATTTCAAAACATACTCCAGGTGATTTAAACAAAATGTTTTTTACAATTTGTGGATCAACTGCAGTTGAAACTGCAATTAAAATTGCTGTAGCCTATCATAGAGCAAAAGGGGATGCGCAAAGATTTAGATTTGTAGGTAGAGAACGTGGTTACCATGGAATGAACATTGGCTGTGTGTCAGTTGGTGGAATGGTTAATAATGTAAAAACATTTGCAAGTATTTTAATGCCAGGTGTTCAACACATCAGACACACTCATTTACCAGAACATAAATTTGTAAGTGGTCAGCCTGAGACAGGTGATTATTTAGCAAATGATTTAGAAACTATTTGTCAAAACTTTGGTGGCGAAAATATCGCTGCTTGTATTGTTGAACCAATAGCTGGATCAACAGGAACTCTAGTTCCACCAAAAGGATATTTACAAAAACTTAGAGAGATCTGTGACAAGCACGGGATACTTTTAATTTTTGATGAGGTAATTACAGGTTGGGGTAGAACAGGATCTAAGTTTGGTGCAGATGAATTTGGAGTAACACCTGATATTATGACAATGGCAAAAGCTACAACTAATGGGGTTGTACCAATGGGTGTTGTTGCATGTAATGATAGTATTTATGATGCGGTAATGGATGCTTCACCAACAGGATCAGTTGAATTATTTCATGGATACACTTATTCAGGAATTCCAGTTGCAGTAGCTGCAGCATTAGCTGTTCAAGATATTTTTGAAAAAGATGATATTTTTAATAGAGCTAAAAATTTAGCACCATATTTCCAAAAAGGTTTATTTTCTCTTCAAGATTTAGAGTCTGTAGATAATATTAGAGGTTATGGGATGATGGGTGGTATTGATATGAAATTAAATACAAAACCTGGAAAAGCTGGTTACGAAACATTTAAAGCTTGTTATGAAGCTGGGGTAAACTTTAAAGCAACAGGTGATTGTTTAATTATTGCTCCACAATTTGTTTGTGAAGAAAAACATATAGATGAGATTATTGATAAACTTAGAACAGGCATCACTAATTATCAGAAGAACCAAAAAAACTAATAAGTTTTAAGTACATATATAGAAGAGGTGTCATGAAGATAGGCGTACCTAAAGAAATCAAACCGCAAGAAAACAGAATAGGACTTACTCCAGAGAGTGTTAAAACTTTAGTTTCTGAAGGTCATGAAGTAATCGTTGAAAACAATGGTGGTTTTGATGCTGGTTTTGAAAATGAACAATACATAAATGCAGGCGCAAAAATTGCAAATTCTGCTGCTGATATTTTTAATGACGCAGAAATTATAGTTAAAGTTAAAGAACCTCAAAAAGTTGAAGTAGACATGATTAGAGAAAATCAAATCGTATATACTTATCTTCATCTTGCTGCTGCTAAAGAATTAACTGAAGGGCTTATTAAATCTAAAAGTATTAATATAGCTTATGAAACTGTAACAGATGATAATGGAAGATTGCCTTTGCTTGCACCAATGAGTGCAGTTGCAGGAAGAATGTCAGTTCAAGCAGGAGCACATTGTTTGGAGAAAAATCAAAAAGGAAGAGGACTTTTGTTAGGTGGAGCACCAGGAGTAACAAGTGGTACTGTTATAATTTTAGGTGGTGGAGTTGTTGGAGAAAATGCAGCTGTCATTGCAACTGGCATGCAAGCTAAAGTTCACATTGTAGATAAATCAGAAGCAAGATTAAAAC
>JACWER010000031.1 GCA_014653385.1 Pelagibacterales bacterium SAG-MED50 | reverse complement strand
GGAAAAATAAATGGCCTTTTCCCAGATCCTGGTGCTTTTTTTAGTTTCAATGGTGAAAGATATAAAGTTTTAAAAGCTGAAATTGGTAATGGTATTGGTAAAGTTGGTGAGGTAATTTCAGATCAGTTGGAAATCGCTTGTAACAAAAATCAATCCATCAAGATTCTTAAAATCCAAAGACAAGGAAAAAAACCTCAGAGAATTGGTGAATTTATGCTTGGTTCACAAATAAAAAAGGGCGCAGTAATCTAAGTGGTTAGATATCAACTAATTATTGAATATGTGGGTACAGATTTTAGGGGATGGCAAATTCAAAAAAAAGGATCAACTATTCAAGGGCTTATTCAGGAAAAGCTCAGCAAACTTTTAAAAGAAAAAATAATTTTAAATGGTTCAGGTAGAACGGATACAGGTGTTCATGCAATTGAACAGTCTGGTCATTTTGATGCCAAAAAGGAGATTATCGATTTAACAAAGTTTTTAAAATCAATTAATCATTTTTTAAATGACAAAGGTGTAGCTATTAAAAAAATTAGAAAAAGAAGCAATAAATTCCATTCAAGATTTTCTGCAAAACAAAGAATTTATAAATATATAATTTTTAACCAATTAAGTGCCCCAGTCATTGAAAAAAAAAGAGGATGGCATGTAAGAAAATCATTAGATTTAGATTTAATTAAAAAAGGAGCTAAGAAATTAGTTGGAACTCATGATTACTCTACTTTTAGATCTTCAAGTTGTCATGCAAAAAGTCCGATTAAAACGATTAAATCAGTAAAAGTTAAATCATCAAAAAGCAAAATTGAAATAGAATTTAGATCACAATCTTTTTTACAACAACAAGTTAGATCGATGGTTGGTTGTTTGAAATATTTAGGTGAAAAAAAATGGGATTTAAAAAAATTTAATAAAGTTTTTAAATCTAAAAAAAGAGTTCTTTGTGCTCCACCAGCACCCCCAGAGGGACTTTTTTTAATGAGAGTTATTTATTAATTTACTTTTATTGCTCATAGCAAACTTTTTATTAATTCGCCATCTTGATTCAGATCGTACTATATAACCACAACAATTTTTAGATTTGCACTTACATTGGAACTGTTTGTAGTTTTCATCATAACCAAAACCATAATCACAAGTAAGTTCTTCACCTTTTTTAATATCTCTTATTGCTTTGACCCATAACTTTAAACCTTTACCATCATAGTCACAATTATTATCACATGAATGATTAATTAACCTTGCAGTGTTCCATGAAAAATCGCCATCAAGATCATATCTTTTATTAATCGTAAATAAATAAATGGGTTTGCTATTATCGTATTTATCAGACTCTTCCGTTTGTTTCTTGGTAATTAATTTGCCTGTGTAATCAATTATTCTAGTACCTTCTTTAATATCTTTAGTAGCATATAGACCTCTACCTTTTTTATCTATGTCTGACTTTTTAATTCTATAAGGACTCATACAAGTTTTTTAGAGATTAAATTTGAATTATCAATTAAATTCTATTAGAGCATCCACATGTCTTTTAGTACTATCTTGAAGAGCTTTAAGATTATAGCCTCCTTCAAGAATTGAAACTACATTTCCATTACATGTTGATTTAGAAATTTCCAATGTTCTTTTTGTTAATTGATAAAAATCTTCTGAGCCTAGTCTTAATTGAGCTAAGGGATCGTCAATATGTGCATCAAAACCCGCAGAAAACAATAAAAATTCAGGTTTAAACTCCTTCAATTTTTTTAAAACAAGTTCATATGCATTTAAATATTCTTCAGCAGTGGTGCCAGCTTCAAATGGAATATTTAAAACATTATTAAATTTACCAGTCTCTTTTTCTGAGCCAGATCCAGGATAGTAAGGGTATTGATGTGTTGAAATATATAATACTTTTTCATTATCATAAAAAATGTTTTGGGTTCCATTTCCATGATGAACATCAAAATCAATAATTGCAACTTTACTATACTTATATTTTTCAATTAAATAGTTAGCACCAACAGCAACATTGTTATAAATACAAAATCCCATTGCCTTATCTTTTTCTGCATGATGTCCTGGTGGTCTTACAGCACAAAACGCATTTTTAAATTCTTTATGTTGAACACCATCAATAGCTGAAATTATTGATCCAACAGCATCTTTAGTAGCTTCTTTGCTCCCAGGTGAAACAACCGTGTCTCCATCAAGAAAAGCCAAACCATTTTCTGGAAATGATTTATTTACGAGATCAATGTATTTAGAAGAATGTGTGTTAATTAAAAAAGATTGATCAAATTTAGCTGGTTTTTTCCAAATTAATTTTTTGTTATCAATTTTTTTAAAGTTATCAATAACAGCTGTAACTCTATCAATTTTTTCTGGATGTCCTTCGCCTGTATTATGATTTTGATAAGTATCAGAGGTAACTAGACCAGTTTTCACTTAAAATAATTTTGTAAAATATTTGAATAAATCAAAGTAAGTTTTTTTAAATCAGACAATGAAACAGCTTCATCTACTTTATGCATTGTTTTACCAACTAAACCAAATTCTAAACAGGGAGCTATTTTTCTAATAAATCTTGCATCAGAAGTACCACCAGTTGTTGATAATTGAGGTTTGATTTTTGTAATTTTTTTAATGATATCTCTAATCATAAAAGTCGTATTATTAGGTTTTGTAAGAAACGCTTCTCCAGAAACACTATAATCAATTTTATATTTTGATTTATTTTTATTACTTATT
>JACWER010000030.1 GCA_014653385.1 Pelagibacterales bacterium SAG-MED50 | reverse complement strand
CTTTTTTAGCAGAAGAAATTAAGTTTTCTTTAACATTTTCTACAGCTGCATCAATTCCTCTTTTTACATCCATTGGGTTCATGCCAGCAGTTACGTATTTAATACCCTCTTTCACTATTGCTTGAGCTAAAATAGTTGCAGTAGTTGTACCATCACCAGCTTCTTCATTAGTTTTGCTTGCAACTTCCTTAACCATTTGAGCACCCATGTTTTCAAATTTATCTTCAAGATCAATTTCTTTAGCAACAGAAACACCATCTTTAGTAATTCTTGGTGCACCATAAGATTTATCCATTACAACATTTCTGCCTTTTGGACCTAAAGTAACTTTAACAGTATCAGCTAAAATGTTGACACCTCTCATCATTGCCGCTCTTGCTTCAGCGTCAAATTTAATTATTTTTGCCATTTTACTTTCTCCTTTAAATTAAATTATTTACCTGAAATACCCATAATGTCTGACTCTTTCATTATACTGTATTCTTTGCCATCAATTTTAACTTCAGTTCCTGACCATTTGCCAAATAAAACTTTGTCACCAACTTTAACATCCATTGGAATTAATTTTCCATCTTCTGTTTTAGCTCCACCACCAATAGCGACTACTTTTCCTTCTTGAGGTTTTTCTTGTGCTGTGTCTGGGATGATTATTCCACCAGCAGTTTTTTCACTGCTATCTAAAACTTCGATTAATACTCTGTCATGTAACGGTTTAAACTTCATAAATTCTCCTTATTAAATATGTGCTTCATATAGATACTGACCTAAGTTTTTCAAGATAATACGAAAAATAAGTTATGAAAAATCCTAGGAAATTAAGGATTTTATGGTTTATACCTTAAATAATGACTAAAAATTTAGATTCTGGAGGCTTGCAGTCAATAGCTGGAAATTATGATCTTTTTTATATTGATCTATGGGGAGTAATGCATAATGGCATCAAACTTCATAAAGATGCAATTTTTACTTTAAAAAAATTATTAGAGATAAATAAAAATTTTGTTTTATTAACAAATGCACCAAGACCCATTCAGCCAGTTAAAGAATTTTTAGAAAAAATGGGAATGGAAGAAAGATATAGAGATAAAGTTTTTACCTCAGGTGAGGCAGCACTTAATTATCTTAAAAACTTTTATTCTTTAAAAAAATTTTATCATATTGGCCCACCAAGAGATTTTGATTTATTCAATGATTTCAGTAATAATAAATCTAAAGATATTGATAAATGTCAATATTTTTTATGTACTGGTTTGTTTGATGACTACAATCAAGATTTAAATTATTATAAGAATTTATTAGAAATTCATATTAACAAAAAGATGATTTGTACAAATCCAGATTTAATAGTTGATAAAGGAAATAAAAGGGAATTATGTGCGGGATCTGTTGCAATGGTATTTGAAAAAATGGGAGGAGAGGTTGTATATTTTGGTAAACCTTATCCAGAGGTTTACAATCAATCAATAGATAATAAAAATAAAAAGATCTTATCAATTGGAGACAACCTTAATACTGATATTAAGGGTGCAAATCTTTTAAATTATGACTCTTTGTTAATTTCTAATGGAGTTCATAAAAATGAAATAAAAGATAAGGGAATAGACAAAGTATCAAAACAATATGAGACTATTGTAAACTTTATGCAGTCAGATTTAAAATGGTAAGATTATATAAAAATTTTGATATTAATGAAAATCACAAAGGATCAATAATTTTAATTGGAAACTTTGATGGAGTGCATTTAGGTCATCAGAAATTATTTAAATTAGCTAAATCATACAAAAAAAAAAATAATTTAAAAATTGGTGTGATTAATTTTGATCCAATGCCAAAAATGTTTTTTAATAAATCTATAAAAAACTTTAGATTGTCTAGTATAAATCAAAAATTAAATTTATTAAATAATTTTGGAGTTGATTTTATTGTAACTAAAAAATTTGATAAAAATTTTTCAAAAACAAAATCGATCAATTTTATAAGAAATATTCTATCAAAAAAATTAAAAGCAAGATTTTTATTTGTTAGTAATAATTTTAGATTTGGAAATAAAAGAGAAGGAGATGTAAAATTTTTAACTCAAAATGAAAAAAAGTATAATTATCAAGTTATTAAACCAAAACCTCTTTTAGTTAATAGAAAAATAGTTTCATCCACTTTAATTAGGAGCTATTTGGAAAAAGGTTTTTTAGAAAGAGCTAATAAATTATTAAATAGAGAATGGTCTATTGAAGGGATGGTTCAAAAAGGTAGACAGATTGGAAAAAAAATTGGTTTTCCAACATGTAACATAGATATTAAAGATTATATTCTAGCTAAACCAGGAGTGTATGCTGTAAGGGTTTCAAGAAAAAATAATTCTAAAGCTCTTAAAGGGATAGCAAATCTTGGTTTTAGACCAACATTTAATCAAAAAAAAATCTTACTGGAGGTTCATTTGTTTAATTTTTCTGGAAATCTTTATAATAAGGACTTATCAGTTGAGTTTTTAAAATTTATAAGAAAAGAGAAAAAATTTAAAAATATTAATAAATTAAAATCTCAAATTAAATTAGATTTGAAAATAGCAAAGAATGCATAATGAGTAATTCACAAATTAATCTTCCAAAGACTACTTTTTCTATGAAGGCTAATTTACCGGTAAGAGAGCCAGAAATCCTAGAATATTGGAAAAAAATTAACTTATATCAAGAGCTTAGACTATCTAGCAAAGGTAAAGAAAAGTTTGTCTTACATGATGGCCCTCCATATGCAAATGGGAATATACACATGGGTACTGCTCTAAATAAAATTT
>JACWER010000003.1 GCA_014653385.1 Pelagibacterales bacterium SAG-MED50 | reverse complement strand
TAAGGTTTAAAAAATAATTATTTATTTCGTTAGAAATTTTATCAGGCTCAGACATTTTCCCTTCACCATATTCTCCACAAGCCATTTCACCAATTTCTGGACCAATAAACACAATTACAGATACTTTAAGTAATACATCGGAAGTTATTAAAAGATTGCCAGAATTTCCTGAGATTATGGATAAAGCTAATCAAGCTTTAACATTTTTAGCTAGTGGTCAGATCCCACAAAACTCAAATTCTTACACAGCCTTAAATAATAAAAAATCTGAAATGACTGCTTTTAGAAACCAATCTATTATTGGTTTATTAGTTCTTGTAATTGTAGGGTTATTGGTATTTTAATTCGGCAAATGAAAAATCTGATGAACAAAAAAATTCTGTATATAATTTGTGGTGGGATTTCAGCTTATAAAAGTCTTGAAACAATTAGACTTTTTAAAAAAAATGGAGCAGAAATAAAAACAATTTTAACCAACAGTGCTAAAGAATTTATAACACCTCTTTCGGTTGCATCTCTTTCACAAGGTAAAGTTTATAGCAATTTATTTAGTGTCGAAAATGAAACGGAAATGGATCATATTGCTTTATCAAGATGGGCAGATGTGATTTTAATTGCACCAGCTACAGCAAACACTATTTCGAAATTAGCTCAAGGAACAACTGATGATCTAGCGTCAACTGTGGTATTAGCATCAAACAAAGAAATTTATTTAGCCCCAGCAATGAATATTAGAATGTGGGAGCATCAATCTACAAAACAAAACTTAAAAAAACTAATTAATTATGGTTATAAACTTATTGGTCCAGAAATTGGTGAAATGGCTTGTGGAGAATATGGTGAAGGGAAAATGTCTGAGCCTGATAAAATTTCTAACGAAATAAATAATTATTTTTTAAACCTTAAAAAGAATAAAAAATTAAAAGCATTAGTTACAGCTGGTCCAACAAACGAATACATTGATCCAGTAAGATTTATTACAAATAAATCTAGTGGTAAACAAGGGTATGAAATTGCTAAATCTTTATCTAAAAAAGGATTTGATACAACTCTTATCTTAGGCCCAACTAATTTAAAAATTGATAGTGATGTTAAGCTAATTGAAGTTGAAACAGCAGATGAAATGTTATTAGAAACTCAAAAAAACTTACCTGCCAATGTGGCAGTTCTTTCTGCTGCAGTAGCTGATTTTAAGATTAATAAAAAATACAAATATAAAATAAAAAAGCAGGATTCATTAAATTTAAATTTAGAAAAAAATGTAGATATATTGAGTTATGTTTCTAACCATAATTCAATGAGACCAGAACTTGTAGTAGGATTTGCAGCAGAAACAAATAATGTTGAAAATAATGCTAAAACAAAATTGAATAACAAAAATTGTGATTGGATCATTGCAAACGATGTATCCAATAAAAAAATTGGCTTTAATTCTGACTTTAATGAAGTAACGATTCACTATAGCGACAAAAACAAAGAAAAACTTGCCTATAAAAAGAAATCTGAAATATCTGATGAAATAGTTGATAGAATAATTAATCAGTTAAATTAATGGCAAAAGTTCATATAAAAAAATTAGACTCATCTGTTGAGTTGCCTGCATATAAAACTAACGGAGCATCAGGCATGGATTTAATGGCTTTTATAAATGAGCCAATAACACTTAAACCCCAAAATTCTAGTTTAGTTCCAACCGGTATTTCCGTTGCATTTCCTAGTGAATTCGAGATTCAAATTAGACCAAGATCTGGTTTAGCTGCTAAAAACAATATTAGTGTTTTAAATACTCCAGGAACAATAGACAGCGATTATAGAGGTGAGATTAAAGTTATTCTTTATAATCATGGTAATACTGATTTTTTAATAAACAATAAGGATAGAATAGCTCAAATGATTTTAACTCCTGTTATTAAAATGGATTTAGAAGAAACAGATACTTTACCTGAATCAGTTAGAGGAGAAGGTGGATTTGGCTCAACTGGGAAATGAGTTCAAAATTAAGTAAAAATCAACTCGAGAAATATTCAAGACAAATTATTTTAAAAAATATAGGCATTCTAGGTCAAAAAAAAATTTTACACTCAAAAGTGTTAATAATTGGTATGGGGGGATTGGGTTGCCCAGTTGCTGAATTTTTAACCAGATCAGGAGTTGGATCACTAGGAATTGTAGATCATGATTTGGTTGGTCTTTCTAATATTCATCGACAAACTTTATATGATGAAAAAGATTTAGGAAAATTAAAAGTTAAAGCTGCCAAAAAAAAATTAGCTGACATAAATTCTAAAACTAAAATTGATATTTACAATTTTAAGTTAGATAAAAAGAAATTTCTAAAGATTATTAAAAATTATGATTATATTGTTGATGGTACAGATAATTTTGAAACAAAATTTTTAATTAATGATATAAGTCTAAAGTATAAAAAATTTCTTGCAACTGGAGCTATAAGCAAATTTGATGGCCATATATTTACTTTTGATTTTCATAATAAAAAAAATCCTTGTTTAAGGTGTTTTTATCAAGAAGAAACTGTTTCTGACGACATATTAAGCTGTGAATATGAGGGAATACTTGGGACTATTGCTGGTATTGTAGGCACTATGCAAGCTAACGAAATTTTAAAAAAAATTTTAAATATTGGAAAAGATTTAAATGGATATATTTTAATTCTAGATTTTTTAAATTTAAGCTTTAGAAAAGTAAAGTTTAATAAAAAAAAAAAATGTATATGTAATTAATGTATAAAATTATTTACACACTATTTTGTTTAATAATTTTCATTTCCTCTTCTATGGCTGAAGAAACTTTTGTTTCTTTAAAAAAAGGTAAAGTAAATGTTCGTTATGGTCCTAGTTTTGACTCAGATATCAAATATGTTTATAAGAAAATTAACTTACCTTTGAAACAAATAGATAAAAAAGAAAATTTTAGAAGAATAATGGATTTAAAAAATAACAGTGGTTGGATACACATTTCACAATTAAAAGAAAATAATTCTGTTATTGCAATTCAAAATAAAGTTTTATTTAAAAAACCATCTTCATTTGCAAAACCTATAGCCCAAATAGAAAAGGGCAGACTATTAATTGTCGATAAGTGTCAGGAAAAATGGTGCAAAATAAAATCTGGTGATTATGAAGGATGGATTAAAATTAATGATATTTGGGGCTTAATTAACTAAAATCAGCTGATAGAGAACTTAAATTTGTTGAGTTTAGTTTTGTCGTATGCGAATATTCTTTGTGATCTATCCCAATTTCGACTTCAGCACCATCTGATTTGAACTTTTGGATTTGTTCATCACTAAATTTAAAATGTATGAATTGAACTGAGGATGCTTTTCCTTCTGCAGAAGTTCTATCAACGTCTTCCTCTGGGATTGCTTTAATTGACTCACCATCAATTTTAATAAAAACTTTTTCTTCAATTCCTCCAACTTTACTTAGAAATGCTGATCTTGAAACCGGGTTATCAATTTCAAACATTAATGTGGCCGTCAGTTCTTTTCCATTAGGTATTAGAGGATTGTAAGCTATCAGTTCATCCTTTAATTGTTCATCACCACCTTTTTCGATATAAAGCATCTCTTGAACTTGAGCCAACATTGTTTCATAACTTTCAAAATAAAAAGTAGCGTATGGACCTAGTGCTATTCTTCTATCCTTTTTGAAGTTCACAATATTTTTTCTAAGCTCTTTTCTATTTTTTATATAGACATCTAAAGGCATAATGTCTTCTTTTAGAATTTCTCTTTTTTCTCTTGGCATCATCATAACTTATAACTTTTTGCCATTAATTCGATAGGATGTAACGCCTCATCATTAGAAATATTTGTGTCAGCCTCTAATTGCTTCAAGTGTTTGCCAGCAAGCGGACAATCTGAAGCCATATATTTATTATTTTTATTCTTTATTTGTCTGGCAGTTGGTCTTCCTACTTTATTTGCCAAATCATGAGTATCTTTCATGACACCAAAAGTACCTCCATGACCAGCACATCTTTCAACAACATCTAATTTAACATTCGGAATAAGTTTCAGCATATCTCTTGATTTGATACCCATATTTTGAGCTCGAGCATGACACGCATTGTGAACTGTAACGCCACCATCTATTTCTTGTAATCCCTCAGCCAAGCCTTCGTTATTTGCTATATCAACAACATACTCGTCTATATCCATTACATTTGCAGATAATCTTTTTATATTTTTATCCTTAGGTAATAAAAGAGGCCATTCAAATTTTAACATTAAACCACAACTAGCTGTTAAAGTTATTACTTTATAGCCTTTATCAACCCACTCTAATAAATCTTTAGAAACTTTCTTTGCTTGTTCCACCACTTTAGGAAGATCTGCTTGTTCTAAAAAAGGCATACCACAACATCCTGGGTAAGCCTCTTGAACTTCAACTCCATTCTTTTTTAAAACTTTTAAAGCAGCAACACCTGTATTTTTTTTATTAAAATTAACAAAACAAGTTGTGTAGATTACAACTTTTCTATCTTTGTTTGGAGTTTGAAAATTTATTTTATCTTTATTTTTTTTAAAGAAATTTGAAAATGTTTCTGAATTGTATTTTGGTAACTGAACTCTTTTATCAATTCCTGCAACAATTTCTAAAATTTTTCTAAAAAATTTGTTTTTAATACTAGATGCCCAATTAACTATTTTTGAAAACATAACACCAATTTTTGAGTTTCTGTCTATTTGAGCTAATTGTAATGGTACGCTTGGTAATTTTCCTAATTTTTTTTGAGCAGTTCTGTATCTCAACATTAAGTGGGGGAAATCTAGATCAAAGTCATGAGGAGGTACATACGGGCATTTAGTCATAAAACACATATCACACAAAGTACATGCATCTACAACCGGTTCAAACTGTTCACTTTTTAAACTTTCAACATCCTCATTTTCAGACTCATCAATCATGTCAAATAATTTAGGGAATGAATCACATAAGTTAAAACATCTTCTGCAACCATGACAAATATCAAATGTTCTTCTCATTTCAGCATCTAATTTTTCAGGATTTAAAAAATCAGGATGCTCAAAATCGATTGGATGTCGAATAGGGGCGTCTAAACTACCTTCTTTACTCATAATTTTAATTGAAATTTTTTTGAATATTTAGTGGGCAAGTTAATGCCCACTAAAAAAATTTATTAACTAATAGATTCTAATGTTTTTTGGAATTTACCAGCGTGTGATTTTTCAGCTTTTGCTAAAGTTTCAAACCAATCAGCAATTTCTTCAAAACCTTCTTCTCTAGCTGTTTTAGCCATACCAGGGTACATGTCTGTGTATTCATGCGTTTCACCTTGCACAGCTGAAGCTAGATTATCCTTAGTTTCACCAATTGGCATTCCAGTTCCAGGATCTCCAACTTCTTCCAAATATTCTAGGTGACCATGTGCGTGGCCAGTTTCACCTTCGGCAGTTGATCTAAATACTGATGCAACATCGTTGTATCCTTCAATATCAGCCTTTTGTGCAAAATAAAGATATCTTCTATTTGCTTGGCTTTCACCAGCAAATGCTTCTTTTAAGTTTTCTTCAGTCTTACTTCCTTTTAATGACATTATATTCTCCTTAATTTAATGATGCTGAACATATAATGCCTGTAGACGGAAAGTCAATAGTTTAGAATAATTATAATGTATAATTTAAATTATTGATTTTATTGAATTAATTATGATTTTGATTATCACTCGCAACTTTAATCAAAACTTCAACTGAATTTATTTTTTTTCCAGTAATATTATTTTTAATATTAATAGAATCAATATTGTTTTGTTCACAATCTATTAATTCATGTGTATCTTCATCATAGAAGTGATGGTGAGTTGATGTATTGGTATCAAAATAACTTTTATCACTATTAATTGCTATTTCTTTTAGGTAGCCTTTTTTTACAAAAGCATGAACCGTATTGTAAACAGTAGCTAAAGATATTTTTTCATTTAAATCCTCTGAAATTTTTTTTACAAGATCATTAATTGTGAAGTGAAATGTTTTCTCTCTATTAAATAAAAGCTCACAAATTTTTACCCTTTGTTTTGTGGGTCTTAATCTAGCTTCTCTTAATTTATCAATAAAATTAGCGTTTCTTGACATGTTTGTTTATAATAATTCTAAACTGATAATAAATTATTCTGTTTTATTATATTATATTATCATTAAATCAAGTATTAAGGGAACTCAAATTTTATGAAAAAAAACTCATATACCTACGATGACCTCATAACATGTGGAAATGGTGAGCTTTTTGGCCCAGGAAACGCGAAATTGCCACTTCCTCCAATGCTTATGTTCGATAGAATAACCGAGATTAACGAAAATGATGGGATTTTTAACAAAGGGTCCTTAAAGGCTGAATTGGATATTAAAGACAATCTTTGGTTCTTTGATTGCCATTTTAAGTCTGACCCAGTTATGCCTGGTTGTTTAGGATTGGATGCTATGTGGCAGTTAGTCGGTTTTTACCTTGGTTGGTTAGGAAACCCAGGAAAAGGTAGGGCGCTAGGCGTTGGAACAGTAAAATTTACTGGTGAAGTTTTACAAAGTATAAAGAACGTAAGGTATGAAATAGATGTGAAAAAAATTATGTCACCTGGTGGCACAACTGTTGGGCTTGCAAATGGGCTGGTTTTTGCAGATAATAAAAAAATATATTCAGCAGAAAGTTTAAAAGTAGGTTTATTTAAATAATGAGAAGAGTAGTAATAACAGGGTTAGGAATTGTTTCTTGTCTAGGAAATAATCAAGAAGAAGTTCATCAATCTTTAGTAAATTCAAAATCGGGAATTTCTTATGCTGAAGAATATAAAGAACATAATCTTAAATGCCATGTTCACGGAAAACCAAATATAAAACTTGAAGATCATATTGATCGAAAAACAATTAGGTTTATGGGTTCAGGGTCTGCCTATAACTATATAGCAATGAAAGAGGCTATAGAAGATTCTGGATTGGAAGAAAGTGAAGTAAGTAATTTTAAAACTGGGATAGTGATGGGTTCAGGTGGACCCTCAATTGAAAACGTTATCTTAGCAGCCGATAAGACTAGAGCCAAAACTCCAAAATTAATGGGACCGTTTATTGTTCCAAGAACAATGGCTAGTACAGCTTCAGCTACCCTTGCCGTTCCATTTAAAATTAAAGGAACAAATTATACAATGAGTTCGGCTTGTTCAACAAGTGGACACTGTATTGGAAACTCGATGGAACTAATTCAAATGGGTAAGCAAGATATTGTTTTTGCAGGTGGTAGTGAAGAAGTTCACTGGGCAATGACAGCAATGTTTGATGCCATGACTGCTTTATCTTCAAAATATAATGATATCCCAGAGACTGCATCAAGAGCTTACGACAAAACTAGAGATGGTTTTGTAATAGCAGGTGGTGGTGGAGTGTTAGTGCTTGAAGAATACGAACATGCTAAAGCAAGAGGTGCCAAAATATACGCGGAATTAACTGGTTATGGAGCAACTTCAGATGGATACGATATGGTGGCTCCATCAGGAGAGGGTGCAGTACGTTGTATGAAGATGGCTATGGCAACATCAAAAAATAAAATTGATTATATAAATACTCATGGAACTTCTACTCCAGTTGGAGACATTACAGAATTAAATGCAATAAAAGAGGCTTTTGGAAATGAAATTCCAAAAATTAGTTCAACTAAATCGCTATCTGGACATCCTTTAGGAGCTGCATCAGTTCATGAAGCGATCTATTGTTTGATTATGATGAAAAATAATTTCATAGCCAGTTCTGCTAACATTAGTGAAATGGATGAAGAGGCTAAAAAGTTTCCTATAGTTGCTAAAACTGAGACAGGAGCAACTTTAAATACAGTGATGTCTAATAGTTTTGGTTTTGGTGGAACTAATGCCGCTTTAATTTTTGAGAAAGTATAATAATGAGCTTGATGAAAAGTAAAAAAGGATTGGTGATGGGAGTTGCCAACGAAAGATCTATTGCCTGGGGTATTTCACAAAAACTTGCAGAAGCTGGAGCAGAACTTGCGTTCACTTATTTAGGGGATGCATTAAAGAAAAGAGTAATTCCTCTAGCAGAAAAATTAAACTCAAAAGTTACATTTAGTTGTGATGTTGAAAAAAAAGAAGATGTTACAAAATTATTTGAAGATGTTAAATCTCAATGGGGTGAAATTGATTTTGTAGTTCACGCAATTGCATTTTCTGATAAGTCAGAGTTATCTGGTGAATATTTAAACACTACTAGAGAAAACTTTTTAAGAAGCATGTTAATTTCATGCTTTTCATTTACTGAAGTTGCAAAAGAAGCATCTAAAGTAATGAAAGATGGTGGAAGTCTAATCACTCTAAGCTACGAAGCAAGCAAAGCTATTCCCAATTACAATGTAATGGGTGTATGTAAGGCGGCGTTAGAATCTAGTGTTAAATATCTTGCAAGAGATTTGGGTGCTAAAGGCATGAGAGTTAATGCAATAAGTGCTGGACCGATTAAAACATTAGCTGCTTCTGCTATTGGAGACGCAAAATTCCTATATAAATGGAATGAAGACCATTCTTTCCTTAAAAGAAACGTGGATATCCATGATGTTGGAAATTCAGCATTATATCTACTAAGTGACCTTGCAAATGGTGTTACTGGTGAAATTCACTATGTAGATGCTGGATATAATAAGGTTGGGATGCCAGATCCTAAGAATATTACTTAAAATTTAATGGTTAAATTTAAAAATATAATAAAAATTTTTTTATCATTACTACTTATATCTACTGTTACATCCTGTGGACCTTCTGATGTTATAGTAAATATCTACGGAACCTCGGAATATAATTGCACTACTGATGAGTATAGAATTTTAAGCCCAAATCCAATAATTCCATTTTTGAAAAAGAAAAAATGGTACACAAGAGAAAAATTTCATGAAGCTAATTATGAGAATGCTATAAAACCATTTAAAGATTTAGCAATAAGCAAAGAAACTCTAGCCACGATGTCACCTTCTCCAGAATTAAGCAATAAAATGTTTGATGAATTAATAATGCCAGTAGATTGTGAAAATCCTAAAGATATAAAATTTTAATTCTAGATATTAATTAAAATTTAAATAAAAAACCCCCAAAACTCTCATTCTAGGGGTTTAGAATTTTTATTTAAAGTACTACTCAGCAGCTTGTTTCATGGAAAGTTTAACTTTACCTCTGTCAAAACCAATCACTTTAACTTTTACTTCGTCACCTTCTTTTACAACATCAGTAACTTTTTCTACTCTTTTAGGAGCAAGTTCTGAAATGTGAACAAGGCCATCTTGTTTGCCTAAGAAGTTAACAAAAGCACCAAACTCCATAATCTTCATTACTTTACCTGAATAAATTTTATTCAATTCAGCTTTTGCAGTAATGTCTTTAATCATTTGCATTGCGATATTTCTAGATTCTTCATCTGGCGCAGCAACTGTCACAACTCCTTCATCATTAACATCTACTTTTGCTCCTGATTTTTCAACTATTTCTCTAATTGTTGCACCACCTTTTCCAATTACAGCAGCGATATCTTTTTTATCAACTGTAATCTGCTCCATTTTTGGAGTGTGTTGTCCAACATCTTCTCTTGAAGCTGATAATGCTTTATTCATTTCACCTAAGATATGGACTCTTCCATCTTTAGCTTGGCTTAATGCCTGTTCCATGATTTCAAATGTAATACCAGTAATTTTGATATCCATTTGAAGTGAAGTAATTCCATCTTTAGTTCCAGCAACTTTAAAGTCCATATCTCCTAAGTGATCTTCATCACCTAAAATATCTGATAGAACACTAAAATCATCGCCTTCTTTAATTAAACCCATTGCAATACCTGCAACTGGCTCTTTAATTGGAACACCAGCATCCATTAGTGCAAGAGATGCTCCACAAACAGTAGCCATTGAAGAAGAGCCATTAGATTCAGTAATCTCTGATACTATTCTAAAAGTGTATGGAAAAGCCTCTTTTGAAGGAAGTGAAGAATTGATTGCTCTCCATGCTAATTTTCCGTGACCAACTTCACGTCTTCCAGTTCCAATTCTTCCTGTTTCACCAACTGAAAAAGGAGGAAAGTTGTAATGAAGCATAAATCTTTCTCTGGATTTTCCATCTAGACTTTCTATTCTTTGTTCATCATCAGAGGTACCTAAAGTAGTAACTACAATTGCTTGCGTTTCCCCTCTAGTAAATAATGCTGAACCATGAGTTCTTGGTAAAACACCAACTTCACACTCAATAGCTCTTACATCAGCTAAACCTCTGCCATCAATTCTTTTTTTGTTTTTAAGAATATCAGTTCTAACAATTTTCTTTTCAAGATTTTTTAACTCATCATTAACATTAAAATCAGAGTAATTTTCATTATCAGCAAAAAGCTGCTTGGCTTTTTCAGATATTTCTGAAATTTGATTTGATCTATCTTGCTTATCTATTGTTCCAAAAGCTTTAGTTAAATCTTCAGTAAATTCACTCTCAAGTTTTTGCTTAACTTCAGATAAATCTTTTTTCTCAACTTTCCATTCTGGCTTTCTACATTCTTTAGCTAACTCCTCAATCATTTCAATTACTGGGACAAAGCCTTCATGACCAAATTTAACTGCATCTAACATTACTTCCTCCGTTAAACCTGATGTTTCAGACTCAACCATAAGCACAGCGTCTTTAGTTCCTGCTACAACTAAATCTAACGTAGATTTTTCTAAATCAGTTTTTGATGGGTTAAGAATATATTTACCATCAATATAACCTACTCTAGACGCACCTACAGGACCCATAAATGGCATACCTGAGATAGCTAATGCTGCTGATGATGCAGTGATTGCTAAGATATCTGGTTGATTTTCTTTATCATATGAAATTACTGTTGGTAATAACTGAACCTCATTTTTAAATTCACCAGGAAATAAAGGTCTGATAGGTCTATCAATTAATCTTGATATTAATTGTTCACTTTCAGTTGGTCTTGCTTCTCTCTTAAAAAATCCACCTGGAATTTTCCCACCTGCATAATATTTTTCTTGGTAGTTTACTGATAATGGAAAATAATCCATATCTGGATTTACTTTCTTTGCTCCTACCACTGTTGCTAAAATAACCGTTTCACCACATGAAGCGATGATTGCTCCGTCTGCCTGTCTTGCTACTTTACCTGTTTCTAAACTTATCTTCTTTCCTGCTACTTCTATTTCCTTCTTGTATACTTTAAACATTTCATTTCCATTTCGTTTCGTTCGTTTCGTTCCATTCTATCTATCTTGATCTTTATTTTCTTAATCCCAATTTCGACAGTACATTTTTGTAAGAATCCATTTTTGTATTTTTGAGGTATTCTAACAATTTCTTTCTTCTATTTACCGCCCTCAACAATCCAACAGATGAATGTTTATCTTTTTTGAATTGTTTAATATGTGTAGAGAGAGTTTCAATTTTCTCTGTTAGCAAAGCAATCTGAACCTCTGAAGATCCAGTGTCTTTTTCGTGCATTGCTAATTCTTGCGCCTTTTTATTCATGCCTCTTTTTTCCTATTTATTTGTTTGTTTTATTAAGTTTTCTATTTTTTCCGCATACTCAAAAGACTCGTCTTTTCTAAAGAGTAATTTTGGTAAAAATTTCATAACCACTTTTTGTGATAAAATTTTTCTAATTAAAAATGAGTATTTTTTTAATACAGCAATAGCTTCTTCAGCATTTTTACCTCCGAGAGGAAGAACATATGCTTTTGCTATTTTCAAATCTTGACTCATTCTCACCTCAGTAACCGTTATAGTATTAGTTTCTAAATTCGGGACCTTAGCCTCATTTTTTATAAAAATCATGCTTAAAGACTGCTTAATCATTTCTCCAACTCTTAGCTGTCTTTGTGATATCGGTTTTCCAATTCTATCAGTCATTAAATCATTCTATCAGTTGATGTTATACTAAACGATTCTATTGTGTCGTTTTTTTGGAAATCCATATAATCTTTTACGGTAATTCCACATTCTTGACCGTTACTAACCTGTTTTACCTGATTTTTTTCTCTAAAAAGAGTTCCAACTTTTCCAGTATAAATGATTGCTCCATCTCTTATTATTCTAACATCTGAAGCGGTAGTTATTTCTCCTTCCATCACTTTTGATCCCGCCACTTTTCCAGCTCCTGAAACTTTAAATATTTCTAAAATTTGAGCTGTACCTGTAACAGTTTCTTGAATATCAGGTGACAACAAACCTGACATCTTTTGTTTAATGTAATCTAAAACTTCATAGATAATATTATAAGAAGAAATTTTTATTTTTTCATTTTCTGCTAATTTTTTTGCTTCCTTGCTTGGTTTAACATTGAACGCAATTAGAACTGCCTTTGAAGCTTTAGCTAAAGTAACATCTGTTTCTGTTATCATTCCAATATCTGCTAAAATTATTTTAGGTTTAACTTCATCATGTTTAATTTGACTTATTGCATTTTTAATTGCTTCTGATGATCCATGAACATCTGATTTAATTATCAAATTTAATTCCTCTGCTGAACTATCTGAAAAAGCTGAGTCTTGGGTAGCAAATGTTAGTGGATTTTTAGTATCTTTACTTTCTTGAGCTCTATTTTCGCTTAAAGTTTTTGCCTCTTTTTCATTATCAACAACAATAAAATCATCACCTGATTTTGCTGCACCATTAATTCCTAAAATTTCAACTGGAGCAGATGGAGGTGCTTCATTAATATTTTTTCCATTATCATCAATTATTGCTCTAACTTTTCCCCATTTCAAACCACTTACAAAAAAGTCGCCTTTTTTTAAAGTTCCTGTGGTTACTATGATTGTTGCAACAGGTCCTCTTCCAACATCAATTTTAGATTCTAATACAATTCCTGTAGCCTTTGATTCAAAATCAGTTTTTAAATCTAATATTTCAGCTTGTAAAACGATTGCTTCAACTAATTTGTCTAAATTCTTTTTAGTAGTTGCTGAGATTTCAACCATTAAAGTGTCTCCAGATAAATCTTCTGCGATTAGTTCATGTTCTAATAACTGGTTTTTTATTTTTTGTGGATCTGCATCTGGCAAATCACATTTGTTAATTGCTACAACAATTGGAACCTTCGCAGCTTTGGCATGTTTAATAGACTCCACTGTTTGTGGTTTAACACCATCATCAGCTGCAACAACTAGAACAACCACATCAGTTAATTTTGATCCTCTAGCTCTCATTTCAGTAAAGGCTGCGTGACCCGGTGTATCAATAAAAGTTAGTTTATTAGATTGGCTTTCTATTTGATAAGCTCCAATGTGTTGTGTAATTCCACCAAATTCTCCTGACACAACATTCGCACTTCTTAAAACATCTAATACTGAAGTTTTACCATGATCTACGTGGCCCATAACAGTAATAATTGGTGGTCTATTTTTTAAGTTTTCAACTCTAGTAGCTTTAATCTTCTGAATTATTTCTTCAGCTTTTTCTTCTCTTACTGGGTTATGTCCAAATTCTTTTACTAAGTACTCAGCAGTATCAGCAGCTAATGTTTGATTGATAGTTACAGTAACACCCATTCCAAATAAAAACTTAATAACGTTACTTGATTGTTCAGCCATTCTGTTAGCAAGTTCTCTAACCGTAATAGCTTCTGGAATATTTACATCTCGTTTAATCGGTTTTAAATTTTCTTGGGCCTCTTCTTTAGTTAAATTTTTATTTTCTTTTTGCCTTGCTCTCTTAACAGAAGCTTCACTTCTTGCTCTTGCTTCAATTTCATCACTTAAAGCTCTTGAGACTGTTAATTTTAATTCTCTTTTTTTAGTTCCAGTTTTTAATGTTTTCTTATCTTTATTATCATCTCCTTTAAGTCTCTTTGTGGCTCTTTGCTCTGCCAGCTTTCTTCGCTCAAAATCATTTGTTATTGGGGGTGATTTAGGTTTAAACGATGGTTTTACTGGAGCACCTCTGTTAAATGTTGAGGTAGTTTTTGGCTTGAAGCCTCCAGGTCTAGATGATCCACCTCTGCTTGGAAATTTACTTGGTTGTTTTTCAATTACTACAGAGTTTTTTCCTTGAGATTTTGCAATTTCAATATTTTTAAACGATTTTTTGGCTGTGCCAGATATTGTTAATTTTGTTTTCTTTTCCATAGCTCATCACTCAATCTTTGTAGACAATATTTCTTGCAGACATAATCAGTTCATCCGCTTCTTCTTTTGATAAAGCAAAATCTTCAAGGTAACCTTGGATTTTTACTCTTTCACCTTTAACGATATCAAATCCACCTGTTAACTCATCAGATGCTAAATCAGCAAAATCTTCTAAAGTTAGAATTTTTTGATCGCCTAAAGTCATTAACATTCCAGGAGTTAATCCTTTTAAATTTATCAAAGCATCTTGAAGACCTAATTCTTTTATTCTTTCTGAAATATCTTCTTGATCTTTTTGATGAAATTCTTTTGCTCTTTCTATTAACGCTTTTGCTGTATCATCTTCAATACCCTCAATTTTCGTTAAGCTTTCCACGGTTGTGTCTTTAATATCATCTATTGATGAAAAACCTTCTGCAACAAGTAATTGACCCAATGTTTCGTCTAACTCTAAGTTTTTTACGAAGTTTTCTGTTTTTTCTTTAAATTCAGATTGTCTTCTTTCTGAGTCCTCTGCATCAGTCATTATATTAATTTCATAATTTAATAACTTAGTTGCAAGTCTTACGTTCTGACCTCTTCTTCCAATAGCTTTACTCAAATTTTCTTCAGTTAAAATTACATCTAATTTTTTTCTTTCTGAGTCTACGTTTACTCTTTGAACTTCTGCTGGTGATAAAGCATTCGAAACTAAAATTGCTGGATCTTCTGACCAATTTACAATATCAATTTTTTCACCTTGTAATTCATTTACAACAGCTTGAACTCTAGAACCTCTCATACCCACACAAGCTCCAACTGGGTCAAGGGATGTATCAACTGCTTTAACACAAATTTTTGCTCTACTGCCTGGGTCTCTTGATGAAGATTTTATTTCAATTAATCCATCATAAATTTCAGGTACTTCTTGCACAAAAAGTTTTTCCATAAATTTTGGGTGAGCTCTTGATAAGAAAATTTGTTGTCCTCTTGTTTCTCTTCTTACATCATAACAATAAGCTTTAATTCTATCTCCAGCTTTAATATTTTCTCTCGGTATCATTTCATTTTTCTGAATGATTGCCTCAGTACGCCCAAGATCAGCAATTACATTTCCAAATTCTAATCGTTTAACAATACCACTTAAAATTGAATCTTTTTTATCAATAAAATCATTATATTGTCTTTCTCTTTCAGCTTCTCTTACATTGAAACTAATTACTTGCTTTGCTGTTTGAGCTGCAATTCTCCCAAAATCAAATGATGGTAATGGTTGTAACACCTCATCTCCTACTGCTTTATCTTTGTTAATTTCATTAAGATTTATGGCGTCTTCAAGTTTAATTTCTGTATTAGAATTTTCAGGGTTTTCAGCAACAATTAATTTTCTAAAAATTTCAATTTCACCATTATCTCTATTAATTGAAACTTTTATTTCATTTTCCTGACCAAATTTAGATTTGGCTGCTTTTGCAATTCCAGTTTCCATAGAACTAATAATTAGTTCTTTATCAATAGATTTTTCTAAAGCAACAGCTTCAGCAATTCTTAATAGTTCAAGTTTATCTGCTCTTTGATTTAACATGTTTTTGTTTGCTCCAAAAAAAAATGGGCTAATGCCCATTTTGTAAATTCCATAATGTAAGAGGAATATAGTAAAGTTTTTTTTTAATTCAACAGAAACTATTTCGAAAAATAGCTTATTTTATCCGTTTTTTCCCAAGAAAATGAGCCATTATCATCTGGTATTCTTCCAAAGTGACCGTATGCAGCTGTTTTCTCATATATCGGTTTATTTAAATTTAGCATTTCTCTAATTCCTCGGGGACTTAAATCAAAATTTTCATTTATCTTATCTACAACAAATTTATTTTTATCTAAATCGTTATCAAACAAATCAACATATATTGATAATGGTTTAGAAACACCAATTGCATAAGCTAATTGAATTAAACACTTATCTGCAATTTTTGAAGCAACAATATTTTTTGCAATATATCTTGCAGCATAAGCAGCAGATCTGTCTACTTTTGTAGGATCTTTTCCAGAAAAAGCTCCTCCACCATGAGGTGCGGCACCACCATAAGTATCTACTATAATTTTTCTTCCGGTTAGCCCACAATCTCCATCTGGTCCTCCAATAACAAAATTACCTGTCGGATTAACATAAAACTCATCCTCATTAAAACCTTCAAGAAAATTTGATGGAATAGATTGCAACATGTAAGGTCTCAATAAATCTCTAACTTGTGTTTGATTAACATCTGCAGAGTGCTGAGAAGATATTACTACAGATTTTACTCTAGTAGGTTTTCCATCCACATATTCAAAAGTAACTTGGCTCTTACTGTCCGGTTCTATATTTTTTAACTTTCCTGACTTTCTGTCTTCTGCCATTAATCTTAAAATTTTATGGGAGTAATGAATAGGTGCTGGCATTAAAACATCAGTTTCATTACAAGCATATCCAAACATAATACCTTGATCTCCAGCTCCCTCATCTTTATTTCCAGATGAGTCTACACCCATTGCAATATCGGCAGATTGGGAGTGAAGATGGCTTTCTATTTTTGTTACTTCTCTCCAAGTAAAACCTTCTTGATCATATCCAATATCTTTTATGCAATTTCTAACTTTTTCTATTAATTCATCTTTTTTTATTTCAGGTCCTCTAACTTCTCCTGCTAAAACTACTTTATTTGTTGTTGTCAGTGTTTCACATGCAACTCTTGAGAATGGATCTCCAGATAGATAACTATCGACCACCATATCTGAAATTCTATCTGAAACTTTATCCGGATGACCTTCGGATACTGACTCACTTGTAAAAAGAAAATTTTTTAAATTACTCATTATCAAATCTATTAAATGAAAATATTATAAAAATATATAATAAAATTAATATTATAAAAATTTTATTTCCATATTTAGAAAATAATGTTGGTGGTATTTTTTTGGCTTTTTTAAAGTCAACATAGCCTGCCTCACCATATTCAACTTTTTGTTCAACAACGCCTAAAGGATTAACAATAGCAGCAATACCATTATTTGCTGAACGCAATAGATATTTGCCACTTTCAACTGCTCTAAATATACTATGAGCAAAATGTTGTTTAGGTCCTATTGAGGTACCAAACCAACCATCTTCAGAAATATTAACTATTAAGTCAAAACTTTGGTTTTTAAATATTTTACCTGAATAGATTATTTCATAACAAATCAATGGTAATATCTTTAAAGAAAAATCATCTTTTTTTATCTTTATAATTTTTCTATCGTCGCCATTTGAAAATGATTGATAATTATTTGTAATTACACTCAAACCAAGTTTTTTTAAAATATTTTCAAAAGGTAAAAATTCACCAAAAGGAACTAGATTTATCTTGTTGTAAAAATTTAATATTTCTAAATTATGATCATAAATTGATAAGGAGTTGAAATATTTAATTTTTTCTTTGATTGTTTTTTGACTATTAATTCCAATGAATAATAAATGATTTTTACTAAAAGCATCTTCAAATAACCAATTAAATTCAATTAACTCTTCTTGAGAAACATCAGGTAGAATTCCTTCAGGCCAAACAAATATAGTTTTGTCATCTTTAGTGGGCTGACTTATATCAATCAATTCATTTATCACTGAGACTGGATCAATATTTGAATAAAATCTATCGAGACTAATATTTGAACCTATGGCTCTTACTTTATATTCATAATTTACAACATCTGATGAGTTAAATGTTTCTTTATAAGATGATCCATATAAATAAAATAGAAATGGCAAAATTAGAAATACAACACACACTGCTATATCTTTTTTTGTTTCTCTTAATATAAAAATTGCGGGACTAGTAAACAATGAAATGCAAAATAAATTAAATCCATAAGTTCCTATTAATGAGGTAATACTTAATATTTCTAAATGATTGACAAAACTATAAGCAATTAAATTCCATGGAAAACCGGTTAAAATTGAACCTCTTATAAATTCAAAAACTGCAAAAAATAATGAAAAAACTAAAAAAGAACTAACTATTTTTTTAGAATTTGAAATTATAAAACAAAAAGTAGCTAATCCATAAAAAATTCCCAGAAATGAAGGTATTAAAATAAGAGTTATAGGAATTAAAAATTTAAAATTTTGATCAAATGTTAAAGATATGGATATCCAATACAAGCTTGATAAAAAATAACCAAATCCAAATAGCCACCCATAAATAAAGAAATGTTTTTTACTTTGGGTAATTTTAGATTTTTTAAACAGGAATATAAAAAATGTACTAAAGGTAAAAAAATTTATTATTAAGTAATCATAGGGAGGTAAACTTAAAGATGAGAATGTGCCTAAAATTATTAAAAAAACTATCTCAATGTATTTTTTTTTTATCAACCTAGTTAATCTTTGAAATTACAGATTTATATATTTTTTCTTCCTCACTAACCATCCTTCTATAATCTTTATCTTTTATATGGTCAAAACCTAATAAGTGAAGATATCCATGAATAAAAGTTTTAACTACTTTTTCTTTAAAGTTTTTAATATTTTGTGATTTAGGTTTGTTCATGAAATTATAACTAATTGTAATATCTCCAATATAAGTACTTTTAGTTATTGATGTTTTTTTTGCTAAAGGAAATGAAAGAATATCTGTAGACTTATTTTTATTTCTAAAATTCTTATTTAATTTTTTGATACATTTATTATTAGAGAGAAGTAAAGAAAGGGTTATTTTCTTGTTAGGAAATCGGTATTTTCGAGGGAAGAAATTACAAATTTCTTTGAAAAAAAGTTCTTTTTTTCTAAGTTTTTTTGACCAAGCTTTCTCTTCTGAGAAAACTTCAACACTAATCATTTTTTGAGTAGGCTTTAACTATTTTGGAAACTAGTGGATGCCTAACCACATCTGAATGATCAAAATCAACAACTGATATTTCATTTAAATGACCTAATAATTCTTTTGATCTAACTAAACCAGACATATTTTTATTTGGTAAATCAATTTGTGTTGGATCTCCGTTAACAACTATTTTAGAATTTTCTCCTATTCTAGTTAAAAACATCTTAATTTGAGTGTCTGTTGCATTTTGCGACTCATCTAAGATTGCAAATGAATTTTTTAAGGTTCTTCCTCTCATAAAAGCAAGTGGCGCTATTTCAATATCACCAATTTCAATCATTCTTTGAATTTTTTCAAAATCAAAGAGATCATACAATGAGTCATATAAAGGTCTTAAATAAGGGTCAACTTTTTCTTTCATGTCACCAGGTAAAAATCCTAATCTTTCTCCCGCTTCAACAGCTGGTCTAGATAAGATAATTCTTTCAATTTTTTTTTCTAATAACATTGTAAGGCCTACCGCTACCGCTAAAAATGTTTTACCAGTTCCTGCTGGACCCGCAGAAATTATTATATCGCTTTGTCTCAAGGCTCTTACATAATCTTTTTGTTTTTCTGATCTTGGAATAATTGATTTTTTTGGAGTCTTGATTATATCGGTGACATTATTATTTTTAACTTTTTCATTGATCATAAAATTATCCACTGATGAAAGTATATCCTTATTTTCAATACTGCCATTGTTAATAAATTGATTAGCTAAAAATTTTATTGCATTTTTGACTATTTCATTTTTTCCAGGATTAGATTTAATTAGAATTGAATTACCCCTAGAATATAAACTTGTTTCTGTAATTTTTTCTAATTCTTTTAAATTTTTATTAAACTCACCTACTACACCAATCAAGAGTTCGTTATCATGAAAAATAACGCTTAAAGAATTATTATCAGAATAAACAAACTTTAAAGAAGTATCGCTATTTTTTTTTGTTAAACTACTCAATTGCTATGCTACCTTTTGATTAGAGTTAAAATCTCTTTCACCAAACAGAGTGGTTCGATTACTTTTATTAATTTTCACTGGCACAATTTTTCCAATATCATCTTTTTTACCATTAAAAATAACAGATGTCATATATTCAGATCGACCAAAAACTTGGGTTTTATCATCTGTAAAATTTTCAACTAAAACATTAATTGTTTTATTTTCGAAAAATTTATTCACTTGCATCTGATTTTCATATAGTTGACCTTGAATTTTTTCTAATCTATCCATAGAAATTTTTTTGTCAGTCAATTTTAAATCTGCTGCAACTGTGCCTGGTCTTGGACTAAAAATAAAAGAATAGGAATTTATAAATTTAATTTTTTGAATAAGTTCAAAAGTAGCGTTAAAATCGATATCCTCTTCTCCTGGATAACCTATTATAAAATCACTAGAAAATTGAATATTCTGGTTAATTTCTTTTAAACGGTCATATATTTTATAATATTCACTTATTGTATGTTTTCTATTCATTAGCTCTAAAATTTTATTAGACCCACTTTGAACTGGTAAATGAACTAATGGCATGAGTTTTTTTGAATATTTATAAACTTCGATTAAATCGTCTGACATATCTTTTGGGTGAGATGTTGTATATCTAATCCTTTTAATGTCAGAATATTTTTCGATCTCTAATATTAAATCTGATAATTTATACTTTTCATTATTGTAAGCATTTACATTTTGTCCAAGTAAAATTAATTCTTGTGTCCCTGAGTCTACTAAATATTTAGCCTCATCTAAGATTTGTTTAAATGGTCTAGAATATTCTGGGCCTCTTGTGTATGGCACCACACAAAAATGGCAAAACTTATCACAACCTTCCTGGATAGTTAAAAAAGAGGAAATTTTTCCAGAATTATTTTTAATTTTATTAAAATATTCAAATTTTGAAATAGCATCAAATTCTGTTTCTTCAGTTTTTTTATTTTTTTTTATATAATTTAAAATTGTTTCATTAATTTTATGATATGCTTGTGGTCCAATAACAAGATCGATGTACGGTTCTCTTTTAAGCATTTCCTGATTTTCTGCCTGAGCAACACACCCAGCAATAATCACTAATGGCTTTCTTTTTGATCTGAAAATTTTCTTAACTCTTCCAATTTCATGGTAAACTTTTTCTTTAGCTTTATCTCGTATATGACATGTGTTTAAAAAATAGCAATTAGCATCTTCATAATTTTCTGTTTTTTCATAGCCAATTTTTTTTACTGAATCGTATATTCTGTTTGAGTCATACTCATTCATTTGACAACCGAATGTTTTGATAAAAATTTTTTGATTCATTGATTAGGATTTTTTCTTTATCCCATATAATTCAAGCTTGTGGTCTACTAGTTTGTAGCCATATTTTTCCGCTACTTTTTTTTGAAGTTTTTCAATTTCTTCATCTACAAATTCAATAATTTCACCTGACTTAACGTCTATTAAATGATCATGATGTCCTTCGTTCAACTCTTCATATCTTGCTTTTCCACCTTTGAATTCATGTTTAGCTAATATTCCAGACTCTTCAAACAGTTTTACAGTTCTATAAACAGTTGCAATGCTTATCTTTGAATCAATTTTAGAAACTCTATTATACAATTCATCTACATCAGGATGATCAGATGATTGGGACATTACTTGCGCAATTACTTTACGTTGATCAGTTAACTTTACTCCCTTTGACATACATTTTTCTTCAATAGTTTCTGACATATTTAATTTTAACTTATATAAATAGGATTAATCAAATTTTTTTTAATTTTATATTTTTTACATAAATTAGGGATATTTTCATAACTCAAGTCTTTTTCATCTTTAAAATCATCCAAATTATAACAGTAATAATCAATATTTTTTGCAACATTAAAGGCTTTAACAACTGACATTGAATTTCTTATACCAGCAAAGCTTCCTGATCTGTTATTGATATAAATGGCATTAATATCATCAATTTTAATATTTTTTGATGAGAGAAAATCATTAATAATTATGGTTAATTTTTCATAATTAATTTTAGTATTCTCATGAGTAATATTATAAATACTACCATTAGAGATGATCATTAGAAAAATTTTTTCACTGGCAACATCTATAATAAGTTTGTTCATTTTTATTCTGTTTTTAAGCTCAAATTCTATTTCAGATGATAATAATATCAAACACTATTCTGGCGACGAAGGTATTTTATCATTAATGTATCATCGTTTTAATGAAAATAAATACCCCTCTACCAATGTTCAAATGGATGTTTTTAAAGAACAGATCAAAATAATAAAAAACTCAAATTATATTTTTTCTAATTCAAAAAAATTTGAGGAAAATTTTAGTTCGCCAAAAACAAATAAAGAAATTCTTATAACGATTGACGATGCCTTTTTATCTTTCTATCTTGAGGCGTGGCCATTTTTAAAACAAAATAAGATTCCTTTTATTTTGTTTGTGTCAACAGAGCCTGTTGGAAAAAGTGGATATATGACTTGGGAACAAATTAAAGAAGTTGGGGCTGAAGAGTTTTCAGTAATAGGCCATCACTCACATTCTCATGGGTATCTTATTGACAAAGATGATAATTTTTTTATCTCAGATATAGAAAAAGCAAATGAAATATTTTTAAAAAATTTAGGATACATACCGAATTTATTTTCTTATCCTTTTGGCGAATATTCAAAATTCATGAGAGATTATATTTCTCAAAATTTTGATTTTGCTTTTGGCCAACACTCTGGTGTAATTGATTTAAATAAAGATAAATTTGAACTACCTAGATTTCCAATTAATCAAAATTATGGAGAGTTAAAAAGATTTCGTTCTATTATTAATTCATTTCCACTAGAATATGAACAATTACTTCCTATAGAGAAAAAATTATCTATAGAAAATAATCCTCCTAATTTTCAAGTTAAGTTTTTTAATGAACAAACTAATTTAAACAATATCAATTGTTATTCGAATGAATTGGATATTTGGGAAAGATCTAATACAACTTTAAACGACAATACGTTAACGATAAATTTTAGAGGTCCATTTGTTCCAAGAAGAGGTAGAATTAATTGCTCGTTAAATGACAATGGAAAATGGCGATGGTTTGGTGTTCAGTTTCCTATTAAAAAAAATTAAATTAAATAAGGCTCTCTAAATCAGAGCTCGAAGGTAGTAATTTAGCATCATCAAAATCTTGAAGTTTATTTTGTAATATTATTTTTTGCAAAACCTCAACATATTGATTACCTGTTTCGGCATATTTATTTAGAAATTTAGAAAGTTTAATACTATCTAAGGGTTTTTTTGAATCTCTTAAATCGGCTCTAGCTTTTCTAAAATCTTTATAAGTTCGATGTGTGTTTAAATTTCTTTGATATGCTCTCACTGATGCTTGTAAAATATTAAATTTCATAACTTTATGATTTTCGCCCTCTTTTGCATCTTTAGGTTTAAGACCTTCTCCTGACCAAGTCCATTGCCCAAACAAGGCATTGCCTTCCTGTGCAAATCTAGAGGTTCCCCATCCTGTTTCTTTTGCCGCTTGAGCAATTGCAAGAGATACGGGTATTTCATCCATTCTAATTTTTAATGTTGATAAATCTTCAGATTTTACTCCATATTGTTTGTATTTTTTTTCAAGCCAACTTAATTCTAAAGTGGTGTTATTACTTTTGTTAATAATATCAAAAAGCGTTCTTCTATCTTTTTTTATAATGTTGTTTTCTTTTATGATTAACGGCAAAACAATTTGTATAAAAAATTCTTTCCTTTTCTTTGTATTCTCAATCATTTTTAATTCATTAGGCAATAATGTTAATGCAACTGGTTTAACCAATTTCTTTTGTCTAACGTCATTAAGATTATAATCGGTTTCTTTAAATAATTTATTTATTGAAGCTGCACTCAAGTAAACTGCCTCTGTCTCGCTATTATTTAATGTATAAATATCAACTAGAACTTCTTCTTCATTTAAAGTTTCAATTTCTTTTTTATTATTATCATCTTTATTAAGTGTATATGCCAAAATCTTTTTTGAATTATTTGTATACTCTTTTGTATAAAAATTTTTATCAGCAAAATTAATGAATATTGGAGCAATATAAAAAAAAGAAATAGTAAAAAAACTACTTAAAAAAATTTTTACTAAAGTATTTTTACTTTTCTTTTCAAATAGATCTTGATTATTTTTCATATGTCTAAATTGCAACAACTTCTTTAACTTCAGGTAGATAATGACATAAAAGATTTTGAACTCCTTGCTTTAGTGTCATTGTAGAACTTGGGCATCCTGAGCAGCTCCCTTGTAATTGCACTTTAACGACCCCATCTTTAAATTCTTTAAATTTAATATCTCCACCATCTCTAGCTACTGCTGGTCTTATTTTCTCGTTTAAAATTTTAACTATTTTTTGCTCAGTCTCATCTAGATTTGAATTTTGCTCTTTTAAACTTTCATCAATGACAAATTCTTTTCCTTCAGAATAAAAATCATTAATAAAGGAAATTACTATATGCTTTATTTCATCCCATTTAATTATTTCTTTTTTATTGATGGTAATAAAGTCATCTCCTAAAAAAATTCCTTCTACTCCATTTATAGATAATAAATTTCTAACAAGTACATTTTGAGTCTCATCCTTATTAGTAATTTCATATGGTCCACTATTAGACACTTTTTTACCAGGTAGAAACTTAAGTGAATTAGGGTTTGGTGTAACTTCAGTTTGAACGAACATAAATTATATATAGTGAATATTTAAAAAATTAAAACTTGTTAATAAATTTTATCTAAAAACCTACTATTTCTTTAATTTTCTTGATCTTTTTTGAGGCTATTTGATTGGCTCTTTCAACTCCTTCTAGAAGAATATTATCCAAATATGATTTATCATCTAATAATTTTTTAATCTCTGTTGAAATAGGTTGAATTTTATCAACAAGAGCTTCAAAAAGTTTTTCTTTAAATTCTGAAAAATTTTTACCTGCAAAATTTTCTACACTTTTTTCTAAAGTAATGTTTGTTAAGCTTGAATATATACCTAAAAGATTTTTTGCTTCTAATCTTTCATCAAGATTTTTTGTGGTATTGGGCATTGGTAATGGATCTGTTTTTGCTTTTTTAATCTTATTTATGATCGAGTCCTTATCATCAGTTAAATTTATTCTACTTAAATCTGACAATTCAGATTTACTCATTTTCTTTGAACCGTCTTTAAGACTCATAATTCTTGAAAATTCTTTTTGGATTAAAGGTTCTGGAACTTGTAAAAAATTTTCAACTTCAAAATCAGTATTAAATTTTTGCGCAATATCTCTACATAACTCTAAATGTTGTTTTTGATCATCTCCAACAGGAACGTGGGTTGCATCATAAAGAAGGATGTCTGCTGCCATAAGAACTGGATAAGAATAAAGACCAACACTAGCTTTTTCTTTATCTTTTCCAGCTTTTTCCTTAAATTGGGTCATTCTATTAAGCCATCCCATTCTAGCAACACAACTTAATATCCACGCTCCTTCAGCATGAGCCGGCACTTTCGATTGATTAAAAATTATACTTTTTTTAGGATCTATCCCACTAGCAATAAATGTGGCTACTGTTTCCTGAATATTGCTTGTCAACTCCTTAGGGTTTTGTTTAACAGTAATAGCATGTAAGTCTACAACACAAAATATACAATCATTTTCAGTATCGTTATTTAAATCTACAAAATTTTTTATAGCTCCTAAATAATTTCCTAGATGAAGATTACCTGTGGGCTGAACACCAGAGAATATTTTTTTACTCATAAATTAATACTTTAATTTAATATCGTTCATTTGAAAAGCTTTGATAAAATAACACACAATTAAATAAAACAATAATCCTAATATAACAGATAAAACTAAGTATAATGATTTAATTGATTGATTGAACGATAAATCATTTTGAAAAAAATTTAATAAAAAGTTAAAAAATAATCCCATCAGAATTGATGCAAAAATTATTTTAACAAATTTGATAAAAAATATTTGATTGAAATAAAATAATTTCTGTTTTTTTAAAAAAATAAATAATAATATTGAATTAAACCAAGAGGAAATAGAAGTTGCTATCGGGATTATTATAAATCCAATTTCTCTAAAATAATATATACTAATAAAAATATTAAGCATTACTGAAATTAAAGAAATATAAAATGGAGTTTTGGTATCATTATTAGCAAAGAAAAAACTTGAGAAAACTTTTATCAAAGCAAAAGCAGGAAGACCTAATGCGAAATAATACAAAGCTAAACTTGAGTTAATTACTGAATTTTCATTAAAAGACCCATATCCAAATAAAGCTGAAACAATTTGTTCTGATCCAATAATTAAAGCGATAGTCGCTGGCAGACTTAAAAACAAACTTAGTTCAAGAGCTTTGTTTTGTATGAGCAAAATCTTATTCTTTTTTCTGGATTGAATGTGTTTGGAAAGCTGTGGAAGTATAACAACTCCAATCGCAATACCAGCTATAGCTAGATTAATTTGATAAATTCTATCGGCATAATATAAATAAGAAACTGCACTTGCTTGAAATGATGCAATTATTGTTCCAATTAAAATATTAATTTGAGTAACCCCAGAGGCAAAAATACTTGGTAAAAGTTTTTTGAAAAAAAATTTAACTTTATTACTTACTTTTAATTTAAGGCTAAAATTAAGTGAGTAATATTTTGATACGTATCTATATAAAAATATTAATTGCAAAAAGCCAGCCAAAGAAACACCATAAGACAAATAATAAACTAACTGACCACCTAAAGATTTAGAAAAAATCAATACTAAAATTAAAACAATATTCAAAATTATTGGGGCTGCAGCTGCAGCTGCAAACTTATTGTGTGAATTTAGAATTGCTGAAAAAAATGATGCTAAACAAATAAAAAATAAAAAAGGAAATGTAATCCTTGTTAAATTTGTTGCTAATTCCATCTTTTCAAAATCACCAACAAATCCTGGAGCAATAATTGAGACAAATGCTGGCATAAAAATCTCAATTACAATTGTTAAAAATAATAATCCCAGAAAAAGTAGATTGAAAACATCGTTAGCAAATTTATTTGATTTTTTTTTACCTTTAGTTACTTCTGTTGAATAGCTTGGAACGAATGCTGCATTAAAAGTACCTTCGGCAAACAATCTTCTAAATGTATTTGGAATTCTAAACGCTACAAAGAAAGCGTCAGCTAATAATCCTGTTCCAAGAAAAATTGCTATTAAAATGTCTCTTAAGTAACCAAGCAACCTGCTTATTATAGTAAAAAAACCAAATGTGCCTGTTGACTTAACTATGTTCATAAATCATATTGGTCTTAATTTTACCCTAATTGTCAGTTTATTGTAAGCTTATTGTAGAAATATATAGATCAAATATTACGAATAATAAAAGTTTTTAAATTAGAGTAAAAATAAAATTTAATTTTAAAAGTTAAAATAAAATGAAAAAAACTAACATTGATCACTATACAGATAAAGAAGCTTTAGATTTTCATAAAGACAAAAAACCTGGGAAGATTGAGATCATTTCATCAAAAAATATGACTACCAAGAGAGATCTTGCTTTAGCATACTCCCCAGGTGTTGCAGCGCCTGTAAGAATGATTAGTGAAAATCCTGAGACCGCATATGATTATACAAGTAAAGGTAATTTGGTAGCTGTTATAAGCAACGGTTCTGCAATTTTAGGAATGGGTAATTTAGGGGCACTTGCATCAAAACCTGTAATGGAAGGTAAAGCAGTACTTTTTAAAAGATTTGCAGATATTGACTCTATTGATCTTGAAATAGATTGTTCTGATGCAGATGAGATTGTTAATTCAATAAAAAACTTTGCTCCAAGTTTTGGAGGAATAAATTTAGAAGACATAGCTGCACCTGATTGCTTTATAATTGAGCAAAAATTAAAAGAAATTTTAGATATTCCTGTCTTTCACGATGACCAGCATGGAACAGCTATTATTACAACTGCGGCTTTAATAAACGCATTAGACATAAGTGGTAAATCAATAAAAGAAATTAAAATAGTTGTTAATGGAGCTGGCGCATCTGCTCAAGCATGTACAGAGTTATTTAAAAATTCAGGCGTGCAAAATGAGAATATTATTATGTTGGATAGGAAAGGTGTAATTTTTAAAGAAAGGCCTGATGGAATAGATCAATGGAAATCAAGGTATGCAACCGAAACTGATTTACGGACTCTTGAAGAAGCAATAAAAGGAGCAGATGTTTTTCTTGGTTTATCAGCTAAGGGTGCTCTTAAAAAAGAATTTGTTAAAAAAATGGCAAAAAATCCTATAATTTTTGCTTGTGCAAATCCTGATCCAGAAATTACACCTGAAGAAATAAATGAAGTCAGAAGTGATGCAATTATTGCAACTGGCAGATCAGATTATCCAAATCAGGTAAATAATTTAATTGGATTCCCTTATATTTTTCGAGGAGCCCTTGATGTTAGATCAAAGACAATAAATGAAGAAATGAAAGTTGCTGCTGCTCAAGCAATTGCAAAACTTGCAAGAGAAGATGTTCCTGACGAAGTTGTAGCTGCTATGGGAGGTGAAAGACCACACTATGGTAAAGATTATATTATTCCTTCTACATTCGATCCAAGACTAATAAGTGTGATTCCAGCTGCAGTTGCAAAAGCTGCAATGGATAGTGGAGTGGCAAGAAAAAATATAGATGACTTTGATTTATATAAAGATCAACTGAAACAAAGATTAGATCCTACAGTAACCATTATGCAAGGAATAAACTCCTACATTAAAAAAAATCAAAAAAAAATTGTATTTGCAGATGGTGAGGATGTAAATACACTTAAAGCTGCAATAGCGTTTAAAAATTCTAAATTAGGTACTCCAATTCTTGTTGGGAAAGAAGAAAAAATAAAAGAACAAATTAAAAATATTGGTTACAGCGATAATTTTGATATTGAAATAGTTAACTCTAAAAATGAAGAAAAAAGAAATAAATATGTAAAACACTTATTTCAAAAATTACAAAGAGAACAAGGATTATTAGAAAGAGATTGCGATAGACTTGTTAGAAATGATAGGGTTATATGGGCTACTAGTATGGTTGCATGTGGTGATGCGGATGGTGCTGTCACAGGAAACACGAGAAGGTTTGGTGCTTCATTAGATAAAATTAAACAAGTAGTTGATGTTAGAGATGGTGAAATCATGTTTGGGCTTAATATGGTTGTTCATAAGGGTAAAACTATCTTTGTTGGTGACACTAGTGTTCATGAATATCCAACATCAGAACAAATGGCTGAAATAGCAATTTCTACAGCAAGAGTAGTTAGATTATTTGGATTTGATCCTAAAGTAGCATTTGTTTCTCACTCTACATTTGGTCAGCCTCTTACAAACAGAACAAAGCATATCAGAAATGCAGTAGACATATTAAAAGAAAAAAAAGTAGATTTTGAATTTGATGGAGACATGCAGCCAGATGTAGCTTTAAATCCAGAGTATAAAGATCTATACCCTTTCTCAAAAATAGTTGGAAAAGCAAATATTTTAATCATGCCAGGTCAGCATAGTGCAGCAATTTCCTATAAAATGATGAAAACATTGGGAGACACTAAAGTTATAGGTCCTTTACTAATTGGTCTCGGATTACCTATTGAAATTGCTCCGCTAAGATCTTCTACATCAGAGCTAATTAATTTAGCTTCAATAGCAGCTTATTCTGCAGATGTAATTAATTATAAAAAATAATTACTCTCTTTGAATTCTCAAGTCTTCGAGTAGCAAAATACTTGCAATAACATCTTCCACATCCAAAATCTCTTTAGCTTCGCTGATTACTAAATCTTTTTCTTCAGAAGTTAATGCAATCCCATAAACATAGATTTTTTTCTTATAAGTATCTATTTGATAATTAGTTGCCTTGATATTCTTATTTAAAATTATTGCTGTCCGAAGTTGAGAAGTAATTAATAGATCTTTTGCAGATGTTTTAAAATTAAATTCTTCTTTTATTTTAATATCATTACGAACAGATCTGGCCCCTTTTGTTTCCCAAGCTAATTTGGTTAATAATAATTTTTCTTCAGGACTCTCGACTTTTCCAGTTAAAAAAATTCTTCCATCTAATACTTTAGATTTTACTGATAATAGATATTTTTTATCTTTAATAAGAATCCGTGCAGCTAAATTTTTTTGCATAATCGAGTCATCCATTTGAGTGCCTACAGTTCGTGGATCAAAAGCAACACTAACTCCTGTACCAAAAATACCTTTGGAAGAAACTCCAGCACAATTAGATAAAATTATACCGAGCAGAATAACTAATACTAATTTAGATTTCATTTTTTATTTTTAAACAATAATTATAAATCTTCTTTTTTGATATATCATTATTTTGACTAATAATTGCGACAATCTCCTTTATAGATAATTTATTGATCATCTTTTTAATCATATTTATATCTGATTCACTTAATTCTTGTGAGTGATTTTTTACAATTTTTTTTTCAGAAATTACTATAGTTAGCTCTCCTTTTAAATCTTTTCTAAATATTTCTAAATCATTAACATTTTTTCTTATGAATTCTTCGTATATTTTTGAAATTTCTCTACAAAATAATATTTTTCTTCCACTAAAGTTTTTTTTTAATTCAGGGATAATTTTATTCACTTTTTTTGTAGATGCAAAAAAAACACACGTATCATCAAATTTTGATATTTTATTTAAAGCATTTTCAAGTGCTCGTTTTTTTTCAGGTAAAAATCCGTAAAAAATAAATTTTTCAGAAAAACCACTTATTGATACTGCTGTCGCAACAGCTGAGGGGCCTGGGATTGGAGTGACTTTAATACCATTTGTTATACATTCATTTATTAATATCGCACCTGGATCAGAAATACTTGGCGTTCCAGCATCTGATATTAATGAAATTATTTCTCCAGATCTAAGAAGATCTACAATCTTATTCAAGTTTTTTGACTCATTAAATTTATGATTTGAAATCAAGTGTGATTTTATTTCATATCTATCTAATAGAATTCTTGAAACTCTTGTATCTTCACAAAGAATATAGGTCGATTTTTTTAATGTTTCTATAGCTCTTAGAGTAATATCTTTTAAATTACCAATTGGTGTTGATACTAAATATAGACAGTTTTCATTATCTTTTATTTGAGATTGTGATTTTATTACCATAATTAAGCTTAAAAAATATTATAGTAACACTAAAATGAGTAAATTTATTAAAATTATTTTTTTAGTATTACTAAATTATTGTTTATTATTTTCGAATGTAGTCAAAGCTTCAGAAAAAATTAAGATTGGTCTTATGGTTCCTTTGACAGGTTCAAATAAAGAGCTTGGACAGTCAATTATTAAAGCTGTTAGATTAGCTGTGAAAGATATTAATAATAATTCAATAGAAATTATTCCAAAAGATACAGCATCAAAGGCAAACAAAGCTCTTAAATCAGCTTTTGAGTTAAAACAAATGGGAGTAAAAGTTGTTATTGGGCCTGTTTTTCATGAAAGCATATCCTATTTAGATGAAATCAAAGATATAACCTTTTTGTCTTTAACAAATAAGATATTAGATCTTCCAAGCAATGTTATTTCTGCAGGAATAAATTCTACTTCTCAATTCAATACCATAAAAAAATTTATAGAGACAAATAATATAAAGAGAACAATTTTTTTAACACCTATTCAAGATTATGAATTTGAAGTTAAAAAAGGAATTAAAGATTCTAAAATCAAAATATTTAAAGACTATGACTATAACACAGAACCTACAAAATTAACCAAACAAATTGAAGAGATTACCAATTATAGGGTTAGGAAAAAAAACTTAGAGGATGAAATTTTAAGATTAAAGAAATCAAATCAATCAAACAAAGAAAAAAAAATTAAAAAACTTGAACAGAGATATACATTGGGAGGTTTAAATTTTGATGCAATCGTTATTTCAGATTTTGACGAAAGTTTAAAAAGTGTTTCTACATCTCTTTTATACACAGACGTTTCTCCTAAAAATAAGTATTTTATTACATTAAACCAATGGTTTGATGAGAGTTTATTAAATGAAATAGATATTCAACCTTTATATTACCCATCAATAAATAAAAATAATTTTGAAAATTACAAAAATAAGTTTTTTAGAGAGTTTAATGAGTATCCTTCGCATTTATCATTGTTAAGTTATGATCTTGTAGGACTTGTCTATTATTTATCATTAAAAAATAATCTATCTAATTTAAACAAACTTTTTAAAAAGAAAAATTCTTTTAAAGGAAAAATAGGTATTTTTGATATTAAAAATAATAAAATTAATCATCGTTTAAACTTTTATAAAATTGAAGATAAAAAGATTATAGAAATTTTTTAATTTTCTTAAATGCATTAAAACGATGGTCTATTTTATATTTAAGTAAAGAACTCATTTCACCAAAAGTCTTTCTTTTGTTTTTAGGAATAAATATTGGATCATAACCAAAACCATTTTTTCCTTTTGGTTTTTCTGAAATATGCCCTTCAACTTTACCTAAAACAGATACTATTTTTTTATCCAAATAACAAATTGATAACGCACAAATAAATCTAGCTTTAACTTTCTTAAATTTCCAGTTTTTATCTTTTTTTGATAATTCATTGTAAACTTTATTTATCGCTTTTTTAAAATCACCTTTTTTTCCACCCCATCTGGCTGAATAAATTCCTGGGCTTTTATCTAAAATATCTATCTCAAGCCCTGAATCGTCTGCAAGACATATCAATTTAGTTTTTTTTGAAAAATGTTTAGATTTTATGATCGAATTTTCTGTGAATGTTAGACCATTTTCTCTTGGACTCTTAAGTTTAAATTCAGATGTTGAGTGTGTTTTAATATATTTTGGTAATAAATCTTTAATTTCCTTATATTTTCCTTTGTTATTGGTGCCAATAAGCAATTTTGAAATTTTTTCCATTAATACCTAGCAATTCTGAGATTTCTTACCATATATGCAATCATGGAAAAAGAAGAAAACCTAAATCAAGAAAACACTACAACCGAAACATCAGTTGAGACCGTCGGAACTGAACAGCAATCTCAAGATAAGCAAGAAGAAAGCAAAAGTGTAGAAGAAGAAGAATTATCCCCTGAAGAAAAAATAAAAGAATTAGAAGATAAGCTTGCAAGAACTTTTGCTGAAATGGAAAACCAAAGAAGAAGGTTTGAAAAAGAAAAAGATGATGCATTTGATTATGGAGGTTTTGCATTTGCAAAAGAAGCTTTAAATTTGATTGATAACTTAACAAGATCAAAGTTAATTTTAGAAAGTGATGATTCTCTTAAGGATACAGAAGCATTAAAAAAAACCTTAGAACATTTTGATATAATTAATAAAGATTTAATCTCAATTTTTACTAAAAATAATATTAAACCAATCGATTGTCTTAATAAAAAATTAGACCCAAATTTACACCAAGCAATGATGGAAATAGAAGATGATCAAAAAGAACCCGGAATAATTGTTCAGGAAGTTCAAAAAGGTTTTATGATAAAAGACAGATTATTAAGACCATCTTTAGTTGGTGTATCCAAAAAGATAGAAATTAAAGATGATAAAAGTGAGGAAAATAAGGAGAATTTAGACAAATAATTACATTTGTTGAACTTGTAGAATTAATATTAACACATATATGAAGGGTAGAAATTAAATTATGAGCAAAATTATTGGAATAGATCTTGGTACAACAAACTCATGTGTATCAATTATGGAAGGAAGCCAACCAAAAGTATTGGAAAATGCTGAAGGTGCAAGAACAACTCCATCTGTTGTAGCTTTTACTGATGATAGTGAAAAACTTGTTGGTCAACCTGCTAAGAGACAGGCTGTAACAAACCCAGAGAATACAATTTTTGCTGTTAAAAGACTTATTGGAAGAAATTTTGAAGACCCGACTGTAAAAAAAGATATATCTGCAGCTCCTTTTAAAATAGTTAATTCTGAAAAAGGTGATGCATGGATTGAAGCAAAAGGAGAAAAATATTCGCCTTCACAGATTTCTGCTTTTATTCTTCAAAAAATGAAAGAGACAGCTGAAAAATACTTAGGACAAGAAGTAACTAAAGCGGTGATAACAGTTCCTGCATACTTTAACGATGCACAAAGACAGGCAACAAAAGATGCTGGTAAAATTGCTGGTCTAGAAGTTTTAAGAATTATTAACGAACCTACTGCAGCATCGCTTGCATATGGTTTGGATAAAAAACAAAACAAAAAGATAGCCGTGTACGATTTAGGAGGAGGCACATTTGATGTTTCTATTCTTGAATTAGGAGATGGTGTATTTGAAGTTAAATCAACAAATGGAGATACTTTTTTAGGTGGTGAGGACTTTGATAATACAATCGTTGATTATTTGATTGCAGAATTTAAAAAAGATAATGGCATAGATTTAACATCAGACAAGCTTGCACTTCAAAGATTAAAAGAAGCTGCAGAAAAAGCTAAAATTGAACTATCTTCAGCGGAACAAACAGATATTAATTTACCATTTATTACTGCTGATAAAACAGGACCAAAACATATTAATTTAAAAATGACTAGAGCCAAACTTGAAGCTCTTGTAGAGGATTTAATCGCTAAAACATTACCACCTTGTAAGACAGCATTAAGTGACGCTGGTATATCTGCAAGTGGCATAGATGAAATTGTTATGGTTGGTGGAATGACTAGAATGCCTAAAGTTCTAGCTGAAGTTAAAAGCTTTTTTGGTAAAGACCCAAATAAAAGTGTTAATCCAGATGAAGTTGTAGCCATGGGTGCGGCCATTCAGGCAGGTGTACTCCAGGGTGATGTAAAAGATGTGCTACTTTTAGATGTTACGCCTTTGTCCCTAGGTATTGAAACTTTAGGAGGTGTATCAACTAAACTAATTGAGAAAAACACAACAATACCAACGAAAAAAAGCCAAGTGTTTTCTACAGCAGAGGATAATCAGCCCGCAGTTTCTATCAGAGTGCTTCAGGGTGAAAGAGAAATGGCGACTGATAACAAGATGTTAGGAAATTTTGAATTAGTAGGTATTGCTCCTGCGCCTAGGGGGGTTCCTCAAATTGAGGTTACTTTTGATATCGATGCTAACGGTATAGTTAGTGTTTCAGCAAAAGATAAAGGAACCGGTAAAGAGCAAAAAATTCAAATCCAAGCCTCTGGTGGATTAAGTGAACAAGAAATTGAAAAAATGGTTAAAGATGCAGAAGCTAATAAAGAAGAAGATAAAAAGAAAAGAGAGTCCGTAGATACGAGAAATCAAGCTGACACTTTAATTCATTCAACTGAAAAAAATCTTAAAGAGCATGGATCTAAAATTACTGATGCTGAAAAGAAAGCAATAGAAGATGCATCATCTAGTTTAAAGGAAGCTCTTAAAGGAACTGACAATGAAGATATCAAGAAAAAAACAGAAACGTTAGTTCAAGCATCAATGAAATTAGGTGAGGCTATCTATAAAGCTCAAGAAAAAAAACCAGACTCACCTGATGATAGTAAAAATAATGATGAAGGAAAAAAAGACGATAACGTAGTTGATGCAGATTTTGAAGAAGTAAAAGAAGAGAATAAAGAAGAAGATAAAGAAAAAAGCGCTTAAAAATCTCAACAACCATTATCTCAGAGTAACTTATGGCTAAAAGAGATTTCTATGATGTTTTAGGTGTTAGAAAAAATGCTTCTCCTGATGAACTAAAATCAGCCTATAGAAAACTTGCAGTTAAACACCACCCTGACAAAAATCCAGGTGATAAAGTTGCAGAAGACAAATTTAAAGAAGCTAGTGAAGCTTACGGAATTCTCTCAGATAAAGAAAAGAAACAAAATTACGATAATTTTGGTCATGCTGCCTTTGAAAATGGAGGTGGAAGACAAAGTGGTGGTTTTGGTGGTTTTGGTGGAGCAGACTTTTCAGATATTTTTGAAGATTTTTTTGGTGATTTTGGTGGTGGGGGAAGATCAAGAAATAGAAGCTCAAATAATAGAGGCTCAGATTTAAGATACGATTTATCTATTACACTGGAAGAAGCCTACCAAGGTAAAAAACAAGATATTAAATTTTCTACGACAGAAAAATGTAGCACTTGTAAAGGAAATGGCTCAAAACCAGGCCAATCTCCTGACAGATGTACTTATTGTGGTGGAAATGGAAAGATAAGATCTAATCAAGGTTTTTTCACAGTTCAGCAAACATGTCCCCAATGTAATGGTAATGGGGAGGAAATTACAAATCCGTGTAGTGAGTGTAATGGACAAGGCAAGAAACAAACCTCTAAGAAAATATCAGTTACAATTCCTCAAGGTGTTGATGATGGAACAAGAATTAGATTAGCAGGCAAAGGAGAAGCTGGAAGCAGAGGTGGAGCAACAGGTGACCTATATCTATTTATTAACGTTCATTCTCATGACTTATTTAAAAGATCAGATGAAAATTTATTTTTTGAATTTCCAATTTCACTCACAGATGCAGCGTTAGGAACTACCATAGAAATTCCAACGATTGATGGTGGCAAAGCTAAAATAAAAATTCCTGATGGAACTCAAAACGGCAAACAATTTAGATTAAAAGGTAAAGGAATGCCATTTATGAGAAGAGGTGATTTTGGTGACTTATATGTTCAGGTTAAGACAGAAGTGCCTGTATATTTAAATAAAAAACAAAAAGAATTATTAGAACAATTTAGAGAAATTGAGAACGATAAATCTAACCCAAGCATAAAAAAGTTTTTTCAAAAAGCTAAAGATTTTTGGAAAAATTAAAAGACTAATTAATTAAAAAGAGTTAGTATTTTCAGAATATATATATATTAAAAATTATAAATCATTTATTATAATACCAATGTCTAACCCTTTTATTTTAATAGCTAGAATACGTGTTAAAGAAGGTAAGGTTGAAGAATATCTTAAGATAGCAAAAGAAGCAGATGACGCCGTTAATGAGTCAGAACCAGATATGCTTATTCATACTTTTGATCAAGATCCAACTGATCCTTTAGAATTTACATGGAGTGAAGTCTACCGAAACAGTGAAGCTATGGTGCATCACCTTAATAATCCTCCTGTTCAAGCTTATGTTAGAAAACATCAAGAGATTGCTGACAGATTTGAAATAGAAGTTTACGGGAATATTACACAAGAGACTATTAAAGCAATTGAAGATACAAATGTACCCTTCAGACATTTTAAAACTACTGAAGTAGGATATATTAGAGAAAAAATATTTAATGAATAAAATTAATTTAGGAATATCAGGTTGCATGGGAAGAATGGGCCAACAACTAATCAGATCTTCCAAAAAAAATAAAAGTTTTAAATTAGTTACACTGACGGAAAATATATTAGTAAATAAAAAATTTAATGGCATTAAACCTGAGTTAAATTCTGATAAAGCTTTTAAAAAAACTGACGTAATTATTGATTTTACTGTCCCTGAGTGCACCTTGGAAATATTAAGAATAGCATCCAAACTAAAAAAAAAAGTTGTTATTGGTACAACTGGGTTTAGTAGAAGCCAGGAAAATCAAATCAAAAAATATTCAAAAAAGATACCTATTTTAAAAGCTGGCAATATGAGCTTGGGTGTAAATTTACTAATGTATTTAACTGAAATAACATCAAAATCGTTAAATGATGAATACTTAAGTAAAATATTTGAGGTACATCACAAGCATAAAAAAGACTATCCATCTGGTACAGCCTTAATGCTTGGAAAAGGAATTGCTGATGGAAAAAATAAAAATTTATATAATTTAATTGGGAAAAAGTTTTTAAATAAAAAATCTTTTCCTTATGGAAAAAAAATTAATTTTAATTCCATTAGAAAAGGAGAAATTATTGGAGAACATGAGGTAAGATTCTCAAGTGGAAAAGAAATAATTACATTAAACCATGAAGCTTTTGACAGAACGTTATATTCCGATGGAGCTTTGACAGCCTCTAAATGGTTAATGAAAAAAAGACCAGGATTATATTCTATGCGAGATTTGCTTAACTTTTCATAATGAATGAAAAACAAAAGGCAAAATTAATAATAAAAATATTAAATAAAATTTATCCTAAAGCTCCAGTTCCTCTAAAAAGCAAAAATACGTTCACACTATTAATTTCTGTTCTTCTTTCTGCACAGTGCACAGATGTGAATGTAAATAATGTTACAAAAAATATATATCCAAAATACTTCAAGCCTGAACACTTTGTAAAATTAGGAAGAAAAAAAATTGAAAAATTAATCAAAAAAATTGGGATTTTTAGAATAAAGGCAAAAAGTATTTATTTGATGTCAAAACAAGTTTTAAAAAAACACAAGGGAAAGGTGCCTAAAACCTTTGAAGAGCTTGAAAAACTACCTGGTGTAGGCCACAAAACAGCTAGTGTAGTGATGTCTCAAGGTTTTGGGCATCCAGCCTTTGCAGTCGATACGCACATTCATAGACTTGCACAAAGATGGGGATTAACTAATGGAAAAAATGTTATTCAAACTGAAAAAGATTTAAAGAGAATTTTTCCAAAAATAACGTGGTCTAAACTTCATCTACAAATAATTTTTTATGGAAGAGAGTACTGTAAAGCAAGAGATTGTTATGGTTTAACTTGTAAAATATGTACTACTTGCTATCCAAATAGAAAAAAACCTGTTATTACAAAAAAGGCTTAACATGAGAATTTTAGGGATAGGAAACGCAATTGTAGACGTCATTTGTAAAGTTGACGATGATTTTATTATTAAAAATAATCTTGCTAAGAGCACAATGAAATTATTTTTTGATGAAAATGAATTCAAAAATTTATTAACAAATCTTAAAATTGAAAAAACTGTTTCTGGAGGATCAGTAGCAAACTCAATAGTAGGTATATCTCAACTTGGAGAAAAAGTTGGTTTTATAGGAAAAGTTTCTGATGATGAATTTGGTAGCAAATACGAAGAAGGATTAAAAAAAGAAAATGTGCAATACTTTTATTCTAAAAAAAAAGAAGAATTACCAACAGGTACTTGTTTAATATTGGTCACTCCAGACTCAGAAAGGACAATGTGTACTTTCTTAGGAACTGCAGGAAAAATTAATGAAAACGATGTTGACTCCAATGTAATTAAAAAAAGTGACATGATATTTTTAGAGGGTTACTTGTGGGATGAGGGAGAGCCCAAGAAAGCCTTTAATAAAGCAATTAATAGTGCAAACCAAGTAGCCATGTCACTCTCTGATCAGTTCTGTGTAGATAGACATAAACCTCATTTCTTAGAATTAGTGAAAAATAAATTGGATATAACTTTTGCCAATGAGCAAGAAATTACATCTTTAATTGAAGCAAAAAATTTCGAAGAAGTTATAAACTTTTCAAAACAACTTAATAAGTTGGTGGTTGTTACTAGAGGCGAGAAAGGAGCCGTTGCTGTTAATGGTGAAGAAATTTTTGAAAGTGACATACAAAAAAATCTAAAAATTGTCGACCTTACAGGTGCTGGTGATCTTTTTGCTGCTGGATTCCTACATGGATACATTAATAAATTATCAATAAAAGAGTGTCTAAAAAAAGCTACCGAAATGTCATCAAAAGTAATCCAACAAATTGGGGCGAGACTTTAAGCTTAATTTTTTTTTCTTTTAAAACTTCCCTTACCCTTTTTAGGCTTAACTATTTTTGGTTTATACTTTTTTGTGAATAGGTCTTTAGTTATTGGGTTTTTTTTATTTAATTTGATAGCCATTTTTTTTACTAATAATAAATTCATTATCATTAAAAGTATTTAAAAATTTTTTTCTTAATCGATAAATATGAGTTTCAACGGTATGAGTTTCTATACCAGATTGATATCTCCACACCTTTTCCTGTAATTCATCAACTCTAACTGGCTTGCTTGATTTTGATAAATAACTAATTGTATTAATTTCTTTTTCAGTCAACTTAAGCTTGATATTGTTTATCTGTATTTCTCTTGAATTAAGATCTATAGTATAATTGTTTATTTTTACTTCTGACTGGCTATTAAATTGCAATTTTAAAAATTCAATATTTATCTTTTCCATTAATTTAAAAATATTAATAGGTATATTGTTTAAAACAAATTGATCACCAATGTCTGCATATTTTTTATCAGATATAATTAAATAATTATTAAGATTTTTTACTTTATCTTTTAGAGATTTCTCTTTATCAGCAAAAATGATCTTAAAATTTAAGTCTAAAGCAAGCTCTTCAAGAATTCGAAATAATGGGGTAAACTTATATATTATTAAATTCTGTATGCTCATAGAAAATAGAATATGACAATTTTTGTAAAAAATAAACACACTCTTCAAATAGATGAATTTAAATTTAAGTGTTGTATTGGTAAAAATGGTTCAACAAGGAATAAGGAAGAGGGAGATAAAAAAACACCTAAAGGAACTTATAACATTGAAAACCTCTATTTTAGGAAAGATCGTAAAGAAAAACCATTAACTTTGTTAAAATGTACCGAAATTGAAAAAGATATGGGTTGGTGCGATGATGTTCGATTTCCAAAAAAATATAACAAACTTTTTAAGCTAGAAAAAAATATTAAACATGAAAAATTAAAAAGAAAAGATCATAAATATGATTTCCTAATTCCAATTAAATACAACTTTAACAAACCTATTACTGGTTTAGGTAGTTGTATTTTTATTCACTTAACTAGAGATTACAAACCCACTGCTGGTTGTATTGCTTTAAAAGAAAAAGATTTTTTGATTATGCTTAAATTAATTAAAAAAAATTCAAAAATAAAAATTTATTAGAACCTCTGACCAAAAATACTAGATCCAACTCTAACATATGTTGAGAGGTGTTTAGCAGCTAAAAGAAAATCTGAAGACATACCCATACTTAATTCAGAAAGTTCTAAAGTTTTATTTAATTTATTCATCTCCTCGAAATAAACTTCTGGATCAATATTTGCTGGAGGGATACACATCAAGCCGATTAAATCTAAATCAATTTCTTTACAATAAGAAACTAGTTGTTTCACATCATTTTTGTTAATACCTGATTTTTGATTTTCATCACCAATATTAACCTGTAAAAATATTTTAATTTTTTTATTTATTTTATTTTGTTCGTCTGCAATTTTTTTTGCAAGTTTTTCACTATCTACTGAGTGGATATAGTCAAATATTTGAACTGCAAATTTTACTTTATTGGTTTGTAGCTTTCCAATCATATGCAATCTTACTTTAGAATTTATTTTTTTGATCTCTGTCCATTTTTCAACTGCCTCCTGGACTTTATTTTCACCATAATCTACATGCCCATACTCTATAAGGGGTAAAATTTTATCGATTTTAAAAGTCTTGGATACCGCAACAATTTTAGGATTATTATTTATATTTAATTTATTAAGATAAACTTTAATATTATTATCGATGTCTAATAAATTTTTAACAGTGTTATGCATATAAATATGATGATAAAATATTACTTTATTAATAAATTTGACACAAATAATATCGATAAACAAGATAAACAAACGACTATAATTTATAGGAACTATTCAACAAAAATAGATCCCTCTCTCATTCTAAAAATCAAAAAATATTGTAAAAAAAAATCAATTAAATTCTATTTATCAAATAATATAAGATTAGCAATAAAGCTTAATTTAGACGGTGCTTATATTCCATCTTTTAATAAGAGTTTAAAACATTTAGCGTACTCTTATAAAAGAAATTTCAAAATTGTTGGATCAGCTCACAATCTTAAAGAAATTAGAATAAAAGAAAATCAAAATGTAACAAGGATTTTTTTATCCTCTTTGTTTAAAAGAAATAAAAATTTTTTAGGAATAAATAGATTTAAGTTACTCTCTAAGTTAACTAAAAAAAATATTGTTATCCTTGGTGGAATTTCAAGCAATAATAAAAAAAAACTTTTTCTTTTAGATCAATCTGATTTTGCTGGAATATCTTATTTTGAATAAAAAAAAGGCCCCTAAAAAGGGGCCCTTTAATATATTTTGTATCTAAATTAATTAGAATGCAAATGCAAGACCTAGACCCCAATATTCGAAGTCTGCGTTAGCATTCGTAGAGTGGTCAACGTTTTCAGCTTCTTTCATTTGAGCTGAAACAGTCATTCCACCTGAAGTGTAAGAACCTTTTAACACTGTGTATTCAGCATCAACGTGTCCAGAGTTTGTACTCTCGATCGTTTCTGTACCGTAAGTCACTGACATTTCATCAGAGATTGTGTAAGAAACAGCTACAGATGTTACATCTTGGTCAGAAGTAGTAGTTACTACATCAAACTCAGATTGAGTCATAGTTGCAGTTACTGGACCATATGCATAAGATACTTTCCATGCAGTTTGATCACCTGATAAATCAGATGTTGTTCCTACTTCGTCAGACTCACTGTAAACTAATGTCAAACCTTCAACACCAGTATAAGTTACAGCGTAACCCATTCCAGAATCAATAGTGTTCCCAGATTGTTGTGGCTCGTATGAAAGTTTCACAGCAACACCATCCATAATAGTTGGCATAGTGTACATTAGTGAATTGTTTCCTGGAGCTGAGTTAGAGTGTCCAACTGCAGTTACTTGTCCTCTTGCACCATCGAATGTATCCCATACATTACCAGCTGCAGTAGCATCCATAGCTGAAGTAGCTGAACCACCACCATGGCCATATAGAGTTAAAGATCCCATGTCATCAGAACTTACAGTCACTGAATGATCATCAAATGGACCCGATACACCAGCAGCGTTATCTAATTGGTAAGAGATAGAAACACTCATACCATTATCTAATTCACCTGAACCAGACATAGTAACTTGGTTACCCATAGAGAAAGTAGCTCCTCCATCATGTTCTTGTCCGCTGTAACCACCAACATTCATTGATGCTGCACCAGAAATTGTTAATGAACCAGCATTAGCTGATACAGAAACAAGTGATGCTGCTAGAGCAGTCAAACCTATTTTTTTAAAATTGTTCATATTAATTACTCCTTTTATTAAATTGTTATTATTAATAATAAACAGAAGCTTTATATCCAATAAATGCTTGGTATTTTTCTTAATTTTAGAAATTATATTAAAAAAACACTTAGTGTTGCATTTTTACAACATAATAAGGATTTGTTGATAAATTTAGGTAAAATTTACTAATTATTGTATAAGATTTTGAAAATTACCAAAATGACTAAAACAAAAAACCTTAAAATACTTAGTTTTATTACAATTTTTTCCTTTTTATTAATTGGGTGTAATGGAAAACTTCCAAGCGGTGATGCGAGAAAAAGCTCACCTGACCCAGCAGAACGTGTGAAAAAGAATATAGAAGAAGGTCGTGGATTTAAATTAATGGACCTTGGAAAAAATCAAGGGGGCACTTTTGAATTTGCAAGTTCTAATGAACTTTGGAGAGCATCATTAGATGTTATTGATTTTATGCCACTTACATCAGTAAATTATAGTGGTGGGATTATTATTACAGACTGGTATTCTAATGAAAATGATCAAAATGAAAGTATCAAAATATCAATTAGATTTCTCACAAACGAAATTAGATCAGATGCTTTAAATATAAAAGTTTTTACTAGAAGATGTGAAATGAGTTTAATGAATTGTAAATATATAGATTCAAACAATAATATTGTTGATGAACTTAAAAAAGAGATTTTAAAAAAAGCAACCATATATAAAAAACAAATAGACTCAAAAAAATCTAAAAATAATATGTGGACTAGCAAACCAAAAAAAAACTAAATAAGTTTGGTAGAATATATTTTTAATTAATAATAAATTTTGTGGAAAGATATAATTTTAAAGAAATAGAATTAAAATGGCAAAAATTTTGGGAGAACAATAAAACTTTTTCCACTAAAGTAGATAAAAATAAAAAAAAATTTTATTGTTTAGAAATGTTCCCATACCCATCTGGAAAGATTCATATGGGTCATGTAAGAAACTATACAATTGGAGACGTATTAGCAAGATACAAAACTTTACAAGATTTTAATGTACTTCATCCAATGGGTTGGGACTCTTTTGGCATGCCAGCTGAGAATGCTGCAAGACAAAACAAACTAGATCCAAAGACATGGACTGAAAAAAATATCTCAGTAATGAAGAATCAGCTAAAGAAACTTGGTTTATCAATAGATTGGGATAAAGAAATCTCCACTTGTTCATCAGATTACTATAAACACCAACAGAAATTTTTTTTAGAACTTTATGATAAAGGACTGGTTTATAGAAAAGAAAGTTATGTAAATTGGGATCCTGTAGACGAAACTGTTCTAGCTAATGAACAGGTTATAGATGGTAAGGGATGGCGATCAGGAGCAATTGTCGAAAGAAAAAAACTTAATCAATGGTTTTTTAAAATTACTAAATTTTCAAAAGAACTTTTAGAAAGTTTAGACACTCTTAAGGAGTGGCCCAATAAAGTAAAAATCATGCAAAAAAATTGGATTGGGAAATCTTATGGCTGTGAGATAAAGTTCAAAATTGAGTCAGAAAAAGAAATTGATGAGATAAAATGTTATACTACGAGGCCAGATACCTTATTTGGTATGTCTTTTTTAGCAGTTTCAGTAGACCACCCCATTTCAAAATTTTATTCAAACGAACCAGAATTTATTAAATTTAAAAAAGAGTGCTCCAAAACTGGAACAACAGAAGAGTCGATTGCGGCAGCTGATAAACTGGGTTTTAAAACTGATTTGATGGCAATTAATCCTTTGGATGAAAGTGTCAAAGTACCAGTTTATTTTGCTAATTTTGTTTTGATGGATTATGGATTGGGTGCAGTATTTGGTTGTCCTGCACACGATCAAAGAGATTTAGATTTTGCAAAAAAATATAAATTAAAAGTTACGCCTGTAGTAAGACCTAAAAAAGATAAAGATTTTGTTATTAATGATAAAGCTTTTACAGAATCTGGTTATTTATTTAATTCAAAATTTTTAAACAATCTTAAAGTTCCAGATGAGTCGATTTCTAAGACAATTAATTACTTGGAAAAAAATGATATAGGTCAAAAAAAAACTAATTATAGATTAAAAGATTGGGGTATCTCACGTCAAAGATACTGGGGATGTCCTATTCCAATTGCATATGACAAAGATAATAATCCAGTTAAGATTCCAAAAGATATGCTACCAGTAGAGTTACCACAAATAAAACAACTAAGTTCTACTGGAAATCCACTTGATCAAGTAAAAGAATGGAAAAACGTCATTATCAATGGACAAAAATGTACCAGAGAAACAGATACACTGGACACATTTGTTGACTCTTCATGGTATTTTTTAAGATTTTGCTCACCTCATAAAAATGACTATGGTTTTAATTCTGACGAAGTAAAATATTGGATGCCTGTAGACCAATATATTGGTGGGATAGAACATGCAATTCTTCATCTTCTATATTCAAGGTTTTTTATGCATGCGTTATCAGATCAAAATAATTCCTTTAATATGAAAGAACCTTTTAATGGTTTATTCACTCAAGGTATGGTCTGCCATGAAACATATAAAGATAAAAATAATAATTGGGTTAGTCCTGATGAGCTGGTTACTATAGATGGAAAAAAATTCCTTAAAGGTACTAAAGAACTTATAAAAGTTGGTCCATCAGAATCAATGTCAAAATCAAAAAAAAACACTATAGATCCTGAAAAAATAATTAAAGACTATGGTGCTGATTCTGTCAGATTATTTATTCTTTCTGATAGTCCACCCGAAAAGGATGTTCAATGGTCAGATGAAGGAATTAAATCATCATATAAATTTATTCAGAAATTATGGGTGTTGAATCAAAAAATTGTTAATGAAATCAAGGCTAACCATCCATCTAACTCAAATAACGATTTAGAAAAAATAACAAATAAATTTATAAAAGAAATTACCTATAACATTGAGAATTTTGCATATAATAAAATAGTTGCTAATATTCATGAGATTTATTCGGCTCTTAATAAAGCAATTTTAAATAAGGTTGAAAAAGAAAAGTTAATTGAAAATTATAAGAAAATTTTAATATCTATAAACCCTGTGATTCCTCATTTTTCTAATGAATGTATGGAGATAATAAATATTACAGGTAATATTTTTTGGCCAAGTATAAACGAACAAATTTTACAAGAAAATATAATTAAATTTATTGTTCAATTCAATGGTAAAACAAGAAAAATTATTGAAATGCAAAAGGATACTAATGAAGATTATTTATTAAATAAAATTAAGAAAGATGTAAAATTAAGTGAATATTTAAATAACAAAAAAATTCAGAAAAAAATATTTATCCCAAATAAACTTATTAATATAATAATTAATTAAAATGAAAAAATATATAATAATCATTTCTTTAATTTTTGTTTTAAATAGTTGTGGATTTTCACCAATTTATTTAAAAGATAAGAATGTTAATTTTTCAATTGAACAAGTAGTTTATACCGGTGACAGGGATTTAAATAATTTTTTAAAAACAAATTTAAATCAATATAAAAATAAAAATATTGAAAATAAAATTTATATAGAAACAGAAAGTGAATATAGAAAAATAGTTTTTACCAAAGATGGGACCGGAAAGATAACTAGCTACCAACTTGAAGCAGAAGTTGTATTCTTAATAAAATCAACTAATAAAAAGATTAAAGCTTTTGAGAAAAAAATCATAAATAGTATGGATGACAAGTTTGAAGAAACTAGACTTGAAAAATCCATTAAGCAAAGCTTTGCTTCTTCTATAGCTAATAAACTTATATCAGAATTAATTATTAATTAATGATTTTAAAATCTTTTGAAATTAATAAAGTTGATCAAAATATAAACCACCTCATACTATTTTATGGAAAAAATGAAGGTTTAAAAAATGAAACTCTTGATATTTTAATCAAAGATAAAAATGAAATTTTAAAATATGACGAGAAAGAAATTTTTGACAACGAAAACAGTTTTATCGAAAATATATTATCCAGATCTCTTTTTGATAAAGAAAAAACTATTATTATAAAAAGAGCAACCGATAAGATTTTAAAAATAATCGAAATTTTAATTTTAAAAAATCTTGAGGGTTTAACTATTATAATAAATTCAGACAATTTAGAAAAAAAATCTAAATTAAGATCTTTTTTTGAAAAAGAAAAAAAATTAATTTGTATCCCTTTTTATCCAGATAATGATCAAACATTATCAAAATTAACATTTAATTATTTAAAAAAACTTAAGATTTCTATTTCTCCTTCAAATATAAACTTAATAGTGAATAAGTGTGGAGGTGACAGGCAAACACTTATCAATGAACTTCAAAAGATTGAGTGTTACGCAAAAAGTGGAAAAAAAATAGATGGTGAGAATATATCAAAACTAATCAATTTAACCAAAAACCACGGCATATCTGAGCTTATAGATAATTGCCTAGCTAAGAACGAAAAAAGAATAATAAACATCTTAAATGAAAATAATTTTAGTAATGAAGATTGCATTATGATTATTAAATCTTTTATAATAAAAGCAAAAAAGCTACTGGTACTATCAAAAACATTTGAAAATACCAAAAATATAGATTTGACCATCTCATCAGCAAGACCACCCATCTTTTGGAAAGAAAAAGAGATAACTAAGCAACAAATTTATAAATGGAAACCTAAAAATATTAAACATCTAATCTACACACTGAGTGAGACTGAATTACAAATTAAAAAGAATATAAATAATTCGATAAGTGTAATTACGGATTTTATTTTAAGCCAGTCTTCAGTTGAAACTAATAATTAGACTTAATTATGTCTATAATTTTGTTTAACTGATCTAGGTCTTTATATTCAAAAGAAATTTTTCCTTTATTCCTTTTGTTGTTTTGTATTTCTACATTTAATCCTATCTTATTTGATACAGAAAGCTCAAGAGCAATAATGTTGGTATCTTTTGTGATCTTTGACTTTTGTCTTTTCTTTTTAAACAATTGAACAAAATTTTCTGCCTGTCTTACCGAAAGTTTATTTTCTATAATTTTATTGGCAACAAAACCTGCATTATCCAGACCTACTAAAATCTTAGCATGTCCTGTTGATAACTTTTTAGACTCAATCAATTTTATAACATCGTTTGGTAAAGTAAGTATTCTTAAAGAATTCGTTATATAACTTCTACTTTTACCGATAAATTTTGATACCTTTTCTTGATCATAAGAAAATTCATCTATCAATCTTTTATAACCTTGGGCTTCTTCCAGCGGATTTAGATCATGTCTTTGGACATTTTCAACTATTGCAAATTCTAAAGATTTTAAATCATCTGCCTCTGTGATTACCACAGGAACATTATGAATACCTGCTCTCTGCGCCGCTAGCCACCTTCTCTCACCTGCAATTATTTCAAATTTTGAATTTTCATTATTTGATTTTCTTACTATGATCGGCTGTATCATTCCTCTTTCTTTTATAGAATTAGTTAAATCCTCTAGGTTTGCCTCATCAAAATTCTTTCTTGGTTGATATTTGTTTGGAATTAAGTCACTTACTGGTAGCTGATTATTTTGTACTTCTACTTTTGTTTCACCAATTAGTGATGACAAACCCCTTCCTAAACCCTTTTTAATTTTATCCATTAGGCAGCACTCCCGATTGTTGACTCTTGATTTATAAATTCATCAGTAAAACTAAAATAGGACTTACTACCAGGACAGGATTTATCATAAATTAAAACCGGCATTCCATGAGAAGGAGCCTCTGATAATCTCACATTCCTTGGAATTACTGTTGAGTAAACTTTTTCATTAAAATAATCTCTAGCTTCTTTTTCAACTTGTGAAGAAAGCTTATTTCTTTTGTCATACATAGTTAAAAGGATCCCTCTAATTTTTAAGTCTGGGTTTAAACTTACTTTTATCCTCTCAATAGTTTTCATTAACTGGGTTAAGCCCTCAAGAGCAAAGAATTCTGTTTGTAAAGGTACCAGAAGTGAGTTTGAGCAGACGAGCGCCATAACCGTTAGAAGACTTAAGGAAGGCGGACAATCAATCAGTACGTAGTCGTATAATCCTCTAGAATTGTTTAAATAAGAGGTTAATTTAACCTTTAATATAAAGGCTCTATTACTATCGTCAGCCGTTTCGACCTCAAGTCCTGATAGATCTACATTAGAAGTAATAATATCTAAGTTTTCAAATTGTGTCTTCTTGATTATCTCATTAATCTGTTTAGTTCCATTCAGTACGCCATAAATTGTGTCACTTGAGTTGTCTACGTTGGATAATCCAAGGCCTGTAGTGGCATTTCCTTGGGGATCTAAATCAATAACTAAAATTTTTTTATTAAGTTGAGTTAATCCAGCAGCTAAATTTATAACGGTTGTTGTTTTTCCTACCCCACCCTTTTGATTTATTACTGAAATAATTTGCATTTAGTTTTTCTTATATCTTTTTTTATTTTTCTTACTAATTTTTTTTATGTTTAATAAAAATGAATCCTTATTAGTTAAACTTTTTTTTTCTATATACTCTAAACTCCAATCATCTTTAGATTTTTCAAATATTTTTTTTCCACTCTTACCCATAAAAAATATTAAATTTTTATATTTGGAAAAATTTTCATAAACTAAATCTAAAACAACTGGCATTGGCTTGAATGCTCTTGACATAACCGTACCTGTTTCTAAATTTTTTATTTCAAAAATATTTTTTTGAAAAACTTTTGTATTTAAATTTAGTTTTTCTGAAACTTCTTTTAAAAAACAGCTTTTATGGTAGCTTTTTTCATAAAGATGAACATCCATATTATTTTTCATATTTTTGAGTATTATTGCCACTACAATTCCCGGTAAACCCGCTCCAGATCCTAAATCAGTGGTGGTATTTGAATTAAAATTAACAAAATCAATGATTTGCGCAGAATCAATTATATGACGCTCAATTATAGACTTCTTTGATGATGTATTTTGGCTAATTATGTTAATTTTTTCATTTTTTTCAATAATCATTGATATATAGTTTTCAAAATCTAAAAATGTTTCACGTGGAACATTTAAGTCATTTAATATTGATAATGATTTTAAAATTTCTTGATCCATTAAGCTATATGCTTAATAGACTTTCTTTTAACGTGTGACAACAAAATATATACAGCAGCTGGAGTAATTCCATCAATTCTCAGTGCTTGACCCATTGTTTTTGGTTTTATTTCCTTAAATTTAACTTTTACCTCATTTGATAATCCTGAAAGGCTATCATAATTAATTTTATCTGGTATTATAAGATTTTCATCTCTTTTAAAGGCTAGAATGTCAGCTTTTTGCTTCTTCAAATAACCTCTATAATGAGCATTAATTTCAACTTGTTCGTCTATTTCACTACTAAAGAAAGGTATATCAGTCCATATTTCTCTAATTTTACTCATATCAACTCCTTTTTGAGTTAATATTTCATTAGAAGTTCTTAAAACACCGTCTTTTGCTATTTTTATACCAAATTTAGCAGCTTTATTAGGTGATATGATTGATTGATCCATTTTTACATTTATTTGACTAATTTTATCAAATTTGTCTAAATATAGAGTTTTTCTACCATCCCCGACTAATCCTATCTCTATTCCTTTTGCAGTTAATCTTTGATCAGCATTATCAGATCTTAAGCTTAATCTATATTCAGCTCTTGATGTAAACATTCTGTATGGTTCAGCCACACCTTTAGTCACTAAATCATCGATCATTACTCCTATATAAGCATCAGATCTATCGAGAATAAAAGGTTCAGATTTTTTAAAAGATAGAGCAGCATTTATTCCAGCTATAAGACCTTGAGCTGCTGCTTCTTCGTAACCTGTTGTTCCATTAATCTGACCTGCAAGATAAAGATTACTAATCTTCTTAGTTTCAAGCGTTAAAAACAGTTCTCTTGGATCTATATAGTCATATTCTATGGCATATCCTGGTCTTATAATAGATACATTCTCTAAACCATTGATATTATTACATATTTCTTGCTGCACATCAGCTGGAAGTGATGTGGAGATACCATTTGGGTAAATTGTATAGTCATTTAGCCCTTCAGGCTCTAAAAATATCTGATGTCGACCCTTATCAGCAAATTTTACTATCTTATCTTCAATAGATGGGCAGTATCTAGGTCCAACACCTTGGATGCTACCGGAGTACATAGCACTCTTAGATAAATTTTTTTCAATAATTTTATGAACCTTATCGTTAGTATAAGTCATACGACATGAAACTTGTTTGTTAATATTTTTTTTAGTTAAGAAAGAAAAAAAATAGGGATCATCATCTGCAAACTGTTCTTCTAAATTTTCATAATTAATTGTTCTTGAGTCAAGTCGGGGAGGGGTTCCTGTTTTTAATCTTCCTATTTTAAAATTGTATTTTTCTAATTGTTCACTTAATCCTGTTGAGGGTTTCTCATCATATCTTCCAGCAGGTGTTCTTTCATCGCCTATATGTATCAAACCATTTAAAAAAGTGCCTGTTGTTAGTATTAGCTTAGAACATAAAACTTTTTTACCTTCTTTGGTTATAAAGCCAGTTATTGTATTTTTATCAAAAATAAACTTTATTACAGGATCAGAAAAAATGTTTAAATTACAGTAGTTTGCAAGTTTTTTTTGCATATATTTACGATATAATGATCTATCAGATTGAGTTCTTGGTCCTCTTACTGCTGGGCCTCTACTTCTATTTAATAATCTAAATTGTATACCCGATTTATCTGCAACCTCACCCATAACGCCATCAAGAGCATCTATTTCTCTTACCAAATGACCTTTACCCAAACCCCCTATTGCTGGGTTACATGACATCTCTCCAATAGTTTCTATCTTATGAGTGAATAGGGCAGTGTTAACTCCTAGTCGTGCAGAGGCTGCGGCTGCCTCACATCCTGCATGGCCACCACCTATTACTACAACATCAAATGATAAATCATTTTTCATAAGCTGAATTTATAACTGATTATTTTATTTACAAGACACGTATAGTTTTGCCAAAATAAGCTTTAATTATCAATGTTTTTTAGTAAAAAAAGACCTAAAACAAGGAAAATAGAGTATTATTTTCCTATACAGAAATCGTTGAAAATACTACCCAATATCTCCTCAACATCGACTTTTCCAACAATCATACCAAGGTGCCTAGTAGCTAACCTTAAATCTTCTGCGGCTTTATCAAAATCTTCATCTTCATTTTTCTTATTAAAATTTTTTAGATGCTCTAAACATTGATCAAGATGTTGTCTGTGTCGTTCTCTTGTAATTAGAATATCATCACTTGTTATAAATTTATTTTTTAAATTATTTTTTATTTTTAAAATTAATTCATCAATATTTAAATTTTCTTTAATTGAAATTAATACATGATCTAATTTTTTAATTTCTGGATCAATATCACCATCCAAAAGATCAGATTTATTTATTACTAAAATTGCATTTTCATCTAACAAACCTTTCAAAACATCAGTAAAATCAAGGTTTTTAGCATCGACAACTACCAACTTTAAATCAGCTTCTTCTGCTCTATTTAAAGATAATTTAATACCTTTTCTTTCAATTTCATTTTTAGACTCTCTTATTCCAGCAGTATCAGAAACAATCACTGGATAGCCATCTATGTTAAGATGAGTTTCAATTACATCCCTTGTTGTTCCTGCAATCTCTGAAACTATTGCAACATCTCTATTTGATAGATGATTTAGTAAACTAGATTTACCTGCATTAGTGGGTCCAAGGATTGCAATCTTAAAACCCTCTCTAATTCTCTCTCCAACGTTTTGGTCATTTAAAATTTTTTCAATATTTTTTATAACTTCATCAGAACTTTTTTTAATTTCTTTCAAAATATCATTTGGTAAATCTTCATCAGGAAAATCTATTTTTGCTTCAATGTGTGATAATATTTTTAAAAGTTTTTCTCTTAAAAAATTAAATTGATCTGCAGATTTTCCATTCATAATTTTAATTGCTTGCTGTCTTTGAATTTCGGTTTCAGAAGAAATTAAATCTGCAATGCTCTCTGCTTTGAGCAAATTTATTTTTCCATTTTGAAATGCAAGTTTTGTAAACTCACCGGGTTCTGCTAGACGACAATTTTCAATATATGAAATAGAAGTGTGAAGAGCATCGATAACGGTCTTGCTTCCATGTACTTGTATTTCGGCCATATCCTCGCCTGTATAGCTCTCAGGCCCAGGAAACCATAGTATTATGCCCTCATCAATTAACTCAGAAGTGTTAATTTTATTGATTTTTCTAAGAGTTGCCACTCTTGGTTTTGGAACAGGTTTGCCAGTTAACGACTCAATAACTTCAGATGTTTTTTCTCCCGAAACTCTAACGACTGCAATCCCAGAAATTCCAGGGCCACTTGATAAAGCATATATTGTCATGTGAAGATTATAGCTTCTAATTTATATTTGTGTAAAATTTAATTATGATTATTTGGTTAGCGTCTTATCCAAAAAGTGGAAACACTTGGGTTAGATCAATGGTTTCATCTTTATTATATTCTAACGATGGAAATTTTAATTTTGAATTAATGTTAAAAGTAAGCCAATTTCCAGAAAAAAAATATTTTAAAGATTTTGTTAATGATTTTGGAAATTTTAATGAAATAAAAGAAAGCTGGATATTAGCACAAGATAAGATTAATTTAGATAATCAGATCAAAATTCTCAAAACTCATCAAGGCAAATATACTGTTGATAAAAACAGTTTTACTAATAATCAAAATACACTTGCAACAATATACATAGTGAGAGATCCCAGAACATTAATCACTTCAATATCAAATCATTATACTTTATCTATTGATGGGGCATGTGATTTTTTAACAACTCCTCAAATTATTGGAAATACTAAAAAATGGGAAGATAAAGAAACAGGCATGCAGTGTTTGCTGGGTAAATGGAGTGATCACTATCGTTCATGGACAAGAAATAAAAATAATCTTTTATTAATAAAGTATGAAGATTTAATTCAGAATCCAGAAAATGAATTTAAAAAGATCATTTACTTTTTAAAAAAATATCTTGATATAAAAACAGATGATAGCAAAAACAAAAAAATTTTAGAAACAACATCTTTTGAAAATTTAAAAAAAATGGAACAAAAAGGTTTATTTAAAGAAAATGTATTAAACAAAAAAGATGATAGCAAAGTTAATTTTTTTCATCTTGGACCAGCAAACAATTGGAAAAATAATATTAATGAGAATGCTAAAAATAAAATAGAAAAAAATTTCTACGACGAAATGAGAGAATTGAAATACCTGTAGTGTTAAAAAGGTTAATTAAGCTGGCTTATTCATTGAGTTAAAGAACTCAGAATTATTTTTTGTATCTTTTAATTTTGAGCTAATAAATTCAATTGCATCCATCGTTCCCATTGGTGCGATTATTCTTCTAAGAACATTCATTTTTTGAAGATCATTTTTATCAAATAATAATTCTTCTCTTCTTGTTCCAGATTTTGTTATATCAATTGCAGGATAAATTCTTTTATCAGCAATTTTTCTATCAAGAACAGTTTCGCTATTTCCTGTTCCTTTGAATTCTTCAAAAATTACTTCATCCATTCTACTACCAGTATCAATTAAAGCGGTTGAGATGATTGTTAAAGATCCACCTTCTTCAATATTTCTTGCTGCACCAAAAAATCTCTTTGGTCTTTGAAGTGCGTTTGCATCTACACCGCCTGTTAAAACTTTTCCAGAGCTTGGAATAACAGCATTATAAGCTCTTCCCAATCTTGTGATTGAATCTAGTAATATAACAACATCTTTTTTATGTTCCGTTAATCTTTTTGCTTTTTCAATAACCATCTCAGCAACAGCAACATGACGTTGTGCAGGTTCATCAAACGTAGAACTAATAACTTCACCTTTAACGGTTCTTTGCATATCTGTGACTTCTTCAGGTCTTTCATCAATCAATAAAACCATCAAATAACTTTTCGGATAATTTTTAGCAATTGAGTTTGCAATACTTTGTAATATCATTGTTTTACCGGCTTTTGGTGGTGAAATTATAATAGATCTTTGTCCTTTTCCAATTGGACTTACAAGGTCAATTAATCTAGGTGTTAAATCTGGTTTTTTTTCTACTTTTGTTGTCTCAACTTCCATCACCATTTGTTGATCTGGATAAAGAGGTGTTAAGTTATCAAATGCAATTTTGTGTCTTGCTTTTTCTGGTTCCTCAAAATTAATTTTGCTAACTTGCAGTAATGCAAAATATCTTTCACCTTCTTTGGGGGCCCTCACTGGTCCTTCAACAGTATCTCCTGTTCTTAAACCAAATTTTCTAATTTGACTTGGACTAACATAAATATCATCTGGTCCTGGCAAATAGTTTGATTCCATTGCTCTTAAAAAACCAAATCCATCTTGTAATAATTGTAAAACACCCGCTCCAGTAATTTCTTCTTTTTCCGCAACTTTTTTTAAAATAGCAAAAAGGATTTCTTGTTTTCTTAAAGTGCTAGCATTCTCTATGCCAAGTTCTTCGGCCTGAGTAATAAGTTGTTCAGATGATTTTAGTTTTAACTCTTGGATATTCATGATTTAAATTTTGTAAGGACTAAATAGATAAATTAATATATATACTTAGGATGATATTTCAACCCTAGATTGGCTTAATAATAACAATAAAAACAATAAAAATAAGCATTACTGTTGGAATTTCATTGATTATTCTAAAGAACTTTGCAGATCTAATATTTGAATTATTTTTTAAAGATAAAAGACATTTTCCAAGATAATCATTGTAAGCTGACAACAAAATAACCAACACTATTTTTAACTGCATCCATAGATGAGAAAAAATTTCTATCCCATTTAAATAAATTAAAATTAAACCAAAAATCCATGTTAAGATCATTGCTGGACGCATAATATAATAAAAAAGTCTTTTTTCCATTACCTCAAATATATCTGTAGCTTCTTTTTTATCTTTATTCTCAACATGATAGACAAAAATTCTTGGAAGATATAAAAGACCAGCCATCCAGGAAATAACAGCAATCAAATGCAAACTCTTAAATAACAAATAACTATTCATAAGTTAAACACGGGCATTTGGTAAATTGATTTGGGCATTGTATCTTTGGAGGAAAGAGATCTCCATTAAAATTATAATCTTGTTTGTTAATTATTAGATTGGACATAGCTTGTATAAAATTTTCATTGATACCTAAAGCTGGTACTCTTGTATAATTTTTGCATCCATTTTTGTCAGCTAATTCTTTATATTCTATATCTAGCTCAACTAAAGTTTCGGAGTGTTCTGATACAAATGCGATCGGAACCAACACAATATGTTTTCCTAATTTTGAATTTTCAACAATTACATCTTCTGTTGATGGGCCTATCCATTTTAATGGTCCAACTCGACTCTGATAACTTAGTATCCAATCTAAATTTTCAATGTTTAAAGATTCGATAATTTTATTAACTGATTGTTCCACTTGCCATTGATAAGGATCACCTTTTTTTATATTTTTTTCAGGCAAGCCATGTGCAGAAAATATCAATTTAAAGTTTTCTAAATTATTAATCTTTTTAATTATTTCTTCTTTGTGAGCTAGAACAAAATTTTTATCTGTTGGATAGCAGCAGATTGTACTTGTTTTGATTTTAAAATTACTTTTTTTACAAATATTTTTCCATTCTTTTATTGATGATCCTGATGTTGCTGCAGAATATTGTGGATATAAAGGCATTAATATAATCTCATCTGGGTTAAAGTTTTTTACATGATTTACAACTTCTTCTGCTCTTGGATGCCAGCACCTCATGACGATGAAACACTTATATTCTGAGATTTGATCATCATTGTTAAGTTTTAGCTCAAGAGCTTTCGATTGTTCTTCTGTTAATTTTAAAATAGGAGATGATCCACCAAGTTCTTGGTAGATCTTTTTGGCGGTTGGAGCTCTTCTGTTAGAAATTAATTTAGCAAGAGGATATCTAAAAAATTTAGGTAAATTTAATATTGCTGGGTCGTTAAATAGATTAAATAAAAATGGTTCAACATTTTCTAATTTGTCAGGTCCACCCAAATTAAAGAGAATTACGGCTTTTTTCATTAATAATTTTTTACTGTGTTCACTAAATATTCGAACATATTGGGATCTGTTTCAGGCAAAACTCCATGCCCTAAATTAAAAATATAAGGATGATCTTTAAAAATATCTAAGTATTTCAATGTTTCTTTTTTCAAGGTTTCTTTGTCTGAAAGAAGTATTTTGGGATCAAGACCACCTTGAATTGGAATTTTTATATCATTTAAGATTTTTTTTGGGTCCACACTATAATCAATGCTTACTGCATCTGGTTTAACAATATCACAAAATTCTTTATAATTTTTAATTTCTCTAGGGAAACAGATTACAGGAATATTTAAAGATTTAACATAATTAACCAAAGTTAGAGTTGGTGAATAAACATAATTTGGCAAATCTTTCTCTTCTAATAAACCTGCCCAACTATCAAATATTTGTATTACATTTGCGCCATTATCAATTTGATTTTTGATATGTATTTTTAAAAATTTTTCCAAAATTAAAAGGATCCTATTTATTAAAAAATCATTTTTGAAAAAATCTTTTTTTAAATTCTTTTTAGGAGATTGTTGATTAATAATATAAACAAGGAGAGTCCAAGGTGCCCCAACAAATCCTATTGTGTTTTTGTTGTTCATTATTTCATTTGTGCTTACTCTTTGAATTGCTTTATATACTGGATAAATCTTTTCAACAAAATCAATTTCATCTAATTTTGACATTTCATCAATGTTAACTTTTCCAAGTTTAGGGCCAAAACCTTTTTCAAATTCGACTTTTTGGTTTAAACCATATGGTAACATTAATATATCTGAAAAAATTATGGCTGCGTCTAAATCAAATCTTTTTAAAGGTTGTAAAGTTATTTCTGATGATAAGTTTTCATCTAAACACAACTTTATAAAATTTGAATTTAGTTTTCTTATTTCTCTAAATTCAGGTAAATATCTTCCGGCTTGTCTCATTATCCAAATTGGATTTATTTTTGTTTTTCTATTTATTATTACTTGGTGAAGAGGTGTCATATTAAAATAATATATATTTATTGTATTAGTATTATGTATTGTGAATATTGATGATAAATATTTTTTAACATTTTATTAACAACTTAATAACAATTATAAATTGATTAAATTGTTTAAATTGAAGCTTTTTAAATATTTATTCAATAAATTGTATAATTTTATTCATATATTTGATAATGTTAATAAAACCCTTATTTTACAATAATTATTATCCAATATTTCAATTGAGTAATTTTATTAAAATAATACAAATTTATTAACAATTTATTCATGAACAATACATATCAAATTTATCTTATATCTGACTCGACTGGTGAGACACTAGATAGAATATTTTTAGCTTTAAAGGCCCAATTTAAGAATATTGATTATAAAATACACTCTTATTCTTTTACTAGAACTGAAAATCAAATTTTTAAAATTTTGGAAGACGCAAAAAAGAATGAAAATTCTGTAATTCTTTATACGATTGTAGACAATAACTTAGCTAAATATTTAGCGAATATAAGTGATGAAAAAAAAATTCCTTGTTTCAGTGTTCTTGGAAACTTGATTTTAAACTTTTCAAAAATTCTTAATCAAAAGGCATCTCATCTGCCAAGTGGTCAACATGCACTTAATGATGAATATTATGAAAGAATAGAAGCTATTCAATTTACAATGAGCCATGATGATGGAAACTTATTAAGCGAAATAGAAAAATCAGATATTATATTAGTAGGCGTCAGTCGAACAAGCAAAACTCCCACTTCAATTTATCTTGCAAACAAGGGCTTTAAAACTTCAAACATACCCTTGGTAAATGAAAATTCTTTACCAAAAAAACTTAAAGATAATCCTCAACTAACTTGTGTTGTGGGTTTAAACACAGAGCCAGAACGTCTAGCCGACTTAAGGAAAAATAGAATGAATTCTTTAAAAGAGATCGAAAACATAAAATATATAAATATAGAAAATATTAAAAAAGAAGTTTTAGAAGCAAAAAAAACTTTCCAAAAATATAAATGGCCAGCAATTGACGTTACAAGAAAATCAGTTGAAGAAACAGCCGCATCAATAATTAAAATTCATGAAATATATTTAAACAATGTCAAATAAAATTGTTCTTGCCTCTAAGAGTAAAGTTAGGAAAGAAATATTAGATAAACACAATTTACTTTGTGAAGTTAAACCATCAAATGTTGATGAAGATATTGTAAAAGAAAGCCTTACCAAAGAACTAGCTTCACCAGAGATTATTTCAAAAAATTTAGCTGAACTAAAAGCCAATAAAGTTAGTTTGAATAAAAAGGATCAACTAGTTTTAGGTGCCGATAGTGTGATAGATTTAGATAATGAATTAATATCAAAACCTGAAAACAGGGAAGATGCTTTATTAATATTAAAAAAGCTTAACGGAAAAAAACATCTTTTAATAAGTTCTGTCTGTATTTCAAAAAATGGCTCAATGATTTGGAATTGTACTGATAAAGCCGAGCTAACAATGAAAAATTTCAAAGATGAAGATTTAAAAATTTATTTATCAAAAATATCTGATGAAACTTTATATGCTTATAATGTTTATCAAATTGAAGGAGAAGGAAGAAATTTATTTTCAAACATTTCTGGAGACGAAGATACTATAATGGGATTACCTATCTTAAAAATTAAGGAATATTTAAAAACTCAACAATGAAAAAATTTGTAGTCATAGGAAACCCCATAGAGCATTCACTATCTCCAATATTGCATAATTACTGGATTAAAAATAATGGAATTGATGCAATTTATGAAAAGAAGAAATTAAATGAAGATGAATTAGAAAAACATATTTTACAAGTTAAAGAAAAACAAATAAGCGGTGTTAATGTTACTGTGCCATTTAAAAAAGCTATTATTCCTTTTCTAGACGATTTAAGTATCGAAGCTAAGAGCACGCAATCAGTTAATACTATTTATCTGAGAGATAACAAAGTGATTGGGCACAATACAGATATATTTGGTTTTGAAAATAGTATTAAAAAATCAAAATATAATCTTACCGATAAAGAAGTTTTAATATTAGGAGCCGGTGGAGTTGTTTCATCAATAATTTTTGCTTTAAATAAAATGAAAGCTTCTAAAATTAAAATAAGCAACAGAACAAAAGATAAGGCTGAGAATTTAAAAACACTTTTTAAAAATATAGAAATAATAGAATGGGGTGAAGTTTCAAATTTTGATATGATCATTAATGCAACAAGTTTAGGTTTACAAAAAGAGGATAAAATAAATCTTGATTTTTCATTAAGTTCTAAAAATAGATTTTTTTATGATGTTATTTATAATCCTAGAGAGACAAATTTTTTAAAAACAGGAAAAAGATTAGGCTGTACAACTTTAAATGGCAAATTAATGTTTATTTATCAGGCTCTTTCAGCTTTCAATATTTGGCATAAATTGGAACCAAATGTTGATGCAAATGTAATTAAATTCTTAGATTAATGATTAAAATTGGAATATTGGGGGATATAGGTGCTGGCAAGAGTTATGTGGCCCAAAATTTCGGTTACCCAGTCTTTAATGCCGATTATGAGGTCGCTAAATTATATCAACAAAATAAGAATGTTTTTAATCATTTAAAAATCAAATTACCAAAATATATTCATTCATTTCCAATAGAAAAATTAGAAATTTCTAATGCAATCTTAGCTAATAAAAATAATTTAAATAAAATTATCAAAATTGTTCATACTGAAATAAGAAAAAAATTGAATTTATTTTTAAAAAAAAATAAAAGTTCAAAAATTATTATATTAGATATTCCACTATTATTAGAAAATAAAATTAATAAAAAGGAAGATATATTAGTGTATGTTCAGGCTTCCAAATTTAATATTTTGAAAAGATTAAAAAAAAGAGAAAATTTTAATCAAAAACTTTTAAAAAAATTTAAATCTATACAACTACCAATTAGTCATAAAAAGAAAAAATCAAACTTTATTATCAAAAATAATTTTACCAGAAAATCAGTTAATGATGATATAAAAAAGATATTGAAAATATTAGATAGATGAAAGAAGTAGTATTAGATACAGAAACAACTGGTATTTCAGTAAAAGAAGGACATAGAATAGTTGAAATAGGTTGTATCGAACTGGACAACTTAATTCCTACTAAAAATAAATTTCACTGTTATCTAAACCCAGAAAGAAAAGTATCAGAAAAAGCTTTAGAAGTTCATGGATATACTGATGATTTTTTAGCTTCTCAAAAAAAATTTAGTGATATTGGTGAGCAATTTTTAGAGTTTATTAAAGATAAAAGACTTATAATTCATAATGCAGAATTTGATTTAGGACATTTAAACAATGAATTGTCTTTATTTGGAAAAAAAAAAATTAATAATGAAGTAATAGATACGTTAATTCTAGCTAGAGATAAATTTCCAGGATCTCCTGTTAGTTTGGACGCACTTTGTAAAAGATATAGAGTTGATAATTCAAAAAGAACTCAGCATACAGCTTTAATTGACTGTGAATTATTGTCTAAGGTTTATATAAATTTAATTGATCAAAAAGAACCAACTTTAGATTTTCAAAATCAAGAAAATGATAATACGAAAAAAAAGGAATTTAGTGTTGCATATTTTAAAAAGATAGTAACTCCAACAACTGAAGATTTAAAAAAACATAAAGAATTTTTAAAAAATAGTTTAAAAAAAAATTTTTATTAGTTTAATCTTTGGTTATAAAGTTCTTTAAAGTTTATTTTTTTTTCAAATTTAATATCAGGATATCCAGAGTTATGAAGTAAATCTAATAAAGATTTTTCTAGATCAGGATAAATTTCTATTTGAACATCACACAAAACAATTTTTTCTAACTCTTTTTTTTCTTTAATTTTGTCATCAATCTTTACAACTGTTGCAAAACTTATTTCAAAGTATGATTTTTTCTTACTTTCTTCTTTGTCTGCAAATTTCATTAAGGTTTCAATTTCGATCATCTTATTTTTCAAAGGTTTTGAAGTTATATCTATATGAAGCTGGTATTTTGAAATTTGATCTTTCACAAAAATATAGGTTTCAATATCAGGTGTTTCTCCCGATACATCTTTTATATATTTGCCAAGAATTTTATAATTTTTTGTCATTCTCATCTTCTATATCTTCAAAATCCCCATCAATAAAATTATTTTTTTCAGTTTTTCTCGTTTTAAATTTTTTAGTAAATTTACCAAAAAAAATTTTTCTCGTGATTGGAAATATTAATAAAAATCCTAAAATATCTGTCGCAAATCCAGGAACAATTAAAAGTAATGCCGCAAAAGCAATTGCTGCACCAGATATCATTTCGTAAGTCGGGGACTTATTTTTACTTAATTGTGTAAATCCAGCTTTAAGAGTATTTAGACCCTCATATTTTGCGTAGTAAACACCAACAGCAGCAGTAATGAATATCAGTAAAATTGTAGTAATTGCCCCAATTTGAGATCCTATTTTGATAAAAAGAAATATTTCTATAGCTGGGATTATAATAATTAATAATAGAATTGAGTTCATTTGTCCGTAATCTAAATTGCTAGTTGAAATTAATCAACATAGTTATTACTATAATCTCATGAGTTATAGTTTCGAATACATTGATATAATCCTCCTAGCAATGATTGCTGGCTTTATTTTTTTAAGGCTCAGAGGGATACTTGGAAAGAGAAGCGGATTTGATGGTAAGCCAACAGCACAATTTGATAAAATTTTAAAAGAAGCTGTGGTTAAGAAATTACCCAAAGAAAATCAAGTTTTTGACGATGAGGCACAAAAAGAATTTTTAAAGGGTGCTAAAATTGCTTATGAAACTATTATCACAGATTTTAGTGATAACGATAATAAATTAACGACGAGCAAACCTTTATTAAACAATGAAATTTATAATCAATTCAATGAAGCTCTTAAAGAGAGGAGTGAAAGAGGCCATTACGCTGAAATAACTTTTATAGGAATAAATTCAGCGGTTATCAAAGAACACAAAAAGCTAGATAAGATTTTAAATGTTACCGTAGATTTTATAGCTGAAGTAATAACTTGCATTAAAGATAAAGAAAAAAAAATTATATCAGGTGATCCAGAAAAAATTAAAAAAATATATGATACATGGGTATTTTCAAGAGATACAACCTCAGTCAATCCTAATTGGCAATTAGTTAATACCTTAACTTAATTGACAGACGATATTTCAAAAAAAGATAAAAAAGATTGGGAAAATTTCATTTCTAGTAATGAAAAATTACCTAACAAAGATATAAAATATAAAAAAAAAATATCCTTCAAAACAAAATCAATTGATTTGCATGGATTTACTCTTGAACAAGCCAATCAAGCTATAGAGGATTTTATAAAAAAATCTTATCTAGAAGGAGTAAACAAATTAATAGTAGTGACAGGAAAAGGTCTACATTCTCAAAATGAAAAAGATCCTTATGTATCCAAAGATTTAAGCATTTTAAAATATTCAGTGCCTGAATTTTTATCTACCAATAAAAGTTTAATGAATATTATTTATGAAATTAAAGATGCAAAAATAGAAGATGGTGGAGAAGGTGCTTTCTACATATACTTAAAAAAGAATAAAAACCAATGATTATTTGGCTAGCTTCATATCCAAAAAGTGGAAATACTCTGATAAGGGCATTACTTGCTTCATATTTTTTTACTCAAAATGGTTTATTTAACTTTAATTTAATTAGAAATATTTCTCAGTTTCCAAGTGCTACTATTTTTCAAAGATTGGGAATAGATATAAAAAATGAAAAAGAAGTTATTAAGAATTATATTAAAGCACAAGAATCTATAAATAAAAAAGATTCAATTATTTTTTTAAAAACACATAGTTACCTTTTTAATATTAATAATAATCCATTTACAGATCTAAATAATTCTTTGGGAGCAATTTATATTGTGAGAGATCCCAGAAATTTAGTCACATCCTATGCTCATCATTTCAATATTTCAGTAGAAAAGGCCTCAGAAAGAATGGTTAATTCTATAGAGTATGGTGGTAATCTTAATAGCAAATATGAATCAGATAGAACCAAAGTTTATCTGGGCTCGTGGAGCAGTAACTACGATAGTTGGAAATCTTTTAAGTTAGCTGAAAAATATTTATTAATTAAATATGAAGATTTATTAAAAAATACAGAGTCAACATTAATAAAAATATTGGACTTTATATATAGGCTAAGAGGAGTTAAATTTAATCAAGACCATAAAAAGATTAAAAACATAATAGACACAACAAGTTTTCATTATATGAGAAATTTAGAAAAAAAAAAAAGTTTTATTGAAAGTAGAATAAATAATACAACAGGCAAAAAAATCCCCTTTTTTAATCTTGGACCTCAAAATGATTGGAGAAAAATCTTAGATGAAAAAATAAAACTAAAACTTGAGACCTCATTTAAAAAACAAATGGAAGAATTGCATTATCTATAATGATTATTTGGTTAGCGTCCTATCCAAAAAGTGGAAACACTCTTTTAAGATCTATCTTATCATCATATTTTTATTCAAAAAATGGCAATTTTTCATTTGAGAATTTAAATCATATTTCTCAATTTCCATTAACAAGTCAATTCATGTCAGCCGGTATAAATATTGATAATGATGAGGAAGTATTTAAAAATTTTATAAATGTTCAAAATTTTCTCAATCAAGAAAAAGGAAAAGTAAAATTTTTAAAAACTCATAGCGCGCTATGTAAAATGCATGGATCTAATTTTACAGATTTAAATAATACCCTTGGAGTAATTTATATTGTGCGTGATCCAAGAAATGTTGTTAATTCTTTGGCTCATCATAATGATTTGAGTATAGATGAAGCAGCCGATACAATGATTGATAACTCAAAATTTCTAGTTAAGTCAGTAAAAAATTGCAGAGTTTTCTTGGGCTCATGGAACTCTAATTATACATCTTGGAAGAATCTCCAAGTTAAAAACAATTATTTATTAATTAAATATGAAGATTTAATAAATAAAAAAAAAACTATTATGCTTAAAATATTGAAGTTTCTTGATCAATTAGGAATGAAATCACAATTAGATATTGTGAAGTTAAATAAAGCTATTAAGTCAACAGATTTTAAAAAAGTAAAAAATTTAGAAGAAAATGAAACTTTTTACGAGGGTGTATTAGATTCCAAAACTGGTAAAAGAAAAACTTTTTTTAATTTGGGACCAGGAAACGATTGGAGAAGGTTATTAGATGATAAGATTAAAATTAAGTTAGAAAAAGCGTTTGAAAAAGAAATGATTGAACTTGAATATTTGTAATTATTTTACAATATAAATTTTGAAAGATCGGTATCTTTAACTAAATTATCCAAGTTTTTATTAATGTATTCTTTATTAATTACAATTTTTTCACCAGATCGATCAGTTGCTGTAAAACTTATATCATCTAAAATCTTTTCTATAATAGTGTGTAGTCTTCTGGCACCAATATTTTCAACAGTCGCGTTCACCTCTGATGCGATGTTTGCAATTGTATCTATACCATCGTCTGAGAATTCAAGTTCTACATTTTCAGTCTTTAGAAGAGCAATGTATTGCTTGATTAAACTAAAATCTGGTTCCCTCAATATTCTTTTAAAATCTTCACTTGTTAGAGCTTCTAGCTCTACTCTAATAGGCAATCTACCTTGTAATTCTGGAAGTAGATCTGAAGGCTTTGCAAGTTGAAAAGCGCCAGATGCTATAAATAAAATATGATCTGTTTTAATTGGACCATGTTTTGTATTTACTGTAGTTCCTTCAATTAATGGTAATAAATCTCTTTGTACACCTTCTCTTGAAACATCACCACCAACTCTGTCAGTTCTTGCAGAAATCTTGTCTATTTCATCTAAAAAAACTATTCCATTATTTTCAGTTGAAGCTTTTGCAGCTTTAATAATCTTGTCTTGTTCAATTAGTTTATCTGACTCATCATTAATTAAAATTTCATGAGACTCTTTCACCGACATTTTTTTCTTTTTTTCCTTGTTACCCATGGATTTTCCAATCATCTCACCAATATTAATCATACCAACATTGGCTCCAGGCATTCCTGGAATTTCAAAAGAAGTGTTGTTTGATCCACTATCACTTACAGCAATCTCAATTTCATTATCATCTAGATCACCATTTCTAAGTCTTTTTCTAAAACTTTCTCTGGTTGCGAGACTGGCTTTTTTACCAACCAACGCATCTAAAACTTTTTCTTCAGCAGATTTTTGAGCTTGAGCATGAACTTCTTTTCTCATTTTCACTTTTTCCATACCAATAGCAATTTCAATTAAATCTCTTACTATTTGTTCAACATCTCTTCCAACATACCCAACTTCTGTAAATCTTGTGGCTTCAACTTTAACAAATGGTGCTTCTGCTAATTTTGATAATCTTCTAGAAATTTCAGTTTTACCAACACCAGTTGGTCCAATCATTAATATATTTTTTGGCAAAACTTCATTTTTCATTTCACCTTTTAGTGCTTGTCTTCTCCATCTATTTCTTAATGCTATAGCGACAGCTTTTTTAGCTTTATTTTGACCAACTACAAATCTATCTAATTCAGAAACTATTTCTCTAGGTGATAGAGAACTAACTAATGAACTTTCTTCTTTAGTATTTTTATCTTTAGGAACTAAAGGTGTTACGTTTGATTTTTCCATTATATCTTTAAAACCTTAATATTATCATTTGTAAATACACAAATCTCCGAAGCTACCTTGATAGCTTTTTTTGCGATTTCTTCTGCACTTTTATCAGTTTCCATTAAAACTTTTCCAGCTGCTAAAGCATAATTTCCACCTGATCCAATTCCAATTACATCACCTTCTGGCTCTAAAACATCACCCGTTCCAGAAATTATGTAACTATTATCCTTGTCGCCTATAGCCATTAATGCTTCTAATCTTCTTAAGTATTTATCTGTTCGCCAATCTTTTGCCAATTCAACGGCGGCTCTTGATAAATTTCCCGCATGTTTTTCGATCTTAGCTTCTAACCGTTCAAATAATGTAAGTGCATCTGCAGTTGATCCAGCAAATCCTGCAACAACATCTCTTTTTTCAATTTTTCTAATTTTTGAAGCAGTACTTTTAACTATAGTGTTTCCCATACTTACTTGGCCATCACCAGCAACCACTACTTCATTATTTTTTCTTACTAATACAATTGTTGTCATGAGAGATAAATGGTAACTATTTTTGATACTTCAAGTGTTGATACTGATATTGATATAGTGTGATTATATATGTATACCTCTAGAGTATATGGCTAGAAAAGGAAAAGTATCTCGAAAAACTAAAGAAACAAGTATTAGTGTTGAGGTTAATATTGATGGTAAAGGTCAGTATAAAATTGATACTGGGATTGGTTTTTTAGACCATATGCTTGAACAATTATCAAAGCATTCACTAATTGATTTAAAAGTTAAAGCAAAAGGTGACACACATATTGATCTTCATCACACTACAGAAGATACAGGTATTGCAATCGGGGAAGCTTTAAAAAAAGCTGCTAAAAAATTTGTTGGAATCAAAAGATATGCTCATAGAGTTATTCCAATGGATGAAACATTGACTAGGGTAGCAATAGATGTTTCGAACAGACCTTATTTAATTTGGAAAGTAAAACTAAAAGTTGAAAAACTTGGTGAGATGGACACAGAACTATTTAAAGAATGGTTCCAGGCATTTTCACAATCAGCTGGTATTACGATGCATGTTGAAAATATTTATGGAGACAATAGTCACCACATTATTGAGTCTTGTTATAAAGCACTAGCAAGATCATTGAGAGAAGCGTTAGAGATGGATCCTAGAAACAAGAAGAGTATCCCATCTACTAAAGGCTCATTATAAGTTTAATGAATGTCGCAATTGTTGATTACAATTCAGGTAATATAAGATCAGTCATAAACTCTTTTAGTGAAGTTGCTAGAGATAAAGTAAAAATAGAAATAACCTCAGATTTAAATAAGATTAAATCAAGTGACAAGGTGGTGTTGCCTGGTCAGGGCTCTTTTAAGAGCTGTATTGACGCTTTAAAAAGTATAAATGGCTTAGTTGACACTTTAAATGAATTTGCAATTAATAATAAAAGACCTCTTCTTGGAATTTGCGTTGGTTTGCAGATGTTTGCAAGTATTGGTTATGAGGAAACCGAAACAAAAGGTCTTGGATGGATTTCAGGAAAAGTCTCAAAGATCAACAATCAAAATAATAAATATAAACTTCCACATATTGGCTGGAATCAAATAAATATTGTTAAAGATAGTAGGATTTTTAAAGATATAGAAAATAGTTCTCATATGTATTTTGTTCATAGTTATGAGTTTATTCCAGAAGATAAAAGTGTAATTTCAGCAACAACAGATTATGCATCAAATATTGTTTGTGCCGTTGAAAAAGAGAATATTTTTGGAACCCAATTTCACCCTGAAAAGAGTGATAAAATTGGACTTAAAATAATTGATAATTTTATAAGGCTTTAATTGTGAAAATATTTCCTGCAATAGATATTAAAGATAAAAAGTGTGTGAGGTTGGTCAAAGGGGACTTTGATGATAAAACTGAATATGAAATATCTCCAGTTGATCAAGCTGGTAAATATAAAGATCATGGTTTTAAAAACTTACATATTGTTGATTTAGATGGAGCTTTGACTGGAGAGACAGTTAATTTAGATATTATAAAAGAAATAGTTAATAAATTTGATTTAAAAATTGAAGTAGGTGGAGGAGTTAGAACCATTGATAGTATTCAAGAATATACAGACGCTGGTGTTGAAAAGGTAATTTTAGGAAGTGCTGCTATAAAAGATAAAAATTTTTTAAAAAATGCTTGCCAAAAATTTCCTAGTAAAATTGCTTTAGGGTTAGACGCTAAAGATGGATATCTCTCAGTCTCAGGCTGGAAAGAAAATTCTAATCAATTAACTTTGGATTATTTAAAAGAAGTTAATGATTTTGGTGCTAGTAGATTAATTTTTACTGATATTAACCGAGATGGAATGAAGCTTAGTCCAAACTTTGATGAAACTTTAAAAGTTGCAGATACATCGAATTGTCCTGTAATTATTTCAGGTGGAGTTTCTTCAATTGAAGATATTAAAAAAGCCAAGAAACTAAATAATGAAAATATCGAAGGTATTATAGTTGGAAAAGCCATATACGATGGTGATATTAAATTAGAAGAATTAGCTAAGGAATTAGATGCTTAAAAATAGAATTATACCTTGTTTAGATGTTAAAAATGGCCGCGTTGTAAAAGGTATTAACTTTGTAGATTTAAAAGATGCTGGAGATCCTGTTGAGCAAGCTAAAATTTATTCTGATGGTGGTGCAGATGAAATATGTTTTTTAGATATTACTGCTTCGAATGAAAACAGAGAGACCATTTATGAAGTTGTAGAGAAAACCTCTAAGAAATGTTTTGTTCCTCTAACTGTTGGAGGAGGTGTTAGAAGTGTTAACGATATTAATAAATTACTAAACTGTGGTGCAGATAAGGTGTCAATAAATACTGCGGCAGTTCAAAATCCAGAAGTAATCGTTGAGAGTTCTAAAAAATTTGGATCTCAATGTATTGTTGTTGCAATTGATGCAAAAAAAAACTCTGATAGTTGGGAAATTTTTACTCATGGAGGAAGGAATGGTACAGGAATTGATGCAATAGATTTTGCAAAAAAAATGGAGGAAACTGGAGCAGGTGAACTTTTGGTAACATCAATGGACAGAGATGGTACCCAAGTAGGCTATGATATTGATTTGATGTCTAGAATATCTTCAAAAGTTAATATTCCTGTTATTGCATCCGGTGGAGTTGGTAATTTAGATCACTTGGTAGATGGAATAAAATTAGGAAATGCAAGTGCTGTTTTGGCTGCATCCATATTTCATTATGGAAAACATTCTGTAAATGAGGCTAAGGAATATCTGGATTCAAAAGGAATACCTGTTAGAATTTGATATGCTTAATACCTTAGAAAATTTAATAAAACTTGCAAGAGAGAGAAAATTATCCCCCTTAGAGGGATCTTACACTAATAAATTACTTGCCAATAAAGCACTAAGTAAAGCAAAAGTTTTAGAAGAAGTTGATGAATTAATTGAAGCTGTGGAAGAAAATACAAACAAAATTCATGAAGCCGCAGATGTATTTTACCATTTGTTAATGTATCTTGAAGCTAATGATGTAAAAATAGAAGAAGTTATGCAAGAGTTAGAAAAAAGAAAAAAATGAGTTACGATGATAGCAATATCTTTGCAAAAATCTTGAGGAAAGAGATACCTTGTAATAAAATTTATGAAGATGACTTTGTTTTATCTTTTCATGATATTAATCCACAAAAAAAAATTCATGCTTTAGTAATTCCAAAAGGTAAATATATTGATTTAGACGATTTTAGTTTAAATGCATCAAGTGAAGAGATGGTTGGATTACTGAAGGGCATCAACATAGTAGCCAAAAAACTAGGTATTTCAACAGAAGTAGGCAAGGGTTATAGGGCACTAGCCAATATAAGTGATGATGGTGGTCAAGAGGTTCCGCACTTACATTTCCATCTATTTGGAGGTGAAGAAGTTGGAAAAATGGTTGAGTGACAGAGGAAGTTCAAAGAAATTATTTAGAAATTAATTCTATTCAAGACCTTAAGGAAACTATTAAACCTAATGATGATTATTCTATAAGCTTATTAAAGCCAATTAATTTTCAATTGAATAAATTTTTTTACAAAAATATTGGTAAAAAACATAAATGGATTGATCGATTAGTTTGGACTGAAACTCAATGGATAGATTATGTTTCTAGTGCAAAAGTTGAAACATACATTTTTAAATATAGAAATAATCTCGCAGGTTTTTTTGAATTAATATTTTATGTTGAGAAAAAAGAGGTAGAAATTGCTTACTTTGGATTATTAGAAGAATTTCAAAATAAAAAGCTTGGTTCATATTTATTATCAGAAGCAATTAAAAAATCTTTTAAAAGTAATATTGATAGGGTTTGGCTTCACACATGTTCATTAGACCACAAGAATGCTTTAAGTAACTATATTGCTAGAGGGATGAAAATTTTTAAATTTGAAACTATAAGAATTTAATTTTGAATAGGAAGTTTAAATAAATTTTTTTCAATCTGTTTATTTTCTTGAATAGAAGATAGATAAGTAACATTAATATTTTGATATATATCTTTAGTTTGCCAGCCGATTAAATTAAATGTTTTATTATCAAAAAAAATATGAATCTCATTATTATCTTCTATAATTGTAAAATTTATATAAGATTCATCTAAAATTTTTTCTCTTAGATTGTGTATTTTTTTTATTAAAAAATCTTTATCTAATATTAAATTAAGAGGTGTTTTTTCTAAGGGGTATCTATAAAAACTAGATTCAGTTTTAACTACAAATGATTTGCCATTCGAAACTAAAATTTTATTATTTTTAATATACTTACAATAAATCTTCTTTGGATATTGAATCGTACAATTTCCACCCTCTATTTTACCATTAATATTTTGTTCAAAATTAAAATTTAAATTTTTAGTATTCTGTAATTTTTCTATTATCTTTTCTTTATTACTTGCTTGAGTGTTTGATAATAAAATAAAAAAAATAAAGATAAAAATGTATTTAAACATTAGAGCACTTCTCGTTTACCAACATGGTTTGCTTTGCTAACAATTCCGTCAGCTTCCATCATATCAATAATTCTTGCCGCTCTATTGTATCCAATTTGAAGTTTTCTTTGTAAAAAAGAAGTTGATGCTTTGCCCTCAGATCTGATTATATCTAAGGCTGACTGATAAAGCTCATCTTTATCTCCTTGATTTTGACTATCTCCAATTTCTTTTTCATCAGCAAAATTTAAAATTTCATCTATGTAATCAGGCTCCGCTTGAGTTCTTAATGAATTATTTACTTTTTCAATTTCATTATCAGATACAAATGGGGCATGTATTCTAACTATTCTATTAGCAGATGACATGTAAAGCATATCCCCTTTACCTAGAAGTTGTTCTGCACCTTGTTCTCCAAGAATAGTTCTACTATCTATTTTTGATGTAACTTGAAAAGATATCCTTGTTGGAAAATTAGCCTTAATAGTGCCGGTAATGACGTCTACACTTGGTCTTTGGGTTGCCATTATTATATGAATTCCAGCAGCTCTAGCCATTTGAGATAACTTTTGAATGTAATTTTCAATTTCCTTACCCGCAACTAACATCAAATCTGACATCTCATCAACTACAACAACTATGTAGGGCATAGGAAGTTTATGTTTAGCGTTATATCCATCAATGTTTCTGACACCTTCTTTTGTCATTAACCTATATCTACTTTCCATTTCTTTAACTACCCAACCAAGAACTGAAGCTGCTTTTTTGGCTTCAGTTATAACAGGGCAAAGTAAATGTGGAATACCTTCATACGTAGAGAGTTCAAGCATTTTAGGATCAATTAAAATAAATTTACATTTATCTGGTGCATGTCGATAAAGAAGAGATAAAATAATCGTGTTAATACAAACTGATTTTCCAGAACCAGTAGTTCCAGCAATAAGTAGATGAGGCATAGAAGCTAGGTCACTTACAATTGGTTTACCAGAAATATTTTTACCAAGTGCTATTGGAAGTTTAATATCTTTTTTTTTAAAGTCAGCGTTACTGAAAATTTCACTCAAATAGACATTTTCTCTTATATTATTTGGAAGCTCTATTCCAACGGTATTACTTCCAGGTATAGTTGCTATCCTAGCAGATTCCGAACTTGTATTTCTTGCTATATCATCAGATAAATTAATTATTTTAGAAACTTTTACACCAGCTGCTGGCTCAAACTCATTTAAAGTCACCACTGGGCCATGACTTACTTTTTTTATATTTCCGTTAACTCCAAAATCCATTAAAATTTTTTCTAAAAATTCTGGATCATGAGTTTCATTCTTTTCAAAATTTTCTCTTTCTTTTTTTGTAGGAATTTTTAACAAATCAATACTTGGTAATTTGAATTTAATTTTTGCTTCAGATTGATTTTCATTTTTTATAAAAGGTAGATCTTCTTGAATAAGGTTTTTAATTTGATCTTGTGGAATATATTCATTAATTATTTCACTTTTATCTGTATAATTTTTGTTGTCATTTTTAAAAAATAAATAAAAAATTTTTTTTACAAAATTAAAAAAATTTCTAGGGCTAAAATTAATACTGGTAAGAAAAAAAAATAAATTAATTAAAATAAGAATATAAAAAAATATACTCTCGTTAATTAATAACAAAGATTTGAGAAATGTTTGATTTAAATATTGACCAACAAAACCACTATTTCCATTTATATATAAAGTATATGTACCATGATAATAGTGGGCAAAAAAAAGTGACCCAAATAATAAATACAAGATAATGAAAAAATTATTTTCAACAAACAAAAAAAAATCTTTTGTTTTAAAAATATTAATACCTGTAAGTGTAAGTGTAAATGGAATCAAATAAGCTATTAACCCAACTGACTGAAACAATAAGTCAGATATAAAGCTACCATAAAAACCCATCGAATTTTCAATTTTTGTATTCTCTGGAAAAATGAAGTTTGGATCATTGGGCGAATATGTTATTAGTGCCACAAGTAGCATCGCACCTACTAGAAAAATTATAATTCCAAATATCTCTGCCAATCTTTTAATAGCGAAATTAAACAATAAATTAGCTGTTTTTTTAATATTCATATAAATGAATCAATTTAATCACTTTGTATCATCTAATTTTTATTGTTAAAATTAAAAATAATATGACAGTTTGTATACTAGGTAATAATTTAACAGCATTAACTTTAGCGAAGGCACTTATTAATTGTGAGATAGATGTTGATATATTACACAGTAAAAAAATTTATAAAATAAGTGATACAAGAACAATTGGAATTACAAAGAATAATATAGATTTTTTTAACAGTAATATAATAAATATTGAAAAACTTACTTGGAGGTTAAAAAAAATAGAAATTTTCTCAGAAACTCTTAACAACGAAAAACTAATAAATTTTGAGACAGGTAAAGATCAACTTTTTTCAATTATTAGAAACTATAAATTATTTAGATTGTTGGAAAAAGATTTATCTAAAAATAAATATTTTAAGTCAATATTTATAAATGAGAAAAATTTATCTTTTTTAAAAAAATATGAACTTATAATTAATTGTGATACTTCAAACGTTATTTCAAAACGATACTTTAGCAAAAAGATAATTAAAAAATATAATAGTTGGGCTCATACCGCAATAATTACACATGATAAGATTTTAAATAATACAGCTTTTCAAATTTTTACAAAAAAAGGGCCATTAGCTTTTTTACCAATTTCGAGCAAAGAAACTTCTATTGTATATTCTGTTCATAATCTTGATAATCTAAAAGAGGAAAATATTGAACAATTGATTAAAGATAAAAATTTCAAATACAAAATAAAAGGTATTGGAAAAATTAATAGTTTTGAGCTAGAGTCATTAAATTTAAGATCTTACTATCATAATAACATACTGGCATTTGGAGATTTGCTTCATAAGATCCATCCTTTAGCAGGCCAAGGATTTAATATGACAATTAGGGATATCAAGATACTTTTAGACATTATTAAAAAAAGATTAGATTTAGGTTTACCGCTTAATAGTTCTGTGAATTCAGAATTTCAAAAAAATTTAAAATATAAAAATTTTCTTTTTTCAAATGGAGTAGATTTAATTCATGAATTATTTAATATTGAGAGAAAAACAAATATTGGTCTTTTAAGCAATTCAGTAAAACTGATCAGTAATTATCCATTTATAAATAAAATGTTTACTAAGATTGCTGATAGAGGAGTTTTATTTTAAGTTACTGAATAGTTGTATTATTGAAAACATCATAAGAATAAGTGCTTAAAATTTCAGAAATTTTATTTTTTCTTATATCAAGGTTTTTTGCTTCTAATAAAACTTGTTTCTCTTCTAGTGAGAATGGAGATGCCATTGCCAAAGCATTTATTGTTTCATCTAAACTTTGTTTTTCAAGCTCTTTCCAATTAATTATAAAACCTCTTTTTTCAAATAAAGATTTGAAGTCTTTAAAAATTAATTCAAGATCTGAAAATTTAAGTTCCTCTTTTTTGTTACCAATATCTTGATGGAAATCTTTATAATCTACCTCAAATTCTCTATATTTATGAGAGGAGTTAATTTCTTTTAAAACTTTAAATCTGATAAGACCTTTAAGTTCAATTAAGTATCTGCCATCATCACTTTCTTTAAAACTTGTAATTTTTCCAAGACAACCAATATCATATAATACTGGCAATATTTGATCATCATTTGAGCTTCTAGGCTGTATCATTCCTACAAGTTTATTTGTTTTCATACTTTCATTTATCATTTCTATATATCTGGGTTCAAAAATATTTAAAGGAACAGTTGCTTTAGGGAATATAATGAAATTACTCAATGGAAAAATTGGAATTTTTTTTGGTAAATCTATTTTATGCATTTTTAATTTTAATACAAAAATAAAAAAATTTATATAAATTAAAATAAAAAAATTAAAATTTAATTAATTACATTATTTTTTTTAATCATATATACTTTAAAAAATGATATTTTGGATTGCATCATACCCAAAAAGCGGAAACACTTGGCTTAGAGCACTAATTAGTTCATATTATTATTCTAATGATGGGGTTTTTAATCAACAGTTGCTTAAAAAAATTGATCAATTTCCAACTAAAAAATACTTTAAGGGTTTTGATTATAATAAAAAAGTTGCTACCGATACTTGTAAACTTTGGATTAAGGCTCAGGAAAGAATTAATGCAAATATTAAAGAATTAAAATTTTTCAAAACTCACAATATATTTGGTAAATTGAATAATTATGATTTTACTGATATAAAAAACTCGATTGGCTGTCTTTATGTTGTTAGAGACCCAAGAAATGTATTCACTTCACTAAAAAATCATTATCAATTAAACGATGAACAAGCAATAAAATGGATGACAAATGATAAAAATTTTATTTATTATGTTCAAAAATTTGAGGAAAATGGATTTAGTGATTTTCAATTTATAAGTTCATGGAATGTTCATTATAAGTCATGGAAAATGCAAAAAAAACTACCAATTAAATTTATTAAATATGAAGACTTACAAAATGAAACTTATTATGTTTTCAAGGAAGTCATTAAGTTTATAAATAAAATTACAAATAATAAAGAGAAAGTAAATATAAATAAAATTAAAAATGTTTTAAAAACAACATCATTTGAAAAACTTAAACAAAATGAAATTGATCATGGTTTTTCTGAGGCAGTTAGCTCAAAAGAAGATAAAAATCAAAAAATTCCCTTTTTTAATCTTGGTCCAAAGAATGACTGGAGAAAAATTATTAACAATGATTTAAAAAGTAAATTAGAAAGTATTTTTGAAAAAGATTTAAAAGAATTGTCGTATTAATAATTGATTAGATTAATAAATTATGGAATTAAAAGAATTAATAGATTTATCAAATAAAGCTTTTCAAGAAAGAAACTTCAAGAAAGTTATTGATTTATTAAAAAAGGTAATTGTGTTGCAGCCAGATAGGTATGAAATCTATCTTAGATTAGGCTTGGCAAGCAGTAGCCTAGGCAATTTAAAAGAAGCAATTGATTATTTTGAAAAAGGAGCATCTATAAACTCAAATTCGTCGCCAATTTATTGTAATTTGGGTAATATTTATGCTGAACTTGGTGATAAAACTTTAGCTCTTAAGAATTATTTTAGGGCAATTGAAATAGATCCAAAAAGTTTTAACGCAAATTATAATCTTGGAAGTTATTATTTTAAGATAGATGATATTAAAAATGCAGAAAAATATCTTAACTTAGCAGTAAATATTACCCCGAATCATATCTATCCATATAATAGTTTATTTCTTTTATATGACAGGTCAAACAATTATAAAAAATTGCAAGGAATCTTAGAAAAAGCAAAAAATTTTTTCCCAGAAAATCCAATAATCAAATTTTTTGAAGGAGTTGTTGAATACAAAAATAAAAATTTCAAAACAGCTGTAGATATTTTTTCAAAAGTAAATCTAGATAAAAGAGATCTTTCAAGAAATGCTTTAAAGACCAATTATTTAGCAAAAAGTTATGATAGCTTGGGCATGTATCAAGAAGCTTATAAATTTTTTGAAATTTCAAATAAGATTTCTGAAGAGCTACCTCAAAATAATTCAAACAAAAAAACTTTTTTGGACTCAATCTTAAAAAGAATAAATTATTTTTCTAATATCACTAATAAAAAAATGCAAAAAAAAATAGATAAAAGTCACAATTCAGATCCAGTTTTTTTAATTGGTTTTCCAAGATCAGGTACAACTTTATTGGATACTATTCTTAGGACTCATAATTTAATTGATGTTATAGAGGAAAAGCCAATTGTTGATAAGTTGTTAAAAGAAATTGAAAAAAATACTGGTAGTAGTTTTTCTAACTTAGACAAAATTGAAGAACTAGAAATAAAAAATTTAAAGGATTTGTATAATAGAGAAAGACAAAATTATGTGAAATTTGATAAAGATAAAATATATATTGATAAATTTCCTCTAAATATAGTTTATTTAGCTGAAATTAATAAAATTTTTCCTAATGCAAGATATATTTTAGCTGTAAGAAACCCTCGTGACTCGGTATTGAGTTGTTTTATGCAATCATTCACTCCAAATGACGCAATGTCAAATATGTTTAACATAAATGATGCATCAAATTTGTATGATAAAACTATGGAATTATTTAAGATATATGAAAGAAGCTTAGATTTAAAATTTCATATAGTTAAATATGAAGATGTAATAAATAATTTTGAACCAACAATAAAAAATTTATTAAAATTTCTTCAAGTTGAATGGACAGATAATCTAAGTGAGTTTTATAAAACAGCTGAAAATAAAAGAATTATTTCAACTCCCAGTTATGATCAGGTTAATAAGCCACTTTATAGTCAATCAATTGGAAGATGGAAAAATTATGAAAATCAATTTATTGAGACAAGTAAAATTTTTGAAAAATGGAACAAAGAATTTAATTATTGATTTAATTTTTTTGCACTTGCTTAATTTAAAAAAAGCTACTAATTTCAACATTAATTTAATATGCGGGCATAGCTCAGTGGTAGAGCGTCTCGTTGCCAACGAGGTAGTCCTTGGTTTTTTATCCTTGCTAATCTTAGTCTTTCTCAACGTCTAGTTAATCTCGACACACTCACGACACACTTTGACACAGAAAAGAAAAACTTTGGTGAGTGGCAAAAAATATAATTGTAATTAAACTGTTACAAATTTTTCATCTTATTTTGATAATTTATAGAAAAACGAAAAGGAATATATAATGATAAAAATTATCTTAGGAGGCCTTCTGGCTTCAATCGTATTTGTTAGCACAGTAAATGCAGATTTTAAAGAAATTGGGAAATTTGGAACACCAGCAAATAACCCTAGTGCAGAAGAAACATCAGCAGAAATAATTGCGGCAACAGCAGATGGCATGAAACTGGTATATAGCGATAGCCCTGCAAACGCATTAGGCATGATTGATATTACTGATCCAACAAATCCGAAACCATTAGGCCACATGCATTTAAGTGGTGAACCAACTAGTGTTGCAATCAAAAATGGACAAGCATTTGTAGGTATTAATACTTCTCCGAACTATGTAGAGCCAAGTGGTCACTTATTAGTTGTTGATCTTGCCTCAGGAAAAGAAGTTACAAAAGTAGAATTAGGTGGACAACCAGACTCGGTTGCAGTTAGTCCAGATGGAACTTTTGTAGCAGTAGCTATTGAAAATGAACGTAACGAAGATATCAACGATGAAAAAATTCCACAACTTCCAGGGGGTTTTGTAGCAATTGTTAATTTAGCAGATAACAGTGTTAATAAAGTGGACTTAGTTGGTTTTTCAACTATTGCTCCTAACGATCCAGAGCCTGAGTTTGTTGATATCAATAATTTAGGTGAAATAGTTGTATCTATCCAAGAGAATAACTGGATGGCGGTTATTGATCGAAGCGGAAAAGTAATTTCAGAGTTTGATGCAGGACTAGTAACATTAGTAGGTATTGATAACAAAAAAGATGGTGAACTAAAGATGGTTGATACCATTGAGAATGTTCGTAGAGAACCAGACGCAGTTAAGTGGATTGACGATGATCATTTTGCAACTGCAAATGAAGGTGACTATAAACATGAAGCACCAGGTCAAGCAAAACGTGGTGGTAGTCGTGGATGGACAATCTTCAATAAAAATGGTTCGGTGGTATACGAGTCAGGTTCGTCATATGAAAGAGCACTCGCTTCAGCAGGTTACTGGCCAGAAAAACGTGCAGAGAAAAAAGGTGTAGAACCAGAGTCAGTTGAAATAGCAATATATGGTGATACACGTTATATCTTTGTTGGTGCTGAAAGAGCAAATGCTATCGGTGTTTATAAAGCGAATGATTTAACAAATCCAGAGTTAGTTACTATATTACCAACAGGTATTGGACCAGAAGGTTTAGTTGCTATTCCACAACGTAACTTATTTATAAGTGCTAACGAAAAGGACTTAGAGAAATCAGTTACAATTTATAGCTTAGATTAATAACTAAATTTAGCTTGTGGGGGCGTTAGCCCCCACCATAAACTTTCATGTAAAGTTTTAAAAAAATCTCGACACACTCACGACACAGTTGGTGATAAATTTTACTAAATTAACTAATACTTGCATTTCTAAAAACCGCTATCTATAATAGTTTTTTAACAAGCGGGCATAGCTCAGTGGTAGAGCGTCTCGTTGCCAACGAGAAGGTCGAGGGTTCGACCCCCTTTGCCCGCTCCAAATTAATGTATGAATGATCTTTTAAATAAAAAATGTGTTCCTTGTGAAGGAGGAGTTTTACCTTTTGATATATCTGAAATTCATAATTATCAAAAAAAAGTAGATGGTTGGGATATTTCTAAGGATGAAAAAAATATTTTCTTTTTAAATAAAAAATTTAAGTTTAAAAATTTTTTAGATAGTCAAAATTTTATTAATAAAGTTGGACAAATTTCAGAAAATGAGGGACATCACCCAGATATATCATTTGGTTGGGGATATGCAGAAATAAAAATTACAACACATGCTATAGAAGGATTATCTGAAAATGACTTTATTTTAGCAGCAAAAATAGATCAATTAATTAATGTCTAAAATGTCTAGTTTTAGAAAAAACTAAAATTGTATCAGTTTCGTTAGCAAACTTAATTATTTCTTTGTCTCTAATAGATCCAGAGGGCTGTATAACAGCTGAGACACCTGATTGAACTAGTTTTTGAATTCCATCAACAAAAGGGAAAAATGCATCAGATGCTGCTACCAAATCATCATTTGTTTGCATAAATTTTTCCATTTTATCAATTGCTATTTGACAGCTGTCCAAACGACTCGGCTGACCAGATCCAATTCCTACTGTTGTTTCATTTGATGCAAGCACTATCGCATTGGATTTTACAAATCGACAAATATTAAATGCAAAAATAAGATTTCTCATTTGCTTGGAACTTGGTTTCTTTTTGGAAACAATTTTAAAATCTTTATTACTAAACTTATTTAAATCTTCTGTTTGTACCAATAATTCTTCGTTTGAAGATATAAATCTTAATATTTCTTTGAAAGAATAATTCGTAGCATCAATCAATCTCAAATTTTTTTTCTTTTTTAACAATTTCAACGCATCTTTGTCAAACCCACTAGCAATAATAACTTCAAGAAATAATTTACTTAATTCTATTGCTAGTTTTATACTAATTTTAAAATTACAAGATACTATTCCTCCAAACGCACTAATTGGATCACATGCTAGTGCTAATTTATAACTCTTAAGATGATCTTTATTTATTGATGCACCACATGGATTAGCATGTTTTACTATTACTGTTCCTATGTTTTTAGGTAATGATTTTGAAATAGTTAAAGCTGAAAATATATCATTGTAGTTATTATAACTTAGCTGTTTTCCATGAATTTGACGTATTTTCATAGAACTATTTTTTGAATAAATAGCACTTTTCTGGTGTGGATTTTCACCATATCTTGGAGTTTCAATTAGTTTGGCATGAAAAACTTTTTTTTTAGGAAACATAACATCATTTTTTTTATTAAAATAATCAGAAATAACTGAGTCATAATAAGCAGTTTCAGTAAATGCAATTCTAGATAATTTTTCTCTGAACTCTAATGATGTAGAGCCTTTATTTTTTTTTAATTCTTCAATTAGTTGTTCATATTGATCTGGCAAAGTAATAACTGTTACATCTTGATAATTTTTAGCCGCTGATCTGACCATTGTTGGTCCACCTACATCAATATTCTCAACTATTTTGTTATGATTTTTTGTACTTTTTAACGTTTCTTCAAATGGGTAAAAGTTTACGATAACTAAGTCTATATTTTCAAAATTGTTATTTTTAAGATCTTTTAAGTGAATTTTACTTTTTCTTTTATTTAAAATTCCTGCATGTATTTTTGGATGAAGGGTTTTTATCCTTCCTTCTAAAATTTCAGGAGAACCTGTAAACTTTGAAACTTCTAAGCATTTAAATTTTAACTTTTTAATTTCTTTATAGGTGCCACCTGAACTAATAATTTTTATATTATTTTTTTTTAAAGAGAATAATAATGGTTTTAAATTTTTTTTATCGGATACAGAAATAAGAGCTGTTTTTATTTTTTTCATTATAACCTAGTAATTTCCCATTTTATAGTTTGAACATCATCTTGACAAATTCCTGATATACATATGTTTTGATTTTCTTTATATGAATTTTTAATACCTAAATATAGTCCATTATCAATATTTATATTAAAATTATCACAATTAAATTTCCAACCCTCATCTTCTAATTCTATTAAAATTGATTTATTATCCTGTGTTTTCATTACTTTGGTGTCTGGAGTTAAATGAAATCTAATATCAAACTTAATGTTTTTTGATTTATCTTTTTTTAATAATTTATCAAATCCAATAAATTTCATTTGTTCTGGATAAAATTCAATTTGTCTTTCATGAATTGTTTTAAACTTTTTTAGATAACCATCATGTGAGCCTGATATCTTCCAATAATTATCTTCAAATATAATGTTTTTATTATTTATGCGTATACCTTTTTCAACGACAAGATTAAATTTATCTAATTTTTTATAATCACATGAAGAATGATCTTCAATTGATAAAGTGCTTTGTAAAGCTGTACTTTTGGAGAGTTTATTTAACTTATTTTGAGTATTAGTAAAATAACCACAATTAGTTATTAGTTTTTTACCATTAGAAAATATCTCAAACGAAAGAGCCCCAGATTGATAAAATCTTGAAAAATTATTGCTAGGACTATCTCCTATATCCATTGTTAGCATAATTCGCTTATTTTTAAGAATTGCATAACCTGCGATCTCTTTATTTTCATTTTTAAATACATATCCAAATCTTTTTAGATATTGATCAAATTCATCATTATTTGAAATGTAGTTACCATTAAACAAAATATCTTGATTTATATTTTGCCATATAAATGCATAGCTTTGACCAAGATAATATATTGTTTCATCAATATATTCTGGAATTGTATTTTGAGACTCTTTAAACCATTCTCTAATTATAATAAAATATTTTAAGTAAAAAATAAGTTGTTTAATATCTCTAGATTTTGGAAATCCTTGATTATCAATTGAAGATTTAATAATTTTTTTTAAAAGATTTAAACCATTTACAAGATAATCATTATCATTTTTATAAGCTAAGCCTGTTAAAATAACTGCTGCACATCCAATAATTTTATTTTCAACCTCAGTTAAATTTTTTATTTCATTTAATAGATGATTTGTTTGTTTTTGAATACTTTGGTTAAATTTTTTTTTAAAATCTTCATCACAATCTTCATATGTTAATTGATGATTTGATAGCCAGGAAATTATTCTTTTAGAGGTGATATCAAAATCCCAACTTTTTGGATTATAAAAGTTATTCTTATTAATCCAATTGTTTATAATTGATTGAGTAGTTTTTTTTGATGATTTTAAATCTAAACTAAAAAACCAAAAAAAATTATTTAATTTTTCATATTCTTCATATTTTAAATTATTTTGCCAAATAGTTTCTAAAGCAAAGTCTTCAATTTTATATTTTTTTTTCTGATATTTGACTATTGAAGATAATAAGTAGGGACTTGGTTTATAATCAAAAGTAATATCTTTAGTTTTAGATATTTTTTTATCGTAAAAACTAGAGTTTTGATAAAATTTTTTTAAACTTACTTTTAAATCAAAATAAAATTGGCTTAAACTAACTATTAAATTTTTAATGATCATTAACTTATTTTAATTTTAATAAATTAATATTTTTTTTTATATCTCCATTATTACTTTTAAATACAGTTGTGCCTGAAACAAGTATGTTGGCACCAGCCTCGATAGCTGATTGGCAATTATCAAAATTAATTCCTCCATCAATTTCGATATCAAAACTCATATTATCTCGAGATTGAATTTCTTTAAGTTGTTTAACCTTATCAAGAACTTCAGGCATAAATTTTTGGCCTCCAAATCCAGGATTTACACTCATTATTAAAACTAAATCTATTTTTTTAAGATAGTCTTTAATTAGATCAATTTTAGACTCAGGGTTAAGTGAAACGCCGACTTTTTTATTCAAACTTTTAATTTTCAAAATAGAGCTCTCTAAATTGTCAGTTGCTTCAGGATGGATTGTAATAATATCAGCACCTGCATCCGAATAAGCTTCAATATATTTATGAACGGGAGCTATCATTAGATGAACATCAAATTTAATTGAACAATGTTTTTTTAATGATTTAATTACTGGGGGCCCAATAGTTAAATTGGGAACAAAATGACCATCCATTACATCTACATGAATCATATCTGCACCACCTTCTTCAAGCCTTTTAATTTCATTACCTAATTGACTAAAATCAGCAGATAAGATTGATGGTGAAATTTGTATTTTTTTCATTGATTGCTAGATCTACTAGTATCAATTTTTAAAATTTAATTGAATTAAATAATTGATAAATTTGTCTCGAAATTTCACTTTCTAGCGGAAACGATAACATACCCATTACAGAATATCCCAAGATCCAAGGCATAAAATAAAATCTAATCATATAAAAGAACCAAGCAACATATAGTGGAACAAGAGGCACTATAATGAAAGATGGAGTTATAGGCTTAAAAATTTTGATCAATGGATTAGTATATTTTACAAATATCTTCATAAAAAAGAATTCAGAGTCTTCTTTTTGAAAAATATTCATTGCAACTCTTCCTATCAAAGTCCACATGATAACCCCAAGTAGATAATCTATAAAGTAAACTATAGGATGAAAGTTTGCTGACATTGAGAAATTTATATTGGAAAAAAGATTAAATTAAAAGGGGCGAAATTAATCGCCCCTAAATTAAGATTTAAATAGTTCTACTTACCAGTAACGGTTCTACCGCTTGGTATACGAACTTCATCAACCATTTTTTGGGTTGCAGCATCAGGTGCAGAAGTTATTAAACTTACTACAACCATAGCAACAAAACTAACACCAGCTCCGAAGATACCAAATGTTAACTGAGTAAGTCCTAAGAACCCACTTCCACCAGTTCGTACCCAAACCAGGTACCAAATAGCAGAACCAAGACCTAAAACCATACCAGCAATAGCACCTTCTCTGTTAGCTCTCTTCCACCATACACCAAGTACAAGTGGGAAGAACAAACCAGACATTGCAAAGTCAAAAGCCCAGATAACTGAACCTAAGATACCTTGAATCTCCATTGCCGCAATAGTTGCTCCAGCAAAACCAATTACTACAAGTAGTACCCTTGCAACAAGTAGTCTTTTTGCAGTCTCTGCTTTTGGATCAATCATTTTGTAATAAACGTCATGAGAGATCGCATTTGCAATCGCTAGAATTAAACCATCAGCTGTTGACATGGCAGCAGCCATACCTCCAGCAGCAACCAGACCTGAAATTACATATGGTAATCCAGCTATTTCTGGTGTTGCTAACACAACCGCTTTACCGCCCATGAAAAACTCGTTTAATTCAAGAGTTCCATTACCGTTAAAGTCGCTGATAAACATCAAGTTTGCTTGATTCCAGTTTTGAAACCAATCAATTGATTGAACTTCTGCAAATGATTTACCGATAATACCTGTTGGTAAAGTCGGATCAATCAACGATAGTTTAGATAGTGTTGCTAACATCGGTGCAGAAGAATACAGAAGGAAGATAAAGAATAACGACCAACCCACTGATTTTCTAGCTGCTTTTACACTTGGAGTAGTAAAGTATCTCATCATCACATGAGGTAATGATGCTGTTCCCATCATCATCGCCAGTGCTAATGAAATAAATGCCCAAGGTGTAGCATTTACTGCAGAGTGTGCTTTAGTTATTCCAGCTAACCCTTTAGGTACTGTTGCTAGATCAGCAGCAGAGTTTTTAACAAACCCAAACTGTTGTTCTAATTCACCAATTCTAGCCACTTCATCAGCTAACATAAAGTGAGGGAAGAAACCCGCACCCATTTTGTTACTGATCCAAAAAATTGGAAGTAAGTAAGCTATAATTAGTACGATATATTGTGCAACTTGTGTCCAAGTTACCGCTCTCATACCCCCTAACATTGAACAAAGTAAAATACTTATTAGTCCAATATATACAGCGTATCCAAAGTCGATATCTAGAGCAACTGCTGCAATAGTACCAGTAGCGTTAATCTGAGCAGTCACATAAGTAAATGAAGCAACAGTTAAAACTATTACCGCACATAATCTTGCTAAATTACCACCGTATCTTGTACCTATGAAATCTGGAACTGTGTAACAGCCAAATTTTCTTAAGTATGGTGCCAATAAAGTTGCAACCAATATGTAACCACCAGTCCAACCAACAAGTAGAGCCATATAACCATAACCTTTAAAGTAAATACCCCCTGCCATTGCAACGAATGAAGCACCAGACATCCAGTCTGCTGCTGTCGCCATTCCGTTAAATACAGTTGGAACTTGCCTACCTGCTACGTAATATGCATCTGCTTGTGCTGTTCTTGATAGATAACCGATTAATGCATAGATGAATATTGTAAAAGCTACAAAAGCAACACCTATTGCTTTAGCAGTCATACCCATCTGCTCACCAATTGCCATTAAGATTATGAAACCTATAAAACCTCCAGTATAGATTCCGTAAACTTTTGGCAAATTGTCTATAAATTTACCTTTAATCATTAGTCATCTCCTCTTTCATTAAAGCCGAACTCTTCATCGATTTTCTCTTGCCTATTAGCAAACCAGAAAATTAAGATTACGAAAATTCCAAGAGATCCTTGACATGTAAACCAGTATGTCCATGGATATCCAAAAGGTCCAGTAACCTCATTCATTTCAGCTCCGAAAAGGAAGATGCCCATTGAGAAAACAGCCCAGATTGCCAATGTTATCCATAACAATGACCTGGATTTTTCCCAGTGTTTTTGTGCGTTTGACATTTATACCTCTCTTTTAGTTATAACTAATTAAAACCTTAACCATTCTAAGAGTTTTGAAAAGGTGAAAATTGTTCATAATAGGTGCTTATTTACTTACTTTTTTAAGGTATAATTGTCCCCAAGAACAATTTTATGCAAAAATACAAATTATCTTGGAAAGATTTATCATTTAAAGATTTTAAAGTTTATTTATTTGCTTTGTTTAAAGCATTCATACCTAAAAAAAAAATTAAAAATTTAGACGAACTTGAAACCTTTATCCAAACAAAATCTGCGTGGGTATCACAAGTTACTTTGTATAGTTATTTAAAAACTCGAATGGGAACCAGATATGTTCTTCATTTTGATAATGATGAGTTTATGTCATCTGTTAATTTAGCTAAATGGAATATTTATTCTATAGCACTCCAAGATTTAACTTTTTTTACTTTTTCATATTTAAAAGTAAATCATAATTATCAAGATATAAATCAGGCTAAAGAAATTTTTTTTAAAATTTTAGATGATGAAACTTCAAACAAGATGCCACTAGATATAATTGAAGAGGCAAAAAAAGGTTTTAATGAAAGATTTCAAAATTTAGATTGGGAAATATATTATAAAGATCTTCCATTTAATCCAAGTGCACTTTCATTATATAAGTGGGCTCCTATAGCTGAAGAGCTTAAATCTTTAGATCGAAAAATTGTGTTAAATTCTATGATTTTAAAATGGGATATCGTTAAACAGGAATTTGAAAGGTTAATAGAATTTTAAATATTTTTTCTATTATCCACTAAACTCTCAACTACACTTGGATCAGCTAAAGTTGTTGTGTCACCCAATTGGCCATGTTCATTAGCCGCAATTTTTCTTAAAATTCTTCTCATTATTTTTCCAGATCTTGTTTTTGGAAGTCCAGGAGTAAAATGAATTAGATCAGGAGTAGCAAGAGGTCCTATTTGCTTTCTAACCCAAAGCTTCAAATCTCTTTCAAGATCACCTGTTTCTTTTTCACCTACATTTAATGTTACATAACAATAAAGACCGTTACCTTTTATGTCGTGGGGATAACCAACAACAGCTGCTTCAGCAACTTTTGGATGAGCAACAAATGCACTTTCTATTTCAGCAGTACCAAGATTGTGACCTGATACAATAATCACATCATCTACTCTTCCTGTAATCCAATAATATCCATCCTTATCTCTTCTACACCCGTCACCTGTAAAATATTTTCCATCAAATTGTGAAAAATATGTATCAATAAATCTTTGATGATCTCCATAGACAGTTCTCATCTGTCCTGGCCAAGATTGAGCAATGCATAGCCTTCCTTCTCCAGGACCTTTTATTTCCAATCCTTTTTTATCAACGAGTACAGGCTTAATACCATAAAATGGCTTAGTTGCTGAACCAGGTTTTAAATCAATCGCACCAGTTTGAGGAGCAATCATAATTCCGCCTGTTTCTGTTTGCCACCATGTATCAACAATTGGGCATTTAGAATTTCCTACAGTTTTATAATACCACATCCAAGCCTCTGGGTTAATTGGCTCACCAACTGTACCTAATAATTTTAATGATTTTCTTGAAGTTTTTTTAACAGGCTTGTCTCCTTCACGCATCAAAGCTCTAATTGCTGTTGGGGCTGTATAAAAAGTATTCACTTTATACTTATCAATAATTTGCCACCATCTTGAGCTCGTTGGATAGTTTGGAATTCCTTCAAACATTATTGTTGTTGCTCCATTTGCTAGCGGTCCATAAATTATATAACTGTGACCAGTGACCCAGCCAATATCTGCAGTGCACCAGTAGATATCTTTCGGTTTATAATTAAAAATATATTGATGAGTCATTGAAGCATACACCATATAACCACCTGTTGTATGTAAAACTCCTTTAGGCTTACCAGTTGAACCTGAGGTATATAAAATAAACAGAGGATCTTCTGCGCTCATTTCCTCTGGTTCGCAATGTTTTGAAACATCTTTAATTAAATCATGATACCAAACATCTCTTGATTTATCCCAATTGATATAATTTCCTGTTCGTTTAACAACGATACATTTTTTAACATTTGGACAACTTTCTAATGCTTCATCAGTTGTGTATTTAAGAGGAATGGTTTTGCCTCCTCTAACACCTTCATCTGCTGTAATTATATATTCAGACTCACAATCATTCACCCTTCCAGAAATAGATTCTGCTGAAAAGCCCCCAAAAATAATTGAATGAACTGCTCCGATACGCACACAAGCGAGCATTAATATAGCAAGCTCAGGAATCATTGTTAAATAAATAGTAACCCTATCTCCTTTTTTAATTCCTAATTTTTTTAAACCATTAGCGGCTTTAGAAACTTTTTCATGAAGTTGTTTATAAGATATTTTCTGATTATCTTTAGGATCATCTCCAACCCAAATTATAGCAGTTTTATCTTTCTTATCTTTTAAATGTCTATCAATACAATTAGCTGAAGCGTTTAAAGTTCCATCATGAAACCATTTGATATTAACTTCTTTAGTGCTGTATTTAACATCTTTAATTTTATTGTATGGTTTTATCCAAGTAATTCTTTTTCCTTCTTTTCTCCAAAACTCATCATTATTTTTAATCGATTTTGAGTATTTATCTTGATATTTGCTTTTTGTAGCTAGACTGCTCTTAATCCATTGAGGTTTTGTTTTTATAATAAGTTCTTTTGAATTATCTTTAACAACTTTGCTAATAATTTTTTTTTTAACTTTAGTTTTTTTCTTTTTTTTTAATGGCATGAAATTTTTATAATTAAATTTTACTCATGTTATTTAATATTTTCCAGCTTTTAGAATCTATTGGCATTACAGAGAGCCTACTTTGTTTTATAAGCGCTAAATGGCTTAATTCCTTAGATTTTTTGATATTCTCAAGTGTAATAGGTTTTGACAATCTTTCCTTAAATTTTACAGTAACAGCTACAAACCGTCCTGATTTATCGGTTTTGTCTAAGTATGCTTCTTTAATTACTTCCACTATTCCAACAATCTCTTTTCCAATATTTGAATGATAAAAAAAACAAAGATCCCCTTTCTTCATGCTTTTTAAATTTTTAGCAGCTTGATAATTTCTAACACCATCCCATGGTGCACCTTTTGCACCTGCTTTTTTTTGTTGATCAATAGACCAAACGTCAGGTTCTGATTTCATTAACCAATACTGCATTATAATTGTACTCCTGCTCCTTTAAGAAAAGCTGCTTTTTCATCTAAAGGCCACCTTGGTTTTGCGGGATGATCTAAATTATCGAATTGTTTTAATTTAAATTTTTCTAAACCAACCATAGCAATCATAGCAGCATTGTCCCCACAAAATTCAATTGGTGGAAACATATTTTGATAGTTTTCTTCATTGCATAAATTTATTAACATAGATCTAATTCTTTTATTGGCCGCTACTCCTCCAGCAACTACAAATATTTTTTCTTTTAAATCATTTAGATTTTCGAATTCACTAAATGCAATTTTTGTTTTTTTATATAAAATTTCTTCAACTGTTTTTTGAAAAGAAGCAGCCAAATCAAATTTTTCCTGATCTGTTTTAATATTTTTTGTTATTCTCAAAATTGCTGTTTTAAGACCTGCAAAAGATAAATTGCATCCCCCTTTATTAAAAATTGGTTTTGGTAAATCATATTTATCTGGATCACCTTTTTCTGCTAAAATTTCGATTTGTGGTCCACCAGGAAATTCAATTCCTAAAAGTTTAGCAGTTTTATCAAAGGCTTCACCTAAAGCATCATCAATAGTTGTTCCTAGTCTCTTATATTTTCCTAAACCTTGAACATTTAAAAATTGCGAATGTCCACCAGAAATTAGTAAAAGCAAATATGGATAATTTAGTTCCGAATTTAGTTTTGGACTTAGGGCATGACCCTCTAAGTGATTAACAGCAATGAATGGCTTTTCTAAAGCGGAAGCAAATGTTTTTCCAAAACTAAGCCCAACAGATAAGCACACTATAAGGCCTGGACCAGCTGTTGAAGCTACCGCATCAATTTCTTCTATCTTTCGACCACTATCATTAATTGCTTTTTGAACAATCCAATCAATTTTTTCCATATGAGATCTTGCTGCTAATTCAGGTACAACTCCCCCAAATTCTTTATGAACATCAACTTGGCTTGAAACAATATTGGATAAAACTAATGGTATCCCTTGTTCATTTTCAGTAATTATTGATGCTGCCGTTTCATCACAGCTAGATTCAATTCCAAGAATTAAGGGTTTTTTACTCATTCAAATAGTTTTTATTAATTGTACAATCTCAATACAAGTAAGAAATATATTTATTTATGAAGAGTAAAATTATCATAGGATCACGGGGAAGCAAGTTAGCATTAATTTATGCTCAAAATGCTAAAGATAAGATTATTCAAAATACAAATTTAAATTATGAAGATGTTGTAATTAAAGAAATAACAACAAAAGGAGATCAAGTTCAAGATATAAGATTATCAGAAGTAGGTGGAAAAGGTTTATTTTCAACAAACATAGAAAAAGAGCTTCAAGATAAAAAAATTGATATAGCAGTTCATGCATTAAAGGATATGCCTGCAATTGAAACTGATGGCTTAAGAGCAGATACATTCTTAGAAAGAAATGATCCAAGAGAAATATTAATAACTAAAGATAAAAAAAAACTTAAAGAATTAAAATCTGAAGCAATAATTGGAACATCGTCTTATCGAAGAGAATTTCAAATAAAAAAAATTAGACCTGATCTTAATTGTAAACTTATTAGAGGAAATGTTGATACAAGAATTAATAAACTAAATGATGGCATATATGACGCAATAATATTGTCTTATGCGGGAATTAAATCTTTATCGATAGAAAATAAAATTACTGAAGTATTTTCAACTGAAGAAATAATTCCTAGCGCAGGGCAAGGTATTATTTCTCTTCAATGTCGAAATGATGACAAAAAAGTTATTTCAATTTTAGATAAAATTAATGACCAAGAAACATCTTTAAGAGCTCACACAGAAAGAAATGTTCTCAAAGTTTTAGAAGGTGACTGTGAAACAGCTGTTGGAGTCCATGCCATTATTGAAGGCGATGAAATTATTTTAGAGGCTGAACTTTTTTCTTTAGATGGTAATGAAAGATTTTATGAAAAAAAATCTTCCAAAATTGAAAATGCAAAAATACTTGGTAAAGAAGTGGGACAGATGTTAAAAACTAAATCAAATAATTCATATAAAAGATAAAATGCACATTTTATTAACTAGGCCTTTAGAAGATTGCACAGAAATGATTATAAAATTTAAATCATTAGGACATCAAGTTTCTCATATTCCTTTATTAACAATAGATAAAGTAGATTATGAACAGATTAATTTTTTAGATTTTAAAGGCATTATTTTTACAAGTGCAAATTCTATTAAATATTTAGATTTAAAAAGTATTGATAAAAATCTTCTTTGTTTCTGTGTAGGTAGTGCTACAGAAAAAAAAGCTAGAAGTGTTGGTTTTCAAAATGTAATTGCTGCAGAGGGTAATGTTGAAAATTTAAAAGAGCTAATTTTGCAAAATTTTAATCAGAAAGATGGAAATTTAATTTATATAAGTGGTGAAACAGTTTCAGTTGATCTTGATCAGCAACTATTAAAAGAGGGATATAATGTTAAAAGGGTTATTAATTATAAGACTATTCATAACCATAACTTTAATGATAAATTTGTAAACGAATTGAAGCTCAAAATGCCTGATATGGTTTATGTTTACTCTCAAAATAGCGCCTTAAGTTTTCTGAATTTTATTAAGATGTATCAGTCAGAAAGTCTTTGGATGAATACGAACTTAATGTGCATTGGTGAAAAAACCTCGTCAATATTGAACGAAATTAAGTGGAAGAAGATATTTCTTTTTAATCCTGGAGAAGAAGAGTTTTTGTTATATAAAATTTAGCTATGGAAATAATAAATAATTTTTCTGATATATTTTCGTCTGTTTGGAAAAAAGGAATTCTAGGTGTTGATATTTTTCAAATATTAATTGGAATTGGGATATTTTTTGTTTTCTTAATTTTTAGAGGATTAATCTCTAAACTTATAATTAAAAAGCTAGAAATTATTTCTAAGAGAACAACTAATAAACTTGATGATACTTTTGTTCGTGCCCTAGAAGGCCCTGCAAGATTTTTACCAATTGTTCTTGGTTTTTTTATTGCAAGTTACTACATGACTTTTTCAAGTGAGGGTCGAGAGGTCGTTGATACTATTAACAGAACGTTAATTACCATATTAATATTTTGGGTTATCCATCAAATTATTGAACCAATTTCTTATATTTTAAGTGGACTCGATAAACTTTTAACTAGAGAGCTAATTGGATGGATAATTAAATCTCTTAAAATTTTAATTTTTATTTTAGGTCTTGCGGCAGTTTTAGAGTTATGGGGAATAAAGATAGGGCCAATCATTGCAGGACTTGGTTTGTTTGGTGTAGCAGTTGCATTAGGTGCTCAGGATTTATTTAAAAATTTAATTTCAGGAATTTTAGTATTAGTTGAGAAAAGATTTAAGATAGGTGATTGGATTGCTGTTGAAGGCATCATTGAAGGGATTGTTGAAAAGATTGGATTTAGATCAACAACAATTAGAAAATTTGATAAGTCACTTGCAATTATTCCAAATTTTCAATTTGCTGAAAATGCCGTTGTAAATGTGAGCGAAACTTCTAATTGGTTGATAAGTTGGATAATTACCCTTCAGTATGACACAACAGTTGATCAGTTAAAAACTATTAGAAATGAAATTGAAGCATACATTAATAAAAGTGAAGATTTTGATGTAAACGTTGGTGTTGCAGTTAGAATTGATAAATTTTCTGATAGCTCTATTGATATGTATGTTCGTTGTTTTACAAAAACTAATAGTTGGAATGAAATGCTTTCTGTTAAGGAAAGGCTTGCAATTGAAATTAAACAAATCGTAGAAAATAATAAAGCAGCTTTTGCTTTTCCAAGTCAGTCGATCTATATCGAGAAAAAATGATAGCGATTTTTTATTTAGTTTTACAAATTTTAAAACTGTATTCTTATGTTGTTATAGCAAACGTTTTAATAAGCTGGTTGATTACTTTTAATGTTCTAAATACTCAAAATAGATTTATTTATTCAATTTTAGAAATGACATATCGACTAACAGACCCAATATTAAACAGAATTAGACGTTTTTTACCTAACTTAGGCTCTTTAGATATTTCACCAATAATTCTTCTGCTATTGATTTGGTTTATTGAAATGTGTATGAAGCTCTACATTGCACCATTAATATTCTAAAAAATTTATGATTTTAATTGACGGAAAAAAAATAGCAGCCGAACTTAGAGAAGAGCTTAAACAAGAAGTTGCTGAGTTAAAAACTAAATATAATAAAGTTCCCGGACTAACAGTGATTTTAATTGGAGATATGGCCCCTAGCCAAATTTATGTTCGTAACAAAGAAAAATCAGCAAATGAGGTTGGGCTTAAATCTGAAGTTATTAGATACCCAGATACAGTTGAAGAAAAAACAATTTTAGAAAAAATTGAAGAATTAAACAATGATGAAAATATTTCAGGAATTTTAGTTCAACTGCCATTACCAAAACATATTGATAAGCAAAAAGTAATTGAAACTATCATTCCCTCAAAAGATGTAGATGGTTTTCACCCTATGAATGTTGGAAATCTTTCTTCAGGTTATGAAAGTTCAGTGCCTTGTACTCCACTTGGATGTTATTTGATGATTAAAAAAATTGAACCAAACTTAAGTGGTAAAAAAGCAGTTGTCGTAGGAAGATCAAATTTAAATGGCAAACCAATGACTCAACTTCTTCTTAAAGAAAACTGTACAGTTACAATTACTCATTCACGAACAAAAGATTTAAAAGCTGAATGTTTAGAAGCAGATATTATAGTTGCAGCTGTGGGTATCCCAGAACTTGTAAAAGGGGATTGGGTTAAAAAAGATGCAATCGTAATTGATGTAGGAATTAATAAAACTGAAAATGGTTTAGTGGGTGATGTTGCATTTGATGAAGTTTCAAAAGTTGCAAAGGCTTTAACCCCTGTTCCAGGTGGAGTAGGACCAATGACAATTGCGTGTTTGTTAAAGAATACTATTGACTGTTTCAAAAGATCGCAAAAATAAAGATAAAATTTATTAATTAAATTTGATAATTTTGGGTATGAAAAAACCAAAATATCCTTACAGAATTGGTATTATTTTCTTATTACTGACGGTGCCTCCTATAGGTGCAACGCAATTAGGTTGGCACTTATATGATAAACAAACTGGATTTGATTATGGTATGATAGTTGGTACAGTATGTGTAATCTACGCAGCGTGGCTCATGTATGAAAAAAAATGGAGAGAAGAGGATGAAGACTAATTTATGGAAAAGATAATATTTTTTGGCTTAGTAATTCCAATTATTGGTTTTGTTTTATATCTAGGTGCCACTGCAATTATGAAAGGATTTAGCGCGAAGGAAACTAATAGATCTGAAAAGGAAGAAGATATAATTGCTACTAGCTCATCTCCTGACATAGACCAGTTAAGTAATGAAATTACAAAACTAAATGAGTTACGTCAAAGTGGAGTGATAACAGAAGAAGAATTTGAAAAAGCAAAAAAAAAGTTGTTAAATGATTGAACTTTTTAATTATGTTTGAAGGATTTAAAAAAAAATTCATTAAGGTAAATAAGGGAAAAATTTTTTGCAGAATTAAAGGTAATGGACCTCCATTACTTTTGCTTCATGGATATCCTCAAACTCATGTTATGTGGCACAAAACTGCACCAGAATTAAGTAAAAACTTTACAGTAGTAGTTGCTGATTTAAGAGGGTATGGAAATAGTTTGGTTTTACCTAGTGGCAAAAACCACATTAATTATTCAAAAAGAGAAATGGCTAAAGATATGATCCAACTAATGAATAAATTAAATTTTAACAAATTTTTTCTTGCAGGTCATGATCGGGGTGGGAGAGTTGCTCACAGGATGGCACGAGATTTTAGAAAAAAAATTTTGGCCCTATGTGTTTTAGATATTTGTCCAACACTAGATATGTATGAAACTACTGATAGAAAATTTGCAAAAGCTTACTTTCACTGGTTTTTTTTGATTCAACCATCTTGGTTACCAGAAAGAATGATAATGAGTGATCCAAGAAAGTGGATGAAAAGTTGTTTACATAAATGGTCTGGAGAACATAAGTTTGGCAAAGCAGAAGAAGCTTACCTTAAATCATTTAAACAAAAAAAAAGAATTCATGCTTCATGTGAAGACTATAGAGCTTCAGACACAATTGACTTAGAACACGATAAAAAAGATAAAAATAAAAAACTTAATATCCCAATTCAAGTTTTGTGGGGAAAAAATGGGGTAATAGGAAAACAATTCAATTCAATAAAAATTTGGCAAAAGTATTCTAAAAAAAAAATTGTGGGAAAAGCTATAGAGTCTGGTCACTTTATTCCTGAACAAAATCCAAAACAAACAATTCTTCAATTAAGAAATTTTTTTCTTAAACAAATTTAAAATCAATCTTTAAGAATTGATTTTAAAGAGTTAATTTCACCAATTTTAAATGTAATTGCGTCTTCTTTTTTAAACCCAAATTTATCAGCATTTTCTTTAAATCGAATAGGAGGCTCCATTATTGGCTCTAGAGACAAAACAAAAGTTCCCCAGTGCATCCCTAATACTTTTTTGCTTTTTAGATCTTTTGCAACACTAAGAGCTTCTTCGGGGGTTGTGTGATAAATCGATTTATCAAACATTGGCCTAAAATCATAAGCACCTATATTAATCATCGTAATATCAATTGGACCATATTTTTCACCAATTTCTTTGTAAATATTTCCATAGCCTGTATCACAAGCAAATAAGATTTTTTTATCCTTATATTGAATTAAAAAATTACCCCATAAAGTTTTATTGGTGTCGGTTAAACTTCTTTTTGACCAATGTACTGCCGGCAAGAAAGTTATTTTTAAATGATCGCTAATTTTGATCTCATCATACCAATCCATTTCATTGACATCTTTATAATTTTTAAAATACTTTCCTAGTTTTAGAGGAACCAATACTTTTGCATCTTTAAAAGGAAACCTTCTAATTGTAGACATGTCTTGATGGTCATAGTGATTATGAGTTAATAGAAATATATCTGTTTTTGGGATTTCATTAAGTTTTAAAGCTGGATCAGTAAATCTTTTTGGACCAAATATTAATGGCCCTGCATTTTTTGAAAATACCGGATCAGTTATTATTGTTGTGTTTCCCAATTTAATTAAATAAGTAGCATGACCAATCCAAGCAATATAATCATCATCTTTAAATTTTTCTAAATTGCTTAAAACCTCTTGTTTATTTATTACATGTTCTTTTGGTATGGTCATATCAAGCTTCTTTTTTTCTTTATTAAAATCTCTATAAGAAAATTTTCCAGAACTTGATCTTGAAGTTGGAGACCCCTCAGGGTTTCTGAAAGTTCCATCTGGAAGATGGTGATAAGGTTTTTTTTCCATATCTGTATTAATTATTTTTTTCCATTAACCACAATTTATCTCCTGCTAGAAAATAAATTTTTCCATTATATGGATGTACTTGAATATCTCTAATTCTTCCTATTTTATTTTTAAAAATAACTTCTTCATTTACATTAGATAAATCATTAAAAATTAGTTTTCTTAAGGATTTATCTTTAAGTGAGGTTATCAAGGCATGACCATTCCACTCTTTAAACTCATATCCTTTGTATATAGTTATTGCACTAGCAGCAATTGATGGGACCCAATATTGAATAGCTTTAGTAAAGCCTGGCTTCCATTTAGGACCAATTTTAGATCCTGAATAATTAGTTCCACCCCAACCTAATATTTTCCAACCATAATTTTCACCTTTTTTTGCTTCACCAAACCAGTCCCCACCTCTTGCGCCATGATTGCTTAAATAAATTTTTCCATCATGTGGTGACAAAGTTAAACCCTGCGGATTTCTAATCCCAATTTGATAAATCTCAGGTAACCAATCTGACTTTCCCTCAAATTTTGGATTATCTTTAGGAATACGACCGTCTGTATATATTCTAACAATACTGCCTGGATGTTTTTTTGGGTCTTGAGCAATCATCCCCATTCCTCTTTCACCAGCTGATGCATAAAGATATTCACCTTTAATAGCTAATCTTGAGCCAAAATGATAACCAGAATCTATAGGTGGATTTGCTTGAAATATATTTTTAAAATTTAATCCCTTTTTATCTAATCTTGCCGTAGCAATTGAAGTACTTGTTTTTCCATTGCCCCTATCCTCAGAATATGAAACCCAAAGATTGTTATCTTGGTAAATAATATCTAACAATCCACCTTGTCCAACATTTAGAAAATTTAAGTTATGTTTAATCTCAAATATATTTTTTGAATTAATATTAACAATTTTTATTTTTCCATCTTTTTCAGTTATAATTATTTCATCTTTATTTAAAAATGTTGAGCCCCAAGGCTCCTCTAGATTTACTATTTTTGAAAATAAATAATTATCGGGATAACCTTTCGATGAAAATAAAAGAAAAAAAATTAATAAAAAATATTTTTTCACTCTAAGAAAGTTTTGATCTACCACCGTCAACTGCAATAATTTGACCTGTAACCCAAGAACTATCTTCAGTTATTAGAAATTTTGCAAGAGAAGCAGAGTCTTTACCCTCACCCAATCTTTTTAATGGATGAGCTTTTGCGATACCTTCTGCAATCGTTGTATTTTTTAACATTGGTTCAGCAATTTTTGATTTTGTTAAACTTGGAGCCACACAATTTACTCTTATATTTGGTGCAAACTCTGCAGCAAGTGAGACTGTTAGGCCTTCGACAGCAGCTTTAGTTGAAGCAATAATAGAATGATTGGTAAAACCTCTTTGAGCTGCAACTGTTGAAAACAAAACAATAGAACCCTTATTTTTTTTTAAACTCTCTTGATACCCTTTTATTGCCTCGACAGCTGAATAAAGGTTTAATTTCATGCATTTGTTAAAATCTTGCTCTGTAACCATTCTTAATGGTTTAAGATCTATTGAACCAACACAGTATGCAATTCCTTTTATCTCAGAAACGTCTGATCTCACTTTTTCAATAAAACCTTCTTCTAAAACATCAGCAACTGTAAATGTACAACCTAATTTTTCTGCAATAGAACCAACTTCTGTTTCATTTCTTCCTACTAGGTGAATATCGTTTCCAGAAGATTTTAATTGTTCAGCTAGACTTGAACCAATAGATCCTGTCGCACCAAAAATAAGATATTTTTCTGACATAAAATTTTTTATTAGTTATATTTGTTTATGAGATTATTTTTTATACTTGGTAATCAATTATTTCCATTAAAATACCTAGACCGCTTCAAAAAAGACCATCTATTTTTTATGGCAGAAGATAACGGTTTATGCACTTATGAAAAACATCATAAGCAAAAAATACTGCTATTCTTATCTTCTATGCGATCATATGCGGATAGTCTTAAGAAGAATAAATTCAAATTAGATTACTTAAAAATAGAAGATAAAGATTTTAAAGATGATTATTTAAATAAATTTAAAAAAATAATTAGTCAAAAAAAAATAACCGAAATTACAAGCTTTGAGATTGAAGACAAATTTTTTGAAAAGAAAGTTTTACAATTTCTAAAAAAAGAAAAGATCAAGTGGAATATAATTCAATCACCCATGTTTTTACATTCAAGAGATGAATTTAAAAATTACTTAGAAAAGTCCAAAAAACCTTTTATGGCAACTTTTTATAAAGAAGTGAGAAAGAAATCTGGAATATTAATGGGTGCTGATGGAAACCCAGTTGGAGGAAAATGGAGTTTTGATGAAGATAATAGAAATAAATTACCTAAAGATATTTCAATTCCAAAATTTCCAAGAATTAATGAAACAAATCATACAAAAAAATTAAAACCTATTATTGAAAAATTATTTAAAAATCATCCTGGAAGTACAAATAACTTTTGGCTTGCAACAGAATATGAAGATGTTGTTAAACTTTTAAATTTTTTTATTAAAGAAAAGTCAAATTTATTTGGTGATTATGAAGATGCCGTAAATCAAAAGGATAATATTTTATTTCACAGTGCCTTAAGTCCTTACATTAACTTGGGATTAATAACCCCTGAATTTATTATTCAAAAAATTTTAGATTTTCATAAGAAAAATAAAATAAGAATGAATTCACTCGAAGGTTATATTCGTCAGGTAATTGGTTGGAGAGAGTTTATGCGAGGTATTTACCAAGGTTATTCTGAAGAAATGGAAACTAGAAATTTCTTTAAACAAAATAGAAAAATGAAAAATTCTTGGTATGAAGGAACTACTGGCCTACCACCGTTAGATCATGCCATTCAAAATGCAGTTAATCATGGATGGTCTCACCATATTGAAAGACTAATGATTTTATCTAACATAATGAACCTTTGTGAGATTAAGCCAACAATTGTTTATAAATGGTTTATGGAAATGTTCGTAGATTCTTCTGACTGGGTGATGGTTCCAAATGTTTATGGAATGGGTTTATTTAGTGATGGTGGAATTTTTGCAACCAAACCTTATATCTGTGGATCTGCTTATTTTATGAAAATGATGGATTTTAAAAAAGGGGATTGGTGTAATACGATGGATGGATTGTATTGGAGGTTTATTGATCGAAATAGAAAATTTTTTTTAACAAATCCAAGATTATCAATGATGGTTCGAATTTTTGATAAAATGAAAGATGAAAGAAAGAAAATGATTTTATCTGAAGCAGATAAATTTATTAAAAAAAATACAATTTAGTGAAAAAAGAAAATCTACCTTCAAAAATTTGCCCAGTTTGTAAAAGATCTTTTGTTTGGCGAAAAAAATGGAAGTTAAATTGGGATAAGGTAAAGTATTGTTCCAAAAAGTGTTCTAAGTGATCTACTTATCTTTATTTGCTTTATCTTTTTTAGCAGCAACTATCTTACCATTTTCATCAGAGCTCACATTAGCAGGGTTAATTGCAACATCAAATTATGATAATTTATTATTGTTAATTGTTGCAAGCTTTGGGAATGTTTTAGGATCTGTTGTTAATTGGGCTTTAGGATTTTACTCAAGAAATCTTACTACAAAAAAATGGTTTCCATTTAAAGAAACACAAATAGAAAAATCATCAAAATGGTTTACCAAGTTTGGCAAATGGTCATTATTATTTGCTTGGGTACCTATTTTAGGTGACCCATTAACTTTAGTTGCAGGTTTATTGAGAGTTAAATTTCTAGATTTTATTATTTTAGTAGCTATTGGAAAAGTAAGTAGGTACCTTATTGTCTTCTATTTGATTGGTTAAGTGATGAATATAATTGTTTTACAACATATAAAAATTGAAGATCCAGGTTATATCAAAGATTTAATGTTAGCTGATGGCTTTAACTTAACAACTATAGAACTAGATGAAGGTGGAAAAATTCCAAATGATTTAAGTAAATTTGATGGAATGTTTTGTATGGGAGGTCCAATGGATACTTATATGGAGCAAGAATATCCATGGTTAATTGATGAAAAAAAAAGAATTAAAGAATTTGTAATAAATTTAAAAAAACCATATTTAGGATTTTGTTTAGGCTGTCAGTTGTTAGGTGAAGTTGTGGGTGGGAAAGTTGTAAAGTCAAATCCTGCAGAGATTGGTATAATGGATATTAATTTTTTAAAAGAAAAAGATGAGGATAAATTATTTTCTGAACTTCCAAATCAGATTAAAAGTTTGCAATGGCACTCTTATGAGGTTCAGGGCATTGAAAACAATAAAGATATAACTCTATTAGCCTCATCTCCTGTAACTAAATATCAAATTTTTAAATATCAAAGTCATGCTTATGGAATTCAATTTCATATAGAAATTAAGGATACTACCGTCAATGAATGGGGATGTGTTCCTGAATATAAAAAAGCTCTTGAAGATCAGTTGGGAGATGGTGCTTTAGAAAAATTTGATTATGCTGCAAAAGATAACATGACAGATATGAATAATTATTCCAAGATTCTTTATGAGAATTTTAAAACTATATTGTGATTTGATTAATCGCCAAAATGTTCCATATCAGATTTGCCTTTTTTTAATTGATTGATTGCGGATTTTAAAATTTCAGAGGCATTCTCTAATTGTTTAATCGAGTCTACGTTTAAGTCCTGAAAATTTTTATCTAAAATTTTTTCTTCCAAAAGTTTTTTTACATGAGTTGCAGTGTGTTTAGTGAACTCTTTTGAGAGGATTTCAATAGGATCAACTTGGCATAATTCTCCAAATTTTGTATAGTCTTCAATACTTGGATCACTGGCCATATAACCGTTGACCATTGTAATTCTTTCACCAGGAGACGTTAGGCCTGTAGCTCGATGAACAACATGTTTTCCTTGCTGAAATACTGCAAACCCTGGTCCAGGAATTTTAGGAGAGATAATCTTATTAGATGGAATTTGTTTATTATTTTTTTTTATTTCTGTCATTTCGTCTTTAGTTCCATAAAAATATTGAAATTGGCCTCCTTTAATTTTTTTTGGGTCTGTAACAAACATCACATAGTCAAACATTAAAGTATCTACATGCCACTTATCGACATTCTTTTCTAATTCTAAAGGATTATAATTTAAGTGACCTAGTTGATGAGGAATTGTGTGAGGAGAGAGATTAATTCCTGCCATATCTGATAAGAAAATACTAACTTCATCAGAGAGACATAAGTCTCGTAAAAATTTTGATCGATAAACTCCACCTCTAACATTTCTAGCTATTCTTTGACTAGAAGTTGTAAACTTTTCTAATTTTCTGGTTACATCCAACAATATTTCACTACCTTCATCACTTAAGATTCTAAATACTGAAGTTGCAGCGAAATCGACAGGTGAGTCATTAATAATTTCTTCTGAATAACCTAAATCTTTTAATGAATAAATTTCGCTTGGTTTTTCTAACTGAAGATGTTTTTGTGGATCAAAAGGCACTTTATCATCTATTAGCTCAAAACCATCTGGAATATTATTTAAATTTATTGGGTACATAAATTCATCTTTGAAAATAATTATTTATGTTAATATTTAAGTAATTTTTAGTCAAATAAAATGAATAATAAATTTTTTGAATGGACAGGTGTCATTACTGCTATTTTATATTCATTATTTGTTGCGCTAAATATTGGAATAGAATTTTTTGGCTTCTGCTTATTACTTTTGTCAGCGATTTTAATTGGAATTTGGGCCTATAGAGGAGGCCATAAAGGAATACTCCTGTTACAGTTTTTTTATGCAACTGCAGGAATTATAGGAATGATACGTTGGTTTTAAACTAAGTTTGTAATTATTTTTGGAATAAAATTTTTAAAATTAAAAAATCCTTTATTACAGTACTGCCATGCTAATTCATCAAGATTTCTATATAAAAAATCTACCTTTAAATTATTTAAATTTAAATAATCCAAATTTTCTCCAACAGTAGGATACAAACCATAATAGTTTTCAATATTCTTAATTTCACTTATATCAATAATTTCACAATCAATAGATTTATCTTTTAATCTTTGCTTCTGGTCTTCTATTAAAAGGGACTTAAATTTCAATAATTTTTCACTGAGTTTTATAGATCTATTTTCATTTTTATTTAAAATTATATAAATTTTTTTAAATTTATTTTCTTTAAAATCAGTGATTTCGAAAGAGAGATTGTTTTCAAAAATTAAAAGATTTTTTTCTTCAAGGTTTTTTGGATTATTAAAGTCCTGTTTAATTATTGAATAAGATTTTTCTGAAATTTTTGGAGTAGCATTTTCATTTAATTTTATATTTTGAAATCTATTATTTGTAAATTTTTTTATATTCCATTCACTTGCAAGGTAATGTTTGCCTTGGGTTTGAATTCCAGCCACCCACCTCCATCCAAGTGTATTAGATGCAGCATCTCCATCGTAAAGATGTTTCATAAAAAATTCAGCTCCTAATTGCCATGGAAGTTCTAAAGTAAATGTCCAAATACTTGCGAACCACATTCTGGCATGGTTATGAAGATAGTTATTTACTTTAAGTTCATTTACCCACTCATTAAAGCACTGCAAGTTTGTCTTTCCTTCGATGGCATCTATATAATTTTGGTTATTTTTAAATTCACTTTTAAGATTATTTAATTCTTTTAGGTAATCTGACCAAACATTGGGTCTTAACTCCAACCAACCTTTCCAATATACACGCCATAAAACTTCTTGAATAAACTTTTCATTTTTTACAAAAGAGAATTTTTTAAGAGATTTATCAATTACCTCTAATTCGTTAATTATCCCATGAGTTATGTAAGGAGATAAACATGAAATATTAGATCTATTATCAGGGCCAAAATCAAAATTTCTTAATCTAGAATATTCAAAAAGGTTATTTTCAACAAAATGATTTAATTTATCAACGGCCTTAGCCCTTGAAGCTTCAAATTCCATATTTGATTATTTTGTTTTTTTTTTCTTGAGACCTAATTTATCACTATGTCTTAGTCTTAAAATTACGATTGCAGCTGCAATAAGCACTATGGCAACAGCTTCATATACCAGTGCAGTTGGATCCATTTCTTTACCTTGTAAGATTATAAATCTAGCAAGTGCAGTGATAGCAATTAAAAGAGGAAGAGTTATGCTGATTGATTGTTGATCCCAAAATACTCTGACCATTGCAAGAACTTCCAAATACAGAAACATTAAAAGCAAATCAGCTAGTGTTACCGATTGATTTAGAAACATATTTTTAATCTCTATACCAACAGCAATTACTGTGCTTATTAAAATAATACACATTAAAACTAGTTGTAAATTTTTTGCTATTTTTTCCATTACTTATCTTTACTAAATGGTAACCACTTTTCAAATACTGATTTAGACGGCCCGTCATAGGGGATTGAATAAGAGCTTGGATTAGGACTAGTTAAAACCTCAATTCCTTTTGAAAATACAAAAATAAAAACTACTACAAAAACGATTACCATTATTTTAAAAGGATCAAAATTTTTTGTTTGAAAAACACTGCTAGATTTTTCTTCTGCTTTATGGAAATGTTTAAAGGTCATATAAACAGCAAATATTAAACCAATATGTGCAATATAAAGACCTGCCCAACCAAATGCAAAAGTTGTATAAGAAAAAATATATAAGCTAAAAACTGTTGTCCAAATAAAGCTTAAAACTAATAAAATTTGCAATCTCACAGATCTCGGTAAAGATCTAAGGTCATTTTTACTGTCATCAAACAATATATTTGCAGCATCTACCATCCAGTTTTTTAGCGATTCCATAAAATTAAGTTATAATTTTTTAAAATTATAACAATTGTTAATTTGTCCTAAATCTTAATTTAAATTTGATTTAATAACACTTTCTAGCTGAATTGAGCTTTGAGCGCCTGAAATAAAATCTTTTCCTATCTCAAAAAAAGGGACTCCATTTATTCCTTTCTCTTTAGCAACTAGGATTTTTGAATTTACGTTTTCAATATTTTTCTCATTAATAAAATCTTTAAAAACATCTTCAGAAATATTATTTTGTTTAGAAATATTAATTAAAATATCTATATCTCCTATATCAAACCCATCAATAAAATATGATTGATATATTTTATCTATTATTTCATTTTGTATATTGAATTGTTCACTTAAATTAATAAGCAAATGAGAAAGAACAGTATTAGGAGTCTTTTTAATTTTATCTAAGTTAAAATTCATCCCAGATTCTTTTGCTTTTAATTTCATGTTTTCATACATTGGAGTAGCAGAATCTTTTCCTCCAAACTTTATTTCAAGATATTTTTCTCGAGAAATTCCCTTAGCTGGCATATCTGGATTTAATTGAAATGGCACATGGTGAATATCAAATTTTATATTAGGAAATTTTTTAAGGGCATTATTTAGGTTCGCATGACCTATAAAACACCATCCACAAATAGTGTCTGCAAAAACATTAATTTTCATTTATTTAAGAACGAAGCTTTTTTTTGTGATAATTAATAAATCTCTCAACATTGGATTTATTAAATGTTTTATTTTCTTCAAATGAAACCTTTTTCATTGAGTAAGCTAAACTTTTTGTTTGTCTAGATTCTATAATTACGTTTCCTTTATAAAGTTTAAGTTTAACTGATCCATTAACTTTATTCTTTTTAAGATCTACAATTTTCTGAAGTTTAAATCTTTCTTTTGAATACCAGTAACCATTATAAATAAGTTCAGCGTATCTTGGCATTATTTGATCTTTCTTATGCATTGTATCTTTGTCTAAAGTGACAGACTCAATTGCTCTATGAGCATGAATTAACAATGTTCCACCTGGAGTTTCATATACGCCTCTAGATTTAATTCCTATAAATCTATTCTCAACCAAATCAACTCTGCCAATTCCATTTTTTCCTCCAAGCTGATTAAGTTTCTCTAATAATTTTGCTGGAGAGAGTTTTTTTCCATTAATTCCAAATGGGTCACCATTTTTAAAATTGATAGTTACAAAGCTTGGTTTGTTAAGAGCTTTTTCAGGTGAAACGGATCTTTGAAATATAAATTCAGGGGCTGAATTTTTTGGATTTTCTAAAACTTTGCCCTCTGTTGATGTGTGAAATAAATTATCATCTACTGAAAAAGGAGGAGCTCCTTTTTTATCCTTTGGAATAGCTATACGGTGTTTCTTTGCATAATTAATTAAATCTGTTCTAGATTTTAATTTCCAAATTCTCCAAGGAGCAATAATTTTTATATTGGGTCCAAAGTAATGATATCCCAATTCAAATCTTACTTGATCATTCCCTTTTCCAGTTGCACCATGTGAAACTGCATAGGCTTTAAATTTTTTAGCAACTCTAATTTGATCTTTTGCAATAAGTGGTCTTGCTATTGATGTGCCTAATAAATAAACACCTTCATAGATTGCGTGACCTCTGATCATTGGATACACATAATCTCTAACAAATATATCTTTTAAATCTTTGATTATAATATTTTTAACACCAAATTTTTTTGCATTAGTGATAATCTTTTTTCTATCAATTTCTTGACCAACATCAGCGGTGTAACAAATTACTTCAGCATCATAGTTTTCCTGAAGCCATTTTAAAATTATAGAGGTATCAAGACCTCCAGAGTAGGCTAGAACAATTTTCTTCTTTGATTTCATTAAATTAGCTACAAGCTTTTTTTGAAGAGTTGTAAGCCTTAGTAAATCCAAGTAATGAATAGTGGTCGATTGTTTGAGACCCTTTTTGATTATATCCAGTTATCATTATTCGAGAACCTTTTTTCATTCTCTTAATCATTCTAAATTCAATTTTATTATCTGCAATCCACGCAAAACCTTGCTCTTTAATATCAAATTTAAATTTATTTTTACCTGATTGTGCTGATACTGTGTTGCTATTAAATTCATAGCCTGCAGTTACACTTACCTCATCTATAATTTTATCAGTAGGTCTAAAAGAAATAAATAATTTGGCATCTCTTTTGTTATTTGATTTTGGACTTTGCAAGATAGGTGAAGATTGTGCAAAGCAAACTTTACCAGTATCCTCTATTACAACCATTGACTCCCAATCTTTATATTTACCAATTTTTTTTACTTCATTAGCTGTTACAGGGCTGTAAAAGCCAATAAAAATTATTGGTAAAATTAGTAAGATTTTTTTAATTATGGACATGGGTTTGGATAAATTGTTTGAACTTCATTAATTTCTTTAATGACATCATCAGTTAGGTTTATGTTTACACTTTCTATATTAGTTTTCAACTGCTCCATCGTGGTTGCTCCAATAATAACACTTGTCATAAAATCTTGAATTTCACAAAATTTTAATGACATTTGACTCATGTCTAGTCCGTATTTTTCACTAATTTCATAATATAATTCTACGGCTTTTTCTGTATTTGGCTTTCTATAACGTGTCCAAAAATCAAAATCTCGTTCCATTCGAGATCCTTTTGGAAAATTATTATTTCTATATTTACCTGTTAAATATCCACTTGCCAGCGGAGAATAAGAAAGACAACCAATTTTTTCTCTAATTGATACTTCAGATAATCCTATCTCGTATGATCTATTCAATAAACTATAAGGATTTTGAATAGACATCATTTTTGGTAAATTTTTTTCTTTGGAAATTTTAAGATAATTCATTACACCCCATGGAGTTTCATTAGACAAACCTATATATCTGAGTTTACCTTTATCTATATATTTGTTTAATTCTCCAAGTACGTCTTCAAATTGGTTCCAATTATTTTCTTTATGAACATAACTTAGCTTTCCAAAATTATTTACATTTCTTTCAGGCCAATGAAGTTGGTATAAATCAATGTAATCTGTTTTAAGCCTTTTAAGACTATCTTCTAAAGCAGACTCTAAGTTTGGACCCGTGAAACTATTTTCTCCATTTCTTAAATAATTTCTTGATGGACCAGCAACTTTTGATGCAAGAATTACTTGGTCTCTCTTTTTTGTTTTTTCAAACCAGTTACCTATAATTTCTTCAGTGTCACCATAAGTTTCTTTTTTTGGAGGAACAGCATATAATTCAGCAGTATCCCAAAAATTTACACCATTTTCTAGAGAGTAGTTCATCTGCTCAAAAGCTTCTTCTTGAGTGTTTTGTTCACCCCAAGTCATAGTACCGAGACAAATTGTGCTTACATTAAGATCAGTATTCCCCAGTTTTTTATAATTCATAATGGTTTTTGTTTAATTTGGATATTTTTAATCTTTTAAGGTATCTTGAATAATTAGTAAAAGACTATTATATACTACTCATTATGAAATTTGATAAAAACGGAATATTAAACAGAGCTAAATCAGCTCAACAAACAGCAGTTGAAATGGATGAAGGCTTAAGAGCCTACATGTTAAAAGTTTATAATTACATGGCAACTGGAATTTTATTAACAGGAATAGTTGCACTTTTAACATTTAAAATGTCAGTGGTAACAAATGATGCAGGATCAATTGTAGGTCTAACGTCTATGGGTAATGCAATTTATATGTCTGGATTAAAATGGCTAGTTATGTTGGCGCCCTTAGGAATAGTTTTTTATATGAGTTTTGGAATTAACAAAATGAGTGCTTCAAAAGCTCAAACAACGTTTTGGGTTTTTGCAGGATTAATGGGCTTATCATTATCTTCAATTCTATTAATTTACACTGGTATGAGTGTAACAAGAGTTTTCTTTATTTGTTCAGCAACTTTTGGTGCGATGAGCATTTACGGTTACACAACTAAAAGAGATTTAACAAAATTAGGCTCATTTTTAATGATGGGTTTGATTGGAATTATAATTGCATCAATAGTTAATATTTTCATGCAATCATCAATGATGTATTTTGTTATATCAATTTTAGGTGTTTTAATTTTTGTAGGTTTAACAGCTTATGATACTCAAAAAATTAAGAACATGTACGCTGCAAGTGATACTGGTGAAATCATGGGTAAAAAAGCAGTTATGGGTGCTCTTACTCTTTATCTAGACTTTATAAATTTATTTATAATGTTGTTAAGGTTATTTGGACAAAGAAGATAATTTTATTTTTGTAACTTTTTCCAGTTAGTATTTTTTAATAACAACTTAAGGTCAAAAGAGTTTTTTAAAATTTTTCCACTGGTATCCGTAATTAAATACTTTAAATTTTTATTCTTAGGCTTAAAGTTTTTACAAATTTTATATAAAGCATTTTCTGCGGCATTTCTAAAAACACTAAAACTAACTTGTTTACTTGAAATACTTAAACCATAATCTTTCCATGATCCTTCAGAAACCATTTTTGCATATAGATCTAAGATGACTTTAAGCTCATCCCTTTCAAAAAATTGTCTTTCTTCTATTTGTTTATGAGGATTATTGACTACCAGTTTTAAGTTACTAGGCATCAATTTTATGTTTATTGATTAAAGGTATTTGAAAACCAGTAAAAATTATGGTTATTGGAAGCATTCCCCAAACTTTGAAGTTAACCCAAAATTCTTCTGTTTGAGTTCTCCAAATACACTCATTTAATATTGCAAGACCAAAGAAAAAAAACATCCACCGTTTATTTAATAATTTCCAGCCAATATCAGTTAATGGCATAGATTTACCCATAATTTTTTTCAAAACAGGTTCTTTGGTAAAATATTTTCCAAAAAATAAAGCTAAAGCAAATAAAATATTTATAATTGTTGGCTTAACATAAATAAATATTGGATCATTAAAATAAATAGTTAACCCACCAAAAAATGTAATTAAGATTCCACTTATTAATGGCATCATAGGTATTTTTTTTTCAAAAAACCAAACAACAGCTAACGCAATTAAAGTTGCAACTATAAGTGGAGGGATTGCAACTGATAAATTTTTATCATTATTATAATAATAAAAAAAAAATATAGCTAATGGCCCAAAATCTGTAACAAATTTTAAAAAAGATTTATTCACTAGAAAGATATTAACATATTTGCCACATCACTAAACATTAATATTTTAAGCATTGATTTTTATTTTTAAATACCCATAATAATAGCAATGCCAATTCAAAAAGCAAAATTCTCAATTGGAGATATCGTAAAACATAAACACTTTGAATTTAGAGGTGTAATATATGATGTTGATTTTGAATTTAATAATTCTGAGGAATGGTATCAATCTATCCCAAAAAATGTGAGACCAAGAAAAGATCAGCCTTTTTATCATTTACTGGCTGAAAATGACGAAATAACTTATGAAGCCTATGTTTCAGAGCAAAATCTTCTTATGGATGACTCAGATGAGCCAATAAAACATCCTTTAATTGAAGAGATTTTTTCAGGAAAAAGGGGCTCTAGTTATTTTAAGATGTCTAACTAAACTTATCATTTTTCAAACACATTTAGCTCAAATCTAAGCCATATAAATTAGGTAAATTATTCTTATATTCTGATCAAGGATGTTAAACGTTAATTTCAAATTATTATCTCCCTCTGCATTCTTGATCGGAAATCCTTTTCATAATAAACATCCCTAATTAAATATGTTTAAACTTCTTAATCCAAACAAGATATTTCAAGTAACTTCTAAAGCTCCAAAATATATTTTATTTTTATTTGTGGTTGTGCTTTCTGTTGGATTAACTGAAGCGTTAATTTTATCCCCTGAAGATTATAAACAAAGTGACGCTGTAAGAATTATGTACGTTCATGTTCCAGCTGCTTGGATTTCTTTAGGTATTTTTTCATCCATAACTTTTTTATCAATTAGTGGATTTATTTTTAAAAATAAGAATTTTTTTTTAATTGCAAAAAGTTTAGCACCTTCAGGGTTTGTTTTTAATATTATTGCACTGGTGACTGGTGCTATTTGGGGGAAACCAACATGGGGAACATGGTGGGCTTGGGATGCTAGAATAACATCCATGTTAATCTTGGCACTATTTTATGCAATGTATTTAATTTCGTGGAGAATTTATGAAAGTGAAGAAAAGGTTTTTAAAATCACAACCTTTATTACGATACTAGGTATAGTTAATGTTCCTATTATCAAATACTCTGTAGATTGGTGGAACACACTTCATCAACCGGCTTCAATCAACATTTTATCAAAAAGCTCAATTCATATATCTATGCTTTTTCCTTTGCTGATAATGACTGCGGCATTTGCTCTTTTTTCATTGCTAATTTTTTTAATGAAATATAATACAGAACTGATAAAAATTAAAAATAAAGGCTTAGATAGACTATGATAAATGAATTACTTTTTATGAACGGATATGGAGTTTACGTATTATCTGCTTTCAGTTTTACACTTTTAAGTTTTTCAGCACTATATTTGATTACAAAAGTTCAATTTATTAAGGAACAGAATAAATTTGTAGCTAAATTTGGATCTCTAAACTCTGAGAAAGCTAAATCTGCAAAATCACAAAGAATAAATAAAGAAATTTTAGCTAACGCCACAAATAATTAACTTTTAAACCATGTATGGTCGTAAAGTTAAATTAAGATTTTTGTTTGTAGTACTTATTTTAATTACATTAATATTAACAGTATTCCTAGTTTTAAAATCTCTTGAAGAAAACGTAGTATACTTTCAATCACCATCAGAAATTAAAGCTCTATCAGAACTAGATAAAAAAAAAATTAGAGTAGGTGGAATGGTAAAAAAAGATTCTATTTTGGTAAAAGCTAGCGAACTGAAGTTCGTAATTACAGATTTTAAAAATGAAATAAATGTTAGCTATACAGGAGCAATTCCAAATCTCTTTGAAGAAGGAAAGGGAGTAGTAGCAGAAGGGTTTTTAAAAGATCGAAATTTTTTTTCTGCCACAAAAATTTTAGCAAAACACGATGAAAATTATATGCCTCCAGAAGTAAAACAGGCACTTGGAGAAAAATAGGATGCTCTTTAGCGTTATTGGAAACTATTCATTAGTTTTAGGACTTTTTTTTGGATTAGTTCTTTTCTATTATTCTGCAAAAAATTTCAGAAATTCTGAAGTATTAGATACTAAAATTTTATCATTTACATTTTTGCAATTTTTTTTAGTTGTAATTAGCTTTTTATGTTTAGTTTTATCATTTGTTGTGTCTGATTTTAGTAACGAGACTGTTTTTAATAATTCACATACCACCAAACCAATTTTCTATAAAATTGCTGGAACTTGGGGCAATCATGAAGGAAGTTTGCTGTTATGGCTGCTTGTTTTAACATTATTTATTCTTATTTTTTTAATAAGGACTAAAAATCAACCAGTAAAATATAGAGTTTTAACTTTAGTATTTCAGCAGATCATCATTATAGGTTTTTTTATTTTTCTGATCAAAACATCAAATCCATTTAATCATATTTATCCGATACCAACAGAGGGTTTGGGGCTTAATCCAATACTACAAGATCCTGCTTTAGCAATTCATCCTCCTATTTTATATTTAGGTTATGTAGGCTCTTCTATTATTTTTTCATCAGTTTTGGCTGCAACAACCTTAAATCTTGTTTCAAAAAAATGGGCATTTCATATAAAAAAATGGGTCTTAGGCTCATGGATTTTTTTAACTCTAGGAATTTTGTTAGGATCCATTTGGGCTTACTATGAATTGGGTTGGGGTGGCTTTTGGTTTTGGGACCCAGTTGAAAATGTTTCTTTAATGCCTTGGCTAGCATTAACAACACTTTTACATTGCATTCTTGTTTTAGAAAAAAAATTAATCCTAACCTCTTGGGTAATAATTCTATCAATATCAACATTTGCTCTCAGTATGAGTGGTACATTCTTGGTTAGATCAGGAATTCTTAATTCTGTGCATACTTTTGCAAATGATCCTGAGAGAGGTTTATTTATTTTAATTTTTTTATTTTCTCTAATTTTTCTTTCATTATTTATCTTTTTCTTTTTTCATAAAACTAGCAAAGATAATTCAAGCAGCTTTTTTTGGCTGAGTAAGGAAACAGCTATAATAATGAATAATTGGTTTATGATGTATTTTTTATCAGTTGTTTTAATTGGCACTATTTATCCAATTTTTCTTGATGTTTTGTCATCTCAAAAAATATCTGTAGGGCCGCCTTTTTATCACACACTAATTATACCTTTTTTAATCCCTTTTTTATTGATTATGGCAATTGGACCAAAGTTGAAATGGATTAAATCAAATTTAGAAGACAAAATTTATTTATTTACAATATTAGTAATTTCAATTTTGTTGTCTATCACAATTGTTAAAAATTTTAGTTCTAATTTTTTGATAAATACAATTTTAATTTCGAGCGCCTTATATCTATTTTTTGTTACTTTAAGAGATTTCTTCAGTAAGGGGTTTAAAAATTTAGCACAAAACACAGCTCATTTTGGTTTTAGTTTATTAATTTTGAGTATTTTATTTAATAGTTTGTTTTCAAGTGAAATTATTACAAATTTAAAGGTGGGACAAACTTTTGAAAACTCTAAGGCAAAAATAGTTTTTGAAAGCCTCAGTCAAAAAGAAGGGGAAAATTATAAATCAATAATAGGTAATTTTATTGTTCAAGACTCTAATGGTAAAATGGAAAATTTATCACCAG
>JACWER010000029.1 GCA_014653385.1 Pelagibacterales bacterium SAG-MED50 | reverse complement strand
ATATTTAACATCCTCTGGGTTTGTGTTTACAGATTTAACTACTTCTTTGCACCATTCTGAAGCTTTCATCACAGGATCATAAGCCTCAACAACATTTCCCCAATGTTTGTGTTTGTCTAGAGCTGCCTCAATTGGCATTCCTCCATCAATAATAACATCTCCTTCAGGATGTTTAATTAAAAACCAAGGTACAGGAATTTCATAAGCTTCTTCACCTTGATTCATCTTTATGAATTTCAATTTAGTTTTTATAGAACCAGTTTGGAACATATATAGTTTAATTCCACTATTAAACTTTGTTGTTTTTTCAAAAAAGTCATCAGAAATATTATTCATACTTTATTCTACCAGGCTGCCTCATATATGTTAAGAGCGTCATTTTCAGTCAGTTCTCTTGGGTTATTCACTAATAAACGAGTTTGTTTCATTGCATCTGATGCCATTTTTTTACAGGCCTCTTTTGGAATATTTACCTCTCTTAATCTTTGAGGAAGTCCAATTTTTTGTGATAAACTCTCTAATCGATCAATAAATTCTTTGCATACTGCTTGGCTACCCTTTTCAGTGTTAATATCTTGGAAAACAAATGGGGCTAATTCAGCATAATTTTTTGTTGTTTTGCTATCTACACTGTTAAATCTTAAAACGTATGGAAGAACTAAAGAGTTTGACAATCCATGAGACACATGAAAAGTTCCTCCAATCGGATAGGCAAGAGCATGGACTGCTGCAACAGGAGAATTAGCAAATGCTTTCCCAGCTAACATTGCTCCAATTAACATGTTGCCTCTAGCCTCAATATTCGAACCATCAAACACAGCTTTTTCTATTGAACCCGACAAAAGTTTTAATGCTTCGATAGCTAACATTTTTGAAATTGGATTATTATTTTTGTTTGATGAAGTATAACCCTCTATAGCATGAACCATAGCGTCAATTCCTGTAGCTGCTGTTGTGTGTGCTGGTAACCCAATTGTTAAATCTGGATCTAAAATTGCAATATCAGGTAAAATTATTGGCGAAGAAACTCCTTTCTTTTCTTCTTCCCCAACTGTGATGATAGATATAGGAGTTACCTCCGAGCCCGTTCCAGCAGTAGTTGGTATTAAAACTAATGGTAATCTTGGACCTTTAGCATTAGAGACACCCCAAGCGTCTTCAATATTTTCATTTGAACCTAAAATTAAAGAAGTTAATTTAGCTACATCCATTGAAGATCCTCCCCCAAATCCAATAACACCTGTAGCATTAATTTTTTTTCCAACTTCTATAGAGTGTAGAAGTGTTTTAATTGAAGGATCTGCTTCTACATCTTGAAAAACCTCAACTATTGATGAATATTTATTTAGTTCACTTAAAGTTGATTCAGTTAAATTTAAAGACATCAACCCTTTATCAGTTATAAATAAAACATTTGGTCCTAATTTTTTTGAAATTTCTTCAACACATGTTTTGGACATTCCACTTCCAAATCTAATTCCTGAAGTAGTATTAAATGTAAAATTATTATTCATACTCGTAATTCCTAAACATAATAAACATAAAAGATTATTGAAAATATCGCTAGACCAATTAATATTAAGATCCAGCCATAGCCAGTTCCTAAATTATCTAAATAATTTTTTTCTCCTGAAACTTCATCTGGATGTTTGTGAAAATCACCAGACTGTATTGGTTTATTTGGTAATGTTGATAAATCCATTTTACTTGCTAAAAACCAAATCAAACCAATTCCAAAAAACCACCATATTAATTGATATCCCCATAATGAAGGTATCTTTAAAATCCAAGATTCATATCCTGCATTTGGAGCGCCAAAAAAATTATTTCCAAGAACTTGTCCTGGACCTACTCCAAAGAATAACCATATAAGAGCAATAACATATGCAAATGATCTTAATTTTGTTCTACTCGGATGAAGGCCCATGTGTTCATTTAAAAAATCATGAAATTTTTGACGATAATCTCTATCATTATCTACTTTTGCTATTGATGAAAACGCTGAGACTGAAAAACAAATAAATACATTGAATAATAAGCCCCAAACACCTGAATGAATAGTCAATGGCCATCTTCCCCACGGCAATCTATTTCCTGAAATTTGCTGACCAATAGTTTCTGTTAAAATAACAATTATTATTCCAACTATTATACCAGATATAGCAGCTCCTCTTGTTATCCATGGAAACCAGACAAGACCAAGTAGAACAATTAAAAATTGAAATGCTATAGCAATTGAAATACCACTAAAAATAATCATAGCAGGTTTAGCAAATGTAGCTAGATAAAGTGAGGCCAGAAACATTAGCATCATAATTATACGAGCTACTCTTCGTTCCTTCTCCCAGTTCGAGTTCTTGTCTACGTAAGCTTTATAAAAATCTCTAGTAACGATGCTACCTGAAGTCATTAAAAGGGCAGCTGCTGTAGACTGAAGTGCAGCAACTAATCCAACAGCCAATAATCCAGTTAACCATAAAGCATGTTTGTCCATTAAACCGATAATATGATAAACAATTGATGAATGATCTTTACTTGAAACTTCTGGTAAAAGCTTATTAACGAAAAGACCATTACTATTAATTTCAGCACTAGCCCCCAATAAAATTGCTCCAATTCCTTGAAAAGTTGTAAATATAAATAATAATAATCCAACAATAACTGCAGATCCCCATATTTGGTAATAAGAAAAAGCTTTAGGGTGTTTTGCTGTATAGCTTAACATTGAAAATGATGGTGACAGAACTATTCCCATAAAAGAAATTGTAAATGTAAAAATCATCATCGCAGTCCAAGGACCTCCAATTGCTTCATTTTTTCCTAAACCAGCTACCCATTGTATAACACCTGGTAATGCAAAATAACCATTATAGTCACCTCCTCCATAACCATTTGTATTTCCCCAAAAGCTAATTTTTGTATTTGCTATTTTTGCTAATGATTTACCAAAAGTTTCTATATCTCCTATAAAGGAATAAGTGATTAATCCTAAAATAATTATTGTTAAAAAATAAAGCCAAGATTGAACTACACCTACACTAAAAATAGATTTAAAACCTCCTCTTGTTACATAG
>JACWER010000028.1 GCA_014653385.1 Pelagibacterales bacterium SAG-MED50 | reverse complement strand
TGAGTATATAACAGTTTCTAAATCTCTTTGATTATCAGAAATTATCATTCCTTTATTTCCAAAAAGTTCAATTCGCTGATCATATCCAAAACTACAATGTCTAGAATTTGTTATAATACATTGCACACCTTTTTTTGTTTTCATTACTACAGTTGCTAGCTCTAAATCATTTACATTTTTGTATTTTTTGTCGGTAAAGTATTCACCGGTAGCAAACACAGATACAAATTCATCAGAACCAGTATAATATCTAGCTAAATCAAAATCATGTATCATCATATCTTTAAAGATACCGCCAGAAATTTTTAAATAACTTAGCGGAGGTGGAGAGGGGTCTATGGAAAAATCCTGATGGACTACCTAATTTTTTAAAAGAAATATTTTAATTAAAATATTGATGAAGATACAAATTGAGTTATTTGGAGCAAGTCGAGATTTTAGTGATCAAAATTTTCTAGAATTTGATCTTAAAAACAATTCAACAATTAAAGATATTAGAAAAAAAATAGTTGAGTATTTAGATAAAAATTTTAGAGGTAATGAAAATTTTAAAAAGATTGTTAATTCATCTGTATTTTGTTCTGAAAATAACAATATTATCAGCGACAATTATAAAATAACAAGTAACGAAAAAATTGCTATTATACCCCCTATTGGAGGAGGTTAATGCTTCACACAAAAGTAATAGATATAAAAGAAAAAAAACTTTCAATTTTAGAGGCTGAAAATTTTATTTCTTCTTCTGAATTTGGAGCATCAATCTTTTTTTCTGGAACTGTCAGAAATCAAAACGATAATAAAAGTGTATTAGGGATAACGTATGATAGTCATGATGTGCTTGTTATAAAAAGTTTTGAGGAAATTTATAATGAAGCTGACCAAAAGTTAAATATCAAAGATAAAGCAGTATTTATAGAACATGCGAAAGGTTACTTAAATCTTGGTGAGGTAAGTATTATTATTGCCGTTGCCTGCAAACATCGTGATGAAGCTTATATTTTATCTAGATACATAATCGAAGAAATTAAGAAAAGATCTCCTATATGGAAAAAAGAGCATTATCAAAATAACGATAGTACATGGTTAAAAGGAAACCCTATAATTAATGAAAAAAATTAAATTCTCAGAAATAACCCCTGAAAAAATTTACTTAAAGAGAAGAGATTTTATTAAAAAACTTGGTTTATCAACAAGTTCTTTAATGGTTGGTCAAAATTTTTTAAATGGCGCTAAAGCATCAACGCAAAACCTAGAGCTAACTGAATATAGATATATATCCACTTATAATAACTATTATGAATTTGGAACTAGAAAATCAGATCCTGTAGAAAAATCTCAAAACTTTAAAACAAGTCCCTGGAGTTTAACAATAGATGGTGAAGTTAAAAAAAAAATTACTTTAACAGTAGATGAAATTAAGAATTCTTTTCCAATCGAAGAAAGAATTTATAGATTGAGATGTGTTGAAGGATGGTCAATGATTATACCTTGGATGGGATTTTCTTTAAGTAAACTTTTAGAAAAAGCTTCACCAAATAGTAAAGCAAAATTTGTAGAATTTACTTCTGTTTATGACCCTGAGCAAATGCCAGGTCAGCGTTACCCAATTCTTCAATGGCCATATAAAGAAGGATTAAGAATTGATGAAGCGATGCATCCATTAACAACAATGGTGACAGGTCTTTATGGTAAAGAACTTCCAAATCAAAATGGAGCACCATTAAGATTAATTGTGCCTTGGAAGTATGGATTTAAAAGTGCCAAAGCAATTGTAAATATTAAATTTGTTGAAAGAATGCCAACTTCGTCCTGGATGAGAGCATCACCAAGAGAATATGGATTTTATTCAAATGTTAATCCTAGAGTTGATCATCCAAGATGGTCACAAGCTTCTGAAAGAGTAATTGGTTCAGGTATATTAAGTGAAAGAATACCTACTGCAATATTTAATGGTTATGGCGAAGAAGTAGCCAATCTTTATTCTGGAATGGATTTAAAGAAAAACTTTTAATTTAAATTGATAAGATATTCTAAAATAATAGTTTTCATTTTATGTTTGTGGCCATTAGTCATCATATCATTAAATATCTACTATAATGAATTAGGTGCAGAGCCAGTAAAAAAAATAATGAACCATTTTGGGGAATGGACTTTAATTTTTATTTGCTTAACTCTAGCAATGAGTCCACTTAAAAGATTTACTAATTTAGCTTTTTGGACGAAATTTAGAAGAATGTTAGGTTTGTTCGTTTTTTTTTATGCAACAATTCATTTGTTAACTTACATTGGTTTAGATTATAGATTTGATTGGCAACCAATTTTTAATGATGTCTTGAAAAAGAAATTCATATTTATTGGTTTTTCTGCTTGGCTTTTGTTAATACCACTGGCAGCAACATCATCTCAAAAAATGATAAATCTATTAAAGCAAAATTGGAAAAAGTTACATAGAATTGTTTATATAATAGCTATTTTTGGAGCTCTTCATTACATCTGGTTGTCAAAAACAATATTTTTTAAACCTTTAATTTACTCAGTGATTATTGTTGTTTTGCTTATTTTAAGAATTAGAATTAAAACTAGAAAATTTAATTATGAATGAAAATACAAAAAAAGAATTGCAGTCTGCAACTTTTGAAAGACTTCTTAAGCATTTAGATGAAAGAAAAGATGTTCAAAATATTGATATTATGAACCTTGCCGGGTTTTGTAGAAATTGTCTGTCTAGATGGTATCGAGAAGAAGCTGAGAAAAAAAATATTTCAATTTCTGATTCTGAGGCTCGTGAACATGTTTATGGTATGCCCTACCCTGAGTGGAAAAAGAAATATCAAAAATAATTATTTTTCCTTTAGTCTTGGAAATAACTCTACAAAATTACATGGTTTGTGATTTATATCTAATTGATGTTTTAAAATGCCATCCCATGCGTCAGTAACCCCTCCAGATGATCCAGGTAAAGCAAATACATATTTGCCATTAGCTAATACAGCGCAAGCTCTAGACTGAATTGCAGAGGTGCCAACTGTTTTTAAACTAAGTGTTCTAAATACCTCACCAAAACCTGGAATATGTTTGTCTGCAATTTCATTAACTGCTTCAGGTGTAATATCTCTCCCTGTTAAACCTGTTCCGCCAGTAGTAATGATAACATCAATATTTTCTTGCTTTATCCATTCTTTTAAAATTTTAACAATTTCATCTTTTGTATCTTTGCAAATTTTTCTATCAATTAATTTATGCTTAGCCTCATCAATCTTATTTACTAAAATTTTACCAGATTTATCATTTTCGAAAGTTCTGGTGT
>JACWER010000027.1 GCA_014653385.1 Pelagibacterales bacterium SAG-MED50 | reverse complement strand
TTTTGATGATGAAGTAATTAGAAAAGAATTTTTTAAATCTTTAAGAAAACCTTATTTAACAAACACAGAAGGAAATGTTCGTCATGATGCTTTAAATATAGTCAGAGCAGCGTTTGCAATCGATGATGATGTTTTAAAAACTGAATTAAATCCTAAAGGAAATAAATCAATGAAACTAGAATCTTTAGCAAGATTAAATGGTTTCGAGTCTGCTGGAGCACACTCTGCATTATTTGATACTGAACTTACTGTTAAGGTTTTAGATTTAATTAAACAAAAACAGCCAACCCTTTGGCAAGAATATTTTAAAACAAGTAGCAAAGTAATTGTTGAGAACATGATTAAGCAAGAAAAGATATTTACATTGAATGAGTATTTTTATGGAACAAGTCGATTATATTTATGTGCTCCATTACATCCAAATGCTTGTATGCATCCAGTTTATAAGTGGGGTCAAGCAATAGATCTTAGAGTTGATATTGAGGCCATTCAAAAATTAAATTACGAAGACTTAAAAAAAGAGATGAAAAAATCTCCTAAGTTTTTAAGAACTATCAGATCAAATAAAGCCCCAATAATTTTAGATCAAAGTTTTGGAATGAAAGTTGAACCTTATAGTAAACTTGATCCGAACCTAATTAAAAAAAGAGCTGAATTAGTCAAATCTAATCAAAAGTTTTCACAAGATGTTTGCAATATTTTAAGAGAAGCTGCTGAAGAGAAAATGGAAACTTCCTCACAAGAAGATATTGAACCAGAAGAATCTATTTATTCTGGAGGGTTTACTTCTGCTAAAGATCAAGCTTTATTTCCTAAATTTCACACAGGCGATTGGAAAGATAAATTTGCATTATTAGATAAATTTGAAGATGAAAGATTGGTTACATTTGGCCATGGATTGATATTTAATGAGGCGCCCGAAATTTTACCGAAAGAAATTCATAAAAAAATTAAACGTAGAATAGCTTCAAGAATTTTGAGTACTAACAAGGAAAAATGGTGGACAATTTCTGCTTTTTATTCAGAGTGCGATGAGATTAGAGAAAATGAAGATAAGATGTTTTCTTTTAAAACTGTAGATGAAAAGCTAAAATTTTTAGATGGAATTAATGAATATGTGATGAATTTAGAACAAAAGTATTCAGACGCATAATTTAATAAATCAAAAAAACCTATTTTTGCCCATTGAATAATCAATTGAATCAATTATATCAGTAATATGCTTAATGATTTTAAAGACGAAGATTTTGATAGTAAAATAAAAAACGAGGATATTTCAGTAATCCAGTTCTCAGCTGCTTGGTGTGGACCTTGTAAAGCTCTTGTTCCGGTAATGACTAAGCTTTCAGACGAATATAAAGATAAAGCTGGTTTCTATTACGCTGACATTGAAGATGGTGGAATTAATACTGGAAGTGCTGCAGGAATTAGAGGTGTGCCGACAGTTATCATCTACAAAAAAGGTGTAGAAGTAGATCGAAAAGTTGGTGGAATTCCTGAAAGCCACATGAAAGAATTTTTAGATAAAAATATCTAATTTAAATTCAGTATTTCCCCAGCAAGATATAAAGATCCAGTAATTAGGATAATATCGTTTTCCTTGACTGGAATTGACCTGATAGCATCCTCTATACTTTCTTGGTAATCGATATTTTTGAAGCTATTTAGCTTATCTTTAAGCTCTTTTCCTTTAATGGAGTTTGGTTGATTTGGGATATCTATAGTGGTCAAGGTTTTAACATCCTTGAAGTAACTCATATATTCATTATGATCTTTATTCGCCATCATTCCTAAGATGATGTGTTTATTGCAATTTAAACTTTCTAAATATTCATTTAATACTTTTGCACCTAAAGGATTATGTGAGCCATCAACAAAAAGTTGATGATCTTTTGCAAGCGCTTTAAGTTTACCTGATTTAATTTCCTGTAATCTTGCAATACTGTTTATTTTTGTAATTCCTTGTTTGATATGCTCATCTTTTAAATTAAATTCTTTTATGGCTCTTAATGTTGCAATAGCTGTAGAGATATTCTCTAATTGAAATTGACCTTTAACATTAGGCATTGGCAATTTTACTCCACCCAATTGATCTTCATAATAAAAGAAATCATTTTCTTTCATTGTAAAACTATAATTTTCATTATGAAAAAACTTGTTTGAACTATTATTTGATATTGTTTTTTTAATACTATTGGTAATTTCTTTAGAACTTTGTCTTGCAACTATAATATTTGAATTTAAAAGAGTTGAAGTTTTCTCATAAATAATTTTTTCAACAGTTTGTTCATTTTCAGGTAGCCAATCTAAATGATCAAGGCCAATAGAAGTTACAATGCTAGCTAGATTAGCTTTAAGGATATTAGTCGCGTCAAACCTATGAAATAAGCCAGTTTCTATTAGATTGATATTATCTGGATATTGAGAAGCTTTTAGAAAATAAGCTGCAGTTAATATCTCAAAAAAGGTAATAGGTTCGTTATTATTTGCACTTTCAATTTCTTCAAATAAATTAGCTAATGCTTCATCATTAAGTTCTTCATTATTAAAAACAAACCGTTCATTAATACTTTTAATATGAGGACTAGTGTAAATATTACATTTAATATTTGCTTCTTTTAAAATAGCAAACATTGCTTGGATGGTTGAATACTTTCCATTTGTTCCAACAATTGAAATTGCTTTAAGTTTATCTTGAGGGTTTCCTAATCTTTGACAGAGATTTTGAATACGATCTAAACTTAGATCTATTTCTTTAGGATGCAGCTCTTGTAAGCGACTGACTATCTTCTGAAGTTTCATTTTGCTCAGAACTTATAACAGAATTTTGCTTTAACAATATTGATAATAAAGTTCCTATTTTAAATGTAAGATCTTTACGCTCAACAATTAAATCAACAAAGCCTGTTTTTTCAACATACTCACTTTTCTGAAATCCTTCAGGTAATTCCTCTTTAACGGTTCCTTGAATAACTCTAGCACCAGCAAAAGCAATTAATGCACCAGGTTCAGCGATATGAATATCTCCTAACATTGCATAAGAAGCAGTAATACCACCCGCTGTTGGATCCGTAATGCATACTAAATAAGGTAAACCATTTTTCTTTAATTCATTGATTGCAAGGGTCGTTCTAGTCATTTGAGAAAGTGAAATTAAACTTTCCATCATTCTCATTCCACCTCCAGCACTGATACATAAAAAAGGAGTTCTGTTTTCTATCGCATGCTGAATTCCATATAAAAAAGCCTCTCCTTCAGCAGCAGCTATTGAAGCTCCTAGAAAATCAAAATCAGATGCAACTGCGGTAATCTTCATATTATTGATAGTTCCACATGCAACCATCATTCCACATTCCATACCCGTTTTTTTACGAGCAGCTTTTAATCTATCTTTGTAAGATTTAGAATCTGTCCAGTTTAATGGATCATCTTTTGGAATTGGGGTCTTAAATACTTCATAATTATTTTTACCAAATAAAATATCAAATCTTTGGCTTGGTTTAATTCGATGATGCTTATTACAATCTGGGCAAACCCATAAGTTTTGCTCTAAATCTTTTTTAAGAATTGGACCTCTACAACAACTGGTCCAATCGCTTTTTGCAATATCTTCTTTTGAAGCTCTTTCATGAAAAGCAGTTTTGATCTTTTCACCTGCTTTTATAACTTTGGTAATCCAGTTCATTTTATTTTGTTTTTTAATCTCTTAACGATATTAGTAACATTTGTGACTAGATTTTGTCTTTTTTTAATAGAGTTTGAAATTTCCTTGCAAATTGCACTGCCAACCACCAATCCATCAGCTTTTTTAAGAGATTTTATTGTTTTTTCAGTAATTCCGAATCCAATGACAACATTTTTAGATTTATCTTGATTTTTAATTCTG
>JACWER010000026.1 GCA_014653385.1 Pelagibacterales bacterium SAG-MED50 | reverse complement strand
TTAAGCCATTTATGTTATGGATTTGGATATCAGTAATTTTGATTAGCTTTGGTGGATTAATAAGTTTTGTAAAAAAGGAATATGAAAAATAAATTAATACCACTTTCAATCTTTTTAGTTTTTATAGTCATCTTTATTATTTTTTATAAAGGTTTACAGAATACAAATATTTACACTCCTGGCACAAAAACAAGTTTTGAAGTACCTTCAGTCTCAGTTAAATTATTTAATTCAAATGAAATAGTTAATACACTTGAAATTTTTAGTTCAGATAAATTTTATCTATTAAATATCTGGTCATCTTGGTGCGTTCCTTGTCGGCAAGAACATTCAATTTTGATGGAATTGACAAAAGATGATAATTTAAGAGTAATTGGCATAAATTATAAAGACACAAAAAAAAATGCTAACAATTTTTTAAAAGAGCTTGGGAATCCTTACGATAATATAATTTTTGATAATAAAGGTACTAATGCGATAGAATGGGGAGCTTATGGTGTGCCCGAGTCTTTTTTAATCAATAACAATAAAATTATTAAGAAATATATAGGACCACTTAACGAACGATCTATGGAAGAGATTAAATCATTTATAAAATGAAGATACTTAAATTATTTTTAATCATTTTTATTATTTTTTCCAATTAATAATTTGAAAGCTGATAATGAAGTTCTCAAAAATAAAATTACAAAAAATTTACGTTGTTTGATTTGTCAGGGGCAATCTGTTTACGACTCTGATTCAGAATTTGCTAATAGCTTAAAAACTATGGTTGATAACAAAATTAAGGAAGGATTATCTGAAAAACAAATCTATTCTTATTTTCAAAGTAAATATGGTGATTGGATTTTATATGACCCTTTGTTTAATAAAAATACTTATTTTCTATGGCTATTACCTCTATTGATATTCTTTATAGGTGGTGCAATAATCTTCAATAAATTTTTAAAAAAACAAAAATAATCTGATATTAACAGTAATGAATTTTAAAAAATTAAATATATTTTTAGTTATATTTTTTACATCTACTAACTTGTTTGCAAAAGATATTAGCAGTCATCAATATAATTTTTTTACTGGTAATTTTGATTTTAGTGATGACAAGCAAGCAGCGATGTTGTTTGGTTTTCAACATCAGAACGAAAACCTTGAAAGAGATACTTTTTTAGGAAATATTTCACCAATTACTGGTAGTTTTATAACCGAAAATTCTTCTGCATATATTTATACAGGATTTGAATGGAATATTGATATGGGTGCTGTAACTTTTACACCTAGTTTTGCACCTGGTTTGTACCATAAAGGTGATGGTAAAGATTTAGGTCATGCTCTTGAATTTAAATCTGAAATTCAGTTTTCATATAATTCCTCTGAAAATTCAAAAATTGGTATATCTTATAATCATGTATCTAATGCAAGCATAGGAGACAAAAATCCTGGGGCAAATAGTTATATGTTTAATTTTATTAAAAACTTCTAAATAGACAGATGAATTTAAATGATTGTCATAATTTTGGTGATTTTAGAAAATTAGCTAAGAAAAAATTACCATCACCTATCTTTCACTACATTGATGGAGCTGCAGATGATGAAATTACTTATGGTAGAAATACCAGTGCATTTGATGATGTTGATTTAGTTCCAAATGTTTTAAGAGGTGTAGAGAATGTTGATTTATCAACAACAATTTTTGGAAAGAAGTTAGATCTACCTTTTTATTTAGCACCAACAGCCTTACAAAGATTATTTCACTATGATGGTGAAAGAGCAGTTGGAAAAGCAGCAAAAAAATATAATACCATGTTTGGTGTTTCAGCATTAGCTACTGTAAGTGTGGAAGAAATATCTTCTATGATTGATACTCCAAAGATGTTTCAGTTCTATTTTCATAAAGATAGAGGTTTAAATGATGCTTGTTTGGAAAGAGCTAAAGCAGCTAAATTTGATGTTATGGCTTTAACAGTAGATACAATTACAGGAGGAAATCGTGAAAGAGATTTAAGGACAGGTTTTACCTCACCTCCTAAATTAACATTATCAAGTTTATTTAGCTTCGCTACAAAACCAATGTGGGGGATTAACTATTTAACAAAAGGAAAATTTGAATTACCTCATCTTCAAGATCATGTAAAAGAAGGTACAGACACCAACACATCTATTGGGAATTATTTTTCTACCATGTTAGACCAATCTATGAACTGGAAAGATGCTGAGAAACTTTGTTCCCAGTGGGGAGGTCATTTTGCATTAAAAGGTATTATGAGTGTTGATGATGCAAAACGAGCAGTTGATATTGGGTGCACAGGTATAATGGTTTCAAATCATGGAGGAAGACAACTTGATGGATCTAGAGCCCCTTTTGATCAATTAGCAGAAATAGTTGATGCTGTTGGAGATAAACTTGATGTTATTTGTGAAGGTGGAATTCACAGAGGAACACATATGCTTAAGGCTTTATCATTAGGTGCCAAAGCTTGTTCAGGTGGAAGACTATATCTTTATGCATTAGCTGCTGGCGGTCAAGCAGGTGTTGAACGAGCTATTGAAAAGTATAAGACTGAATTAATAAGGGACATGAAATTAATGGGATGCACTAAAATTAGTGAGCTTAATAGAAATAATTTAAGATTTAGATAACTATGAATTTAAACGACTGTTATAATTTTAATGATTTTAGAAAGTTAGCTAAAAAGAAATTACCTGCCCCGATTTTTCATTATATAGATGGTGGATCAGATGATGAGGTTACTTTAAATAGAAACACTAATGCATTTAATGATTGTGACTTAGTCCCAAATATTTTAGCAAGTGTTGGCGAACCTGACTTATCTACTACTATTTTTGGAAAAAAAATTGATATGCCACTTTTTTTATCTCCTTGTGCAATGCAAAGTTTATATACACCAGAAGGAGACAAAGCATCAGCAAGGGCGGCTGAAAAAAATGGAACCATGTATAGCATGTCCACAATGGCCTCTTTTTCAATTGAAGAAGTTGCTGAAATTTCAAATTGTCCAAAACTTTTTCAATTATATGTTCATAAAGATCAATCTATCACTGATGACCTGATTGACAGATGTAGAGCTGCAAATTTTGATGGCCTTTGTTTGACAGTAGATACCTTGGTTGCAGGTAATAGAGAAAGAGATCATAGAACTGGGTTTACAACTCCACCAAAATTAACTCTTGAAAGCTTGTTAAGTTTTGCAATGCGTCCTGAGTGGGTCTTTAAATATTTAACGAATAAAAAATTTGAACTTGCAAATATAAAAAACAAAACAGACAAAGGAACAAATATTGCTAAATCAGTTATAGATTATATTAACGAACAATACGATCCAGCGATGAATTGGAAGGATGCCGAATATTGTATCAAGAGATGGAATGGGCCTTTTGCATTAAAAGGTGTGATGTCTGTAGATGATGCAAAAAGAGCAATAGATATTGGATGTACAGCTATAATGATCTCAAATCATGGAGGGAGACAACTCGACGGATCAAGATCTCCATTTGATCAAGTAAAAGCAATATCAGATGCAGTTGGAGACAAATTGGAAATTATATTAGACGGTGGAGTTAGAAGAGGAACACATGTCCTTAAAGCGCTCGCAGCAGGGGCTAAAGCCTGCAGTTTTGGAAAAATGTTTCTATTTTCACTTGGAGCTGGAGGTCAACTAGGTGTAGAGCGTGTATTGCAAAATATGCATGACGAAATTCGACGAAACATGATATTAATGGGATGTAAAAATTTGAGCGAACTTAACAGTAATAGGGTAGTTTACCGAAAATAAGGTAAAGTACTTATAAAAATTAGATATAAAAAAAATTAATTAATAAAAAAAATAATAATATTATTCTAAGGAATGAAATTAGCAAAAAATTAGAACTAAAATTTTTAACAATTGTGATAGACAACAAAATTGAAATTACTAATATTGTAAATAAAT
>JACWER010000025.1 GCA_014653385.1 Pelagibacterales bacterium SAG-MED50 | reverse complement strand
ATATTTAAAAATTATACTAAAAAATTTACTTTTTTTTCTGAAAACTCAATATCAATATGTTTATGGCATCCAAAATTGTCCCCATCAATCTGAACGGGAATTTCAAAATTATTTCCATCAATATGAATATTTTTTGAATATGTAGTTATAACAGATTTGTTTCTTGATAAATCTCCGTAAATAATTATTAAAAATATGTAATATATAAGTTTTAATCTGGTTAAATCTTTAAACACATAAGTTACAAGCTTACCATCAAAAATATTTGACTGATTAATCTTATGATGACCTGCATAATATTTAGTATTAGATGATAATATCCAATCAGCTTGATGTTCTTGTCCATCAAAGGTAACATTTAATTTATTATTATTCATAAATAAAAAATGCTGAAATCCCTTTAAACCAAATATTATTTTTCCAAGTATTTTTTTTATACGAGTATCAATAGAGTGAACAATTTTTGCATCCCAACCTATACCAGCCATTAAAAAGAAATAATTTTTATTTATTTTTATAAGATTTGATTGTTTATAATTATTTGATGTTAAAACATCACAAATATTATCTACCTTTTTAGTTATTGATAACTCTGCCTGAAGTAAATTGGCTGTTCCAGCTGGTATATAGCCAATTGCAAAATTATCATTAAAATCAAAGTCATTTTTAATCAATTCATTAATAGCGAATGATATTGACCCATCTCCACCAGCGACTATCAATCTATCATAATTTTTATTTTTAAATTTAAGAAATATGTCTTTTGCTTCTTTTACAGATTTAGTTTTGAAATAATCTATAGTGTTATTGATCTTTAATTTTTCATAGATTTTATTTATTAATTTTATTTTTTTCCCTGAGGAAGAACTAAGATTATAAATCAAACAATAATGCATAATTTTTTCGTCATTAAATTTTAATAAATCCTTAACATTTCAATGGGATAAGGAATAGATGATTCGTGTTACAGTTGTATTACAAAAAATATATTTTTAATGGCCCCAATATTAAAATATAAGAGCATATTTATATCTGATGTGCATCTTGGTACCAAAGGTTGTCAAGCAAACAAGCTTTTAGAATTTTTGAAAAATTCAAGATCTGAAAACCTTTATTTGGTTGGAGATATTATCGATGTTTGGGCTATGCAAAAGAGCTTCTATTGGCCTCAAGATCACAATGATGTCATTCAAAAAATATTAAGAAAAGCGAGGCACGGAACAAAAGTATTTTATATAATTGGAAATCATGATGAGGTCTTTAGAAAATTTATCCCAATGCATTTGGGTGATATCAAAATTGTAAATAGAGTTATTCATGAAACACAGTTAGGTAAAAAATATTTAGTTGTTCATGGCGATGCCTGGGATGGAGTGATGAAATATGCAAAATGGTTATCTAAATTGGGATCCATTGCTTATGAATTATTACTTAAAATAAATATTGTTATTAATTTCTTCAGAAAATTAAGAGGCAAAAATAATTGGTCTTTAGCAAAATTTTTAAAATACAAAGTAAAGAACGCAGTTAAATATATTGGTGAATATGAAAAAACAGTATCGGATTATGCAAAAAGAAAAAAATTTGATGGAATAATTTGTGGTCACATACATCATGCAGAAGACCAAAATTTTAATGGTGTTAATTATTTAAATTGTGGAGACTGGGTAGAGTCTTGTACTGCACTAGTTGAAAAATATGATGGAACTTTTGAAATTATTTATTGGGATAAAAAAAGAGAAGAATATATTTTAGAAAATATAGATAAAGATAATGTTGCTAACTTCAAAAAAGCATCATAAAGAATGAAAATATTAATAGTTACTGATGCTTATTACCCACAAGTTAATGGTGTAGTTAGAACTCTTCATGAAACGGGTGAAGTTCTTAAATCACAAGGGCACACAATTGAATATCTCACTCCTCAGCAATTTCTGACAGTACCTATGCCTAAATATAATGAAATTAGATTATCTTTAAATGTTTGGCCTCGTGTAAGTAATTTAATCAATTCGATTAAACCTGATGCAATACATATCGCAACAGAAGGACCTCTTGGTTTCATGGCGAGAAGGCATTGTGTTAAAAAAGACTTAAAATTTACAACAAGTTTTCACACAAGATTTGATAAATACCTCAAATTATATATGCCTATAATACCATCAAAATGGTCAGAAAAATTTTTGTGTAACTTCCACAATAAAGCTGAAAGAATTTTAGTAACAACAGAGTCTATGCGTGATGAGTTAATAGCGCTAGGTATTGATAACAATAAAATGGTTACATGGACTAGGGGAGGCAATCATGGTGCGTTTAAAAATCCTATTAAAAGAGATTTACCTTATAAAAGACCTATATGGATATATGTTGGTAGGGTTGCAGTTGAAAAAAATATTAAAGCATTTTTAGATCTAGATCTCGAAGGCACTAAAGTTATAATTGGAAAAGGTCCCAACTTAAACAAATTGAAAAAAGAATATCCAAATGATTTTTTTTTAGGTGAAAAAACTAATGGAGAATTAGCATCTCATTTTGCATCATCTGATGTTTTTGTATTTCCGAGTAAAACAGATACTTTTGGTATAGTTGTTTTAGAGTCTTTAAATTGTGGAACACCTGTTGCAGCTTATCCAGTGCCAGGGCCTAAAGATATATTAGGTGGAACTAATATTGATACTTTAGATGATGATTTGAAGGCTTCTGCTTTAAAAGCTCTGAAAGTAAGTCGCCAAGATTGTCTTGATTTTGCAAAAAAATATTCATGGGAAGAAACAGCAAAAATATTCTTTGAAAATATTTCACCTAATAATTAAAGACAATATTCATTACATTTGTTAAAACATATCCATGTTTTGGACAGAGCTGATACTCATAGTTATAATAATTATTTTATTATATTTTTTATTTAAAAAAAATATTAAGCCTGAAAATACAGCTCCAGTCGTAAACAAGACCAATAAAGATGATTTAGGAAAAAGAGTAATTATTGAAGAATTAGAAGATCAATTTTTTGCCTTAGATAAATACAATTTAATTAAATATTTAAACAAAAGTGCAAAACAACGTTTTGGCGAAAACTTAATTGATAAAAATATTTCTAGCGTAATAAGAGACACAAAGTTATTAGAAGCAATTGATGAAGCTATTAATGATCAAAGCACAAAGAATGTAAATGTTGAAATAAATTTACCATCATACCAATTGTATAAAATTTATATCATACCTGGTCCTACTCATTTATTTCCAGAAACAGATTCCGTTGTTTTATTTCTTAAAGATTTTACAGAAATAACTAAAGCTCAAAAATTAAAAACTGATTTTGTTGCCAATGTTAGTCACGAATTAAGAACCCCTTTAGTCTCGATTAAAGGCTCTTTAGAAGCTATTCTTGGACCAGCTTCAGATGATAGAGCTGCACAAAAAAAATTTATGTCTATCATGTCTGATCAGGTAGAAAGAATGGAAAACCTTATTAACGATTTATTGATTTTAAGTAGAATAGAATTGGAAGAACATATCAAACCTAACAACATCGTAAACTTAAATGATATTTTTACAAATATTAAAAGTAACTTTGAATTAATTCTTAAAAAAAAGAAAATTAATTTACAAATTGAGCTTATGGAACCGACTTTAGTTTTTGGTGATAATGATAAATTGTTAACTGTTTTTTCAAATTTAATAGATAATGCAATTAAATATTCCCAAGATGGAAAAAATATTTATGTCAAAAGTCAAAATAGTGAAGGAAAGTTAATTGGTAAAAATATATTAATTAGTATTAAAGATGAAGGCATAGGTATTCCTCAACAGTTAATTCCAAGAATAACAGAAAGATTTTTTAGAGTAGATACAGAAAAAAGTAAAAAAGTTGGTGGTACAGGTTTAGGTTTAGCTATCATGAAGCATATTATATCTCAACACAGAGGCGATTATGAGATTCATAGCAAAGTTAATAAAGGAACAGAAATTAAAATATATCTTCCAACAAAATAATTAGTTTTTAAAAAATCATTTAATATTAACTTTAATTGGGCCATTATTTAACAAATCTTTTATTGATTAAAACCATAGTTTATTTAAATTTTTATTATGGTTAAGATATTAAATTATATTTCCATTATTATATTTGCTTTGATGTCGATGATTACTAAAAGTATTTCATCAGATATTTCTACAATTTTAAGGAACCAACAATTAACTGTATTCGATATTGGTATTTTTAGATTAC
>JACWER010000024.1 GCA_014653385.1 Pelagibacterales bacterium SAG-MED50 | reverse complement strand
TCAATAGTAATCATTACTTCATGGTGTCTAGCGCATTTCAAAATTAGTTCTTGATCAAGAGGTTTAGCAAATCTTGCGTCAATAATTGTAGTTGATACACCTTTATTCTTTAATTCCTCAGCTGCTAATTTGCATTCTTCAAGTCTTGTTCCTAAACTTAAAATACAAACTTGATTTCCTTCTTGAACTATTTTTCCTTTTCCTATTTCAATTTTTTCGTCTATTGAAGGAAGTTCAAGTCCAACCCCTGTACCTCTTGGATATCTAATTGCACTAGGTTTATTATTTATATCAACTGAAGTATTTATCATTTTTACCAACTCAGCTTCATCGCTTGCAGCCATAACAATAAAATTAGGTAAAGTTGACAAGTAAGTAATATCAAATGAGCCAGCATGTGTTGATCCGTCTGCTCCAACTAAACCTGCTCTATCTATTGCAAATCTAACTGGTAAACTTTGAATAGCCACATCATGAACAACCTGATCATAAGCTCTTTGTAAAAAAGTTGAATAAATTGCTACATATGGCTTATATCCCTCTGTAGCTAAACCTGCTGAAAAAGTTACAGCATGTTGTTCAGCTATACCAACGTCAAACATTCTTTTAGGAAATTCTTTTCCAAAAATATCCATTCCTGTCCCACCTGGCATTGCAGCTGTTATCCCAACAATTTTACTATCTTTTTGAGCGTGTTTAACAAGGGTACTAGCAAATACTTTTGTATAAGCCGGAAGATTGCTTCCACTTTTAACCTGTTCACCAGTTTCAACATTAAATTTTGAGACACCATGATAATGATCTGTAGCTTTTTCTGCGTACGAATATCCTTTTCCTTTTTGTGTTTTAATATGGATCATAATTGGGCCCTCATGTTTTGAGTCTCTCGCATTTCTTAAAATTGGTACGAGACTTGATAAATCATGACCATCAATTGGGCCTGCATAATAAAAACCTAATGAACTAAATAGGGTGCCACCAGTAACTGCAGAGCGTAAAAAATCTTCAGCTTTACCTGCTTTAGCACTAAATCTTTTTGAGAATGCTGAGGTAATTAACTTAAACGTTTCTCTAAGACTAAAATATATTTTTCCAGTAAATAATTTTGCCAAATAAGCTCTCATAGCACCTACTGGCTTTGCAATAGACATGTCATTATCATTTAAAATAACAATCATTTTAGTTTTAGATGCACCAGCATTATTCATTGCTTCATAAGCCATACCTGCACTTATCGCACCATCACCAATTACAGCTATTACATTGGATGATTTATTAGCTAACTTATTAGCTTCTGCAATACCAAGTGCCGATGATATAGAGGTTGAACTATGAGCTGCTCCAAAAGGATCATATTCACTTTCTGACCTTTTTGTAAATCCTGACAATCCATTTCCTTGTCTTAAAGTTCTTATTTTATTTTTTCTTCCTGTTAAAATTTTATGTGGGTAGGATTGGTGACCAACATCCCAAATTAATTTATCATTTGGGGTATCAAAAACATAATGAAGAGCAACAGTCAATTCAACAACACCTAAGCCAGCCCCCAAATGTCCTCCTGTTTCTGATACTGCTCTAATCATTTCTTTTCTAACTTCATTAGAAACTTTTTCTAATTCATTTTCTGAAAGTTTTCTTAAATCAGATGGAAAATTTATATTATCTAAAAATTTATATTCTTGTGTCATTTGTCTCTATTTAAAATATAATATAATGTTTCTCTAATATTCTTTGAATTCGAACCATATTTTTTTAAACTCTTATTAATATCAAAAATAATCTTATCACAATATTTAACTGCATTCTTATACCCAAGTAAACTTATAAGTGTTGCTTTCCCTTTTTTTTGATCTTTTCCCGTTTTTTTTCCAGCTATTTTTGAATCTCCTCTAAAATCAATTAAATCATCTGATATTTGAAATAATAGGCCAATATTAGCACCTATATTTTCAAAAAATTTTACTTCTTGGTTATTTTTTTTTTTTATTATTGCTGGTGCAGCACAACAAAAACTAAACAACTTGCCTGTTTTTTTAATTTCCATTTCAATAATTTTTTTTTTAGATATTTTTTTTTTTTCATAACTAAGGTCTAGATATTGACCACCAGCAACACCTAAATGACCAGAACACTCAGATAATTTTTTTATTAAATTAACCTTAATTTTTTCACTTATTTTTAAATTAGGGCTTGCTAAAATTTCACATGCCATTGTTTGTAAAGAATTTCCAGCCAATATAGCTGTTGACTCACCAAATTTGATATGTGTAGATGCCTTTCCTCTTCTAATTTTATCATCATCCATACATGGCAGATCATCATGTATAAGAGTATAAGCATGAATACATTCTACAGCTGAACCAATAGCAATTAATGTTTTGTAATCAATTGATACCAATGATCCAATATCAATTAAAATTTTAGATCTTATTTTTTTTCCACCAGGAAATAAACCATATTTCATTGCTGGAATTAATTTAGAGCTATTCTGTTTATCAAGAAATTTCTTTAGAAATAGGTTTGTATCTTTTGCAATTATATCAAGCTTAGTTTTCATTTTTTTTTAATGATTTCTTTTACTTTTTTATTAGTTTCTTCACCTATAGATCTAAAATTTTTATGAAATTTTTTTTCGATAATATTATTTAATTTCAATAATTGTTGATAGCTTTCAACAGAATTATTTAGATCTTTTTCATTTTCCAAAGATTTAATTATTTGATTTGCTTGTTCTGTTAGCTCTTCCAGCGTACTTGTATTATTATCAGGTAGTAAATTTTTATCTTTCATATAATAATAATTATTAATACATGAAATCTATTCAATCAAATATCAAAAAAGCTAAAAAATATTTAGATAAAAATCATTGTGTGGCCATTCCAACTGAAACTGTCTATGGATTAGCAGGAAATGCTTATTCAGGCCTATCTGTAAAAAAGATATTTAAGTTGAAAAAAAGACCTATGAATAACCCTTTAATTGTTCATTATTCAAATATTGATAAACTTAAAAATGATTGTGTTATTAGTGATAATTTTATCAAGCTATATAATGAGTTCTCTCCTGGACCAATTACATTTATCTTGAAATTAAAAAAAGGTTCTAAAATTTCTAAATTTGTGACTAATAAACAAGAGAGCCTTGCTGTTCGTTTTCCCAAACATTCTTTATTTAAAAAACTTCTTAAAAGTCTGGACTATCCATTAGCTGCACCAAGTGCAAATATGTCAACTAGATTAAGCTCTGTTAAAGCATCTGATGTAATTGAAGAATTTGGCTCAAAAATTAAATATGTCTTAGATGGTGGTAAATGTCAGATTGGTTTAGAGTCCACTATTATTAACCTTATAGGTAGACCAACAATACTTAGACTCGGAGGTTTAGATATTGCAAAAATAGAAAAGATATTAAAAAAAAAAGTTTTATTTAAAACTAATTCAGAAAAAAAAATTGCGCCTGGTCAATTTCCTCTACATTACTCTCCTGGTATTCCATTAAGAACAAATGCTAAAAAACCAAAAAAAAATGAAGCTTTTGTATTGATAAAAAAAAGAAAAAAATCTTTTAAAAATTATTACTACCTAAGTAAAAAAAATAATCTTCAGCAATCTGCTAAAAATCTATACACACTATTAAGAAAAATTAAAAAAGATGGTTATAAAATGATTGCAGTTGAAAAGATTCAAAACAAAGGTATTGGCAAGACAATAAATGATAGATTGAACAGAGCCTCAAAATATTAGATGACAAATTCAATTGAAGTAATCAACTTATCAAAAAGTTATAAGTCTAAACATGCTGTAAATAATATTAACTTTAAAATTAATGAAAATGAAATGGTTGGATTACTAGGACCAAATGGATGTGGAAAAACTACTACAATTGGAATGATACTTGGATTATTAAAACCAACAAGTGGACAAGTTTTAATTAATGGAATGGATATTGAAAAAAATAAGATTTCTCTTCTTCATAAAATGAATTTTATTTCTCCATATATAGAGTTACCAAAAAAACTTACAGTTAAACAAAATTTAATAGTTTATGGAAAATTATATAATGTATATAACTTAAATGAACAAATTGATTATTTATCAAATAAATTAAGATTAAATAAATTATTAGATAGTGTTACAGGAGAACTTTCTTCAGGACAAAAAAATAGAGTAAGTTTAGCAAAAGCATTGATTAACAATCCTACTGTGCTTTTACTTGACGAACCTACAGCATCTTTAGATCCAGAAACAGGAGATTTTGTTAGAACTTTTTTAGAAAATTATAAAAAAGAAAATAGAATATCAGTATTACTTGCTTCACATAATATGGATGAAGTTAAGAGACTATGTAACTCTGTTTTAATGATGAAAGGTGGGACGATAGTGGATAGTGGTACCCCAGATCATTTAATTACAAAGCATGGAAGAAAAAATTTAGAGGAAGTTTTTTTAGAACTAGTGAGAAATAAAGATGAATTTAACTAGAATTTATGGTCTTTTTTTAAGACACTTTTATTTAATCACAAGATCATTTCCAAGAATTTTAGATTTAATTTATTGGCCATCTATTCAAATCACATTGTGGGGTTTTATCTCAAATTTTTTTGCAGATCATAGCACTTACTATAATGGTGCTGTAGGAGTAATACTCTCTTGTGCAATTCTATATGATTTTTTATTTAGAACTAGTATTGGATTTAATATGCTATTTTT
>JACWER010000023.1 GCA_014653385.1 Pelagibacterales bacterium SAG-MED50 | reverse complement strand
ATGTAGGATTATATGTCAACCCAGAAAGAAGAAAAATATGAATTATAAATTTAAGACAAAACCATATAAGCATCAACTGACTGCTTTAGAAAAGTCATGGCATAAAGAAAATTTTGCATACTTTATGGAAATGGGTACCGGTAAAACAAAAGTGCTAATAGATAATTTAGCAATGTTGTACGACAAAGGTAAAGTGGATGGTGCTTTAATTATTGCACCAAAAGGTGTTGTAAAAACTTGGTATGAACAAGAGCTTCCAACACACTTACCTAATCACATAGAAAATGTGACTGTATTGTGGCAACCGAATATTACAAAAAGCCAAGAAGAAAAATTAAATTCTTTGTTTGAAATAGAAACAGCTTTACATATTTTAATTATGAATGTTGAAGCTCTGTCTACAGATAAAGGTGTTAAGTTTGCTTATAAATTTTTAAACTCACATAAAGTTTTAATGGCTATTGATGAGTCTACCACTATTAAAACACCTGCCGCTAAACGAACTAAAAACATAATAGACTTAGGAGAAAAAGCAAAATACAGAAGAATAATGACAGGATCCCCTATTACAAAAAACCCTTTAGATTTATACACGCAATGTTATTTTTTAGATCCTTATTTATTAGATCATGCCTCTTATTATTCTTTTAGAAACAGATACGCTATAATGAAAACAATGCATGTTAGAGGAAGATCTATACAAGTTGTAAGTAAGTTTCAAAATCTTAGTGAGTTATCAGATGTTGTAAAAACATTTTCTGATAGAGTATTAAAAGAAGACTGTTTAGATTTACCACCTAAAAATTTTACAAAGAGACATATTATTCTTACACACGATCAAAGAAAAATATACGAACAGATGAAAAAAGCTGCTATGGCTGTGTTAAACGGTAAAGTTACAACCACAATGACAGTATTAACTCAACTAATGAGACTACATCAAATAACTTGTGGTCATTTTACTGCAGACGATGGCACCACACAACTTATACCAAATAATAGAATTACAGAATTGATGAACATATTAGAAGAGACTGAGGGTAAAGTTATTATCTGGGCTAACTATCAAAGGGATGTAAATCAAATAATAAAAAATGTTACTGAAAAATACGGAGAAGGTTCTATTGTAGACTACTATGGTTTAACACCACAAGAAGATAGGCAAGATAATATACGTAAATTCCAAAACGGTCCAGAGTGTAGATTCTTAATAGGCACACCACAAACTGGTGGTTATGGTATCACACTTACAAAAGCAAACACTGTTGTTTATTATTCTAATGGTTATGATTTAGAAAAAAGACTACAATCAGAAGATAGAGCACATAGAATAGGACAAAAGAAAAATGTAACTTATATCGACCTAATCGCTGAAGATACGGTTGACGAAAAAATTGTTGAAGCTTTGCGTAAAAAATAAATATTGCATCTGAAGTATTGGGTGAAGAATTAAAAGATTGGATTTAAACTAAATCTACTGCTTTACCAATAATTGGTTTGTATTTAGTTTTTTTATCTTCTCTGTATGCTCTTAAATATTGACCTCTTGGTTGAAATGGTATGTAACTTGCATGTATCCACCCAGAGTTAGGTTCTCCAGGTGTGTAGTATTCTAAAATTAATTGATCTGGTTCACAGTTTGAGTACACCCAATCAGCAACCTCTGCATTGTCTACGCCCATTACTTCGAAATCACAAGCCTCAGCTTTTGAGTGCTGACTGGTCAAACTCGATCCGATGGCTACACACAACTCAGGAGATCTAAATCCGCTGGTTACTTTTACTCTGCCAAAATGATCCCGTACGGGCTGTAAAATTTTTTCACAAAGTGTCTTTAATTTTTCTACTTGATCTGCGTTAGGATTATTGTCAATACCTTTACGTATTGCAGTGTCTGATTTAATTAGTTCTTGTAAATTAAAATTACGTGTGAGTTGCATTAGTTAAGCATGTTCATGATTAAGGCAAGTATTATAGCTCCGCCTCCACCCATGATCATCTTCTCCATCCTTGATACACGTTCTTTGATTTCTTTTATTTGTTCAAAGGTCTGCTTTTGCATTATCCTGCAAAGCTTTTCGTGATCTTCTATTTTTTGTAACGCCGATTTTTTCATTATGTTCTACTCGCTATAACTTGTTCTTCCGGCGATAGTAACGCCTGTTCTGTTTGTGTCAAGTTGGTATTTGGGTCTACCACTTGTGCTCTTGGTTGTGCCATTGGCATAGGTGTTGGTGGTAATGCAGTAGTATTACCAATATTTAGCTCTCTCATTAAACTTGGATATGGTTGATTTAAATATAATTTATATAAATCTCTTAACACACTATTAATTTGTCTAAACGTATTTGATGTTAAAGGATTAGCATAATTATTTTCTTTTGCATTTCTTATGTAAGCATCAATTAATCCTTCAGGTAATTCAAAAGGTTTAAATTTATTTGCACGTAAACTATTAAAGTCTCTACCCAAATTACGTCTATCAAATATAGTTCCAACTTGTTTGTCATTAAAACCTAAATCTTTCATTGCACCTAAATCTTTTTTCATATCTTGTTGTGCTTCAAACCATGATTGATTACCTTGTATCAAACCTTCTATAATATCTTTTGCTTGTACATTACCTTGTGGTCTTGGTAAAAATTTTCTACTTTGTCTAAGTGCTGTATTGTATTCTGATATTTTGTAACCAAGTGATTGTTCAAAATCCATTTTTTGATTTCTAAAACCAAAGAATCCACCAAGTTCACCACCAACTTCTAGATCTTTTCCTGTATCTGGATCCTCTCCATACAATTGTGCTTGTGCTAATCTTTTTATCTGTGGGTATGAAAGTGGTGCCAACGCTTCGACTAGGTGAGCTATACCTTTATACATCTTATCTCCTTCAGGGTCTCTCGGATTCCATATTTCAGAGCCTGTATCTGTTCTACCACCTCTTGCATATAAATCTTGTAGTGCTTGTACCCAAATAGATTCACTTATGAAAGGATCAACAAGTCTACCCAATGCTTTTATTGTACCATCTGTAAGTCCTTTTATTAATGGTGCCTCATCATTTCCTTCAACGTTTGCTATAACAGATTGTATTGGATTAACTATTGTATCATAAGCAAATCCATGACTAAAATCTGTGTAGTAATAATTACCATCTTTGTCTTTTTGTGGTATGATTGTAGATTCTCTTGACCATTCAGGTAAGAATCTTCTCATAGCAGATAATTCGTCTCTTGTAATACCATACATACCTCTAAATATTTCAACTAAAGCTGGTGGAATTGTAGTTACAGCTGTACCAAAACCAAGTAATCTTCTTGCACCAATACTTCTTAATGCAGGATCTTTAACTTCTCTTATACCTTGTTGAACAATATTATGTGATGTTCTAATTATTTCTGCAGGAAATGATACAAAATTACCAAGAGGTGATCTACGTAAACCTTTAATAAAATCTGATACATAAGAATAGTTTGGTACTGTATTTCTAACTATTTTTGCTGCTTCTCTTGCAAGTTCTATGTCAGGTCTTGTACCTCTGTATGCATTTTTTAAATTATCAAACTCTGCAAGATAATTATATATTTTATAAAAGTCGTCCTCTGCAACATACAAATCTTGTGATGTTCTAAATACTTTATTTAATCGTTTACCTAACTTACCAAATACTCTTTCAATTACATCACCACCTTTTGCAATATCTTTTAATAAACCTTGTACATCTTGAAACGTAGAACTAGAATTTACCACACCTTCCTCTAACATAAACTGATAGAAAGCCTGGTCCTTTGGTTGATTTCTGTATAATAATTGTGGCTGTATAGTGTTAAAAGATTGTTTAAAACTATCTAAAACAAATTTAGGATTTTTAAATAAATTACCTGTGCCTAAACTAAATGCTACAGCACTTGTAAAGTTACGCATGTGTGTAAATGGACTTAAAACTGTTTTAGCAACCTGTGCAACCCCTTTTGGTATTGCAATACCATATCTATAAATATTAGTTTTCATTAAACCTTCAAGAGGTAACTCTTCCGCAAATTTTATAGCTGCTTCATACTCAGACGAAGTAAACTTACCATTTAATGGATTAACATAGGCCTCTTCACCCAAAGCAGATTTAATCTGCATACCATTTCTACTCATAGTATATCCAGGTCTATTAGGTAGATTTAACTGTGCTTGTGTTGGATTATCAAAAACAATTTTACCACTTTGTGCTATTTTATTATAAAACTTATCTCTTGCACTTATTGCAGACATAGCTTGCATATTGTTTACAATAGTTCTTCTTGCATCTTTTACCTCACCAAACAATTCTCTAAATGCCTTAATATCTTTTTGTCCTGTAATTAAATCTTTAGGATCAAATTTATTTGCTGATATTGCTTTAGATATATTTATTTCTTGCACAACTCCATCGTACATTGCACTTTTACTTTCAAACTTAAATACTGGTGACTTTGTTACTGGGTCCATTTTTACATTTTCTAAAACTTTGTCTACATCTAACATTGCATCTTTTTCGGTGTAGTTTTTTACTCTATTATTTCTAGCGTAGTTTATAAATAACTGTGCAACAGCTTCTCTTTTTTCATCTGTTGGTATGTAGTTTGTAGTTTTAAATACTTTACTATTTTCAAATATTTTATAATCGTTACTTAGTGTTGATTTTAATCTATTACTAAAAAACTGTAGTAATTCTTCTTTGTTTTTAGCTGTGAGATTACCACCACCAACTAAATCTGACTCTAATCTATTAAAAGCTTTTTTAGAGTTTGTGAGAGCTGTAACTAATTCTTCTTGTTGTTTTTTAGGTACTTTAATATTTTCTAAAGACTTATAAAAATCTTGTAATTTTTTCTTATCAAAATTATTAAATACTACTTCATTATCTTTTATTACATCTTTGCCTGATTTTAACAAAGAATCCATTTGTGTAAGTAGTTCATCTTTATTTTTTATTTTATCTGCTGCAGGTGATGACTTATTAAATATTTGTTTAAAAGATTGATCTATGTCTTTTACTAAATCTTTAGCTACAATGGCTGCAGCTCCTTCTTCCCCTTCTACTCTCATTTGTCCTTCAAATAATTCTTGTGACTTTTTACTTCTAGGTCTAAATTTTGATGCAAATTTATCTACAAGTCTTTCAAATGTAGAATTACTAAAAGCAAGTTCTTTACCCTTTTTAGCTAACAAACCTCCAACTTTACCTACACCATAAGCAACTGGTGCTATTAAAACACCTTCAC
>JACWER010000022.1 GCA_014653385.1 Pelagibacterales bacterium SAG-MED50 | reverse complement strand
AAATCAAAATTTAATTTTGGTTTGATACGTTTTCTTAATGAAATTGATAGAATTTTTTTATTAACAGCAACTCTTAATAAATGATTATATTTTATTTTTGAATTAATATTATCTTTAACTAATCTTAAAATATCTGATCTTAATGATGATTTTGATATTGAGAAAGCTTTAGTAGATTTAATTAAGTTATTAATATGTTCTTTAAAGAAAAGAATTTTTGAGGGATTTTCAAATATCCACATTGTAGTAAAGACACCATGATCTCCCCAAAGATCTTTAAATTCAATTTCTTTAAGATCTTTAAGCTGATAAGATTTTTTTAATAAGTAGTTTACCATTTAAAGTTAAAAATGATTCTGGGTGAAATTGAAATCCATAAATTTTATCAATGTTATTTTCAAATGACATTGCGGCTCCTGAAATAACACATCTCATTGTTATGTCAAAATTTTCTGCTGTAAAAGGTTCTTTTAATTTTAAAGAATGATAACGACCAACTTTAAATTTACGTCCCATATTAAATAGTTTGCTTGATTTATTGACCATTACTTCTGATTGAAATCCATGATAAATTTTACTTTGTTCAATTATACTCGCTCCTTCACTAAATAATATTTGCTGAAACCCGAGACAAATCCCTATCATTTTCTTTTTACCTTTAAATTTCTTATAAATTTTTGAGGACAAAGGATAATCTTTTGGGGATCCTGGTCCTGGAGAAAAAATAATTGTTGATGCTTGATTTAGTTTTGAATAATTAATTTTACTAAAATCATCACACTCAACATTGTCAAATAATGAAAATTGATGAACCACATTATGTGTAAACGAGTCTTTATGATCAATTACATATATCATTTATATAAATCTATTAACGCTTTTGCTTTAATAAAGTTTTCATTAAATTCATGTTTTGCATTACTGTCAATTACGACACCTGATGCAACTGAAATTTCAGAAACATTTTTATAATTTAATATTGATCTAATAATGATATTAAATCTCATATCTCCATTAAATTTAATAAAACCAAAACTTCCTGTATAAATATTTCGATTTTCTTTTTCTTGATTGTTCAAAAGATTTAATGTGCTTATTTTGGGACAACCAATTACAGATCCACCAGGCATCATAGCTTTTATAATATCTATATTTCTTGTATTTTTTTTAAGCTTTCCTGTAATTAAACTTACATAATGATAAAGATCTTTATATTCTTCAACAGTTTTTTCTTTTTTAAGCTTAACACTTCCAGGCTTACATATTCTTGAAAGATCATTTCTTTCCATATCAACTATCATATTGTGTTCTTTAGTTTCCTTAATATTATTTCTAAAAAAACTTAAGGCTTTATTTTTATTAAAATTTTTAGTTTTTCTTAATGTTCCAGCAATTGGTTTTGTTGATATGTTAGAGCCATTTTTAGTTATTAAATTCTCAGGTGAGCAGCTAATAATTGAGAAGTTTTTATCTTTAATCATGAAAGCTTCTGGTGCTAAATTACTTTTAGTTAACCTGCAAAAAAAGTCTAAAGGATCAATTGAAGATTTATTTTTATATTTTGTACATATTTTAATTTGATATGTATCACCAGTTCTGATTTTCTTTTTAAATCTATTAAAGATTTTTGTGTATGATTGTTGGTCAATATTTATCTTAAATTTTTTATCTATTTTTTTTGAATAATTTAATTGATAAGTTAAATCTTCTTTTAAAGAAATTTTAGTTTCTGGCTTATAGAATATTCCTTTTGGAAAATTAATGCTTTTTTGCTTAGGCAACTTTACTCCAATTAGATTGCTTAATAATTCGTAACCAAAAAAACCTATTATTAAATCTGTGCTTTTATACTTCGTCTTAAACTTGTGTTTTTGATTTAAAAAATTAATGATATTTTTATTATTTAAAGTTATTTTTTTTGAAAAATCTGTAAATAAATCAAAACCTTTGATCGTTTTATAGATGATAAAAGGTTTGTTTGAGTTATTAATGGTATTTAAATAATTTTTTTTAATCAATTTTTTAGGTTATTTGAAGTCTATCAACTTGTTTTTCTATTATTGGTAAGTGTATCAAGCCTGCAAAAATTGATAAAGCTATAGATATGTACCAAGCATAGTCATATGATCCATACAAGTCATGAAATACACCTCCTAAATAAGCTCCTAAAAAAGATCCTACTTGATGGCTTAAAAAAACTATTCCGTATAATAGCCCTATATATTTAGTTCCAAAGATAAACCCAACTAAACCCATTGTTGGTGGAACTGTTGACAGCCATAAAAAACCAAAAGTAATACCAAATAACACAGCAATAATTGGACTTGGTGGTAAAAATATAAATAAAGCTATAACTAACCCTCTTGCTAAGTAGATTGAGCTTAAAATTAATTTTTTACTAAATTTTTGAGCTAGATATCCTGATGTCAATGTTCCAGCGATATTAAATAAACCTATCATTGAAAGAATTGTTACAGTGCACCACTCTGGTAAGCCTCTGTCGTTAATATAAATTGGAATATGTGTTGCAACTAAAGCGATATGCCAACCACAAACAAAAAAACCTAAAGTTAAATATATAAAACTTTTACTCTTAAAAGCTTCCTTAAGTGCTTCACTTGCAGTTTGTTTATCATCTATTATTCCACCAACAACATCTTTTGGAGTAGTTAAATAAAAAGCTAATATCAAGCCTGCAAAAATAAAAGCAGCAAAAAATAAAAGTGTACTTTCCCATCCAAATTCAACAAGTGCATATCTTGTAAATACAGGGGATACAAAATACCCAAATGAACCAGCAGCTGTTACAATACCAATAGCAGCAGTTCTGTTTGATTGAGGAAAGTGTTTTGCAACAACAGAAACCGGAATGCTGATTGCAGTTCCACCAAGGGCAACACCTATTAAGACACCAATGCCAGTTACGAAATAAAGTCCAGTATTATATTCTGAAACCAACATCAAAATTCCGAGTAGATAAAAAATAAACCCAATAAATACTGCAATGTGACCACCATATTTATCTGTAATAACTCCAAACCAAGGTGCAAAAGCTCCCCACAAAAACATCTGCAAACCTAATGCAAAACCAAACTGAGAGAGCGTTATGCCTAAGTCAGTTGAAAAATCAAAATAGAACATCCCAAATGTTTGTCTAATTCCAAGTGAAATAATAACAATTAAACAAGCTGTAATTAAAGTGATTAAAACTGTTTTATTTTTAATAAATTTTTCAGATGACATTCAAGATTACTTTAAATGTTTTAAGGATTGTTTAATATCAGCGATAAGGTCGCTAGGGTCCTCTAAACCAATATGCAATCTAACAATATGTTCATTTTTTTCTAATTTAAGATATTTTCTGTTCCCTTGCTCTCTCACATTTTGATGTAATGCTAAACTTTCGAATCCTCCCCAACTATAACCATGACCAAATAATTTTAAATTATTTACAAATTTAACAACCGATTTTTCACTTTTTGACTTAATTCTTAGACCCATCAATCCTGATGCTCCTGAATAATATTTCTTCCACATTCTAAAATTATAAGAATCTTTCTTGTAAGGATACAATAATTTTATGTTTTTAAATTTAGATAAAAACTTTGCAACTTTTTTTGCATTTTCTCTATGTCGATCCAATCTAACATCTAAAGTTCTTAATCCTCTGGTTATTAAATAAGCATCATCAGGTCCCAATCTTAAACCAGAAACTCTTTCTGCTGCTTTTACTTTTGCAAAAACTTTTTTATTAACAGCTAAACTTCCTCCCATTACATCAGAATGACCAGAATAATATTTTGTAGCGGATACAATCGACATATCAAAACCAAGTTTAATTGGTTTTAAAAAATAAGGAGTTCCCCATGTATTATCTATAGCAGTTATAATTTTATGTTTTTTTGCTATAGAAATAATTTTACCAAGATCTTGAAAATCAAAAGTGTTACTTCCTGGATTTTCTACAAATATTAATTTTGTTTTTTTTGTTATACTTTTTTCTAAAGTTTTAAGATCATGAGGATCATAAAATGTCGTTTTTATATTAAATTCTTTAAGAAAATCTTGTGATAATAAACGTGTTGGACTGTAAACTGGATCAGCTGCTATAATTTCATCACCCGGTCTTGTGACGCTAAAAATTGCAAGAAATACTGATCCAAATCCTGTTGGTGTTAAAAAAGTAAAATAGCTTTCTTCAAGTTTAGATAAAATTTGTTGTAATATATGTGTTGTAGATGTTCCTTGCCTTCCATAATCGAAATGTCCCCCTGTCGGGTTTTTTTTTGCTTTATTTTGCATTTTTCTAATATCTTGCATCGATTTGAATATAATCGTTGAGGCTCGAACAATTGGTGGGTTAACAGACTGATTGTGAAAGTCTTTTGCGGTGTGTTTTAAAAATGTCTTGAAAGAATTACTCATAATAAAATTTGATATGTTCAGAAGACAATGCTATATCCCGTAAAAAACGTCAATAAAATTAATAAATAGGACTTAATGAGTTATCCAAAGAAACATAGAGGCCGAAGAAAACAAGGCTCTAAAAAAAGAAGAGCAAAAAGAAAAAATAAGAAGAAGTAATTTCTCTACTCTTTAATCCATCCACCACCAAGTACTTTATGGCCAAATTGGTCTTTGTTATAGAATACACATGCCTGTCCTGGTGAAATACCGTCTTCTAGATTAAGTAAATTTACATGAGCAGTATTATTTTCTTTTAGATCAACTTTTGCTTCAAGAAGATTTCCTGTTGATCTAACTTTTACAAATATATTTTGATCTAGATCCTTTTTATCAGTTAATAAGTTCAAATCTTTAAGAGATATATCTTTTTTTCCAAGATTGTCTTTTGAACCAACTATAATCTCATTATTTTCTGAATTTATTTTTAAAACATATAAAGGCTCTTTATCTGAAACTTTAATCCCTTTTCTTTGTCCAATAGTAAAATTAATAATTCCATCATGAACACCAATTACATTTCCCTCTAAATTTTTTATATTACCTTTTTGAAAAGATTCTGGTCTAAATTTTCTAATTACTGATGCATAATCTCCATTTGGAACAAAGCATATGTCTTGGCTGTCAGGCTTGTCTGCAACATTTAAATCTAGCTCTTTTGCAATTTCCCTTGTTTTATCTTTCAACATTCCACCTAACGGAAACCTTAAATAATCTAGTTGTTCACGTGTTGTATTAAATAAAAAATAACTTTGATCTCTATTTTCATCTATGGCTCTATACATATTGTTAGTTTTATTATCTGTAACATTTTTTACATAATGACCTGTCACCAAAGCATCTGCATTTAGATCTTTGGATACTTCAAATAAATCTTTAAATTTTACTGTTTGATTGCATTGAACACATGGTATTGGAGTTTCTCCATTTAAATAACTATCAACAAAATTATCTATAACACCTTGCTTAAACTTATCTTGATAATATAAAATTTTATGCTCAATCCCTAATTTATGTGCAACACGTTTTGCATCCATTATATCTTGTCCAGAACAACATTGCTTAGATTTAGCAACTTCTTTTCCATCATCATAAAGTTTTAGTGTAATTCCAATAACTTTATAGCCTTCATTTCTCATGATGCCGGCTACAGTTGAAGAATCTACTCCACCTGACATAGCTACTACTACAGTAGTATCCTCAGGTTTTTTATCAATTCCAATAGAATTTAATTCTTTATTCATAAGGTGGTATTTATACTTATTTACAATATAAGTTAAATTAAATGATTTTAGATTATGAGCCAGGTGACAAAGTCACTAATCCAAACAATAAAGACTGGGGTATTGGACAGGTCCAATCTATTATTAATGAAAAAGTAACTGTAAATTTTGAAAATGTAGGAAAAAAAAGTGGTTAATGCCAGTTT
>JACWER010000021.1 GCA_014653385.1 Pelagibacterales bacterium SAG-MED50 | reverse complement strand
TAATAAACTAAGTGTCAGTTGGCCTCTTACTAAAATGAATAATAAAACTAGTACAACTCCAACAGCTGCACTTTCTGTTGCAGTAAAGAAACCAAGATAAAGACCACCCATAATTATTGCAAAAATTAAAAATATTGGAAAAACTTTTGTAATTGCTGCAATTCTTTCTTTAAGTGGCATCTTATTTCCATGACCACCATGGGAAGGATAAATTATAAGATAAACTCTTATTGCAATCATATATAAAACCACAGCTATCAACCCTGGTATTAATGCTGCAAAGAATAGTTCTTGAACAGATTGTTCTGTTAGATAAGCATAAATTACTAAAATGACACTTGGCGGAATAATAATTCCTAATGTTCCTCCTGATGCAATCGAGCCACTTATCAAAGCATCACTGTAACCATGCCTTTTCATTTCTGGTCCAGCCATTTGAGACATGGTGGCTGCTGTTGCAATTGAAGAACCACATATCATTCCAAATCCAGCACACGCACCAACAGTAGACATTGCTAATCCACCTTTATAATGACCAACTACAGCGTAAGCAGCATCATATAAATTCCTTGATAAATTAGCGCTATTAGCAAGATTTCCCATTAAAACGAAAAGAGGAAGCACCGATAACGTATATTTTGAAACTGCATCAAAAGGAGCAGTTCCCAATACAAAAATTGCAGGATCAAATCCTGAAATTAATGCAAAACCAGTAAATCCAACCAGTAACATTGCAATACCAATTGGAATATTTAATACCATTAGTATTAAGACTGCTGCAAAAGCTATTCCACCATTAATAATTGGATCCATATCCATTTATACATCCCTCATTTTTGTGGTTGTTTCAGATAAAGCTTTTATAAACCAAACAATAATTGCAAGTACACTTAACCACATTCCTAATGAAGAGATAAAATAAAATGGATAAAAATATAACTCTAAGTCAAGAGTAACTCTTTCATTTCCCATAAATTTTATTGAGGTCTTAGTGGTAGCGTAAGCCATTAAAGACATTATTATCATCATTAAAATAAATTTAAGAATTATTAGATAAGTTTTAAATTTCCCTAGATTTAAATTATTTATAAAATCAGCAGAAACATTTGCATTTAAAAAAAATGCTCTTGGCATTGCAAGAAAGGCTACTAAAGCCATTCCAATTTCAACTATTTCAATTGTACCTGTAACTGGTGAATTCAAAAATCTACGCCCAAAGACGTCACAAAAAGTTAATATAGATAATAATAAAAGTATTATCCCTGAGGCAATAGCTGAATAATCAAATATTTTATTCATTTTTTATTTTTTATAAATTGTCTCTTCAATTTTGTTAAACATTAGCATATAAGGTTTGTTTTAAACAGAAAGTATTAATTATGAAATTTATTTCCTACAAACATAATTCAGAACCAAAATTTGGTATTATAGACAACAATTTAATTACAGATCTTACAGGTAAAATATCAGGAGCCGATACATTAAAAGATCTTATTTTTAAAAATGGTATTTCAGAGGCAAAAAATTATGTAAGTGCAAATCCAGGTAACATAAGTGTAGATGATATTGAGTATTTACCTCTAATCCCTAATCCAGGAAAAATTATTTGTGTAGGTTTAAATTATAGTGAGCATGTAAAAGAAACTAATAGAACAGTTGAAGAAAATCCTGTTATTTTTCATCGTTTTCCTGAAAGTCAAACTGCTCATATGCAACCAATTCAAAGACCGATTGCTTCTGATAATTTAGATTTTGAAGGAGAGATGGCAGTAATTATGGGAGAAGCAGGAAAACATGTAAAACCCGAAGATGCTTTAAAACATATAGTTGGTTATTCTTGTTATAATGAAAGCACAATTAGAGATTGGCAAAGACACACAAGACAATTTGGAATGGGAAAAAATTTTGAAAAAACAGGAAGCTTTGGCCCCCACATGGTTCTTGCAGAAGACATAAAAGATTATAAAGAGCTTACTCTTGAGACAAGATTAAATGGTGAAGTGATGCAAAATGCTAAATTAAGCCAATTAATTTTTGATATTCCAATATTGATTTCTTATGTTTCTAAAGCAATGGCTTGGAGAGCAGGAGATGTACTGGTTACAGGCACTCCAGGAGGGGTTGGATTTAAAAGAAATCCGCCAGTTTTCATGAAACCAGGTGATAAAGTTGAGATAGAAGTAACCCAAATTGGGGTTTTATCTAATACAATTAAGGATGAAATAGTTTAAATTTCAAGTTACACTTTTAGAATAATTATAAACAACAAGGGGTAATTTTATGAAAAAAAAATTAATTGGATTAATTATTGGAATTTTTTCTTTTAGTATAGTTAGTGCATCTTCAGCAACAGAACTTAAGTTAGCTACTTTTGAACCGCCTAAGGCATTTATTGCAAGTAAAATTCTTGCAGGTTGGGCAACAAAAGTAAATCAATGTTCAGCTGGTGCATTAAATGTAAAAATGTATGCTGGTGGAGTTTTAGGAAGTCCTCCTAAACAATACGATATTGTAACATCAGGTGTTGCAGATATTTCGTGGACTGTATTAGGATATATTGGAGGTCAATTTCCTTTAAGTTCAGTAATTGAATTACCATTTCTTACAAAAACATCTAAAGCAGGGACAACTGCTTTAAATTCTTTATTTAAAGAAGGTTATCTTGATAAAGAAATGGCAGGAATTAAAGTGATAGGTCTACACTCTAATCCTGGATATCAAATTCATATGAAAGATACTAAAGTTGTAAACCCTGCAGATTTTAAAGGTAAGAAGATGAGAGTACCAAGTAAAATCGCTGGAACAATTTTAAAAACTTTAGGAGCAACTGGAGTAAAAGTACCTGCGCCAGGAACTTCAGAAGCTTTAAGCAAAGGCGTAGTTGATGGAACACCTTTTCCATATACTGCTGTTGGATCTTTCAGATTATTTGATGTAACTAAATATCACACAGAAGTTAACATCACTAACGCTACATTTGGTTTGATCATGAATGAAGATAAGTTCAATAGCTTATCATCAGGAGCACAAGCTTGTATCAATAAGTTTAGTGGACACGCTTTTGGTGATTGGGCTTCAAACTTAATTGATAACCAAAATGCAGTAATGAAAAATGAAATCTCAAAAAGAGCAGATCATGAAATCATAATTGCATCAGATGACGTTATTGCTGAATATAAAAAAATATTAGCACCAGTCGAGTCTAATTGGTTAAAAGAAATGAGTGGTAAAGGCCTTGATGGTGATGCAGTTCTAAATAGAGCGAGACAAATCATTACCGCAGTAGAAGGTTAATAATAATTATATACTTTTGAGCCCACATCTTTGTGGGCTCATTTTATTTAGGAAAAATTTAGATGGCTATAAAAGCTCTTAGTTACATTGGAGTAAACTCAGATAAATTTGAAGATTGGTCAGACTATACTCAAAAAAGTTTAGGGATGCAGCAAGTTGATCGAGGAAAAGATATTTTATCTTTTAGAATGGATGATCAAAAACAAAGATTAACAATAACAGGCGATACGGGTGATGGTCTTGGATTTATGGGCTGGGAAGTTGATGAGAAAGAAGATTTATTATTCTTTGCATCAAAATTAGAAGAAAATAAAATTCAAGTTCATCAAGGCAAAACATCTTTTGCTGATAAAAGATTTGTTGAAGATTTAATTTATTTTAATGATCCTCAAGGAAATAGAATTGAGTTAGTTTATAATCCAATGAATGATACGGATCCATTTAAACCAAGTCGTCCAATATCAGGGTTTAAAACAGGCGCACTTGGAATGGGCCATGCAGTAATTCATGTTAAAAAAATTGATGATTTAATACCTTTTTACACCGAAGTTCTTGGTTTTAAAATAAGCGATTATAGTCATACACCAATTTCTCTATGTTTTTTTCACGTAAATGGAAGGCATCACAGTTTAGCATTATTTGGATCAGGTAGAACTGGTTTTCATCATTTCATGGTTGAGTACAATAGTTTGGATGATGTTGGTCAAGGGTATGACTTACTTCAATATCAAGATAATAAAATAGCTTATACTCTTGGAAGGCACACTAATGATTATATGACATCATTTTATTCTATAACGCCTTCAGGATTTTTTATTGAAAATGGTTGGGGTGGAAGAATTATTGATCCTAAAACGTGGGAACCTATAGAGACATTTGAAGGCCCAAGTTTTTGGGGACATGAAAGATTGTATTTACCTGATGAAGAAAGAATGAAGTTTAGAAACAAAAGATTAGAAACAGCCTCTGAAGGAAAACAAGCACCACTTTTTATTGATTGTCCTTGGCTATATTCAAATACTACTAACAAAAAATAAAAATTATAATTTTTTAAATGAAAAAGTATGATGTTGTAATTATAGGTTTTGGTCCCACAGGAGGTGCTTTAGCTAATCTACTGGCATTACATGGTTTTTCAATTTTGATAGTTGAAAAAGAAAAAAGTTTTTATCCTTTACCAAGAGCTGTTCATTTTGATGATGAGATAATGAGAGTTTTTCAAACAATTGGTATCACAGATAAATTTCTAAAACATACAATAATTAATAAAGGAACAAAATTTGTTAATTCTAAAAATAAAGAAGTATTAGATTGGCCAAGACCAAGATCAGTAACTGAGAATGGTTGGTATCCAAGTTATAGATTTCATCAGCCAGACTTAGAAAGAAAACTTAGGGGAAGACTAAAAGACTTTAAAAAAGTAACAATAATGCAAAATACGAAAGTTGTTAATCTTAAAGAAGATAAAAATTCTATAAAAATAATTTTAGAAAATGTTAATAATAGAATAATTAAAGAAATAAGTTCAAAGTATGTTGTTGGATGTGACGGTGCTAATTCAACGATAAGAGAACAAATAAAAGCAAAATTTCAAAATCTTGGATTTACTCAAAAATGGGCTGTAGTAGATTTAATTTTAAAAAAAGACAAAAAGGAATTACCAGATAGAACCATTCAATATTCTAATCCAAAACGTCCAGCAACCTATTGTCGAAATGTTGGCAAAAGAAGACGATGGGAGTTTGCAATCCATGACAGTGAAAGTGAAAAAAAAGTTTTATCTAATTCATATATTTGGAATTTTTTAAAACCATGGTTAAAGCCTAGTGATGCTTTTATGGAAAGAAAGACTATTTATACATTTCAATCTGCAATTTCAAAGAATTGGAAAAAAGGTAGAGTTTTTCTTGCAGGGGATGCGGCCCATTTAATGCCGCCTTTTATGGGACAAGGAATGTGCGCTGGAATTAGAGATGCATCAAATCTATCCTGGAAAATTGCATATTGTTTAAAAAATAATCACAGTGATAAACTACTTAAAACGTATCAATCTGAAAGATATTCTAATGTTAAAGAATACATCAAAACAACAGCTAAAATGGGTGAATTTGTTAATGCAGTTGGAACTTCAAATATAACTGGAAAAGTTTCTTCTACACCTGACGGTCAAAAGAGCATGAAATCAATTAAACCTAAACTAGGTAAAGGGTTAGGAAAGGTTCAAGATAAAAATCGAGGAAAAATATTCCCTCAATTTAAATTAAGAAATGGAAAATTATTAGATGATAAATTTTCTTTAAAACCAATTTTAATTTTATCAAAAGAGATTAAAAATAATATCTCTAGCAAATTAAATTCAATACAATCAAAAAATAATAAAGATTTAGAAAAATTTTTTAAAAATTCTAATTCAAAAGCTATAATAGTAAGACCGGATAGATTTATTCTTTCTTCGTGTAAATCAGTTAAGGGTTTTAAATCTTATTTAAATAAGAATTTATCTATTTTAGTTTAATTGAAACAACTTATTAACAGCATCAACTTTGATGTGATTGTCTGGGGCAATTTCTCCATTAGGCATAAATAATGAATTTTCAAACCCAACTCTTATTTTTCCTCCTAGAGTTATAGCTTTTTCCAAACAACTCATTTCTTCTTTTCCAAAAGCACATATTGCCCAATCAAGATTTATTTTATGCTCTTCCATTTTTTTTACAAATAAAGAAATATTTTCTGGATAGCTTATTCTCCCACTATAATGACCAATAACAAATAAACACCAAGCATCATTGATTTGAATTTCTGCTTTATTTAATAATTCAGCTAATAAATCTATATCTTCAGGTTTATAAAGTATGTGTTGAATTTTTGTACCTGCTTCAGTTAAATATTTATAAAGTTTTATATCCTCTTCTTCAGGTTTTCTAGAAGGAATTAATTCTGATGTTCCAATTGATGTGCCTGGTGGAGTTACATCATATGCAAGCTTTCGCATATCTGCTGGAGAATATTTTCCTATAGCTTCGGTTGTAACTTGTATATGCATTTTTGGCACTTGATGTTCTAATTCATTTAGTGCTTCTTTATAAAGTCCTGCATCTAATACGTGTTGACCATCTTTATCTCTAACATGTAAATGTATTGCTCCTGCACCAGCTTCATAACAAGATTTTGCTGTTGCTACTGTCTCGCTAATTGTCAAAGGAACAGCTGGGTGATCTTTTTTTACTTTTCTAGCTCCATTTGGAGCTACCATTAATCTAGGTAATTTTGCTGGTTGATAAAAACTCATTCGATCATATTAGTTTATTG
>JACWER010000020.1 GCA_014653385.1 Pelagibacterales bacterium SAG-MED50 | reverse complement strand
CAGATTTTGATAAACCAAATATAAGATGGAAATTTTTACAGGGAAGAAAAACAGATTTTTATGATGTCTTTGGAGATGGTGTTATTAAAATAATATTTACTCCTGGACATACTCCTGGTCATCAATCGGTTCTTGTAAATTTACCAAAAACTGGACATATGTTATTTACTGGAGACGCATGTTATACAGGAGATCATTGGTGTGATAAATGTCTGCCTGGACTTGTTGCTTCTGCTTCAGATGCGGCTGACTCTGTTAAAAAATTAAGAAAAGTTGCCAAAGATTATAATGCTAAAGTAGTTTGGGGACATGACCCAGTTACATGGTTAGATTGGAAAAAAGCTCCAATGTTTTATTACGATTAATTTAAAAAATTATATTTTTTATCACTCTATAATTTACACACTAGCGAAAAAATATTAATTGTAATGAATGTTTTTATCTCAGTTTTTATTAGTTCAAAATTAACAGACTCAGGATTTTGATTAGATAATGTTATATCTAGGATTGTTCTTGCTTCTTTTTTTGAAATCCCAGTTTCATTTGATAGTTCAATTATAGTATCTAAATATTTAGTAATAAATTTTTTTTTAGATTTCATATGTTATTCAATGATAATCGCAACTGTACCAGGCTCAACTGCTTCTTGGTCATTTTGAATGTTTACTTGTATAACTTTTCCATCAATAGGTGAGTTGTGATGTACCTCTGTTTTCATTACCTCCATAATGAAAAGATCATCATTTTGTTTAACAATATCTCCTACTTTAACTAGTACTTTCCATATATTACCCGGAACTGTTGTTTTTACCTCAGTTGTCATTATCTAAAACATTCCTTTCATATTTAATAATTAATTAAAAAACCGAATTTTCATATTTTTCATGCCTTTTTTTTCCATCAATTTTACTCTTTTTTTCTCTTCCGTCTTATTTTTATCAAAATCTATTATCTTTATTGGGTCTAATTGTTTGTTTTCTTCATTTTTGATAGTTTCATTCTTATTAAAAGACATAAGGCTTTCTTCGCTACAAATGATTGACTGTTCAGCTCTTAATGTTTGAGCTTTTTCAACTGAAACTTCTATAAAATTTAGAGTATCTCCTGGTTTAGCTTGTCCTAATTTCCAAAAAGCTGCTGATGGCACAGTATACGGGTTAATAAAACCACCCATGCTTGGTCCATCATTAACAAGAATAATTGGGGTTTGACCTGCAAGATTAATTGCTCCTGCAGGATAGCCCTGGTCAATAATATTTGAAGGTTCCGAACCATTTTCAAGGCTTTTGTTTGTAGCCTTATCAGTGAAAGATAGTTTAGGTCCATCCAATCTGTACCCTGTCCGATCACTTTTTGCTTGAAGTTTCCATTTAGAATTAAAAAAAATCTCATGACCTTTGTCATCTATCCAGTCATCGTTGGGACCTAAAACAACTTCTATAGACCAATTTTTATCTTTAGAGATTTCGGGTATTGAACTTTTTTTTATTTTTCTAAACTGAATTTTTTTATTGTTTCCTAGTGGTAGTATTTGATTATTTTCAATAGCTTTACCATCAATTCCGCCCACCCCAGCTTTATGAAATGTAGATTTCGATCCAAGCCAAGGTTCACTATTAATTCCTCCAGCAAAAGCAATATATGATCTTGCACCTATTGTGGCAAATTCCAATTCTAAAACTTGATTTGCTTTAACTTCAATACTCTCCCATAAAGGAACACTTTTACCATCTATTTTTGGAGACATGTCTGCACCTGTAATAGCTATTGTTCTATCATCAACAAATTTAAGAGTAGGTCCCATAAATTGACACTCTAGTGCTGCGTCACCAGGCTTATTTCCAACCAATATATTTGCAAGTCTAAAAGACCAACTATCCATTGGACCTGAGGCTGGAAATCCTTGATTTAAAGTTCCAATTCTTCCAGGATAATCTTGGACTGATGTTTCTAAACCTTTTTTAATTACTTGAACCATAAAAGTTAAAATCTTTTTGTTTTATCAATTGTTGTTAACCAATTTTTATAATTTTTTACTGAAAATTTTTGATAGTCAATAATATTATAATCATAGGATTTGTCCTTTACCTTATTCGAAACATGATCAAATTCTTCGTAGCTTGTGGGTACAAATTTTACTCTGTCACCAGGTTTAAAAAGACAGATACTTTCTTCAAATACAGAAAAACTTTTCTGAGTATCCCAAATAGGAACAGGTATTATTCCAAAAATTTGATAACCCCCAGGCAATCTATCAGGATATATTGAAGTTGAAGATCCACCCATTCCTACGGCACCTTTTGGGGTCCAGGTTCTTGGTGGATTATATTTTGGTGCAGTTAATTTACATCTAGGGTCTAGAGGCATCATAAATGGAAGACCTGGCCAAAAACCTAGTGCCGAAACCCAATATTCAGTTCCAGAATGAACCCTTACAAATTGTTCAGTATTTTCAAGTTTATTTAGCTCTACAATAAAATCAGGATCAGGAGTTTTTTCTGCAATTTTGCTTGAATAATCTTCAATACATTCTTTTGTCCATTTATCTAAATAAACAGTGGGAAATGAGAAAATTCTACTATTAATCTCAATATCATCAGTTGGACCTAATGACTTAATAAGTGACTTCATCTCATTTTTTAAATCATTAAATTTTATTTCATCAGGATTATAATGAATAAGCATCGAAGCAAAACATGGAGCAGTTTCATAAATACCTTTGATTTTATTATCAAGAATAGCTTTAGCTAAGTTTTGTGCTGTAAAGTTAATTTCTAGATCCATAAGATTACCAAATTCAATGACCATATATTTGTCACCTCCTGGTTTAAATACTGGTTCTTCATATACTTTTCCTATTATATTTTTAATAGAACCTTTTTTTTGATTGTCATTTTTTTTATTTAAAATATTCTTAAATGCTTTAAAATCATTTTCAGTGTAGTGTTCTGAGTGTTTTTTATTAGGAGATTGTGCTGTTATTTTTTTAAAAGCTTCAACATCTTTATCAGTATATTTTTGAACAATATTTTCTTCATTTATAGTTTTACTTATATCTTTTTTTAAAGTTTCTGATTTTTTTGTAAATAAAGATAAATTATTTTCTATAAATTTAGTATTATAAGTTGCTTTTTCAAAAGACTCATTTTTTAAAACTGAAATTAAAAAAGATTTATTTGTGTTAATTCCTTCTATTTTTAATTCACTTAAATAATGAATCATATTATTTATACTTTCTATTCTATTTTCACTTTTTGAAATAATTTTTGCAATCATTGGATCATAATAAAAAGATATCTCATCTCCTTCATCCACACCTATATCAAGTCTAATATCTGCAAAACCGGTATTAGGAAGATTTAATTTAGTAATTTTACCTGGAGAAGGAAGAAAATTTTTAGCTGGGTCTTCAGCATATAATCTACATTCAATAGCATGTCCTGATTTATTAATTTTATTTTGTTCTATAGATTTTAGATCTAGGTTCAATGCAAATTGGATTTGCATTGAAACTAAATCAGAATTTGTGATCATCTCTGTAACAGGGTGCTCTACTTGAATTCTGGTATTCATTTCTAAAAAATAAAATTTTTTATTATCAATGTCGTATATAAATTCTATTGTACCGGCTCCTTCATATTTTTGATTTGTAACAAAATTTACTGCGCTTTCAGCCATCTCATTAATTATTGAATCTTTAATCTCAGGAGCAGGACTTTCTTCTATAATTTTTTGAAAACGTCTTTGTATTGAGCAATCTCTTTCGTAGAAATGCAAAGCTTTTCTTTCACCAAGACCAAAAACTTGAATTTCTATATGCCTTGCATTTGAGATGAATTTTTCTAAAAAAATATCACTATTACCAAATGCTTTTTTTGCTAAATTTTTAGTTTTTTCAATTGATTGAATTAATTCCTCATAATTGTTTGCTATTCGCATTCCAATTCCACCACCACCAGCACTTGCCTTTATTAAAATTGGATAACCAATTTCATTACATTTTTTTTCTAGATCATCTTTTTTTAAATCTTCATCTTTTAACCCTGGGCAAATAGGAAGGTTATTTTTTATAGCCAAATCTCTTGCTACATCTTTATTACCCATTGATATGATAGTGCTTGGTTTTGGGCCTATCCAAATAATCCCTGAGTCTATTACATTCTGAGCAAATTCAGCATTTTCGGCCATAAATCCATATCCTGGATGAATAGCATCAGCATTTAATTTTATAGCAACCTCAATGATTTTTTCTGCGAGAAGGTAACTTTCTTGTGCTTTTGACCCCCCTATGTGGATTGACTTGTCAGCTTCTCTAACGTGTTTGCTGTTTTTGTCTATATCTGAATATACGGCAATTGACTGTAAACCTAGTTTTTTACAACTTCTAATAATTCTACAAGCTATTTCACCTCTGTTAGCTATTAAAATTCTTTTCATTTACTAAGGGCTGATTTAATACCTGTAATTATTTCAACTGCATTAGGTGTATCTGAATGAACGCAAATTGTATCACAACCAACATTTATATCTTTACCAATAGTATTGGTAACTTTTTTTTCTTTTAATGCGCGCATAACACGTTTGGCTGCAATTTTACTATCGTAGTTAGCATTTTTTCCTTTAGCTACAACTAGGTTTCCTTCTTTATCATAATCTAGGTCAGCGTAAAATTCTGCTATAAAATTTAAACCTCTTTCATCTTTATAAATCTTTTCATGACAAGTATTTGCCATTCCAAAAATACTCACATTAAAAGTTTCAACAGCATCTGCAATTGCATTAGCCATATTTTCATCTTTTGCAGCCATAACATATAATGATCCATGAGGTTTGATATGGTTCAAAGGCATATCTTGTTCATCTAAAAATGATTTTAAAGCACCTACCTGATACATAACCATACTTTTTATATCTTGCCTTGGCATTTTTATTTCTCTTCTTCCAAATCCCTGCAGATCAGGAAAAGAGGGGTGAGCCCCAACTTTTACCCCATGTTTTTTTGCAAGTGCCACAGTTTTTCTCATATGATTAGGATCAGAAGCATGAAACCCACAGGCAACATTTGCTATATCTATTAATGGCATTATCTCTTCATCATTACCCGCTTTATAGATCCCAAAACTTTCACCCATGTCACAATTTAATTCTATCATAAATCTTCTCCTTTATATCTGGCTTCTTATATGTGGGGATCTTGCGTACAGGGCGACCATTGGAATAATAAGTAATCCTAAAATAAATTGTTGTGCTTCCCAACTTAAACCCCATCCAATTAATACAGTTGTTATTATTTGCAATATAAATACTCCAATAACACTTAACCCATAACCTCCAGAACCTCCTAATAATGAAGTTCCACCAATAACCACTGCAGCTATAGTTGTGAATAAATAAATATCTCCAGCACCTACATATCCTCCACCACTCCAACCAAGAAGTAGAATTCCAGTTAAAGCTGAGAAAAAACCACTGATAACATATGCGCCAACCCAGTATCCTCTTTCAGAAATAGAAAGTCTTGATGATGACAATCTACTTCCCCCTAAAGCATATAAATGCCTTCCCCATTTTGTTAACCTAAGTGCAACGATAACTAATATACTTGCTACTATCCAAATAATAATCACAGGAGGTATTGGAAGACCAATAGTTTTTCCTCCCATAGAAGCCAAATTTTGCATCCAATCTGGCACTACACCAAAAACTGTACCTGCTGAAAAAGTACCCATAGAAACTAAAATTTGAACTCCTCCTTTAACAAAAAATCCAACACCTAACGTTAAAATTAAGGCTTGTCCCTGAAGCCTAAAACTCAGAGTTCCATTAACAAATCCAATTAAAGCTCCTAGTAATAATATTACTATGCACGCTAACCATGGCGGAACTCCTTTTGAAATTAATGACATTAAAGCTACGTTCATAGAACCAATAACAAAAGGAATTGAAAGATCTAACCCCCCTAAAAGTGCAACAAAAGTCTGACCAATAGTAGCTAGTCCTAAAAATGATGCAAAAACCAACATTGATTTCATGTTCATGGTCGTTAAGAAACCAGGTATGGTTAGAGATCCAATAATAAACAACCCAATCAAAACAGAGATACCTACAAAAACACTTTTTGAACCTTTTATGTATCTGCTGATAACACCCATAAAAATCACAAATACTAAAAAGATCAAAAATGAAACTAGGGTTCTTCCTGAAAAGAAATCATCTGCTATAAAAGATACAAAAATAAAGATTAAAATTACCCCAAGGAAAGCAATTGTTTTCCATTTATTTTCTCTAATATTTTTGAAGAAGAAATTTTCTTCATCTTCTTCGACTTTTATAATTTCTTCTTTAGGAAATTTAGTAAAGATATTTTTTTTTAAATCTTCATTAATCCATCTTACAGAAAAATGGTACCATCCCCACAATATTAATCCAGTTACAGCAATAGAGTAGGTAGCAATATTCATCCAATCTGCGCCATCATACCAACCAAGAAAAGCAGTTCCTATTCCACACAGTATTGCAAATAATAATCCTAGTCCTTTAAAAAAAAGAAATGCCGATTTTTTCATCTACTTTATTTCCTCCCATTGACTTAATTGTTTATCACGTGCATTTTTTTCTTTATAGATAGACATAAATTGCCAAACTAAAGGTGTAATAGGTATTCCAATTACTAACACTGCAAGAATTTTATATAATGAATATCCTACAGAATAAAATATTGAAGCCCAAAGTGCTACAGCAATAGTGACTATGTAAATATATGGAGCAAATCTTTTATAATTTGCTTTCTCACCCATATTAAGGAATAAAAAATATTGGACTAAAAATACCGCTAGAATACTAAAGGCAAATTGAGAATATCCTGAAGTTGCAGTTTCATAAAAAAATCTTTTTGTCCCTTCGTATTTAATTTGAGAAAGATCTCCGATATTTAATTCACTTATTATTTTAGGTTGATAAAAAGATGGATCATTTGGAACAAAAGTATTACCACCAATAAAATAAGTACAAATTATTGCAAGAATACCAAATCCAAATATATATACATTTGTTAAGTTTTTTATTTTTGAATGAACAAATGGGGCCGTTATAACAAATAAAAGTAAAACTACTAGTATTACCCCATAACCCTGAATGCCAAAAAAGCTACTATCAGTACTTTCAACTAAATTATTATATGAAACACCTTTTAAAACAATTAAAGATATAGCTGCTAGAAAAAATAAAAGTGCTGTAGATTTAGTACGTGGACTAAATTGAGGAAGCATTGATATTACAATTAGAGATGCCAACAAAACAATTCCAGCAAAATAAATAATACTATAAGTAGTTCCAGAAATAAGAGAACTCTCTAGAACATTTGGGAAGTAATTTATTTTTTCCAAGCTAAAGTATTGAGGAGCAGAAGTTTCAATACTACTTACTTGATTAGAGTTTAGAGTTATTTTTTCTGTATCTTTTAATATGTCTTTTTCTTTATCGTCGGGGTCAAAAATTAAACCAGCTGCCATTATGACTACGATAATTACAAAAGAAATCGTGGAGGGATTTCTATGAGCTGACAATAGGTAAAGCAACAAAGCAACGAATGCTATTCCTAAAATTACATAAAACACTATAGTTCCTGGTGTTTCAGTGAATTGAACTACGCCATGACCTGCCAATGAACCACCCTTAGCAGTACCAGTTCCTGTTGTTGCCCCAGCTTCAGAGTCCTCAACTATAATATTTCCTGTTGAATCTACCTTCCTTACTTTTGATC